>NZ_BSFE01000009.1:0-142868 GCF_027922185.1 Maricaulis virginensis | reverse complement strand
CTGGGCCCTGACTGAAGCCTGCGCCCGCGAAAGCGGGTGTCAGGGTGACGGTGTTTGGTGCGGCGCTCTCACTCTGTCTTCCACCCTCCAAATTTTTTCCGGACGAAGGCCCGCGGAAGCGGGGCGCGGAGCGCACTTCATCCGCCCTGCGGAAGGAATACCGCAATGCTATCCCCGCCGGGCGCGGGGGTGGGTCTGGTCGTAGACGGACATCAGGCGGCGGGTCTCGACGTCGGCATAGACCTGGGTGGTCGAGAGGCTGGCATGGCCCAGAAGCTCCTGGATGGCGCGCAGATCGCCGCCATTGGCCAGGAGGTGGGTGGCAAAGGCGTGGCGCAGGGCGTGGGGGGTGGCGCTGGCGGGCAGGCCGAGCCGGCCGCGCAGATCGCTCATCAGCGCCTGGACGCTGCGTGGACCCAGCGCGCCGCCGCGTGTGCCGCGGAACAGGGCGGCGGCGGGTTCAAGATCGAATGGGCACAGGCGCACATACTCGGCACAGGCCTCGCGCACGGCAGGCAGGACCGGTACGACACGCATCTTGCCGCCCTTGCCGGTGATGCGCAGCGTCTCGCCGAGCGGATGATCGCGTCCTGTCAGGCCCAGGGCTTCGGAGATCCGCAGGCCGCAGCCATAGAGCAGGAGCAGGACGGCGCTGTCGCGGGCCTGCACCCAGCCGCGCCCGTCGCGATGGCCGGTCTCGGCGATCAGCTCACGGGCGGCAGCCTCGCTGACCGGTCTGGGCTTCGAGTGGGCGAATTTCGGTCCTTCGATCAGGGAAAGGGCGGCGTTTTCCAGCGACCAGCGGCGGCGGGCATAGCTGAAAAAGGTGCGCACGGCCGACAGTTCACGGGCCAGCGAGCGGGCCGACAGGCCGCCGCGGCGGCGATCGGCCATCCAGGCGCGGAAATCGCTCGCGCGCAGGGTGGCAAGGTCGCAGAGGGCGGGCTCGCAGCCCAGGTGCAGGCCGAGAAATGCGGCGAACCCGTCCAGATCGCGGCGATAGGCGTCGAGCGTGCGGGCGGCGAGACGGCGCTCGCCGGCGAGATGGGCGTAGAAGGCGTCCAGTGCGGCGCCCAGGGGCAGGGTCAGGGCGTGTGATGCAGCCATTGCACGATCATGCGCTCGATGGCGCGGGCCAGGAAGTTCAAAAGCTCGGTACCCTGTCCGGCCTCGAACAGGTGCGCATCGCGCGCCGCCAGGGCCATCAGCCCGTCCTGGCCGTGGAAGTCGAGCCGTACGACGGCCTCGCTCTTCACCCGCGCGCCCTGCTGGCCATAAAGCGCATGGGCGATCTCCGGGTCGACCGGGCCGAGCCGTTCCACCTTCTGGCCCAGCACATCGCCGACAAAGCCTTCGGAGGCGCCGAGAATGGACTCGCCGGCCCTCAGCGGGGCGTGCCCTTCGATCAGGATACGGCAGACATCGACCCCGAGCGCGCCGGTCAGGCGGCCGGAAATCTTGCGGTCGAGGGCGGCGAGGCTGTCGGCTTCCAGAAGGGCGAGCACCGCCATGTGGATCTGCGACTGGGTCGCCAGATTGGCGCGTGCGGTCTCGACAATACCGGCATTGAGCGCCTTGAGCTGGCGCACCTCCTCGAGCAGTTTCTCGCGCGCGGCCGAGCCGAGATCGACCACGTCGCCGCCCGCGTCGCGCCGGGCGAGCAGGGCCATCAGCTCGGCATCCTCGCGGACGATATCGGGATGGGCCATGAGATAGGTGCGCACGGAGGCTGCATCGAGCCGAAGGTCGTCATCCTGGTCTGCGCTGCCGGTCATGTCTGGCTCCCTGCCCGTTTCGCGTGCCAGTTTTGGCGTATTCCCTTTCCGAAATGCAAACCCGCCTGCCAGCGCCGGCCTACTCCACAGCGGCGCAGCAGCCGGGACTGTCGCAAACCGGGCGGGGGCGGTTAAGCTTGGCCGGAATCGAGGACAAGTCCGACCGTGTCACGCCGCATCGCCGCCATCCTGTTTCCGCTGCCGCTGCCGGAAGCCTTCGACTATGTCGTGCCGGAGGATGTCGAGGTGCAGCCGGGCGATCATGTTCTCGCACCGCTAGGCAAGCGGCTGGCGCGTGGCGTGGTCTGGGCCATCAAGCCGGACGACCCTGCCCGCAAGCTGAAACCGCTCGACAGCGCGACCGGCGGTCCGCCCCTGCCGGAGGGCACGCGGCGCTTTGTCGACTGGCTGGCGCGTTATCTGGTGCAGTCGCCCGGGATCGTGCTGCGTTCGGTCCTGCGCTCGACGGATGCGCTAAAACCCTCGCCTGCGGAAACGGTCTACAAGCCCGGCTCCGGCGATCCGGGGCGGATGACCGAGGCGCGTCAGCGCGTGCTCGACGCCGCCGCAGCGCTGGGCGAGGCGACGGCCGCCGATCTGGCGCGCGAGGCGGGCGTGACGGCCTCTGTGGTGAAGGGACTGGCGAAGTGCGGTGCGCTGTCCGAGGAAAAACGCCTGGTCGATCCGCCCTTCGAGGAACCGGATCCCGATCATGCCGGGCTCGATCTGACCGCCATGCAGGGCGAGGCGTCCGGCGTGCTGCGGCGTCTGGTCCGGGCCGGCGGTTTCCAGTCGGCTTTGCTGGACGGGGTGACGGGCTCGGGCAAGACCGAGGTCTATTTCGAGGCTGTGGCGGAAGTGCTGCGCCGGGACCCGAAGGCCCAGATCCTGATCATGCTGCCGGAGATCGCGCTGACCGAGGCGGTGCTGTCGCGCTTTGAAAAACGCTTCGGCGTGAAACCGGCCCTGTGGCATTCCGGCGCCGGACCGAAGAATCGCCGCCGCGTCTGGCGCGAAGTGGCCGAGGGCCGGGCGCGGATCGTCGTGGGCGCGCGCTCGGCGCTGTTCCTGCCCTTCATGCGGCTCGCTCTGATCGTCGTCGACGAGGAGCACGACCCGACCTACAAGCAGGATGAGGGCCTGGCCTACCAGGCCCGCGACCTCGCCATTGTCCGCGCCAAGCTGGAAGGGGCGATGGTGGTGCTGGCCTCGGCGACGCCCTCGCTGGAAAGCCTCGCCAATGTGCAGGCCGGCCGCTATGTGCATGTGCATCTGCCGGCGCGGCCGGGCGCGGCCATCCTGCCGGAGATCGGCACGATCGATCTGCGCGAGACCCCGGCCGAGACCGGTTGCTGGCTGTCGCCGCCGCTGGTCGCCGCCATGGCCGAGACCTTTGCGCGCGGCGAGCAGAGCCTGCTCTATCTCAACCGCCGGGGCTATGCGCCGCTGGTGCTGTGCCGCGCCTGCGGTCATCGCATGGTGTCACCGGACACCCAGTCCTATCTCGTCGAACACCGCTATACCGGCCGCCTCGTTTGCCATGTCACGGGCTTTTCCATGCCCAAGCCGAAAGCCTGTCCGGAATGCGGGGCGGAGGATTCGCTGACCAGTGTCGGGCCGGGTGTCGAGCGGGTGGCCGAGGAGGCCAAGCGGCGTTTCCCCGGGGCGCGGGTGGAGATCTATTCCTCCGACACCCAGCGCGGGGCCGAGATCGTGGCGGCGATGGAGAAGGGCGAGATCGACATCCTGGTCGGCACCCAGATTGCCGCCAAGGGCCACAACTTCCCCAATCTGACGCTGGTCGGCGTGGTGGATGCCGATCTGGGCCTGGCGGGCGGCGATCCGCGGGCCGGGGAGCGTACCTTCCAGACGCTGGTCCAGGTGGCCGGCCGGGCGGGGCGTGCCGACCGGCCGGGGCGGGCGCTCTTGCAGACGCACCAGCCCGAACACGAGGCGATCCAGGCGCTCATCGCCGGCGATCGCGACCGCTTCCTCGACATGGAATTCATGGCGCGCGAGGCGCTGGGCCTGCCGCCCTTCGGCCGGCTCGCCGCGATCGGGCTGATGAGCCAGGACCCCGCCAATGTCGAAAAGGCTGCCGCCGACTGGGCCGCCGCGGCGCCGGTGACCGACGGGGTGGAGATCTGGGGGCCGGCCGAACCGCCGCGCGCGATGGTGCGCGGCTGGCATCGCCGCCGCATCCTGGTGCGCGCCGACAAGACGGTCGACATCTCCGCCTATCTGCGCGCCTGGGCAGGACGGGTGAAGACCCCGTCCTCGGTGCGGGTGTCTATCGACGTCGAACCGTACAGCTTCATCTGAGAAACGGGTTCTGGCAGACACGCGCAGCCCCCGGACACCGTCATCCTGACGAAGGCCAGGGTCCGGATCATCGGGCGAAGCGGTGCCAGGTCTGGCCCGACCCGGCTTTTTAAGCTGGGTTCCGGCTTTCGCCGGAAGGACGGTCCGGAGAGCGGCCGGCAGGCTGGACAAGACGGCGACAGTTGCGAGTATGTGCCGGACAGCCGCTCACGGACCGATCATGCTCGACGCCCTGCTGACCCCCGAAGTCTTCCTCTCGCTGGCCACGCTGACCTTTCTGGAAATCGTGCTGGGGATCGACAATGTGATCTTCGTCGCGCTGATGGCCGGGCGGTTGCCGGAGGCACAGCGGCCGAAGGCGCGGGCGCTCGGGCTGGGCCTGGCGCTCATCTTCCGGGTCATCATGCTGTTCGGCCTGGTGTGGATTGCGCATCTGGAGGAGCCGGTCTTCTCGATTGCCGGTTTCGATGTGTCCTGGCGCGATGTGATCCTGATGGGCGGCGGCCTCTTCCTGATCGTCAAGGCGACGCTGGAGATCCACCATTCGGTGGAGGGCGACAATACCCATCACGAGAACCCGGTGGTGGCGGCCTTCGGGGCTGTGGTGTTCCAGATCGTGCTGATCGATATCGTCTTCTCGCTGGACAGTGTGATCACCGCGGTCGGCATGACAGACCATCTGCCGGTGATGATCACGGCAGTCGCCATCGCCATGGCGATCATGCTGCTCGCCTCGGGCACGGTGTCGCGCTTCATCGAGCGGCATCCCACGACCAAGATGCTGGCCCTGTCCTTCCTGCTGCTGATCGGGGTCGCACTGGTCGCCGATGCGCTGCATTTCCATATCCCGCGCGGCTATCTCTACTTTGCCATTGCCTTCTCGCTGTTCGTCGAGACGATGAACATCCTGGCGAAAAAGGCGCGGCGGAAGGGGACGTGACAGCGACATCCTTCCTGAAGCGCCCCTGTGCGCCCGGCCGGGCGGACGAGAGCGTCGCCAAAACACTGTCCGTGCGCTGAAACGCCCGGTGTGAGTGGCTTGCTGTGCCCCTATGCCTGTGCTATCGCAGCGCCGAACCACGAGAACGTGCGGTGCAACACCGTGTGTTCGTTTGTGAAAATCGTTGAATAACAAGCACTTGCGCCATCCGGCGATCCACGGGTGCGATCCAGCTAGAGAGTGACGTCACGGTGAAGACCGGCGAAGACGCCATGACAGCCAACGCGGCAGGACGCTACGCAACTGCCCTGTTCGAGCTGGCGAAGACCTCGGGTGCCGCTGACGCGGTGGAAGCCGACCTGTCGGCTTTCCGCGCGATGCTCGAGGAATCCCCGGACCTGGCCGAGGCGCTCGCCTCGCCGCTGCATCCGGCCGACGCCAAGGACGGCGTGCTGGCCGAGCTGGCGAAGAAGGCCAAGTTCAACGCGCTGACCCGCAACATGTTCGGCGTGGCCGCGCACAATGGCCGCGCCGGCGAGCTGGGCACCGTCGCAAAGATCTATGCTGCGCTGGCTGCGGCCGACCGCGGCGTGGTGACCGCCGACGTGACCACGGCAGCGGCGCTGACGAAGAAACAGACCGAGGCCCTGGCGGCTTCGCTGAAGGGTGCCTTCGGGCGCGAGATCGAGGTGCGCACGGATGTGCGGCCCGAATTGTTGGGCGGGCTGATCGTGAAGGTCGGCTCCCGCATGTTCGATAGTTCCCTCCGCACCAAGCTGGACGGGATGAAGAATGCGATGAAAGAGGCCTAGGTCCATGGACATCCGTGCCGCAGAAATCTCTGCGATCCTCAAGGATCAGATCAAGAATTACGGTTCCGAAGCGAAGGTTTCGGACGTCGGTAGCGTGCTGTCCGTCGGTGACGGTATCGCGCGCGTCTACGGGCTGGACGAGGTGAAGGCCGGTGAGCTCGTCGAGTTCCCGGGCGGCATCAAGGGCATGGCCCTGAACCTCGAGCGCGACAATGTCGGCTGCGTGATCTTCGGCGACGACCGGGGCATCAAGGAAGGCGACACCGTTAAGCGTCTCGGCTCGATCGTCGACACCTCCGTGGGCAAGGGCCTGCTGGGCCGTGTCGTGGACGGTCTGGGCGAGCCGATCGATGGCAAGGGTCCGCTGAAGGATGTTGCCGAGCGCCGCCGCGTCGATGTGAAGGCCCCGGGCATCATCCCGCGCAAATCCGTGCACGAGCCGATGGCAACGGGCATCAAGGCGATCGACGCCATGATCCCGGTCGGCCGCGGCCAGCGCGAGCTGATCATCGGTGACCGCCAGACCGGCAAGACCGCGATCGCGCTCGACACGATCCTGAACCAGAAAGCCATCAACGAAGGCGATGACGAGAGCGCCAAGCTCTACTGCATCTACGTCGCCGTCGGCCAGAAGCGCTCCACGGTCGCCCAGATCGTGAAGACGCTCGAGGAAAACGGCGCGATGGATTACACCATCGTGGTTGCCGCGACCGCGTCGGACCCGGCTCCGATGCAGTTCCTGGCACCGTTCACCGCCTGCGCCATGGGTGAATACTTCCGCGATAACGGCATGCACGCCCTGATCGTGTATGATGACCTGTCCAAACAGGCCGTCGCCTATCGCCAGATGTCCCTGCTGCTGCGCCGCCCGCCGGGCCGCGAAGCCTATCCGGGCGACGTCTTCTACCTGCACTCCCGTCTGCTGGAGCGCGCGGCGAAGCTGAACGACGCCAATGGCAATGGTTCGCTGACGGCCCTGCCGGTCATCGAAACCCAGGCCAACGACGTGTCGGCCTACATCCCGACCAATGTGATCTCGATCACCGACGGCCAGATCTTCCTGGAAACCGACCTGTTCTACCAGGGCATCCGCCCGGCCGTGAACGTCGGCCTGTCGGTGTCGCGCGTGGGTTCTGCCGCCCAGACCAAGGCGATGAAGCAGGTTGCCGGCAAGATGAAGGGCGAACTGGCCCAGTACCGCGAGATGGCGGCCTTCGCCCAGTTCGGTTCCGACCTCGATGCCGCGACCCAGAAGCTGCTGAACCGCGGTCAGCGCCTCACCGAACTCCTGAAGCAGCCGCAATTCTCGCCGCTGTCGATGGAAGAACAGGTCTGCGTGATCTACGCCGGTACGCGGGGCTATCTGGACGGCCTGGCCGTGTCGGACATCGCCCGCTACGAAGCCGACCTGCTGCGTCACCTGCATGCCGAACACGCCGATCTTCTCTCCTCGATCCGCGAAGAGAAGAAGCTGACCGACGACTCGGAAGGCAAGCTGAAGGCGGCACTCGACAAGTTCACCGAACATTTCGCGTGAGCCTGATCGAGACCAACCGCTGAGGAGAGCCTTATGGCGAGCCTTAAGGACCTGAAAAACCGCATCTCTTCGGTTCGATCGACGCAAAAGATCACGAAGGCGATGCAGATGGTGGCCGCCGCCAAGCTGCGCCGGGCACAGGAGGCCGCGGAAGCCGCGCGCCCCTATGCCGAGCGCATGGCGGCTGTCATGGCCAACCTGTCGACGGCGATGGCCGGCACGCCCGGCGCGTCGCCGCTGCTGGTCGGTACCGGCCGCTCGGACACCTATCTGCTGGTCGTGATGACGGCCGATCGCGGCCTGTGCGGCGGCTTCAACACGAATATCGTGAAGAAGGCCCGCGAGCGCATCACGGCACTGCAGGCCGAAGGCAAGACCGTCAAGCTGATCTGCGTCGGCAAGAAGGGCGGCGACCAGCTGAAGCGCCAGTTCGCCAAGCTCATCGTCGAGCGGATCGAGCTGTCGGGCGAGAAGACCGTCACCAGCGCCACTTCGGGCCGGATCGGTGAAAAGATCCGTATCATGTTCGAGAATGGCGAGTTCGATGTCTGCGAGCTGGTCTCGGCCGAATTCGTGTCGGTGATCTCGCAGAAGCCGCGCGCGAAAGTGCTGATCCCCGCGATCGATGCGATCGACGAGGGCGTGGAACGTCCCGACCTGAAGGGCGCGATCTACGAAGCCGAGCCGGATGAGGAGACGATCCTCAACACGCTGCTGCCGCGCTATGCCGATACCGTCATCCTGTCCGCCCTGCTGGAAAACGTGGCAGGCGAGATGGGGGCCAAGATGGCCGCGATGGACAACGCCACGCGCAACGCCGGCGAACTCATCGACAAACTGAACCTTGTTTATAACCGCACGCGTCAGGCGCAGATCACCACGGAGCTGACTGAAATCATCTCCGGCGCCGAGGCCCTCTAGGCGAGAGGAATACCCGCTATGAGCAAATCCCAAGGCCGCATCGTCCAGATCACGGGCGCTGTCGTGGACGTTGAGTTCGAAGGCACCCTGCCGGACATCCTCAACGCCCTGGAAACCACCAATGACGGCAAGAAGCTCGTCCTCGAGGTCGCCCAGCACCTCGGCGAGAACACCGTCCGTACGATCGCCATGGACGCGACGGAAGGCCTGCAGCGCGGCACGGAAGTGACCGACACGGGTTCGCCGATCACGGTTCCGGTCGGCCCGGGCACGCTCGGCCGCATCATGAGCGTCACGGGTGAAGCCATCGACGAAGCCGGCGATGTAGCGCACACGCAGCGCGCGCCGATCCACCGTCCGGCCCCGTCCTTCGAGGAGCAGGCGACCTCCGCCGAAATCCTGCCGACGGGTATCAAGGTCGTCGACCTGCTCTGCCCCTACGCCAAGGGCGGCAAGATCGGCCTGTTCGGCGGCGCCGGCGTCGGCAAGACGGTTCTGATCCAGGAACTGATCAACAATATCGCCAAGATGTTCGGCGGCTACTCGGTCTTCGCCGGTGTGGGTGAGCGGACCCGTGAGGGTAACGACCTGTACTGGGAAATGATCGAATCCGGCGTGAACAAGGACCCCAAGGAACATGGCGGGTCCACGGAAGGTTCGCGTTGCGCCCTGGTCTTCGGCCAGATGAACGAGCCGCCGGGCGCCCGCGCCCGCGTCGCCCTGTCCGGTCTCGCCCAGGCGGAATATTTCCGCGACGAGGAAGGCAAGGACGTGCTGTTCTTCGTGGACAACATCTTCCGCTTCACCCAGGCCGGCGCCGAAGTGTCCGCCCTTCTGGGCCGGATCCCGTCCGCCGTGGGTTACCAGCCGACCCTGGCCACCGACATGGGTGCGCTGCAGGAGCGGATCACCTCGACCACCAAGGGTTCGATCACGTCCGTGCAGGCCGTCTACGTGCCGGCCGACGACCTGACCGACCCGGCCCCGGCCACCACCTTCGCCCACCTGGACGCGACCACGGTTCTCAACCGCGCGATCTCGGAAAAGGGTATCTACCCGGCCGTGGACCCGCTCGACTCCACCTCGCGTATCCTCGAGCCGCGCATCGTTGGCGAAGAACACTACAAGACGGCGCGCCGCGTTCAGGAAATCCTCCAGCGCTACAAGGCCCTGCAGGACATCATCGCGATCCTGGGCATGGACGAGCTGTCGGAAGAAGACAAGCTGACCGTGGCCCGCGCCCGCAAGGTCGAGCGCTTCCTGTCGCAGCCGTTCGACGTGGCTGAAATCTTCACCGGCTTCCCGGGCATCCAGGTGCCGGTTGCGGAAACCGTGAAGGGCTTCAAGGCGATCTGCGACGGTGAGTACGACCACCTGCCGGAAGCGGCATTCTACATGGTCGGCACCATCGAAGACGCTGTGAAGAAGGCCGAGAAGCTGGCCGCGGAAGCTGCGTAACGCAGCTTCGGTCTAACCGGAGACACGCCTGATGGCTGACAAACTCCATTTCGATCTCGTCTCTCCGGAGCGCCGGGTGTTTGCCGGCCAGGTGGACCAGGTCGTGGTTCCCGGCGAAGAGGGCGATTTCGGCGTACTGCCGGATCACGCCCCCTTCATGTCGGTGATCCGTCCGGGCGCCATCGCGGTGATGAATGACGGCTCGGTCGAGCGCACCTTCATCCATGGCGGTTTCGCCGAGGTGACCCCGGCCGGCCTGACCATCCTGGCCGAAGAAGCCGTGCCGGTCTCCGAGATCGACGCCGACAAGCTCGCCCAGGACCTGGCCAATGCCCGCGAAGACGTCGCGGTGGCCAAGAGCGAGGAAGAGCGCGAACACGCCGAAGGTCTCGTCGAGAAGTACGAGGCGATGCAGGCGGTTCTGGCGAACTAGGCGTTCGCTGCCGCAAGGATCTCAAAAAGGCCGCTCCTGCCGGGGCGGCCTTTTTCGTTTGGGGGTGCGCAGAAGGGCTCGCCCCGCTTGCGGGGGAGCTGTCCGCGTAGCGGGCTGAGGGGGCGGCGCGCAAGCGGCGCAGAGCGCGTCAGCGCGCATGTACTTGCCCCCATCGACCTCACCCGACCCAAGGTCGGGTTCGGCCACTTCCCCCGCTCGCGCAGGGGAAGCCTCGCAACCCAACAGCCCATCCCGCTTGGCCAAACCCCTTTTGAATGCTACGTGCCCGCGCCATGAGCACAGATCCGTCCCTGATCCGAAATTTCTCCATCGTCGCCCATATCGACCATGGCAAATCCACCCTCGCCGACCGGCTGATCCAGGTCACCGGCGGGCTTACCGAGCGTGAGATGAAGGAGCAGGTGCTCGACTCGATGGAACTCGAGCGCGAGCGCGGCATCACCATCAAGGCGCAGACCGTGCGTCTCGACTATACGGCCAAGGACGGCAAGACCTACGTCCTCAACCTGATCGACACGCCCGGCCATGTCGACTTCGCCTATGAGGTCAACCGCTCGCTGGCGGCGTGCGAAGGCTCGCTGCTGGTCGTGGACGCCTCGCAGGGTGTGGAAGCGCAGACCCTGGCCAATGTCTACCAGGCCATCGAGGTCGACCACGAGATCGTGCCCGTGCTCAACAAGATCGACCTGCCGGCGGCCGAGCCGGAGCGGGTCAAGGAGCAGATCGAGGATGTGATCGGTATCGACGCCTCCGAGGCCGTCGAGATCTCTGCCAAGACCGGCCTGGGCGTGCCCGACGTGCTCGAAGCTATCGTCAAGCGTCTGCCGCCGCCCGCCGCCGGCGATCCGGACGCGCCGCTCAAGGCGATGCTGGTCGACAGCTGGTACGATCCCTATCTCGGCGTGATCTGCCTGGTGCGGATCATCGAGGGCACGCTTAAAAAGGGCATGAAGGTGCGCCTGATGGGCACCGGTGCGGCCTATCCGGTCGACGGTGTCGGCGTGTTCCGTCCGAAAAAGGAAGCGATCGCCGAGCTGGGCCCGGGCGAGATCGGCTTCCTCAATGCCTCGATCAAGCAGGTGCGCGATGCGCGTGTCGGCGACACGGTCACCGACGACCGCCGCCCGGCCGACAAGCCGCTGACCGGCTACAAGCCGGCCCAGCCCGTGGTGTTCTGCGGTCTCTTCCCGGTCGACAGCGCCGAGTTCGAGGATCTGCGCGAGGCGATCGAGAAACTGGCGCTGAACGATGCGTCCTTCTCCTACGAGATGGAAACCTCGGCCGCGCTCGGCTTCGGCTTCCGCTGCGGGTTCCTCGGCCTGTTGCATCTGGAAGTGATCCGCGAGCGGCTGGAGCGGGAATACGATATCGAGCTGATCACCACGGCGCCGTCCGTGGTCTACCGTCTGACCATGACGGACGGTACGGAAATGGATCTGCACAATCCGGCCGACATGCCCGATCCGGTGAAGATCGACACGATTGCCGAGCCCTGGATCAAGGCGACCATCCTGGTGCCGGACGAGTATCTGGGCGGCGTGCTGAAGCTCTGCCAGGACCGCCGCGGCGTCCAGAAGGAACTCACCTATGCCGGCAACCGGGCCATGGTGGTCTACGAGCTGCCGCTCAACGAGGTCGTGTTCGACTTCTACGACCGCCTGAAATCGGTCACCAAGGGCTATGCCAGTTTCGACTATCAGTGGATCGAGGACCGTGTCGGCGATCTGGTGAAGATGTCGATCCTGGTCAATGACGAGCCGGTCGATGCGCTCTCCATGGTGGTCCACCGCGCACGCGCCGAAGTGCGCGGCCGGGCCATGTGCGAGAAGCTGAAGGACCTGATCCCGCGGCACATGTTCAAGATCCCGATCCAGGCGGCCCTGGGCGGCCGGATCATCGCCCGCGAGACTCTCTCGGCCCTTCGCAAGGACGTGACGGCGAAATGCTATGGCGGTGACGCCACCCGCAAGCGCAAGCTGCTGGACAAGCAGAAGGCCGGCAAGAAGAAGATGCGCCAGTTCGGCAAGGTCGAAATCCCGCAGGAGGCCTTCATCGCCGCGCTGAAGATGGATGATGACTAGCTTGTGATGGCCGGGGCCTTGTCCCGGCCGTCAAACGCCTCATCTTGTCTGCCGACACTGTCTCGATCCGAGGAGGGGATCCCCATGCGTCATCTCATTGCCGGCCTTGCCGCCGTCGCCGCCATCTCCGCTCCGGCCCTTGCCGAGCTGGAGCTGGGCGATACCGCTCCGGACTTCACCGTCGAGGGCTTCCAGGCCGGCGAGCCGGTCAGCTTCCATCTCGCCGAGGCGCTGGAAAGCGGGCCGGTCGTGGTCTTCTTCTTTCCGGCGGCCTTCACTTCGGGCTGCGAGGCCCAGGCAGCCAGCTTTGCCGAGGCGATCGGCGAGTTCGAGGCCGAGGGTGCGCAGGTGATCGGCATCACCGCGGGCAATACCGACCGTCTCGCCGACTTCTCCACCCAGCACTGTGCGTCGGCCTTCCCGGTCTTCGCCATCGGCGAGGGCATGATGCGCGACTATGATGTGGGCATGCTGATGCGTCCGGGCTGGACTTCGCGCACATCCTACGTGATCGATCAAAATTCGACGATCACGCTGACCTGGTCGGAAATGAACCCCTACGAACACGTCGACCGGACGATTGCGGCGGTTCGGGCGCTGAACGCCGAATAGTCTTGCGTGACGGGCCTGGCGGGGCGCCGCTGCGGGCTGTGGACATAAGGGGATTTGCATGTTGCGCTGCGGCGAAGCACGCCTAACTTAACCCCGACCGATCCTCAGGAAACCCCGCCATGTCCGACACTGTCGTCCTGTTCGAAAATGTGCACCCGCTCGCCGACCGCGCCTTCGAGGCGGCCGGTTTGCCCATCGAGCGTCATGCGGCCGCGCTGGCCGTCTCCGACCTGCACGACCGGCTGTCCGGCGCGCTTCTGGCCGGCATCCGCTCGCGCACCAGGATGGACAAGGCGGCCTTCGACGCGGCGCCCGGCCTGCAGGCGCTGGGCTGTTTCTGCATCGGCACCAACCAGGTCGACCTGGACACGGCCGAAGCGCGCGGCATCCCCGTCTTCAACGGCCCCTTCGGCAACACCCGCTCGGTCGCAGAACTGACCCTCGCCTCGGTGATCATGCTGATGCGCGGCATCCCCGCCCGCTCCTCGGCGGCCAAGCGCGGCGAGTGGCAGAAATCGGCGACGGATTCCCACGAGGTGCGCGCCAAGAAGCTGGGCATTGTCGGGTACGGCAATATCGGTTCCCAGCTGTCCGTGCTCGCCAGCGCGCTGGGCATGCATGTCTATTTCTACGACATCGAACCCAAGCTGGCGCACGGCAATGCACGGTCCTGCGGCTCGCTGGACGAGCTGCTGGAAATCTCCGACGTGGTGACGCTGCACGTCCCCTCGACCGAGCAGACCCGCAACATCATGAACCGCGATGCCATCGCGAAGATGAAAAAGGGCGCCATCCTGATCAACCAGGCGCGCGGTGACCTTGTCGATATCGATGCCCTGGCCGATGCGCTGGAAAGCGGCGCCCTTCTGGGGGCGGCGGTCGACGTCTTTCCCAAGGAGCCGGCCTCCAAGGACGAAGCCTTCGTTTCGCCGCTGCAACGATTTGAGAATGTGATCCTGACGCCGCATATCGGCGGTTCGACGCTGGAGGCCCAGGCCTCGATCGGCGAGGACGTGTCGAGCAAGCTGGCGCGCTATCTCTCCCAGGGTTCGACCAAGGGCGCGGTGAATGTGCCGGAGATCGAGCCGGGCGAGATCAAGGCCGGCCGGGTGCGTCTCCTGAGCTTCCACGCCAATGCGCCGGGCTTCCTGACGCGGCTCAATGAGTCGATCTCTTCGACTTCGGCCAATATCGCCGCCCAGCGCCTCGAGACGCGCAATGGTCTGGGCTATGTGGTGTCCGATCTGGAAGGCCCGCTGCCGGACGATTTCCTCGACCGCGTCAACGCGCTGGAAGGCTCGATCCGGGCCAGACTGATCCGGCCGTAGGCAGACAAACACGCCTTCTCCCCGGGGAGAAGGTGCCCGAAGGGCGGATGAGGGAAAACCCCGGTGCTGGCGTTTGAAGCGCCAATGGCGGTGTCTCCCCCCTCTCCCTCGATCCCTCTCCCCGGGGAGAGGGAGGAACAGGGCGCCTAAACCCCCAGCAGCTTGCCCAGGCCTTCCACCGTGCGCACATAGTCGGCGCCGGAATACTCGCACGCCGCGACCACGACATCGCGCCGGGCGATCAGGCCGAAGCCGATGAAACGGTCGGCGGCGCCGCTCTCGAAGGCCTCGAAATCGGTCATCCCGTCGCCGACAATGATGGTCTCGCTGCTGGCCGCGGCAATCCGGTCGAGCACTTCGGCCTTGCCGCCATTGCGCGAGAGCGGGCTGTCGATGTCCAGTCCCACCACGCGCTCGTCCTGCCAGACAAAGCGGTTGGCGTGGATATCGCCACGCTGGAAGCCCAGATCGCCCAGCACCGGTTCGATCAGGTCGGCAAAGCCGCCGGAAATGGCGTGGATCTGATCGCCGCGGGCGCGGAGCTTTTTCAGCAGGGGTGCCATGCCCGGGGTGACGCGCTTGCGCAGGCGCTCGGCCATCTCGTCGACCCCGCCCTTGTCGAGCGCCGCCAGCTTCAGCCGCGCTTCCAGGCTGTCACGCAGGGCCATGCGGCCGGTCATGCCGGCATTGGTGATCTCGTGCAGGCGGCGGCGCGCCTCGGCCGCATCCGGCAGGGCCGCCAGCGCGGCCTCAAGGGCCGTGTCCAGGGATTCCACACGCAGCAGTGTTGAATCCACGTCAAAGGCGATCAGTCTTTGCAAGCAAGTGTCCTGTCGTTACGGATGTCAGCGCTTCCCGCCAGCCTCGACGAGACCGGGCCTGCAGGCAACAGGCCTGAGCAATATGAACGTCAGGCCGAAACGCCGGTTCCGATCGGACAGACCACGCCGGTGCCGCCGATACCGCAATAGCCGCCGGGATTTTTCGCGAGGTATTGCTGGTGATAGTCCTCGGCATAGTAGAATTCGCCGGCCGGCTCGATGATCGTCGTGATGGCGCCAAGCCCGGAGCGGTCAAGCTCGGCCTGGTAACGCGCCTGGCTGGCGCGGGCGGCTTCGGCCTGGGCGTCGTCGAGGGTCTGGATAACCGAGCGGTATTGCGTGCCCAGATCATTGCCCTGGCGCATGCCCTGGGTCGGGTCATGACCTTCCCAGAACACTTTCAGGAGATCGTCCAGCGACAGCTGCGCCGGGTCGAACACCACGCGCACCACTTCGGCATGGCCGGTACCGCCCGAGCACACTTCCTCATAGGTCGGATTAGGCGTGCTGCCGCCGGCATAGCCGACCGCCGTGTGCCACACGCCCGGCGTCTGCCAGAACAGGCGTTCCACGCCCCAGAAACAACCCATCCCCAGCACGATTTCCTGCATCGCCTCAGGCGCGGCGGCCTTGAGATCCCGGCCGGTGACGAAATGCGTCGGCGCGGTAGCGATGGCATCGGGACGGCCGGGCAGGGCGCGCTCGGCGGGGATGATCTGAGACTTCCAGACGGGGTCGGACATGGCGGGCTCCAGGGTCGCGCTTTTGCTTGTCAAGATAGGAGCTTGCGCGCCGATTGCCAGCCTCTGCAGCGGCACCGCCCGACGTGCTGACTCAGCCCTTGCCCATTGTGCATCGATGAGTATAGTCCGCGCCTTCTGCGGTGAGGTGGCCGAGTGGTCGAAGGCGCACGCCTGGAACGCGTGTAGGCGGGCAACCGTCTCGTGGGTTCGAATCCCACCCTCACCGCCATATTCCCTGACATTGTAAGAACAACCCGCTCGCGGGCTTCGGGCACGCTGTTGTGGCGGGAGGCCTACACGCCGTTCGACGAGGCGTCAGCAGCCGGCGGCCAATGACAACGGCGAGAGCTATACCGGCCTCATCTACATGCAGGCCCGCTACTACGACCCCGCCATCGGACGCTTCCTCTCCTCGGACCCCGTCGGGTTCGCAAGCGGCGGAACGGCATATTTCAACCGGTATGCGTATGTCGCAAACAACCCGCTGATCCAACGGGTAAGTCTGACACCACCCTCCAGCATGCGCTGCAGTGGCGCGATGCGCAGTTCCCGCGCCATGCCGTGCAGCAGCTGCTCATTGTACTGCGAGTGCGCCGTGTCGGGCCACCGCGCAAGTGGTCGGCACCACGACCGTCGCGTTTGTCGCCAGTCTGTTTTGAATGACGATCAAACCGGTGAGCCTAAAGGACCTCAAGACCGCGCGGGCGCTAAGGGCCGAATTTCCGGTGGGGCTCAACCTGACCGTACAGGTGCTCGCGGTCGCCGGCGTGTTTATGATAATCGGCCAACCGGCGGGACAGCTGACGAGATCATGGAGGATATTCGCGGAGCGGATGGTGCGGAGTCGAATGTCACAGAAGGGGACCACGGAACGGCGTGGCAATTCGCGTGACGCCGCCGGTATGCCGGCTGCCTTTTCGATTTTTTTTGAGAGCTTCTACGGTGCGGGCGGCTTGCAAACGTCCGCTTGTGAAGGACGCGTCGCGTAAGGCGCCTAGAACTCTTGTCAAAAAATGAAATTGACATCATATTTAGTAACATGGCCCGTTTGTGGGCGTGGATAGCAAAGCGATTGCGAGCATGAAGGTCCTCCCACCCTATCTCATCTTCCTCGGTGATGCGCCGGACCGTCTGATCGCCAAGACCGGGGCGGGGATCGCCGACTGGGCGCCGGAACGCTGTGCGGGGCAGCTGCGCCTGAGCGCCGGGACTGTCGATCTCGGCCTGCCCGACATGACGATCGAGGCCGCGCGGGCGGCGGGCGTGAAAACGCTGGTGGTGGGCACGGCCAGCCCGGGCGGTGCTATGGACGACCGCTGGCTCGATGTGTTCCGCGCCGCGCTTGAGGCTGGTCTGGATATTGCCGCGGGCTTGCACATCCGGCTCAACTCACTCGGCGCGCTGCGTGCTCTGGCCGACGCGACGGGGTGTAAACTCACGGACCTGCGCGACCCGCCGCCGGGTCTGCCGATCGGCAGCGGACTGCCGCGTTCGGGGCATCGTGTGCTAACTGTCGGTACGGACTGCGCCGTGGGCAAGAAGTATACGGCCCTCGCCCTCTGGCGGGCCCTGTGCGAACGCGGCGTTGATGCGGACTTTTGTGCGACGGGCCAGACCGGCGTGCTGATCTCCGGCCGCGGCTTTGCCATCGACTCGGTGATTGGCGACTTCATGTCCGGGGCCGCCGAAGTGCTGGCGCCGGCGGCCGGAGCGGATCACTGGGACGTGATCGAGGGGCAGGGCTCGCTCTTCCATCCCGCCTATGCAGGCGTGTCGCTCGGTCTGCTACACGGCGCCCAACCGGAAGCCGTCGTGCTCTGCCACCAGGCGGGCCGCGACAAGATCGCATTCTTCGACGGTTATCCCACGCCGGCGCTGGAGACCGCGATCGCCCGTAATCTGGAGGCGGCCCGGCTGACCAGTCCGGACTGTTACTGCGCAGGGGTCAGTCTGAACACCGCGGGCCTGGACGCTGCGGCGGCAGAGGCGCTGATCGCGGAGACTGCGGCTCGGTTGGGTCTGCCGGTCATCGATCCGGTCCGCACCGGCGGCGGTGCGATCGCCGATCGGCTACTGCAGGGCAGGGGCGAGGCGTAATGCGCCTGACCGTCGAGCTCCACCGGTTTTCGCTGAAGGCCCCGTTCCGTATTGCAAGCGCCGTCTTCGATGCCACCCATGCGCTCATCGTCACGGCCGAGGAGGGTCGCCATCGCGGCCGGGGCGAGGCCGAGGGCGTCTTCTATTGCGGCGAGACGGCGCAGAGCATTCTGGACGAGACGCGAGCCTTAATCGCCGCGTACCCGGACGGCATCACGCGCGATGCACTGCAGACTGTCCTGCCGCCGGGCGGCGCACGCAATGCTGTCGACTGCGCCCTTTGGGATCTGGAGGCGAAGCGGAGCGGACGGTCGATCTGGGCCCTGACCGGCGTCGAGCCGCGCCCGTTGACCACTGCCGTCACCATCGGTCTGGAGCCGGACCCGGAGATGATGGCGGACAAGGCCCGACGGGCCGGCCCGGTTCCGGTGCTCAAGGTTAAGCTGAATGCCGACCGCCCGGTCGAGCGGATCGAGGCGATCCGCGCCGTGCGGCCCGACGCGGTCCTGGTTGTCGATGTGAATGAAGGCTGGACGATCGAACAGCTTCGCGACGTGGCGCCCGCCATGGCGCGCCTGGGCGTGGAAATGCTCGAACAGCCGCTGCCGCGCGGCCAGGATGCGGCACTGGATGGTTACGTCTCGCCGGTGCCCCTGTGTGCCGACGAAAGCTGCCTCCACAGTGGCGAACTCGACGTCGTGCGCGGCCGCTACCAACGCATCAACATCAAGCTCGACAAGACCGGTGGGTTGACAGAAGCGCTGCGCCTGGCGCGGTCGGCGCGCGCGGAGGAACTGGGCCTGATGGTCGGTAACATGATGGGGACCTCGCTGGCGATGGCGCCCAGCTTCGTCGTCGGTTGCCTGTGCGACTTCGTGGATATCGACGGTCCCGTTCTTCTGGCACAGGACTGGCCGAACGGGCTCAGATACGAGACCGGCCGGGTCGATCCGCCCCGGCCGGAACTCTGGGGCTAGGCAGAGAGCAAGCGAGCGGGAAGCGATGGGCACAGGCAAAAACAGCATCGACTGGACAGAGCCGGAGAAGCGCTCCGAGCCTGCCTACATGGAGGCCACGACCTTACTCAATGCGTCTTCCGACGCGGATGCCCTGGCAACCGGGCGCATCATGGATTGCGAGATTGCACTTTTCGGCGTTCCCTTCGATCTGGGTGTCACCAACCGTCCGGGCGCGCGCTTCGGGCCGCGGGCCCTGCGCGCGATCGAGCGGGTAGGCCCCTATAATCACATCCACAGGCTGAACCCGTTCGAACGATTCAGAATACTGGATATTGGCGACACGCCGTTCCGGTCGCGCTATGATATTGAACGCGGGCATGCCGATATCGAGGATTTCGTCCGGGCCGTTTCTGCTGCGGATTGCCGGCCGGTGGCAATCGGCGGCGATCATTCGATTACGCTTCCGATCCTGAAGGCACTCGGCCGCTCGCAGCCACTTGGCCTGATTCATATCGATGCTCATTGCGATACGGAAGGCCCGATCGACGGACTCAAATTCCATCATGGCGGCCCATTCAGGGAGGCCGTGCTGGAGGGAGTTCTGGATCCAGCCCGTACGATCCAGATCGGCATACGTGGTGCTGCCGAGCCGGCGTGGACATTCTCCTACGAGTGCGGAATGACCGTCGTGCATGCCGAAGCACTGCGCCGCCGTGGCATTGCCGATGTGGTGGACCAGGCTCGAAGGATCGTGGGGGACGGCCCAGTTTATGTGAGCTTCGATATTGATGCCCTCGACCCGAGCGTGGCGCCAGGTACGGGCACGCCGGAACCAGGGGGGCTCAGCGCCGGCGATGCGATAGATCTGCTCACCGGGCTGGCAGGGCTCGACATTGTCGGCGGTGACGTCGTCGAGGTGGCGCCCATGTATGACGCCAATGACTGCACAGCGTTAGTGGCAGCACAGATAATGTTCGAAATCGTCTGTCTTGTCGCGATGGCGCCGCTTCAGCGCGCGGCTTTGTCTCGCCAGACGCAGGGATGACGAGGTCCGCCATACGCCTCGCCTTCTACTAGCCCGGAACTGTCCGTGGGAATGGCTATTTCTCCGGCATGCTTTTCATAGCGGGCATCGTCGCCCAGCCAGCGCGTCGACAGGACCCGCCGGCGCCCGGCGCTGGGATTGGCCGGCGCGCCATGCACCAGCATCGCCTGGAACACCACGCAGTCGCCGGGTTCCAGATCCCAGGACACGATGTCATAGGCCGACCGGTCAGCCTCGATATCGGGCAGGCTGGGCAGGCCGGTTCCGGCATAGGGAGTGCCGTCTGCGAAATGGGTGGGATTGAAGGTCTGGTCCCAGCGATGGCTGCCGCGGACGAATTCCAGCGACACCTCGCTGGGTACCGGATCCAGCGGCATCCAGATCGAGCAGACCTGGAATCCGCTGACGGCCCAGTAGGGCTGGTCCTGATGCCAGGGCGTGCGCTGCTGACTGCCCGGCTCCTTCACCAGCATCTGGTCGTAGAGAAAGGTCGCCGTGGACGACCCCATCGTCCGGCCGGCGATCTCGGCGGCGGGCGAGTTCATGACGAAGTCCCGGAACGGGTCCAGGCGCGTCCACATGTCCAGATCGCCGAAGAAGCGCTCGGCCCCGGCCGGGCCGTAGCGCTCGCCGTGGGGGCCGGGCGCGTCGAGCGCCTGGCGAACCCCCTCGGCCACGGTCTCGATCCACGCCGGCGCGAAGGCGCCGCGCAGCACGCAGACACCGTCGCGTGCGTAGTCTGCCTTCGCGTCGTCGTCGATCATCCCGCCTACTCCCCAGCTGCGCGGACGAAGGGAATGCCGCCGCCCAGCCAGTCGACCGTCAGGTCTCCCGGCGTGCCGGTATCCGGCGCGAAGCTGAACACCATCTCGTCGTCATGGGCAGCCAGGAAGGTACGGCCCTCCAGGTGAAGCAGCGGAATGGCCGGGCCCTGGGCATCGACACCGCCGATGCGGAAGGCGATTCCGCCCTCGCGCGGCAGAATGCCGATACGGTCGATGCCGATCCGCATATAGCTGGCGTCGTAATTGCCGGCGATGGCCGCGATCTCGCTGTCGGCCAGCGGCGCCATCGACGGTGCGGGCCGCGGCTGGTCGAAGACGATGCGGGCGATCTTCTGTTCCAGCCCGACCGGCGTGGGCGCCACGTCGCGCGTGCTGCCCATCACCACGATCGAGAGATCGTCGTCGGGATAGTATGACATGTAGGCCGCGAACCCGTCGATATCGCCGGCATGGGCGATCTTGCGATGGCCTTCCCAGTCGCGGATCACCAGCGCGCCGAGCGCATAGGCCAGCGTGTCGTCGCCCAGTTCGACCTGCTCGTAAAGCATGTCGCGGACCGCGTCGCCGAACACGTTCTGGCGTTGCACCTGGTCGATATAGTCCTGGATGTCTTGGACGGTGGACAGAAGGGCACCGGCCGAGAAGGGCACCAGCGGATCGAGCTGGGGCGCATTGCGGAAGCCGTCCTCGCCGACGACATAACCCTCGGCCCGGCCCTCGATCACGGGCTCGTAGCCCGCATAGTAGGTGCGGTCGAGGCCGAGCGGTTCCAGCACGCGCTCGGCGAGCGCGGCGTCATAGGTCTGCCCGGTTACCGCCTCGATGATCAGACCGAGCGTATAGGTGCCAGAATTGGAATACGAAAACGCCGTTCCCGGTTCGAACATCAGGTCGGCATCCTCGAAATAGTCGCGCATGACGTCGCGCGTGACGGTGCGCTGGCTGCCCTGGGGGAAGTCCGGCAGGGCGGTGTAGTTCACCAGCCCGGCCGTGTGGTTCATCAGATAGCGCACCGGCAGATCCCGGGCCGGCCCGGAATAGTCTGGCAGGTAGGTGGAGATCGGCGCCTCGATGTTGATCCGGCCCTCGGCCGCGAGCTGGGCGATCAGGAGGGCGGTGAAGGATTTCGTGATGGAGCCGATCTGGAACACCGTGTCCGGCGTGGCCGCGGCGTGCTGTTCCAGGTCCGCCTCGCCGTAGGCCGCCTCGTAGATGAGGGTGTCGCCGCGGCGCACGGATACCGCAAGGCCCGGATAGGGCGCCGACGACTGGGCATCGGCGACCAGGGCGTCGATGGCGGCGGTGTGGAGATCGGCTGCGGGCTGCGCGGTGGCGCAACCGGCGAGCAGGCTGCCGGTGGCGGCGAGGGCCGTCATGGCGGCCGGCAGGGCAAGTCTCTGGATCATGGCGTGTGTCCTTGTGTGTGGATCAGTCTTCGAGCCGGCCGTAGCGGGCGAGAATCTCGCGAACCCGGTCGTGGGGCAGGCCGTAGACGTGCGAATTGCCCCGCCCGGTCGTGTCCTTGCCGGCGACGAGCGCGTTGAGAATGGCTTCCTCGGTGGCCTGCACGACGCCGTCAAACAGCGGGTCGAGCGCTTCGCCGGGAATGCTCTGATAGTCGAGCGGCGCGCTCGCGCCGAGCGTCACCGGATTGGCGGTGGTGAAGGCGAGGAAGATGTCGCCGGAGCTGGAATCGCCCTGTCCGCCGGTGCGGCCCATTCCGATCGTGGCGCGGCGCGCCAGGCGGCGCAGCTGGTCGGGCAGCAGCGGTGCATCGGTGGCGATCACGATGATGATCGAACCGTCGCCCTCGCCGGCCGCATCGGCCTGGCTGGCGCGGCGCGGCATCAGGTCGTCGATCTCCCGGCCGGCCGGCGTGCCGGCGATGCGCAACTGGTCGCGCACGCCATGATTCGCCTGGACGAGCACGCCGACGGTGAAGGCGATGTCCTCGCCGTAGTGCACGACGCGCGACGACGTGCCGATACCGCATTTGAAGTAGTAGCAGACCATGCCGGTTCCGCCGCCGACAGAGCCTTCCGCGACCGGTCCGGTACGGGCGGCGTCCAGCGCCGCTACGACATGCTCGGGGGTCAGGGCCATGCTCCAGACATCGCTCAGCCCGCCATCATAGGTTTCCGCCACGACCGGCAGGACGCGGCTGAAGCGCACGGTGGGATCGTCGAAATTCTGCGCGGTCCAGTCCAGGATGCCGTCGCGGGCGGCGCCGACGCCCAGCGTGCCGGTGATCGCGACCGGACCGAAAAAGGCGCCGAACTCGTTGATCAGGTGCGCGCCGGTCATCTCGCCGGTGCCGTTGAAGGAAAAGAGGCCGGCGGCGACGCCGTCGGTCGCCGTGCGGCCGCGCGGGAAGATCGTGGTGACGCCGGTATGCGTATCGTCTTCGTTGAGGTTGAACTGGCCGACCTCGACGCCCGCCACATCGGTGATGGCATTGAGCGGTCCGGTCTCGCCCTCCAGCGGAATGCCGAGGTCGCGGGCCCGGGGCGCATCCTGGGCGCAGGCCGCCGAGGCGATGACAAGGCCGCCGGCAAGGGCGATGGATATCAAGGAATGACTGCTCTTCATGGTCTCATGGTCTCCGGCATGGACAACGGGGTCGGTCCCTTTCGCTGTTCCGGTTCTGGGACAGCAAGGGCTGTTTGAACGGAACAGTGAAAAAAAATGAAATTGACGTCAACCTCATAAAATTGTCAGGATTGCGGCATGAAAGCTTACGTCGCCGCCCTGCGGACGGAAACGAACAGTTTTGTCGCGCGCGCCACGACGCTTGCGGGCTTCCGGGCCGGAGCCTATTCGGCGGCGGGCGAGGGGCGGGTGTGCGCCCCGACCCATCCTGGCTGTAGCGCCATGATTGAGTCGGCACGGGCAGCCGGGATGGAGGTGTACCGAGGACCCGTGGCCTATGCCGTGCCCGGCGGGCCTGTCACGGCCGGGGCCTATGCCGCTCTGAAGCGGGAAATCCTAGACGCCCTGCGTGCCTGCATGCCGGTCGACCTCGTCCTGCTCGACCTGCACGGCGCGATGGCGGCGCATGGCGTGCCGGACTGCGAAGGTGATCTGCTGGCCGCGATCCGCGAGGTCGCCGGCCGGGCCACTGTTGTGGCCGGCCTGCTGGACCTGCATGCCACGCTGAGCTCCGCCATGCTGAACGCGGCGGATCTGCTGCATGCCTACAAGGAATATCCCCATACCGATGTGGCCGAGCGCGGCCGGGAGCTGTTCACCCTCGCACACGCGCTGGTGAAGGGGCAAACGCGACCCGTGGCGGCGGTTGCGGCCTGCCGGGCCCTGGGCGGGTTTCCGACGACGCGCGATCCGATGCGTGCCTTCGTCCGCGCCATGCGGGAGGCCGAGACCGGTGCGGGCGGCGTGCTCTCGGTGTCGCTGATCCACGGATTTCCCTGGAGCGACAGTGCCGACAATGGCGCCAAACTCCTGGTCTATGCGGATGGCGACCGGGCGCTGGCCGATCGGACGGCTCTGGTCCTGGCCGAATACTTCGCTGCCATCGCGGAAGAGGCGGCGGAACGGCCGCTATCCATCGCCGAAGGGTTGGCGCACATCGCCGATCATGCCGGCGAGCGGATCGTGTTGGCCGACGCGTCCGACAATCCCGGCGGCGGTGCCGACGGCGATGCAACGCATCTGGTCGCGGCCCTGCGCGACGCTGGTCACACCGGTATCGGCGTCGCCCTGTTCAACGATCCCGTGTCGCTGAAGGCCTGCCTGAATGCCGGGGCCGGAGCGCGTCTGACGCTGGAGATCGGCGGCCGAATGTCCCGGTTCTCCGGCGCGCCCGTCCGGGTCGACGGGGAGGTTGCGGGACTGGCAGAGCGGATCGAGCGAGGCCCGGCGGACGCGGCCGCGGGCCCGCCGGTCGGACCGGTGGCGCGGTTCAGGACCGGCTTTGCCGATTTCATCCTGTGCGGCAGCCGGCGCGAGGCGCTGTGGCCGGGCCTGTTCACCGCGACCGGCGCCGATCCGTCGGACTACGCCTTGATCGTCCTGAAATCCTCAACCCATTTTCGCGCATCGTTCGCGCCGCTGGCGGACCGGATCTTGTCGATCGGCACGCCCACCGCGATGAATCCGGACCTTGCGAGCCTGCCCTACAAGCATCTTCAGCGGCAGATCTGGCCGGTCGACGAAGTGCTGCCGGCCGCAAGCTTGTTGACAGATTTGCAAAATAAGTGAAACTGATCTCATATTTCGTTTGGGCGTGTTTCGCAGCAGGTTTTCTTGGGGGAATGACCATGAGCCGTACGACTTGGAAACAGGAACTGATCTCGACCGCGGCGAGCGCGGTTCTCGCTGCAGGGCTGGCGACCGTCGCCGCCCAAGCGCAGAATGACGAGACCGCATCGGCCGACGTGATCGTCGTCACCGCGCAGCGGCGCGAGCAGTCGATCCTCGACGTGTCCGCCTCGGTCAGCGCGCTTGGCGCGGCGGAGCTGGAGGAGCGGGGCGTGGAGCGTCTCGACGACATCGCCTCGGTCTTCCCGAACGTCTACATAAATACGGGCAACGGCCTGCGCTCGACGATCATCACGGTGCGCGGCATCTCGTCCAATCCCAACAATCCGGGCGTGGAACAGTCGGTTGGCGTTTTCGTGGATGGCGTCTATCAGGCCCGTCCGACGACAATCAATACCAATCTCTACGATCTGGAGCGAGTCGAGGTGATCCGCGGTCCGCAGGGCGCGCTCTATGGCAAGAACACCATTGCCGGCGCGCTCAACATGATCACCGAAGGGCCTGGCGAGGAGCCCGGCTTCGAGGCAGTGGTCTCGGCTGGCAACTATAGCGCGCTGAGCCTCTATGCCGCCGGAGACGTGATCTTCACGCCCGATGCCCGGGCCCGCGTCTCCGTCTCCTCGCAGACCCGCAGCGGCTACACCGACAACATATTCACCGGCGATGAGCTGGACGACCAGGACGAGCTGGGCGCGCGTCTCACCTTCGTGGCGAATCCGTCCGACACGCTGCAGCTGACCTTCCGGGCCGACATGGCCACGAACGACACCAATGGCGGGTCCTCAGAAATCCTGGCCAATGGCGCCCTGGCGGGCACGCCGCTGGCTGACGCCGATCCGGAAGACCGGCAGGTCGCGCAGGATTTCGGTACCGAACAGACCCGAGATGTTTGGGGCGTGTCGCTGCAGGCCGACTGGGACTTCGACAGCGGCGTGCTGACCTCGCTCACGGCCTTCCGCACTTTCGAGTGGTACAACTCGAACGACAATGATTTCAGCATTCTCAACCAGCTGCGCTCGGGCATCAGCGAGGATCACGAACAATTCTCCCAGGAAATCCGCTTCACCTCGGACACCGGCGGCGTGTTCGACTACATCGTCGGCGGCTTCTTCAGTCACGAGACCTTCGACACCATTTCCAACGCGGTGATCGGGCCTGATCTGGGGATCTACCCCACCGAGGTCAGCGCCGACATTTTCGGCGATCTGGAGACCACCAGCTATGCCGTGTTCGGACAGGGCACGTACCACTTTTCCGATGCGGTCAGCGTGACCGGCGCGCTGCGCTATTCCGAAGACGAGAAGGAAGTCACCCACAGCCAGATCGGCGACCCCTACCAACTTCTCGCCCCGACCCAGCCCGAGCGCAGCTTCTCACGCTCCGACGCTGAAGTGACCCCGTCGATCACGCTGAACTGGGAGCCCAATGCAACCTGGCTGGTCTATGCCTCCTACAGCCGGGGCTACAAGTCGGGCGGCTACAACGTCTTCTCGATCATGCCGAACGACAATGCCGAGTACGACCCCGAATTCGTCAACAGCTACGAGGCGGGTGTGAAGACCACGCTGGCCGGTGGTGCGGTCTATCTGGCCGGCTCGGTGTTCTGGCTCGACTATTCCGACCTGCAAGTGAACCAGCTGATCAATGTGGGCGGCGTGCCGACCTTCACCACCTCCAATGCCGCGACTGCCGAAGCGTCGGGCATCGAGCTGGAAGGCCTCTGGCAGGTCACCGGCGCGCTGTCATTCTCCGGCTCCTACAGCTTCCTGGATGCGAGCTTCGAGGACTTCACCAACGCCACCTCGGCCGGCGCCGACTATTCCGGCAACGATCTGCCGCAGGCGCCCGATCATACACTCTCCCTTGCGGCCGACTTCACAACGCCGGTCGCCGAGGGCATGGAGTTCGTCGCTCACGCCGATCTCAGCTATCGCAGCTCGCTCTTCTTCGGTCCGGAGAACAATCCGGACTACAGCCAGGACGATGTGACGCTCGTCAATGCGCGGGCGGGCTTCACCTTCCAGGACAACCGCTGGAGCGTGATGCTGTGGGGACGCAATATCGGCGACGAAATCTATGCGGTGCGCCGCAGCGCCGGCGTGATCATCCCCGGACAGCAGATCCAGGCGCTCGGTGCCCCGCAGACCTGGGGTGTCGAACTGCGCGGCCGCTTCTAGACACCGGAGCCCACGCCCCGTGCTCAAACCCCTCGCCATTCTGGCGCCCCTGGCCGCGATCGCCGCCGGCGCCGGCTTGGCCTGGGCGCTCGGCGCGGCCGGGATACTGGCTTTCCCCGCGCTGGGGCAGGAGGCCTTTCTCGCCGCTCTGCCCCGGCGTGCCTTTTCCCAGCTCGATGTGTTCGCACTGATGGCGATGCCGCTTTTCGTACTGGTGGGCGAGCTGATGAACCGGGGCGGCGTCACGCGCGCCCTGATAGACTTTTCCGCGCTTCTAGTCGGCCGTGCCCGCGGCGGGCTGGGGCATGTAAACATCGCGACCTCGCTGTTCTTCGCCGGCGTGTCCGGATCGGCCATGGCGGATGCCGCGGCACTGTCGACGACGCTGGTCCCTGCCATGCGCGAGCGCGGATACACGGCTGACTATGCGGGCGCGATCACGGCGGCCTCCTCGATGATCGGGCCGATCATCCCGCCCAGCATCATCCTGATCTTCTACGGCGCCATCATGGGCGTCGACGTGGCGGCGCTATTTGCCGCGGCGATCGTGCCCGGCCTGGTGCTCGCCGCCGGCCTGTTCGCCGCCAATGCCGTCTTCGCGCGGCTGGGCGATCATCCGGCCGCCGAGCGGCGCCCGCCGGCCGTCGCAACCACCGTGCAAGCGGCCCCGTCGCTGCTGATGCCGGTGGTGATCCTCGCAGGCATCGTCTTCGGCCTGGTCACCCCGACCGAGGCCGGCGCCCTGGCCGTGCTCGCCGCGCTGGCTGCGGCGGCGATCTACCGCACACTGGACTGGTCGATGCTGCGCGACTCCATCGGCGGGGCGACGCGGCTGACCGGCGCGATCTTCTCGCTCCTGGTCGCTGGCGCGGCGGCCAACTTCCTGGCGTCGCTGATGGGCGTGCCCGAACTGGTGCGCGCCTGGACCGAGGGGCTGGGCGTCGGGCTCGACACCTTCCTGCTGATCCTGATCGGCGTCTTCCTGGTCAGCGGCATGATCCTGGACACCCAGATCGCCCTGGTACTGATCGCGCCCATCCTGGCGCCGGCCGCCTACGTGCTCGGCGCCGACCCGGTGCATCTGGGTGTGATGATCTGCCTGGCCATCACGATGGGCCTCATCACGCCGCCCCTGGGCGGCGCCGTGCTGATCGTCTCCTCAGTGACCGGGGCGTCCTATTGGCGGCTGATGCGGGCGATCGCGCCTTTCATCGTGCTGGAGATCGCGATCCTGCTCTTCCTGACCTTCACGCCGGACCTCATCCTGGCGCTGCCGCGCGCCCTGGGGCTGGCATGAGCCGGGGCCGGACACGCCGGGCGGTGCTCGCCGCCGGCGGGGCGTTGGCCGTGACGGCCTGCGGGGCCCCGGGACCGCGGCGTGACGTGCTGGCGGCGCTGGCCGGCGCAGCGAATTCGCCGGTCAACGGCGTGTGGATCTGGATGGACGCCTTCGCGCGCACGCTCAACGCGGCCGGGATGAGCGTCGAGGTCTCGGCCAATTCCGCGCTCGGCAGCGAACCGGACCGCACCGAGATGACGGGGCTGGGCCTGCTGCACGCCAATGACGCCGGCATCACCGAACTGGTGGCTTATTCCGACGCCTATCGCGCGCCGGGCCTGCCTTTCCTCCTGGACGATATCGGCCATTTCGAACGCTTCATCGCCGCGCCGGCCTTCCGCGCCTGGCTGGCGCGCGAGCTCGATCCGGCGGGGCTGGTCTTCGCCGATGCGGCTCTGCTGGGCGGGATGAGCGGACTGTTCACGGCGCGCACGCCGATTCACGCGATCGCGGATGTGGAACGCTTGCGCCTGCGGGCGATGGGTCGGCTCGACCTCCTGATGATCGAGGCGTTGGGCGCCTCGGGCGTGCAGGTGGCTTGGGAGGAGGTGCCCCAGGCATTGCAGACCGGCATCGCCCAGGGCTATTTCAATCCGCCGCTTGCGCCGGTCCTGTTCGGACACGGCTCGCAGATTGGCTATTTCCTCGACCTCAACATGAGCGCCGCGCATCGTGCCGTGGTGCTGTCGGTGCGCTGGCTGGAGACGTTGACGCCGGAACATCGCGCCGTCGTCGACCGGGCCGTGGCGGCCGGGCGTCAGGCAAATCGCGACTGGGCCCTGAATGGCCGGGAGCGGGAAATGGCGGCGCTGGCGGAGATCGATATCGAGGTGATCGAACCGGATCCCGCCCTGCGCCGCATCTTCGCCGAGCGTGTGCGGGCCGCCTATCCGCGCATGGCGCCGCCGGAGGCGGTGGCGCGTTTTGTCGAACTGGCGCAGGAGACACGGGCATGAGCGGCACCGCGCACCGCATCGCGGCCGGACTGGAGCGGGTCGCCGGGGCGCTGAACCGTTTCGTCTGGGCCGGCGCGGCGGGATTTCTCGTCCTGATGCTGGGGCTGGTCTTCATCCAGATCGTCGGCCGCTACGGTTTCAGCGATGCGCCGTCCTGGACCGAGGAGGGCGCGCGCTATGCGATGGTGTGGAGCGGACTTCTGGGCGGTGTGGTGGCTTTCCACCAGGATGCCGACCCGGTGCTGGTCCAGGTCACTGACCGGCATCCCCTGTGGTTGCGTCGCCTGCGGGCTTGGTCGGGCAGTGCCTGCATCGTGGTCTTCCTCGGTGTGCTTCTGGTGAACTCGCTCGGTTTCGTGGCTCGGGCCTCGGCCCGCCATACCGAATCACTGGACTGGAATCTCGGCATCGTGGTGGGGATCCTGCCGCTCTATGCCGGCCTGGTCATGATCCAGGCTGTGCTGAAACTGGCAATTTTCGAGCTGCGTGCCGCCGGTGGCGGCGCGGTCGCGGATGAGGGGTAACGCCATGCGGTTCTATATCTGCGCGGATATCGAAGGGGTGGCCGGCGTGGTCGATATCGACCAGCTCCAGCCATCCGGATCGGGACATGACGAAGCGCGGCGCCTGATGACCGGCGAAGTGCTGGCCGCGATCGAGGGCGTACGGGCGGCCGGGGGCGGTGAGATCGTGGTCGCCGACAGTCACGGCAATGGCCGCAATCTGCTGATCCCGGATTTTCCCGACGCGGTCGAACTGGTCCAGGGCTGGCCGCGCCCGCTGGTGATGATGCAGGGCATCGAACAGGGCCGGTTCGATGGCATGCTTTTCATTGGGCATCATGCCGGCGCCGGATCGACGGACGGCGTGCTGGCCCACACGATGAGCGGGCGTCTGATCGCGGATGTGAAGGTGAATGGCGAGAGCTGGTCTGAAACTGACCTCAATGCCGCCATCGCCGCGCAGTTCGGCTTGCCTGTCCTGCTGGCCACCGGCGACGATGCCTATACGGGCCATGTACAGCGTATCCTGCCGGGCACCGCCACGGTGACCACGAAGGCGGCCTTCGGTGCGAGTTCCGCCCGGTCGCTGACCCCGGCGGCCAGCCGGGCGAAAATCCGGTCCGCCGCCGAAGAGGCCGTGCGGGCCCTGCCGTCGGCGGAGGTTTCGGCCCTGCCGCAGGCGCCGCTGGAGGTGGAGCTGACGTTGAAACGACGCCAGGCGACAGAGCTGCTGGCCTATCTGCCGATCGTCGAGCGGACGGCGGCGCATACCGTGCGTTTCCGGGTGGGCGACGTGCTGGAGCTGAATGCGATGCTGTATTTTGTCACCGCCTACGATCCCAAGGGCGCGCTGTTCTGACCGGCCGGTGCGACGGCGGCGCATGTGCCGTTTGTCATGATGTGCCGAAAGCGGTTATGAAGCGGACCTCATATCTGTCCGGATGCCTGTTCCGGCCAAGACAACCGCGCCGCGCGGCATGACGAACAGGCGGGCGAACAAGCGGGAAGTGATGGAAGCCACAGTCGAAAGCTACAAGGCGCAGCTCGCGCGGCGCCTGAAGAACGAGCCGCCCAAGCGCAAGGGCGAGCGCACCCGCGAACGTTTCAAGCTCGCCACGGCGCGCGTGCTGGAGCGGACCGGCTATCATGCGATGCGGGTCAGCGACATTACCAAGGCGGCCAAGTCGTCCGACGGTTCCTTCTACATGTACTTCAAGGACAAGAAGGATGTGGCGCTGACCGTGCTGCGCGAATTCCTCGAAGGTATGCAACTCGTCGGCACCAATCAGGCCGGTCGCGGTCACGGGCCCTTCGACTCGATCCACTATGCCAATGCCAGCTGGATTCAGACCGTGCGAGCTAATGCCGGCCTGATGCGCAGCGTCTTCCAGATGAGCGACGAGGACGGCGATTTCAGCCGTCTGGTTCATTCCACCAATCGAGCCTGGTACGAGCGCGTCGCGCGCAGCGTGGTGAAGAATCATCCCGACGGTTCGGTCGATCCAAGCGCAGCGCTGTTCGCGGTCTGGGCCCTGGGCTCGATGATGGACGAGATCATGCGCCGGGTCGTGGTCTATCCGGACACGGATTTCGTCGATTTTCTGGAAAAGGCGGCGCCCGAGGCCGACGATCTGGCGAAGGCGCTCTCGGTCATCTGGTTCAGGGTCCTCTACCCTGGCCTCGACCTGCCGAGCGGCTTGGAAGGTCTGGCCAAGTCCTTGACTGCGCTCGAGTTCAAGCCGCGAGAGACGACACGCGGCCAAGCGTAAACTCTTCCCTGATATGTGTCTTTCTGCCCTGCGCATCGTTGCGCCGGGGCCGCGTTTTCATGCCCCAAATTGCGGCTTGGAAATCCCCCATTGACAGCAGGGAAAACTGCTCCCCAAAATACGAAACTGAGGACAGTTTCATAAAATGCTTGGAGGAGGGCAGGGGATGAATTGTCGTAAAACGGGACTCGCGGGTGCGAGCGTTCTGGCCCTGACTGCGGCGGCGGGGGCCGTCTCGGCGCAGGACACCGATGTCGCGGCCGACACGCAGGTGCGCGGCGGCATCGAGACGATCGTCGTCACCGCCCGAAAGCGCGAGGAGTCGATCCAGGAGACGCCGATCTCGGTGACGGCCTTCACCGAGGGTATGATCGAGCGGGCCGGCATCACCGACATTGCCGACGTCGCGATCCGCACGCCCGGCCTGGCCTACGGCAATTACGGCGACGAGAAACTCTCGCCGACCTCCCTGCGCGGCGTGATCGGCGGGTCCGGCTCGGCCGGCGCCGATGGCGCGGTGGGCTTTTATCTCGACGAGGTATTTCTGGGCCAGGGCGTCGGCGCCACGATCGACCTGTTCGACATGGAGCGGATCGAGGTTCTGCGCGGCCCGCAGGGCACGCTGTTCGGCCGCAACACGATCGGCGGGCTGATCCACTACACCACGGCGCGTCCGACCGACGAGTTCGAGGCCTATCTGGAAGCGGAGATCGGCGACTACGATCACCGCCGCATCGGCGCCGGGATCAGCGGTCCGCTGATCGGCGACCGTGTGTCCGGCCGGCTCGCCTTCGTGCGCAACCAGCGCGGCGGCACGTCCTACAATGTCGTGCTCGACGAGGAGGTGAACACCGAGGATTCCTGGTCCGCCCGCGGCCAACTCCTGTTCGATATCGGCGACCGGACCGAGTGGCGGCTGAGCGCCGACTATCGCGAGGTGGACCAGGACTCGCTGGTCTTCGAGACGCTGAACTACAACGACGCCACCACCTTCGCGACGGTGCTGGATCTGTACGGTCTGCCGCGTAACGCCGACCCGTTCGACCGCAATGTCTATGCCGACGACATCACCTATGAGCGGTCCGAAGCTTGGGGCGTGGCCTCCCATTTCACGACCATGATCGGCGATGTGGAGCTGGTGAACATCACCGCCTACCGCACGCACGACTATGCCAACCGCACCGACACCGACCGGTCGGCGCTGGAATGGGCCTATGACGGCGACCCCGAGGAAGTCTCGCGCTTTTCCAACGAGCTGCGCCTGTCCTGGTCGAGCGGTGATTTCGACTGGGTCGGCGGCCTCTACTACTACCAGCAGGAAACCAACAATCTCAGCTTCATCGAGCTGGGCGGCGACCTGATGACGCTGCTCGGCGCGCCGTCGCTGGCCGGTATCCGGGCCGGCTCGGATGCGGCGATGGATACGACCAGTATCGCCGTCTTCGGTGCGGGCACGTGGAATGTATCCGACCGGCTCGATTTCACCCTGGGCGGCCGCTACACGACCGAGGAAAAGTCGATCGACTATTCCCAGTCCGATCCGGTCGGCCTGCTGGGTGGCGACTTTGCCGTCTCCGCCGAGGACGACTGGGCCGAATTCACGCCCAGTGCCAATGTGCGTTTCCGCTTCACGTCCGATGTCATGGGCTATGCAACCGTCAGCCGCGGCTTCAAGAGCGGCGGTTTCAACGATGCACTGGGCGATGCCAACGGCATTTCCTTCGATCCGGAAACTCTGTGGAACTACGAGGCCGGCCTGAAGACGACGTTGTTCAACGGACTGATGCAGGCCAATGTCACGGCCTTCTATATGGACTGGAGTGATATCCAGGTCGCAGGCGACAATCCAGCGACGCCCGTTTACGATCCGATCATCGTCAATGCCGGCGCGGCGCACAGCCAGGGGCTGGAACTGGAAATCCTTGCCCAGCCGACCGACAATCTGACGCTCGGCTTCAACGCAGCGCTGCTGGAGGCCGAGTTCGACGAGGGTACGCTGCCCAACGGTGCACCGCTTGCCGACATCCCGAGGGCGCCGGACTATACGGCCAATCTGAATGCTGAATACCGGGCGCCCATGACGCCGGGCACCGACTGGTTTGTGGGTGGCGAGGTGCTGATGCGCGGCGAAAGCTATCTCACCGTCGACAACCAGGAGGACGGCCATGTCAACGCCTACGCCCTGGTGAACCTCAATATCGGACTGGAATCGTCGGATGGACGCTGGCGGATCAATCTGTGGGGCCGCAATATCTTCGACGAGACGGTGAAGGAGCGCCTGTTCGATCTGTCCAACCAGGACGTGGTCGGCCAGAAATTCATCGTGCTCAACGACCCGGCCACCATCGGCGTCAGCCTGAACCTGCGCTACTAGGAGAGATCCCATGCCGAGCCATCTCCGCACCCGCCGCACATCCGGCCTTCTCGCCGGGACCGCTCTTGCCTTGCTGCTCGCGGCCTGTTCCCCGGGCACGGGGCTGACGGGTGAGGGAGCTCACGAGGATACGCAACCGGCTGCTGAGGCCGGGGTCCGGCACTCCGACCGGTCCTACTATGTCGAGATGGCGGACGGTGTCCGCGTGGCGATGAGCCTCTATTATCCCGGCGGAGCCGAGCCCGAGACGCCGCGTCCGACAATCCTAGTGCAGACCCGTTACGGGCGCGAGGGCATGATCCGCAGCTTCGAGCGCTTCGTGGAGGCTGGCTACGTGCTGGCGTCGGTCGATACGCGCGGGTCGACCTCGTCCTTCGGTCCCCGGCGGGTGGATATCGGGCCGGCGGAAATCGCGGACATGGACGTGTTGATCGGCCATATCGCCGCCCAGCCCTGGTCGGACGGGAATGTCTTTGCGCAGGGCACGTCCTACATGGCGGACACGGCCGATATCGCCACCAGCCGGCCGGCGCCGGCGCTGAAAGGGGCGATCATCCGCGAGGTGGATTTCGACGTTTTCCTGCAGCTCTTCTTCCCAGGCGGGGTGGCGAACGAATGGTTCCTGCAGAATTGGGGCGGGGCGACTAAGATGGCCGATGAGGGCCGCTCGCCGCGGCCGGGCGAGGACTATGACTGCTTGGCCCGGGCCGAGGACTGCGCGCCGCTCTGGCCGATCCTGGCGCCGGTGGACGGGGATGACGACTATGCCCTGCTGCGCGAGGCGCTGGCCGGGCGCCAGCGCTGGGCGCCGGACGATTATGCGCAGATGGAATTCCACGACGATGCCGGGCTGAACGGCTATGTCTTCTTCCAGTCGGCGCCGGCCGCTCATCTGGACGGCATCCGCCGCGAGGCGACGCCGGCCCAGGTCTGGGGCAGCTGGGTCGATGGCGGCACCGCCGAGGCGGCCCTGGCGCGCTGGCGCTCGGCACCGGATGTGCCGATGGAAATCTGGCTCACCGGCAATGACCATTCCAACCGCGTGCTGGCCGATCCCTTCCTGCCGGACGTCGAGACGCCCCGTCCCGGCCCGGACAACCAGTTCGCCGTGATGGACGGTTTCTACAGCCGCATCATGGACAGCGGATACGACGACCGCATCATCCACTACTATGTGATGGGTGCGGGCGAATATCGCGAGACGGCGGACTGGCCGCCGGAGGGCGTCGCCGAGACGGACTTCTTCCTCGCTGCCGGCAACACGCTCAGCACCGCCCGGCCGGACGAGACCGGCGTCGATGTCTACCATGTCGACTTCACCGCGCAGACGGGCGACCGCACCCGCTGGTCCACCCAGTTCGGCACCGCGCCGGCCTATTCCGACCGGCGTGGAGAGGACGGCAAGCTGATCGTCTTCGATACCGCGGCCTTCGAGGCGGACATGGAGGTCGCCGGCACGCCGGTGATCGAACTGTACGTCGCCACCGCGACCGACGACCCCGTCTTCCACGTCTATCTCGAAGATGTCGCGCCGGACGGCCGCGTGACCTATCTCACCGAGGGCCAGTTCCGCGCCATCCAGCGGGCACCGGCGGATCCGCAGACCCTGCCCTACGACATGGGGCCAGCCCCGCACTCCTATCGCCGCGAGGACGCCCTGCCGGTGGTCCCGGGCGAGCAGATGACGGTGGAGTTCGCGCTCTTCCCGGTCGCGGCCCGGATCGAGGCCGGTCACCGGCTGCGCGTGGCGATCGCCGGGACCGACGCCTCCTATTTCCGGCGCTATTCCAACGGCGAGGACGAGGTGTTCGAGATCGCGCGCGGGGGCGAGGCCGCCAGCCGCGTCTCCGTACCGATGCGGCCTTGGTCGGACGAGTAGGTTCAGGCTCTCTTGATATCCGGGAATTGGCCGGACGCGATCAGGGCATCGATCGCGTCCGTGAGCTGGCGGGTTTCCGCCTGAAGCGCGCATTCGACCGGATCGCGCAGGGAGGCGATGCGGGCCGTCTTGTAGCGGGCCAGCGTGTCGCCCGGCAGGGCCAGGAGTCCGTGCAGGCAGGCCGAGACGCGGTCGTCGAAATCGGCGGCGGGAACGAGGTCGGTGGCCAGTCCAGCGCGGACGAGCTCGGGCCCTTTCAGCGGTCGGCCCAGCATCAGGATCTCGTTCGCCCGGTGCGGCGAACAGAAGCGTTCCAGCAGGACCGTTGCGCCGCCGCTGGGAAAGAGGCCGTGCAGGCCTTCGGGAAAGCGGATGCCGGCCGTTTCGCTCCAGATCGCCATGTCGGCATTGAGCGGCCAGGAGGCGCCGCCGCCGATTGCCCAGCCGCGCACGGCGCAGACCACGGTTTTCGGGCCGAACATGATCAGTCGGGTGATAGTCTGCAACCGATCGATTGCAACTTCCAGCCCTTCCCGCCGGGGTGGGTTGGACGCCAGTTCGACCAGGTCGTCGCCGGAACAAAAGGCGGTGCCCGATCCGGCGAGCAGGATGATGTCTGTCTCCGCGTCGTCGTGAGCTTGCTGCAGCGCCGCGTTGAGCCCGTCCAGCATGGCTCCGTTGATGGCGTTGAGACGGGCCGGTCGGTTCAGCGTGATCCGCGCGACGCGGCCACCGGTCTCGTAGAGAACCGGGCTCATACCGTCGCTCCTTCGGCCGCCGGCCGGTAGTCGTCGGCGGCCCGCTTCTTCAGTGCAACCTTGTCGACCTTGCCGATCGGCAGCAGCGGCAGTTCGTCGAGAACCACGAAGCGCTTGGGCTGTTTGTAATTGGCCAAGCGGCCGCGGCAGAAGGCCTTGAGGTCGTCCAGGTCGAGATCGCCCCCGGGCAGGATGTAGGCGACACCCACTTCCTGCCAGACCGGGTCGGCGGTGCTGACGACGGCGGCCATGTCGACGGCCGGATGGCTTTCCAGGACGGTCTCTACCTCGCGCGGATAGACGTTGTAGCCGCCCGACTTGTACATCTCCTTCACCCGCCCGACGATGGAGTAGCTGCCGTCCGGATTGCGCCGGCCGATATCGCCGGTCGCCAGCCAGCCGCCCGGCAACAGCGTCTCCGCCGTGGCCTCGGGCCGGTTCCAGTAGCCCAGCATGTTGTAGACCGAGTGGGCCAGTATCTCGCCCGATTGGCCGTCGGCAACGGTGTTGCCGTCCGGATCGACCAGGCGCACTTCGGTGCCGGGGAAGGGATAGCCCACGGTCGCGGACAACAGATCGATATCGCGGCTCGGCGGCACGATCGTGATGGCGCTGCCGGATTCGGTGAGTCCGTAATTCGTGGCCAGCGGGACATTGTAGGTCAGCAGGCGCTCGATCAGCTCGCGTGGCATCACCGCCCCGCCCCACATGATCATCTGCACGGCGGATAGGTCGAACCTGTCGAAATCGGGATCGGCGAACTGCAGCTGGAAGGTGCTGGGCACCGAGCCCCAGAAGGACACTTTCTCGTCCTGCATCAGCTCCAGCGAGCGGCGCGGCGAGAAATGCTCGAGAAACACGATCGTGCCGCCCGCGGTGAGAGTGGGGGTCGAGACGTCGACTACGCAGCCGATATGATTGATCGGGAAATAGTTGAGTGCGCGCATGGGCCGGATCGGCCAGATGCCGTGCTGCTCGACGCTGAAGCCGACAATCCCCTCATGATGCAGCAGGGCGCCCTTGGGCTTTCCGGTCGAGCCGGACGTGTAGACGATCATGCAGGCGTCGCGGCCGCCGCTTGCGTTCCTTTGCGCGGCAAGGGAGTCACTGGAAATCAACGTGCCCGCCTCCAGAAAGTTCGCGAATGCGACTGCACCGTCCGGTATGTGATCGCTGTCGCGCTCGAAGATGACCAGCTGCCGTATCGACGGCGTGCGCGCCTTCAGCTCCAGCAGGTCACCGGCATAGTCGCGTCCGTCCATCTGCGAGCGGGCCAGCAGGATGACCGGCGCGCTGTCGCTGGCGACATAGGCGAGTTCTTCCAGCTGGTAGCGCGGATTCATGCCCACCCAGATCGCGCCGATTGACGCCGTGGCCAGGAAGGCCAGGAAGTAGTCGGGACTGGGCGTGGACAGCGTCGCCACCCGGTCGCCTCTCTTTACGCCGGCCGCGATCAGCGCCCTGGCGAGGGCATCGATCCGGTCGTTGAAGACGCGGTAGCTGGTACGCTCATCGTCAAGCACCATCGCCTCGGCGTCGGGCGTGCGTTCGGCGTAATGGGCCACATAATCGCTGATGCGAGGAAAGGTCGGCGGAAGCGTATGCGGCAGATGGGACGGTGCTGTCATGACGTGGATTCCGGATGGCGTGACCGAGGACTTAGGCGGAAGCTGCGGCTTCTGGCGGCATCCAGATGGACAGCCATTCGGCGACCAGTGCGGGGCGCTCGCTCCCCTCAATCTCGATCTCGCAGCCGAATTTCACGATGTCACGCTCCTTCGCGTCGGTCCGCGTCTCCAGCACCTTGAAACGGCCGCGCACGCGGCTGCCCACCTTCACCGGCGAGAGCAGGCGCATGTAGTCCATGCCGTAGTTGAGGAAGTGGCCGTTCTCGCCCGTTGCGCGCTGGGGATCGCTGCCCATCGCGTCGTGCAGCATGTGGGTGAGCAGGGAGACGGTCAGGAAGCCGAAGGCGATGGTGCCGCCATAGGGGCCGTTGGCCACGGCCCAGTCCGGATCGATGTGCATCGGGTCGGGGTCGAGCGTGACCCGTCCGAAGTCGGAGATCATGGTCTGGTCGACCGGTATCCAGGACGATACTCCGACCTCGTCGCCCGCGGCGAAGTTGGAGAAGGTGCTGATTTCGCGTGCGGCTTCGCTCATGCTCACATCCTGTCCGGAAGCTTCGTGTTGACTAAATATGAGGTTGGCGTCATTTTCAGTTTTAGTCAATGGACAGGGGCGGCGGATGTCCGGTCTGGACGTATTCAAGGTTCTCTCCCACCTTGAGCGGCCGCCGGTCGTCCGGGGCCATTCCGGGAGGACGCAGTGCAGAGAACGCCCCGACGTATAGTTCTGGCCTTCAGCATTGGCTCTATCGGCACCGGTATCTATCTCACGGTGCCCGGCGTCCTCCTGCTTTACTATCTTACCGAAATTCTCTCGGTCTCGCCGGCCCTGGCCGGTTTGGCGGTCTTTCTACCCCGGGTCTGGGACATGATAACCGATCCCTTCATGGGGTGGGTATCCGACCGGACCCGCTCCCCGCTGGGGCGCCGGCGCCCCTATCTGCTGGCCGGCGCTATCCTGACCGCGCTCAGCTTCGTCTTCCTGTTCAGCGCACCGGACCTGCCGGGCGAGCGCTGGAACTTCCTCTACGTCACCGTGGTCTACGTGCTCAGCGCCTCGGCCTACACCGTCTTCGCCGTCCCCTATCTGTCCATGCCCGCCGAGATGAGCGCGAATCCCGACGAGCGGGCCTCGATCATGGCCTACCGGATGAGTTTCGCGATGGCCGGCGTGCTGGCCGGATCGGCCGCAGCGCCGGCACTGCTGGAGGCCTTCGGCGGTGGACGGGGCGGTTTCGCCGCCATGTCCTGGGTGCTCGGCGGCGCATGCGCCGCGACCATGCTGGTCGCCTTCTTCGGCACCGCCCGGGCCCCGGTGATGCCCGCGCCCAAGACCGCCGGCAAGGCCCATTTCCTCGACGCGTTGCGCGACGGGCGCTTCCGCATGCTGGCGCTGGCCTACATCATCCAGCTCGGCGGTCTCGGCGTGTTCACCGGTTCGACGCCCTACTATGTCACCCAGATCGCAGGCCGCAGCGAAGGGGCGATTTCTACCGTCTTTCTCGCCCTGCTGGGCGGCACCATCCTGTCCATGTTCGCCTGGGCGGCGATCTCGCGCCTGACCGGAAAAGTGCCGGCCTATCTGGCCGCGGCGCTGATCACGGTCGTCGGCCTGGCCGGGCTGTGGCTGGCGGCGGGCCCCGAAGACTGGACGCTGGTCATCGCCATGACCGGCGTGGTCGGCATGGGCTTCGGGGGGCTCCAGCTCCTGCCCTTCGCCATGCTCACCGACATCATCCATGACGCTCGCGAGGACGGCCGCGATGCCGCCGGAACCTTTACCGGTGTGTGGACGGCCGTCGAGAAGGGCGGGCTTGCCCTCGGCCCGCTCGTGGTCGGACTGGTCCTGAGCACCGGTGGCTTCGTCTCCGGTGCCGAGGCACAGTCCGACCGCGCCCTGTTTTGGATCCGTGTCGCGGTGGCGTTGATCCCGTCCGCGCTGGCCCTGCTCAGCGTGCCGGCCGTGCTGCAGTACCGGGCGGGCACGCCGCGGCCCGCCGCCGACCCGGTTTCATGACCCTGATCGCCGACTTCACCGGCCAGACGGCGCTCGTCACTGGCGGTGCCAGCGGTATAGGTCGTGCCGTCGCGCGCGACTTCGCCCGCGCTGGGGCGCGGCTGATCGTGGCCGACCGTGACGCGATCCGTCTGTGCGAGACTGTCGCCGAACTTGCCGCCCTGACGCCGACCCCGGTGGACGGGGTCGAGCTCGACGTCACCGATAGTGCCCGTTGTGACGCGGTGGTGGCGCAATGCCTGGCGGCCGGAGGTGGCCGTCTGGACGTCCTCGTTCACAGCGCGGGGATCGGTATCGAACGGCCGTTTCTGGATACCACAGACGCGGAATGGTCGCGTATTATCGACACCGATCTCACGGGGACGTTCGCCATCAACCGGGCCGCAGGGCGGGTCATGGCCGAGGCTGGGTACGGTCGCATCGTCAATTTGGCATCCACCGCAGGCGTCGCCGGCGGCACCGGCCGGGCCGCCTATGGTGCGGCCAAGGGCGGAGTGATCATGCTCAGCCGCGTTCTGGCCGTCGAGCTGGCCGCAGCCGGCGTCACGGTGAATGCACTGGCGCCGGGCGCGATCGAGACCGAACTGGTGGCCCGCATGCACAGCGACACCACCCGCAAGGTCTATCGCCGGGCCATTCCGGCCGATCGCTACGGCACGCCGGAGGAAGTCTCCGCGGCCGCCCTGTTTCTCGCCAGTCGCGAAGCCGGTTACATCAATGGCCATGTATTGGCCGTCGATGGGGGATTCTTGGCCGCCGGCGTGATGCACAAGGACTGATCCTGTAACAATCGGAGGCCCGATGACCGGTCTGCTCGTCGCCAATCGTGGTGAAATCGCCATCCGGATCGCCCGCGCCGCGCGCGAAGTCGGGCTCCGCATCGTCATGGTCCATTCGTCCGACGAGGACGCGGCCCGTCATCTTGATTTCGGCGATGTCCGTCATGCCCTGCCGGGGCGGGGTGCGGCGGCCTATCTCGATATAGAGGCCCTGGTGGCCGCAGCAAGCGAACACGGCTGCGATGCGGTCCATCCGGGCTATGGATTTCTCAGCGAAAGCGCGGCGTTTTCCGAGGCCTGCGCGCAGGCGGGGCTGATCTTTGTCGGGCCAGGGCCGGCCACGCTCGCCCTGCTGGGCGACAAGGCCCGCGCCCGCGATCTGGCTCGCGATCACGGTGTGCCGGTCCCTGAAGGTCTGGGCGGTCCGGTGGATGCCGCCACGGTCCGCGAATTCCTTCGCTCACTGGGCCAGGACGGTGCGGTCATGCTCAAGGCGATCGCCGGCGGCGGTGGGCGTGGCACCCGCCCGGTGCGCGATGCCGCCGGGATCGAGGCCGCGTTCAAGGCGTGCCAGGCCGAGGCCCAGGCCTCCTTCGGCAATCCCGACCTCTATGTCGAGGAACTGGTCGAACACGCACGCCATATCGAGATCCAGATCCTGGCCGACCGCACCGGCGCCTGTATCCATGCCCATGAGCGCGAGTGTACGCTGCAGCGCAACCGGCAGAAACTGGTCGAGATTGCCCCGAGCCCGACAATCGATCCGGACCAGCGCCAGGCCATGACCGCCGCCGCGCTGCGCCTGGCCGAAGCGTCGGGCGTGCTCGGGCTGGCAACCTTCGAATTCCTTGTGCGGCCGGACGGGCGGTTTGCCTTCATCGAGGCCAATCCGCGCCTGCAGGTCGAGCATACCGTGACCGAGGCGGTGACCGGGCTGGACCTCGTCCAGACACAGCTGCGTCTGGCTCAAGGCGCGACGCTGGCGGAGTTGGGGCTGGCGGATGGCGCGCTGCCGCTGCGCGGCATCGCCCTGCAGGCCCGGATCAATGCGGAAATCGTATCGGACGACGGGGCGGTGCGGCCGGCGGCCGGCCAGATTACCCGGTTCGAACCACCAACCGGCCCGGGGCTGCGGATCGATACGGCCGGTCATGCGGGATACCGGCCGAACCCTGCCTTCGATACCTTACTCGCCAAGCTGATCGTCCACAGCGAGCGCGGCGGCTTTTCGGCCCTGGTGGCGCGGGCGAAGAGCGCGCTTCACGAATTCCGGATCGAGGGCTGTCAGACCAATCGGAGCCTGCTGGCGGCCCTGCTCGACCGGCCGGAAGTGCTCGACGGCACGGCCGACACCGCCTTCGCCGACCGGGTGATGAGCGAGCTGGTCGTCTCGGCTACGGCTCTGGAGGCGGATGCGGACCAGACGGCCGCCGCGGACCTTTCACCCCCGTCGGCCGAAGCACCGTTGCCCGCGGGGCAGCAGGCCGTCAGGGCGCCGACCTCCGGCGTGGTGGTCTCCGTCGAGGTGGCGGCGGGCGACACGATGCGGGCAGGGCAGCCCGTGCTCATCATCGAAGCCATGAAGATGGAGCACGAGGTGGCCGCCCCCGCCGACGGCGTCGTCGCGAACTGGCGCGTCGGTCCCGGCGATCCGGTCACGGAAGACCAGTGCCTGGGCACGTTCGAACCGGTCGAGGGGCTGGAGGATGCGGCCGTGGACGCCGCCATCCTCGATCCCGATCACATCCGCCCCGATCTGGAAGAGATGCTCGCGCGCCGGGCCGAGCTGGAGGATGCCAGCCGGCCGGATGCCGTGGCGCGGCGACGCAGCCGCAACCAGCGCACCGCGCGCGAGAATGTCGAGGATCTGTGCGACCCGGGCAGTTTCATGGAGTATGGCGCCTTCAACCTCGCTGCCCAGCGCAGCCGCCGCACGCCGGAGGAACTGCGCGAGAAGAGTCCGGCCGACGGCATGATTGCCGGCTTCGGTTCCATCAATGGCGACACGTTCGGCGAGGATGCGTCGCGCTGCGGCGTCTTCGCCTACGACTTCACCGTCTTTGCCGGCACGCAGGGCGCCTATAATCACAAGAAGAAGGACCGGATGATCGACCTGGTCGCACGCGCCGGCGTGCCGCTGGTCGTGTTCGCCGAGGGCGGCGGCGGCCGGCCCGGCGAGACCGATACACGCCTGGGCCTGGACATCCCCACCTTCGCCCGGTTTGCCAAACTCTCTGGCAAGGTCCCGCTGGTGGGGATCGTGTCGGGCTATTGTTTTGCCGGCAATGCAGCCCTGCTGGGCTGTGCCGACGTCATCATCGCGACCGAGAATGCCAGTATCGGCATGGGCGGGCCGGCGATGATCGAGGGCGGCGGGCTCGGCGTGTTCAAGCCCGGCGAGGTCGGCCCCGTCGATATGCAGCGACGCAATGGCGTGATCGATATCGTCGTGGCCGACGAGGCCGAAGCTGTGGTCGCCGCGAAGCGCTACCTGTCCTATTTCCAGGGGCGAGTTACCGATTTCGAGGCCCACGATCCGCGGCGGTTGCGCAGCCTGATCCCAGAAAACCGGATGCGCGTCTATGATATCCGTGAGGTGATCGACCAGCTGGCCGATGTGGACAGCGTGCTTGAGCTGAAACCGGATTTCGGCCGGGCCGCGATCACTGCACTGGTGCGCGTCGGCGGGCGTCCGATGGGGCTGATCGCCAATGATCCGCAGGTGATTTCCGGGGCCATTGACGCCGATGCGGCTTCCAAGATGACGGACTTCCTCACCCTGTGCGACTCCCACGGCCTGCCGGTCTTGTCGTTGTGCGACACGCCGGGTTTCATGGTGGGGCCTGATGTCGAGGCGAAGGGCCAGGTGCGCAAGGCGTGCCGGCTGTTCATCGCCGGTGCCCAGCTCTCCGTTCCGTTGTTCAGCGTGGTCGTGCGTAAGGCCTACGGGCTCGGCGCCCAGGCCATGGTCGGAGGCTGTTTCCACTCGCCCTTTTTCGCGGTGGCCTGGCCGACCGGCGAGTTCGGGGCTATGGGGCTTGAAGGCGCCGTCCGTCTCGGCTTCCGCCGCGAGCTGGAAGCCATCGAGGACGAGGCCGAACGCGCCGCCTATTTCAATGTCAAGCTCCAGGGCCTCTACGACGAGGGCAAGGCGCTCACCGTCGCAGAATTTATGGAAATCGACGACGTTATTGACCCAGCCTCTACGAGGGAATGGATCCTGCGCGGATTGGATACGGTCGCAGCACGGTTGCTAACCACCTAAAAACGCGGACATACACCAATTCCGAGACCTGTCCGCATTGGTCTGACAGCCCCGTCACCCAGACCCCGGTTTCCGGTCTGGGGGCAGTGTCAGAGGAACTTTGGCTTGAGCGTGGAGCGCCGGTTTCATAGCCTCGTCTGATGCGTAACCCCTTCAGGTATTTCAAGACTTCTCCCGAGATCATCCGCCTGGCCGTGATGATGTATGTCCGGTTCCCGCTGTCGCTTCGGAACGTCGAGGATCTGCTCCACGAGCGCGGCATCGATATCACGCACGAGACGGCGCGCTTCTGGTGGAACCGGTTCGGGCGGATGTTCGCAGCCGAGATTCGCAAGCGCCGCGTGGAGAACAGGCACTACTCGAATTGCGCCTGGCACCTCGACGAGGTTTTCGTCCGGATCAACGGTGAAACTCACTATCTATGGCGCGCCGTTGATCACGAAGGAGAGGTGCTTGAAGCGTATGTCACCAAGACCCGGAATCGCGAGTCAGCGTGGAAGTTTCTGCGCAAGGCGATGAAACGGTATGGCCGTCCGGAAGTGGTCGTGACTGACAAGTTGTGCAGCTACAAATCTGCGCTTCGGAAGCTCGGAAATGCGAACCGCCAAGAGACGGGGAGGTGGCTGAATAACCGAGCTGAAAATTCCCACCAGCCCTTACGTCGGCGCGAGAAAATCATGGCGCGATTTCGGCGATCACGAAGTCTACAAAAGTTCGCTGCTGTCCAATCGTCGATCTACAATCACTTCAACCTCGAACGCCACCTCTACTCACGATCCGACTTCAAGGAAAACCGCGCCACCGCCCTCGACGAATGGCGTCAACTGGCGGCCTGAATCAGCCTCGACCCTGGCCTTTGGAGACCACTCCGGCTTTGTCTGACAGCACCGCGACACGGGCTCTTTCAGGGGCGGGGATCCGAGCGCGCTGGAAGACCCGCCAGGTGATAGGCGGCCCGGATGGCGCCAGTCCTTACGGTTTTCGCCAGCTGCCGCGGGCGAGGAGGGGCCGTCCTGACGGCACCGGCTGCCCCGAACCGGCTACTCCGCAGCTTCGTCAGGCAGTGTGTAGCCGGCTTTTTCAAGCTCGAGGCGGCTCTGGTCGAAACCCTGTTCGGGAAGGAGTTCGCCGCTTCTGTCGGCGAGTTCGGACCAGCGTTCGAGCAGGGCCTCGGCCATGTACGGTCCGTCGGCGATATGGATGCCGCGGGTCAGGGTGATGTGGGCCAGTTCGAAACCGCCTGCGCCGGCGCACAGGATCTGGCGTGTCGGAGCATCCTTCGAACACAGGGCGAGGACCGCCGGGCTGACCCGGCCGGGGTCGAGCCGTTCGAGCTGTTCGGCGGGAAGAATACCTTCCATCATCTGCGTGGCCGCTGTCGGCGCGAGGCAGTTGACGTGGATGCCGTATTTCTTGCCCTCCAGCGCGAGCGTGTTCATCAGTCCGACAAGGCCGAGCTTGGCGGCGCCATAATTGGACTGGCCGAAATTGCCGTATAGGCCCGATGACGAGGTGGTCATGACGATCCGGCCATAGCCCTGGTCTCGCATGGCCTGCCAGACCGCCTTGGTGCAGTTGGCGGCACCTGTGAGATGCACGTCGAGGACCAGCCGGAAGTCCGAAAGCGGCATTTTCGCGAAGGTCCTGTCGCGCAGAATGCCGGCATTGTTGACGAGAATGTCGATCCGGCCCCAGTGCGCCATCGCGGTGTCCGCCATGGATTGCATGGCGTCTGCGTCTGTGACCGAGCCCTGAAAGGCGATGGCCGAGCCGCCCTTGCGGCAGATCTCTGCCGCGACGGTTTCGGCCCCTTCTCCGAGGTCATTGACCAGTATGTGAGCGCCCCGCGCCGCAAGAAGATGAGCGTGCGAACGGCCCAGACCACCACCGGCACCCGTCACGATGGCAACTTGTCTAGAAAGATCGATCATATACCTCTCCCCCGGGGACGTTCGATGTCCCGTACAAACCGAATCTGGCACGGTGAAGTGCCCTGATCGCATCCCCTAGCACGATCGGGCGGGCCATGTGAACTTATTCGCTCACAGTATAATGAACATTGACAAGGGTCTGGGCAGGCGGCTAGTTTTGCCTTGTGTACCAGTGGGGTTGCATCGTGTTGCCGGTCGTCCTGTCGCGATTGGACCCCTCTTTCCGCAATTGGTCCGGCCTGCGCTTCGCGCGGGTGCGGTGCTCCCCATCCGGGCCTGTTCCGAACAAGAGACGGAGCGAATTGCCGAACTTCCCGGACGGCAATCTGCTTCCTCGACAACAAGTGTGTATCCGCGATGCAGACCTACTCGCTTACCATCGACAAATTCCTGGACCACGCAGCGAAATGGAACGGGCAGCGCGGGGTCGTGTCGGCCGGGGGCGAAGCAGGGGTGGACCGCCTTTCCTACAGCGCCCTGCGGCGGCGGGCGAACGACTTGTCGGGCGCACTGGGGGCTCTGGGGCTGTCGACGGGCGAGCGTATCGGAACGCTCGGCTGGAACACACAGCATCACCTGGAAATCTACTATGCGTCGATGGGCTGCGGGCTGGTCTGTCATACGCTCAATCCCCGTCTCACGCCGTCCCATCTCGCCGCCATGATCAATGAGGCGGAGGACCGGGTCATCGCCGTAGCCTCCAGTCTTGCCGATCTGGTGGCCGCGCTTCTGCCGCTCTGTCCGGTGATCGAGCATGTGATCTGGCTTGACGGTGAAGGCCCGGCGAAAATGTGCTGCGCGGGCGAGGCCGTCCGGTTCTGGCCGTACGAAACCCTTCTGCAATCCTGCGGCAAGCCGGTGACGTGGGGCGGGTTCGACGAGAATGCGCCGGCCGGACTGTGCTATACATCCGGCACGACGGGCCGGCCCAAAGGGGTCCTCTACACGCACCGCTCCAACTACCTGCACACGCTGCGCGCACTCCAGGCCGACGCCATTGCGCTGACCGGCCAGGACACGGTCCTCGTCGCGGTGCCCATGTTCCACGCCAATGGCTGGGGCCTGCCTTTCGCGGCGCCCGCCGTGGGTGCGCGGCTGGTCCTGCCCGGACGCCGGGCCGACGGCGCCAGCCTCGCCAAGCTGATGCGCGAGGAGGGGGTGACGCTGGCCGCGGGCGTCCAGACGATCTGGGTTGGCGTGATGGATCACCTCGACGAGACCGGCGGTGACCTGCCCGAGCTCAAGCGGGTTCTGATCGGCGGTTCGAAATGTCCCGACAGCCTGATCCGCCGCATGGAGACGCGCCTGGGGGTGGAGGTGCAGACCAGCTGGGGCATGACGGAATTGTCGCCGGTCGGTACGATCGCGCCGCCGGGGGCGCCTGCGCAGGCCCTGCAATCATCCGGGCGTCCGCCATTGGGCATCGATCTGAAACTGACCGACCGGGACGGCCGCGAGCTTGCAGAGCAACGAAATATCGTCGGGCACCTCAAGGTGAAGGGCGCGAGCGTCGTGGACCGGTACTTCCGAGCCGAGACGGACGCTCTGGACGACGACGGCTATTTTGACACCGGCGACCTCGCATCGCTCGACGATGATGGCAATCTGACAATCTGCGGCCGGGCCAAGGACCTGATCAAATCCGGTGGCGAGTGGATCAATCCGGCCGAGATCGAGGAGATCGTGGGGCGGCACCCCGATGTGTGCCTGGTCGCGGTGATCGGCCGTGCCGATCCGAAATGGGGTGAACGGCCGGTGCTCATCGTTGAGCCGAACCAGGGCATGAAACCGGACCAGGCGGCCCTGCAAGGCGCCCTGCGCGGGCAGGTCGCCGACTGGTGGATTCCCGACCAGCTCATTCTGGTCGATGCGATGCCGCTTGCCCCGACCGGCAAGATCGACAAGCGCAGGCTGCGGCTTGACTATGCGGCGGCGGACTAGGACCGGTACGGGTATGACGGATCAATCACCAAAGGGTGCAGACGGTACCGGCGCGAAAGCGGTGTCACGAGCCCGGCGCCGGGCGCGCCGCTCCAAGGCCGAACAGCGGGCCGAAACGCTTGAGCAGATTCTCGATGCGGCAGAATACCTGTTTGCGCGGCACGGCCTGCACGGCGTGACGCTGCGCGATGTCGGCAAGCGCGTCGGCATCCACACCACGCTGCTGCACTATTATTTCGATGACAAGAAACACCTGTTCGAGGCCGTGTTCGCGCGGCGGGCCACGGTAACGAGCGAACGCCGCATGACGGCGCTGTCGGAGTATGAGGCGCAGGCCGGTGACAGGCCGACGGTGGAAGGCGCGCTGCACGCGTTTCTCGATACCGATCTGGACCTCTATTTCGAGGGGGGCGAGGCGTGGATGAACTATGCCTCCTTCTGCGCCCGGGTGAGCAATACCCCTGAAGGCGCCGAGCTGATGGACGCCCATTTCGATCCTGTCGTGCTGAAGCTTGTCGGCATACTCAGGCGCGCGCTGCCGGATCACGGCGAAGAGGACATCTTCTGGGGCTATCACTTTGTGACCGGCGCCCTGATGACGACACTGGCCCGCACCGGCCGGATCGATCGCCTCTCGGACGGTGTCTGCCACGCGGACGACTTTCCCGCGATCAAGCAGCGGATCAGCGACTTTCTGGCCGCCGGCTTTGTTGCGCTGAAACAATAGCGCCACGCCCGGTCGGGGCGTGGCGCTCAGGCAAGAGGGTTCGGGTGTACTGCCGGCGCGCGACTATCCGCAATCCGGTTGTCTGGCGGGCACCGGCGGAGAGGCCAACCCGACATTCCAGTGCCAGCCCTGGCCGCCTGCAACCCTGCGGCGGCAAACCAGTTCCTCGACGAACTCATACATGCCCGGAAGCACGTTCTCGCCTGCCTGCGGTGTTTCGGCGAAATGCATGTAGGCGCGTGTCTGCCCGTAATTCGGCCAGGCCGCCGCACCGTCGGCGACCGGTTCGCCGGTTCGCGCAAAGCTGGACCAGTAGCCGGTCATCGCATCGGCATAGGCGGCTTCTTCCGGTGTATCCGGCAGGGGCGGCCAGTAGGGCGGCGTGCGCCGCGTATTGCCGAACATGTAGGGCAGTTCGGCTGCGTGGAAGGCGTGCAGGCCCCGCTCGTCGGCTGCGGGGTAGCCGTGGTCGAACATATAGAGATAACCCGGTTGCCCGAGGGCTTCCTGGCTGCGGACCAGACGCTCGGCGGTCCAGCTGTACAAGGCGTCGCGGGTGGTTTCGTAGATGCTCTCCTGCAGGTCGTCGCCGGGATAGAGCTGCAGGAAATCCTCGGCCATGTCGCCATGGAGCTCGCGGATACGGCTCTCGTAGGCCTCGGCGCTGTCCGGCACGGCGGGTGCCAGCGCTGTCAGTGTGCGGATCTCGCCCTGGTTGAACCCGGCAATGATCGGCACGTCGGCCTGTTCGCCGCGATCGAAAGTCTCGACGAGTTGCCGCGGCAGGACATGACCGTCGATCGTGCCGGAGGTGAGATAGCCGGCAGCAAGTGCGCCATCGACCACGGCTTGGGCATCCATGGCACGAAGTTCGGCGATGTTTGCTGCTCCGAGCTGGTTGGCGATATAGGTGCCGACGGCTTCGGCCGCGAAGGCGCCGTGGACCGGGCGCTTGAGTTCCGGCGTCGAGATCATGTAGGCGCTCTGGGCGATGGCGCGCGAGAACAGGCCGCGGGCGGCGGGGGCCGCCATCAGATACATCACGCTCAGACCGCCGGCGGATTCACCGGCAATCGTGACATTGCCGGCATCGCCGCCGAATGCACCGATATTATCCTGTATCCAGCGCAGGGCCTGGATCTGGTCGAGCAGCCCGTAATTGCCGGACACGCCATCGGGAGATTCCGCGCTGAGTTCGGGGTGGGCCATGTAGCCGAGCACGCCGAGGCGGTAGTTGATCGACACGACGATGATGCCGTCCTGCGCCAGCCGGGCGCCGTCATAGAGCGGTTCCCGGGTTGATCCGGCCGACAGCGCGCCGCCGTGAATCCATACGAAGACCGGCGCATTATCGGCATCTTCCGGTGCCCAGATGTTCAGGCTGAGGCAGTCTTCGCTGACCGGGGTTATGTCGGAAGCGTAGATACTGGTCGTCTCGCGCACACGCTGCACGCAGGACGGGCCGTAATCGTGTGCCTGCAGCGTGCCCTGCCACGGCTCCATCGGTTGAGGGGGTGTCCAGCGGGCGTCGCCGATGGGCGGCCGGGCGTAGGGGATGCCCTTGAAGATGCGAAGCCCGTCTGCGGCCTGTCCGGCGATCGGGCCGGCCGGCGCCTCGACGACCGGCGCGCCGTCGTCGGCACCGGTCTGGGCACAGGCCGTGGAGCCGGCGAGCAGGCAGGCGAGGGCGCCGGCCCTGAGGGCGGGCGTGTCGAGTTTCCAGGTCATGAGGCACCTCCTTGCTTGGCCTCTTCGCGCGCAAGCACACGCGCCAGGGCGAGGAACAGGGCGATCGCCAGACCGTAGAACGGCACCAGCGTGTACAGGGCGGTCTGCAGGGAATTGTCGGGGAAGCTGGCGCGGAAAAGGTCGCTGGCGATGCCGACATAGGTCGGCCCCAGACCAAGGCCGATGAAGTTCATCACCAGCAGGAGCAGGGCGCCGGACATCACGCGCTGGTCGGGCCGGACTTCTTCCTGGACCAGGGCCACCGAGGACGACAGATAGAAGTAGTTCAGGAAGCTCGGGCCGATCAGGAACAGGGTGGCCAGCTGCCAGCCCGGTGCCCACACAAACCCGATATAGAAGGGAATGCACAAGGCCAGCGATGCCGCCGGGATCAGCGCGTAATAGCGTTTGGATATCCGGGTGAAGCGGTCGATCGCCCAGCCGGACGTGAAGATGCCGGCACTCATGCCGATCCCCACGACCAGGGCATACCAGACGGCGATCTCGTTCAGGGTCATGCCCTTTTCGCGCATCAGGAAGAGTGCGGTGAAATTGCCGAGCCCGTAGGTGATGAACTGTGTCGCGCCACTGCCCAGCGCCGCCAGCATGAGCGCCTTGTGGGAGAAGAACATTTTCAGTGTGACCCAGAAGCCGGACGGTTCGGATGCGAGTTCCGGATTGGGCGCGTCCAGCCCGCCGCGCTTGGGTTCGCGAACGAACACGGCGACGACAATGGCGGCGACCAGGCCGACCCCGCCGAGCACGTAGAAGGCGTCGCGCCAGCTGAAGGCTGCGGCGATCGATGCGCCGAAGGCGATGCCAAGCGCCGCTCCGATCGGCGGGCCGAGATTGAAAATACCCAGTGCGGTGCCGCGGCGGCCCTTGGGGAAGTAGTCGGTGATGATCGCATAGGATGGCGGAACGCCGCCGGCTTCGCCAAAGCCCACCGTCATGCGTGCCACGACGAGCTGTCCGTAATTGCGGGCCGCACCGCAGGCGATCGTTGCAGCGCTCCAGATCGCACAGGCCAGCGCCAGGATGCCGACACGGTTCGTCTTGTCGGCCAGCCAGCCGACCGGAATGGCGATGAAACAGTAGAAAAAGGCGAAGTAGAGTCCGCCGATCAGGCCCAGCTGGCTGTCCGATATGCCCAGCGTGTCTTGGATCGGCTTGGCCAGGATGGACAGGAGTTGGCGGTCGAGGAAGTTGAGGACGTAGACAAAGCACAGGATGACCAGCACCACCCAGGCGCGGCGCCCGGGCGCCGGCGGGCTGGCGGCCGCATCCCCGTCCGGCTCGAGCCGGGGCTTCACACCCGGTTCCGCGGGAATCTGGGTGATGTCGGGGCTCGGGGGTAAAGAGCTCATGCCTGGCCCTCGCCTCGCGCGGCCGCCAGGCCGAGTGGCGCGATATTCGAACGGATGCCCGCAACGGGGCATTCCGGATAATCCGGTATGTGAAGCACCGGTGTCCTCCCGAAAACTGTGGCTCTCTTGGCCTGTTTGAAGCGCATCTTGAGCGGGGCGGACTCGCGATGTCAATATTCATTCTAATGTGTGTGAATAACATTCCGCCGGGGCCCCGCCGGATTGCCGCGGCTATTCTTCGGCAGCTCCCGCGGTCTGGCAGATCTGCGGCGCATTGATCCCGACCTGCAGGAACCATTGCTCGTTGCGGGCGCGTTGCCGTGCGACCCAGTCGCGGTGGAATTCGTACATGCCGGGGACCGGGTCGCGTTCGAGACGCGGCGTGCCGTCGAAGTGCATGAAGGACTGCTCCTGCGCATAGGACGGCCAGTCCGGCCCGTCCTCGCTGACCGGCTGGCCGGTCGCGGCAAAGGAAACCCAGTAGTCGATCATGGCTGCGGACAGTGCCTGATCCGTGTCACCGCCTGGCGCTGGCCAGTTCGCGGTCAGCGCGGCAGTCTCGCCGGTCTGGCCGAACACGAAAGGCAGTTCGCTGGCGTGAAAGCCGCAAATGCCGAGTGCTTCGGCGGCGGGATAGCAATGGTCGAACATGTACAGATAGGCGGGCGCTCCGATGTCGGTCTGGGATCGGACGAGGTGTTCGCCGGCCCAGCCGTAGATCGTGTCGCGGAAAGCATCGAAGGTCGCCCGTTCCGGGTCGTCAGGGGGATAGATCGCCAGATACGCGTCTGCGTATTCCCCGTATCCGCACCGGATGAGCTGCTCATACGCTTCGGGTGTGTCCGGTACCGCTGGCACCAGAATGCGCTGGGTTCGCAGCTCGTCGCTGTTGAAGCCGGCCAGTAGCGGCACGGGCGCCTGCTTGTTGCGGTCCAGCACATCGATGATCTGTCCCGGCAGGGCCCATCCATCGACCGTGCCCTGGCTGTTGAACCGGAGACGCGCGGTTTCCTGCGTCAGTGTTTCGGCATCCATCTCTCGCAGGCCGGCGAGGGTCGTGCGCCCCAGGGCATGGCCCATTTGCAGGCCGGTATCCTCCGCGGAGGGCAGGCCGAAGACAGCCCGGTCCAGTTCCGGAAAGGCACGCAGATTCGTACTCTGGACGATGGCTTTGTCGAACAGGCCTTCGGCAAGCGGTGAGGTCAGCAGATAGGTCACGCTCAAAGCGCCGGCCGACTCGCCCATCACGGTCACATTGCCCGGGGCGCCGCCGAAGCCCGCCACATTCTCCCGGACCCAGCGCAGCGCCTCGATCTGGTCGAGCAGGCCGTAATTGCCGGACACGCCGTGCGGCGACTCCGCAGTGAGTTCGGGGTGGGCCATCCAGCCCAGCGCGCCGAGCCGGTAGTTTATGGACACGAAGACAATGCCCCGCTCCGCGAAGACGGTACCGTCATACATGGGCTGTGCCGCGCCGCCGATGCGCAGCGACCCGCCGTGGATCCACACCATGACCGGTGCGTCCGCTGCATCTTCCGGCGCCCAGATATTGAGACTGAGACAGTCCTCCGACATCGCCGATGGCGGGTCGTTGTAGATGCTGGTGGCAGGGATGGATTGCTGGAAACAGCTGGGACCGAAAACCGTCGCGTCCAGAACGCCGTCGTGGGGCAGGACCGGCTGCGGTGCACGCCAGCGCAGATCGCCGACCGGCGCCTGTGCATAGGGAATGCCCTTGAAGCTGACGACGCCATTCGCGCCCACCCCCTGCACGAGACCGTTTGCGGTCTGGACCCGGGGCGCCGATGCCGCTTCGGGCTGGCTGCACCCGGTCAGCAGAAGCGTTGCGAGCGCGGAAAGGGTGTTCAGGGGCTTTGCGATACGGGTCATCAGACTAACTCAAGGCGCGCTGAAGCAGGCGCCGAAAGGCGAGCGTGGTTTCGCTCACCGCCGCGGCGGAAACACAACGCGCGTCATCGTCCGCCACATGATGGAATTGGTGGACGCCGAAAATGCCGGCAACCGGCGCATAGCCGGCCTCGATCACATTGGTGAGTTCGCCGGCAGACAATTCCTCGCTGGAATACGGGGCCTCCAGGCCGGAAAGCCCGGCGAATTCGTCGGCGGCCGCCGGAACGAGATGCGGGCTCACGACGAGATAGCGTTGGGAGTCCGTGCCGGGCAGGGGGCGGCGCGCACCGACACCGGAATGCCAGTCCCGGGCTGCGAGATTGGCGCCGAGATGCAGCCAGAACGCGGTTTCACCGGGCGGTGGGGCCACGTTGTGGAGCAGCTCTTCCGCGCCGAGATACTGGTATTCATGGCCGCTGTTGCAGACGAAGGACAGGTCAAAGTCCGGCGCGTGCCGGCTCGCCCAGCGCGCCATGTGCAGCCAGGCCGCGATGCCGCCGCCGCGTTCACCGGCGCAGGTGAACCAGCCCGACCGCGGGGTGGAGACGACCAGCCACCGGCCGCGGCCCCGGTCGAGTGCGCCGACGAGATTGAAGGCCGGACGGCGTCCGCCCTGTCCGGTTATTGTCAGACTGACCGGTTGCGATGCCTGGGCCGCCGCAAGAAAGGGGGCGGCATCGTCCGGTGCCATCAAGGCGATCGGCCTGTCGTAGAGCGGTGCGCGACCGTCCGTATTCAGGGCGATGATCTTGCCGCTCGGTCCGTTCGTGATGATGACACAGGCAAGCGCGCCCTGATCGAATGCCGCCCGGACCGGTCCGGCCACGCCCGGCCAGAACATGGACGACCAGCGCGCATGGGCCAGATCGACCAGGGCTATCGCGCCGGCGAGCGGCCGGTCTGAACGCCCGTTGCCGTCAACGCGGACGGCCGGCGCGGTCAGGCCGTCCGGCGGTGTCGTCTGCACAATGGGCTGCGGCCACAGGTGTGCGCGTGCATCGCCGATGATGATTTCGGATGTTTCCGGTGTGAACCAGGGGGCGGAGAAGGACTGTCTTTGCGTCTGGAAGCCGATTGCTTCCAGCTCTGCCTCCAGCCATGCGCCGCACGCCTCGTCGCCTAGACCGCCGGACTGCTTGTTGCCGAACCCGATATAGCGCTGCAGGTCCCGGGCGATGCTGTCATGGGCATCGCCGGGAGTGCCGGCGGGTGCAGCTGGAGCCGAGGCGATGAAAGGGGTGGCGGCCGACGCAGCCAGGAAGCCGCGCCGGGTCGCCGAAAGACTGTTCCTGTCCTGCCTACGCATCGATATTTCTCCGGAAGGTCTCCGGCAGGAAAAGAATGCCGACAATGGCGGTCATCCCGGCGATCACCACGGGATACCAGAGGCCGAAATGGATGTTTCCCGTTGCCGCAACCATGGCGAAGGCTGTGGTGGGGAGAAAGCCGCCGAACCATCCATTGCCGATATGGTAGGGCAGGGACATCGACGTGTAGCGCACCCGCGCCGGAAACAGCTCCACGAGCATCGCCGCGAGCGGTGCATAAGCGGCGGTGACCATCAGCATGATCGCGACGATGATCGCGATGACGAGCGGCCGGTTGATCTGCGCCGGATCCGCTTCGCTGGGATACCCCGCCGCGATCAGCTCCGCGCCGACTTGGGTACGGAAGGCATCGATTGCCGTGGCGAGGCTGTCGGCGTCCTGCCGAGACGGATCGGGCGCGACGATAACTGTGCCGCCGACATGGATTTCCGCGATCGAACCGGGTTCGGCGTCGAGATTGGTGTAGTTGATGCCGTTTCGCGCCAGATAGGCCTTCGCGATGTCGCAGCTCGAGGAATCATAGGTGTTCCGGCCGATCGGGTCGAACTGGACGGAGCATTCATCGGGCACTGCGACGACAGTGACAGGCGCCTCACGGACCGCGCGGGCGAGTTCCGGATTGGCGGCGTGCGTGAGGGCCTTGAACAGCGGAAACAGGGTGAGCGCGGCCAGGATGCACGCCGTCATGATGATCTTCTTGCGGCCGATCTTGTCGCTCAGCCACCCGAAGAAGACAAAAGTCGGCGTCGCGATGATCAGTGAGATGACCAGCAGCACGTTCGAGGTCGCCGGGTCCACATCCGCGATCCGCTCCAGATAGAAGAGCGTGTAGAACTGGCCCGTATAGCCGATCACGGCCTGGCCGGCGACGCCGCCGAAAAGCGCGATGAGCACGTATTTGAGGTTCGACCAGCGCCCGAAGGCTTCTGCCAGCGGCGCCTTCGAGGTTGCGCCCTCTTCCTTCATCTTCTGGAAGGTGGGGCTTTCCGACAGCTGGAAGCGGATCCACAGGGAAATCGCCAGCAGGAAGATCGACAGCAGGAAGGGTATCCGCCAGCCCCAGTCCGCAAAAGCGTCCTCGCCCATCAGGCCGCGCAGTCCGATGACCATTAACAGGGCGGCAAAGAGGCCGATCGTGGCGGTCGTCTGGATGAAGCTCGTGAAGAAACCACGACGCCCGTCCGGCGCGTGTTCGGCAACATAGGTGGCCGCACCGCCGTACTCGCCGCCGACGGCGAGCCCCTGAACGAGGCGCAGTCCCACCAGGATGACCGGCGCGGCGATGCCGATCGTGGCGTAGTTCGGCAGGAAGCCGACAGCGAAGGTCGACAGGCCCATCAGACCCATCGTTACCAGGAAGGTATATTTGCGCCCGACCAGGTCGCCGATGCGGCCGAACACGATCGAGCCCAGCGGCCGGATGGCAAAGCCCGCGGCGAAGGCGGCAAGCGCCAGGATGAAGCCGGTCGTCTCGTTTACGCCCGAAAAGAACTGGGCGGAGATATAGCTGGCGAGCAGCCCGTAGAGATAGAAGTCGAACCACTCGAACATTGTGCCGAGTGACGAAGCGGCAATGACCTTGATGTCACGGCGTCTCAGATCGCTCGCAGCGGCCGCTGCGCTCGCTGTGTCGGCCATCGGCCGCCCTCCCCTTGATGTCACCGCCACGGGGCCGGTCTGGTGCCGGTTTCACGCCGCGGGTCTGTGCTGCGCTCGCATGGAGACAGCGCAAACAAAGTTATTCGCTCGCGTGATAGTGAAATATGATCCCGGCGAGATCAAGCGGAAAGACGGCGATCCGGCCGGCTGCGTCAGTCCGCGGTGTCGGGGGCGGGACCGCAGATCTTGTGGAAGCCTGCGGCCATGAACTGGGCCATGCGGGATTTGACTGCGGCGTAGTCGTCCGACTTGCACAGCCCGCCGGACAGCTTGTCGATCCGTCCGGTGCGCGCCAGGGTCAGCATCAGCGCGCCGCTGACGAAGTGATAGCCCCAGAAGATGTTCTCTTCGGACGCGTGCGGCAGGGCTTTCTTGAGCAGACCGATCAGTCGCAGCACGACCGGGTCGAAATGCTGATCCATCAGCTCGGCGCCCCATTCGGGCGTGTTGGCGACCTGGGCGCTCAAGGCGCCATAATTGCGCCAGCCCGGGCCGCCCTCGATGTAGAGATCGAGGTCGGTGTCCAGAAAGGCATGCAGGGCGCCCTCGACGGTCGGGTTGTCACCGGCTTCCGCCTCGTAAGCCTCCAGCGCCTTCATCCGGCGCTCGCAGGTGACGGCGGCCCGACGCGCGAAGACGGCGTCGAAAAGCGTCTGCTTGTCCTTGAAATAATAGTTCAGCAGCGTGTGATGGACGCCGACATCGCGTGCGACATCCTTCAGCGTGACGCCGTGCAATCCGTTGCGGGAGAACAGAAACTCGGCAACGTCGAGAATCTGTTCCGTCGTCTCAGCGCGCTTTTCGGCCTTTGTCTGACGCTTCCGCGGGGCTTTGCGTTCCGCTGCCAAAGGCTGTCCTTTCGAATCATTCCGTCCGCCTGCTGCAAGGCGTGTATGCCTGTCATAAACGCCCGGACGGTCGCCTTACAATAGGTTTGCCGCAATGTGGGCGCTCCCGGCCCCGCTTTCATCCCGTCCTCTAAGACATTGATGTAGCAGCACGCGTGCGCCGGTCGGCGGCTCGCGCGAAAATTTCACCTCAAAAGATCTTCACACACTTGTCAGTGAATATATTTGTCGATAGCGTGATGCTGTGATCAACGAGGTTGGCAAAAGACCGACCAGGGGAGGAAGTAGTGATGAAATACGTACTCTGTGCGTCCGTTTCCGCGGTCGCTCTTATTGCCTTGCCATGTCCGGCCCTTGCCCAGACGGGTGGCGAAACGGCAGCAGAAGAAAACCAGCAAAGATCCGATCGGGACGACGTCATCGTCGTGACGGCGACCCGCCGCGAAATGAACGTCCAGGACATTCCGCTCAGCGTGACCGCATTCTCACAGGAAGAGCTGACGACGAAGGGGATCGTCGGCTATGAGGGCCTGGCTCTGGAAACGCCCGGCGCGGTGCTCAACAAGCCGACCGCCAATTTCAATACGTTCTCGGTACGCGGCGTGGCCACCAATGGCTATGGCGCCAACCTGCAGAACACGGTGGCCGTCTATATCGACGAGCTTCCGATCTCGGCCAACGGCAATTCGACCCAGCTCGACTCAACGCTCTTCGACGTGGAGCGCGTCGAATTCCTGCGCGGCCCGCAGGGTACCCTTTTCGGATCCGGGTCGCTTGCCGGCGCCGTGCGCATCCTCACCCGCAGTCCCGATCTCGACGAGTTCGACGCCGAACTTCTGGTCGATTTCGGCCTGACCGAGGGCGATTCCTTCCGCCAGCGCTATAATGGCATGGTCAACATCCCGCTGGTCGAAGACCGGCTCGCGCTGCGGGTCGTCGGCTTCTACCGCAACGAGGAAGGCTGGGTCGAAAACATCGGCACGGGCGAGGACAATGCAAACACGCTGGAGTCCTATGGCGGCCGCGCGATCCTTCAATGGGAGCCGACCCCGGACACGTCGGTTCGCTTCATGTACCTGCATGAGACCAGCGAGCCGGAAGATTCCCAGCTGATCAACCCGAACCTCGGTACGGACCGGGATCAGCGCCGCACGCGCCGTCCCGATATCTTCGCCGGCTATCTCGACTCCTACAATGTCACGCTGGATCACGACTTCGGCTTCGCCAACTTCACCAGTTCGACGACCTTCTCGAACTATGACCAATCCTTCATCATCGATCTGGATGCGACGTTCGGCGGTGCTATCCCGTTCGCACTCGACGCGCTCGCTTATGACGAGGCCTTCGTCCAGGAAATGCGGCTCGTGTCACAGACAGACGGTCGTTGGGACTGGGTCGTCGGTGCCTTCTATTACTACAAGCGCCGCGATGTGGACTATAACTACCGCTCCGACGAGGCTTTCCTCGCGGCTCGCGGCATGACCGGTCTGCCTGACGAGTACTACTCGCGCAGTTCCAGCCACTTCGTGTCGAACGAGCTGGCTGCCTTCGGGGAGCTGACCTACCGCTTCAGCGACAATTTCTGGCTCACCGGCGGATTGCGCTACGGATCGCTGGATGTGCAGGGGTTTGCCGAGGAGGGCGGTTACACCAGTAACTACCTGGTCAACGCGATTTATGGCATTCCCGGTCCGCTCACCGTGACGCCGAACGTTGCCGCCGTGGGCGATGAGGGGGTCGAGGAAGGTCCGTCCTTCAAGTTCAGCGCGTCCTACAAGCCGGTGGAAAACATCACGCTCTACGCAACCTATGCAACGGGCTTCCGGACGCCGGTGGTGAATGCACGCGGCGGCCTGCCGAGCACGGTCGATCCCAATGACATCGTCATCCCGTATGGTGCGGTTTCGGACGATCTCGAGAACTTCGAGGTCGGCCTCAAGGGCAACTGGTTCAACAATCGCCTCTCGGCCAATATCGCGGCCTACCTGATCGACTGGAGCAACATCCAGGTCCAGGCCAATCGCGTCTCCGACCAGGTACAGTTCGCGACCAATATCGGCGGCGCGACCAGTCAGGGCATCGAGTTCGAGGTCAATGCCATGCCCACTGACGGGCTGAATATCGGCATCAACGGCTCGTTCAACAGCGCCGAGGTCGACGAGCTGACGGCCACGCAGGCCGCGATTTCCGGCGCGGTTCTGGGGGCTCCCATGGCTTTCCCGGAATTCCAGGGGTCCATCTATGTGAACTACGCATGGAGCATCGGGGCGGACACGCTGGCCTTTGCCAATGTCAATGCGCGGCATGTCGACGGCTTCGTGAACCAGTTCCCGAACGTACCGGGTCAGCCGGGCGTCCAGTCGCCGACCTATGCTCCGACGGAAGACTACCAGACCGTCAACGCGTCTCTGGGGGCTCACTTCGGTGAGAACTTCACGGCAACGGTCTATGTCGAGAACGCGTTCGACAACGACTCCCTGATCTACTCCCACCCCGAAGCCTTTGCCGACGCACGCTTCAGCACGCTGCGTCCGCGGACGATCGGGGTCCGGTTGAATTACCGGCACTAGCTTGGGGAACGCTGGCGGTTCCTTCCACGGCCAGCGTTTGCGTACCGGTTCCATCGTGGCCGCGATGGAACCGGTACGTGCAGCCCCTTGCAGCGGTGCCAAGGCGCGGAAGGGCTGACCGGGCGGCTTGGTTCGCGGTGCCCTGACCCTATATCCTGCCCGACGGGGCGCGCGCGGAATGCACGTCTCATCCCCGCCGGTTTGGAAGAAGACTGGGAAACCGAAGTGGCAACAACAAGCCGGGCTGAGAGAACTCCCCGCCGTAGCCGGGCCGAACGGCGTGCCGATTCCATCCGGCAGATCCTCGATTCCGCGGAACAGCTGTTCGCCGAGCGTGGCTTTCATGGCGTCTCGCTCAAGGACATCGCCGCTCATGCCGGGGTCCATCACACGCTCGTTCACTACTATTTTGACGACAAGAACGCCTTGGTCGATGCCGTGTTCGCCCGGCGGGCTCCGGTGTCCAGCAAACGGCGCGCCGAAGCGCTGGTAGCCTATGAAAAGGCCTGTGGCGGCACCCCCACCGTGGAAGGGGCGTTGCATGCTTTCCTCGACTCCGACTTCGAGCTCTATCTCGAACACCAGGAGGAATGGAAGCATGCGCTCGCCTTGGGCGCACAGGTGGCCAATACGCCCGACTGGGGTGCCGATATCATGGAAAAGCACTTCGACCCCGTGGTGCGCCGGCTCGTCGATCTGCTCAAGCGCGCGCTGCCCGGCTGCAGCGAGACCGACCTGTTCTGGGGCTATCACTTCGTCACCGGCGCCTTCATGCTGACCCTGGCCCGCACGGGCCGGATCGACGCGCTGTCCGGCGGCGTGTGCCGCTCGGACGATCTCCTGGCAGCCAAACAGCGAATGGCCGAGTTCATGGCCGCCGGCTTCCACGCAATCGCGGCGCAGGGCGGCGAAAGGCGGTGAAGGGCGACGCCTGGCTGACTGGTGGCGAAGACGGCCGGCCTCAGTCGGTTTCGGTGTACTGGTAGACGTGCTGGCTGTCGCGCAGGGTCAGTGTGCGGCGGCCATCCTGGGTTCCGACTTCGGCTTCCAGGCTGATGGCGCCGGGGCCAACCGAGACGATGGACACCGTGCCGTCGGGGTTCGAGCGGGTTGCCAGCGGCGCCCGGATTGAACCGGCCTCGATCCAGGTCTGGCCGTCATTCTGGAAGATGGCGATGGTGCCGATGCCCGGGCTCTCATAGGCGGCGGCCAGGCCTTCCAGCACGGCCGGATCGCCCGGGATGTCCAGTCCCTGGCGGCGCACTTGCGACTGTGCATCCAGGCGGGCCGCAGCGGCCTCCACCTGGCTCATCGCCTCGGGGTGCCCGTCATAGAGCACTTCGACCAGCCGCCGCAGGAAGGGCCGCAGCATGACAGCTCCGGTATCCGCATTGGTCAGGATGACGGCCCCGACACCCGCCTCGGGCAGGGCATACCAGTTGCTGTGATAGCCGAGCAGCGTGCCGCCATGGGTTACTACCGGCACGCCCCAGTGTTCCTCGTCGAACAGGCCCATACCGTACCAGACGGATTCGGCGACCTGCACGCCACGCTCACGCCGCGCCAGCAGGTTTTCCTCGCTGACCAGCCGCGCGCCATCCGGCGTCAGGCCGCGGGACAGCTCCAGCTGCACGTAGTGCGCCATGTCCGATGCCGTCGAGAAGGCGCCGCCGGCGGGACGATAGGGGTAGACGCCGCGGTTGAAGTGGTTCGACATCACGGTCTGGTTACCATCGACGTCGAGCCCGTGCGGCGGTGCCCAATTGCCGGTCTCGCCCGCAGCGAAGTCGAATGTCGTGTCGGTCATGTCCAGCGGCTGGAAGATCAGCTCGTCCATGGCCCGGTCATAGGCTGCGCCGATTTCCATGTCCGGATAGGCCAGCGCGCCGCCGACATAGCCCGCCGCGGCGGCCATGTTGTTGTTATACTGGAAGAGTTCACCGAAAGCGCTGGTCGGGGCCGTTTCCGACAATTGCCGGAACACATCCGAGGCAGGCGTGTCCTGATCGGCGAGGATGAAGCCCCAGTCCTTGCGCGGAAGACCGGTACAGGCGCACAGCAGGTGACGCACAAGGGTCCCGTTCGTCGTGCTGTCCGAACCGAGCCGGAATGAGGGGTAGAGCTCAACAACCTGCTGGTCCCAGTCGAGCTGTCCCTGATCCACCAGAATGGAGAGCAGGAGGGTGGACATGCCCTTCGTGTTCGACGCGATCATGAAACGCGTGTCGGCATCGACCGGGGCCGGATCGTTGAGCGAGCGCACGCCGACGCCGCCCTCGAACACAACCTCGCCCTGGTCGATCAGGGCAAGGCCGACACCCGGCACGTCCAGCGTCTCTGCAGCTTCCGCGACGAAGTCGCGAAGCAGGGCGATGCGCTCCGGCGTCAGGCGGTGGGCGGTGCGGTCCGAGAAGTCTTCCGGCTCATAGCCCTCGGCCTGGACGGAATCGCGTGCCAGGGACACCGCGGCCGACCGGATATTCGCGGTCGACTGCGCGCCATTGACGATGACGACCGTCCACGCCTCGCCCTGACGCAGCGCCAGTGCATTGACGGTTGCCTGTTCGGACGGCGAGGTGGCGTAGCTGATGCTCACGCGCTGGTCCCAGCCATTTTCCGATGCCGCCGGCGTGGTGAGCTCGACGGTGCGTTGCGCGTTCGGTGCATAGACCTGCCAGGCGGCGTTCGCGGCGGCCAGGGCATCGTCTGCCGGGCCGACATCGACGACGGCAATGTCGAGATTGCCCTCGGGCGCCGTGACAATGGACAGGCCGTCGCGCTGGACGAGGCTCCAGTCGTCGGGCTGGACGATGGCGGGCGCGTCGCCGGATTGTGCGTAAGCCGGCACGGCCATGCAGGATGCCATGAGGGCAAGTGCGGAGGCGGCGGTTTTCAGGGTCGGCATGGACATGAAAGAACTCCTCAATCGGCGACGCGGTGATAGGCCATGTAGGGTTGGTAGCTGAACGACAGCACGAGGCCGTCCTGTCCTGAGTGGAACTGGACGCGGTCAAAAGGCCCGCCGGCCCGGGCCCCGGTGACCTTCTCGTAGGTCATCGGGCCGATCCGCTCCCAATAGGTTACGTCCTCGAGGAAGCGGATCCGGATCGCGTTCTCGCCCGCCTCTGTCACCTCGATATCGTATTCCTCCCGCGGCGGCCGCGAGTAGTCGCGCCGGTTCATGCGGTAGTCCCCGACGGGCAGGGCCTCGTCCTCTGCACGCGGTTCGCGCGGCGCCGGTGTTTGCGGGAAAACCCGGCCGATGATCGCATTGGTGAGGTCTGTGCGCCCTGCCGAGCTCTCATCACCGCCTGTCACAGACACGAAGAAGCCGAAGCCGGCCTCCGGTGCCAGGATCAGGTTGGAGTGGAAGTCGCCAGTATTGCCGCCATGGCCCACCAGGCGCGGCCCGCTCTCCTGCACGACATAGAAACCGTGCGCCATGCCGGGTAATCCGGGCGCATTGCGCAGGGAGTCCTGCATCAGCAGCGCGACCGAATCCGGTTCCAGGATGCGTGTTCCGTCAAGCTCGCCGCCATTGAGCAGCGCCTGGATGAAGCGCGCCATGTCGTGCGCGGTCGAGGTGCCGGAACCGGCCGGCATGATGTTGCTGAACAGCTCGAAGGGCTGGGCGACAAGGCGTCCGTCCTCCAGCTCGTAGCCGGCCGCCATGCGGCTTTGCAGATGGGCCGGCAGGGGTTCGCGGAATGTGGTGGACGTCATGCCCAGCGGTGTGAAGACGTGGTCTTCGGTGTAGTCGGCAAAGGGCTGGTCGGAGACGCGCTCGACAATGTAGCCCGCCAGGGCGACTCCATAATTGGAATAGGCGATTTCGGTACCCGGCGCCCAGAGGCGCTGGGGAATGTGCTGTCGGATCCAGCTGCCATAGGGCGTGAGCTCGTCGACCGAGGCGACGCTGATACCGCTGACATCGCTCATGCCCGGGCTGTGGGTCATCAGGTCCCGCACGCGCACCGGCTGCCCCTCAAAGGGCGGAATCTCGAAATCGATATAGGTGTTCACATCGGCGTCGAGATCGACCTGCCCGCCTTCCACCTGCTGCATCAGCGCGGTCCAGGTGAAGAGTTTGGAGACCGAGCCGGGCCGGAACAGGGTCGTCTCCGGGACGACGCGGTGTCCGGCCTCGATATCGGCATAGCCATAGCCGGCCGAGAGCAGGAGCGCGTTGTCGTGGACGACGGAGATGGTAGCGCCGGCGATTTCATGGCTGGCGATCTGCTGCGCCATCACCCCATCGATGAAGTCTGCCAGACCATCGATTTGCGGGCGGGCGGTCTCTGCCGGGGCGCCTTGTGCCGCCGGTTGGGCCAGAGCGGGCGAATATCCGGTGCAGGCCATCAGAGCGAGGGCCGCAGCTGCGCCTTTCCAGGCGTGTCTGGTGTGCATGGTTTCTCCCCTTTCGCCGCAGCGCCCGGCTGAAGCCGGCTTGGGCGGTCCTAGTCGTTCTGCACGGTGCCGCGGATCGCCTGGCCGGGCAGGGCCGCGGTATCGAGCTCGCCCGCCCAGATGACCGGCGTGCCGGCAACGATCACGTAGTGGAAGCCGGCGGACAGTTGTGCCGGTTCCTCATAGGTGGCGCGGTCGCTGACCGTGTCGAAATCGAAGATGACGATATCGGCGTCTGCGCCTTCCTGGAGGCGACCCTTGGTGCGCATCTGCGGCACGGCCTCTTCCAGGATCTGCGCCGGGATGAGGCTGAGCTTGGCCAGCGCGTCACTCAGGCCGATCATCCGGTTTTCTCGCACATAGACGCGCAGGAATTTCGAGAAGGTCCCGGCGCTGCGCGGGTGCGATTCCGCTGCAGCGGGCAGCGGCCACTCCGTGTCCGCGACAGGCTCGCCACGCAGGCTCCAGCCCCCGCCGTCCGATGCGATGGCGCCGCCGGGATAGAGGATGGACTGGGACAGAAGGGCGCTGTCATCGGCATTATGGTCGGGGTCGAGGAAGTGGACGACGATATCGGTATCCGGTTCTTCGGCCTGGAGGCGGTCGAACTCGGCATCGGATAGCGGGACACCGTCCAGCGTGAAGTCGGACTTCGAGATGTCGCCGAGCCGGGCCTGCCAGTTCTCGCCTTCGAACAGGGCCGTGCCGATCGCCGTTGAACCGGCGCCGTAGGGATAGGCCTCGACCGTGATGTTGACGCCATTGGCCTGGGCGCTCTGGATCATCGGGCGGATTTCGCCGATATCGCGCAGGCTGATGCTGTTGAGGTGGGAGATATGCATGTGGGCGCCGGTGGCGGCCGACACGGCAATCATCTCCTGGAAGCCTTCCAGCGAGCTGTCCGGTTCGATGTTCGACAGATAGCGCGCATGAGTGAAGCTCGGCACGCCGCGGCCCGCGGCCAGCTCGTGCAGTGCGTAGTACTCGCCGCGGCCGGAGCCCGGCACATAGCCAAGCAGGACGCCGATACCGATACCGCCCTCGTCCAGGCCGGTTTCGACGCGGGCCAGAACCTCCCGCGTGTGTTCCGGACTGGCCGGCGTATAGCGCCAGTCCGGAGCATCAGGTGCCATCTCGAACCCGTCCTCGTGATCGACGGGATCATGACCGGTCAGTGCGGCATAGCGCGCGCGAGACCAGTTTACCGAGGCGCCGTAATTGATGGGCCGGCCTTCGGCTTGCGCTGCCGCGTAGAAGGTGTTGACGGGGTAGACGCCGGACTCGAGTTCAAGCGCCGTGGTCACGCCGTCGAAGGCCTGGACACGGCCGGCCAGAATGGACTGTCCGTGCGCGTGAAGATCGATGAAGCCCGGTGCAACGACCAGCCCCGCAGCGTCGATCGTGCGTTCGCCTTCGATCGCGTCTTCGGTGATTTCGACAATCTCGTCGCCGCGGATACCGACATTCCGGATCGCATCGAGACCCGTTTCCGGATCGATGACGCGACCACCCAGAATGGCGAGATCATAGGTCTCGTCCGCAGGGGCGGTCTGGGCGAGGGCGGCGGGTGTGGTGGCTAGGGCCAGGCAGATCGGTAGTGCCTTGATCATGATCGAGTGTCCTCGCTTGCCGTTTCCCTAGGGCTGTTTTGTGAAGTGGAGGTCGCCGAAATCGAACGAGAAGTCCGTCGTTTCCGAGACCGGCTCCATCGTCATGCCGGCGATACGATCATCCGATGCCGTGAAGTCGACATAAGCGTCCGCATTCAGGCTGCGGTCGGGCCAGCGCGCGACAAAGCGGTCGGGTGCGACCGGCACCAGCGGGGCGTCGAGCACCTCCGAACGGCTCATGTCGATGAACAGGCTGCCGTCGCGGATCTCGATCGAGACCGGGCCGTACCACGGGTCCACATAGGTTCCTGTATAGGCTGACAAGTCGCGCACCGGATCGATGGCGATGTCGGGCTGGTCACCGGCGCCGGAATCCCGGACTGCGGTTTCCTGGCTGCGCTGGTAGACGCCGTGCAGGACGCCGATCCAGTCGCTCGCCTCGTCGCCGGCAGCCGCTTCGGCAAGCAGCTGCAAGGCCAGGGCGGTGGAGCCATAGGTCGAGACGTTGGAGCTGACGAAGACGGCGATGTCCTGTTCCGGCAGGATGCCGAAATAGGAGGATGCGCCGAGCAGGCCGCCACTGTGTCCGACAAAAAGCTGGCCATGCAGGTCACGCACCGACCAGCCCAGGCCGTACAGCGAGAAGTGTGTGCCACCGAGCTGGGCGAGGAGCGGGCTCACGCCTTGCGGAGTCACCCCGGTCCAGACTTCCGCGAACTGGGCTTCGGAGAGCAGGCGGTCGCCATCGGCCGTCACACCTTCATTCAGCCAGAACTGTGCCCAGGTCGTGAAATCGTCGACGGAGCAGCTCAGCCCTCCTGCCGGGGACGTGCTGTCGCCGATAATGAAGCGCGGGTCGATCGGTGTGGCTTCGGTCTGACCGGGCGCGCGGGAGTGCTGGGTGACGGTGTTGTCGTCGGCGGCTGCTTCGGAGGGAAGCGCTTCACAGCTGTCCATCGCCAGCGGATCGAAGATCCGCGCGTCGATCGCCTCTGCCCAGGGGCGGCCGTCGATGCGCGACAGCACCTCGCCGGCGATAATGTACATCAGGTTGTCATAGGCATATTCGGAGCGGAAACTCGTCGCCGGCGGGATGTGGCGGATCGCGGCGAGGATGTCGCTGACCTCGGGCTTGCCGTCGGGGAAGACCAGCAGGTCACCCGCGCCGAGCGGCAGGCCGGACCGGTGCGTGACCAGATCGCGCACGCTGAATTCTGCCGTGATGTAAGGGTCGGACATCTCGAATTCGGGGATGTAGCGGCGCACCGGATCATCCCAGTCGAGCGCCCCTTCATCGACCAGCATGGCGAGCGCTGTCGTGGTGAAGGCCTTGCTGATCGAGGCAAAGGGGAAGAGCGTATCCGTGTCGACAGCGATGTCGGGATGGCGCACGTCGCGCTGCCCGTAGGCGCCGGTGTAGATGACGTCGTCTCCGCGGGTGACGGTGACGACCAGTCCCGGGATGTTGAAGGCCTCGATGGTCTGGCGGGCGGCGCTGTCAACGCGTTCCGGCGTCAGTTCCTGTGCTGCGACGTTTGCGCTCCCCATCGCAAGGACGGCCGCCACCGTTGTCAGGAATGTCCGTTTCATGCTGTTCCTCCCCGGCGTTTGAGCGCCCTTATGGTTTCCAGATCTCGCCGAGCACCCGCCTGAAATTGCCGCCCAGGATGAGCGCGATATCGGCGTCGGAGTAGCCGCGCCGGATCAGGCCGTCGGTGAGGTCGAAGATTTTTTGCGGATGGTCGAAACCGTCCGTATCGATCTGGCCGCGGAAGGCGTAGGACGCGTCATAGCCCCGGCGCAGCCGCTCGTAGGCGGCAGTCGGAACGTCGTCATACCCGTCTGCGTCCATGTCGCTGCCGATGCCGACATGTTCGACGCCGATCAGGTTGGCGACATAGTCGAAATGGTCGAGCATGTGCTCGATCGTAGTCGGCTCGCGGTCGCGCACGAAATTGCGCACACCGGTGATGCCCATGACGCTGCCAGCCCGGCCCAGGGCCTGGATGGCCTCGTCCGACTTGGCGCGGGGATGGCCGCCGGCCAGTGCGCGGACATTGGAATGGGTGATCAGCGCCGGCACGTTCGAGATCTCGAAGGCGTCCAGCGTGGTCCGGTCGCCGCAGTGCGACACATCGACGGCCATGCCGACGGCGTTCATGCGTTCGATGATCGCGACGCCGAAATTGCTGATACCGCCATCCACCCGTTCGGTGGCGCCGCTGCCAATGCGGTTCTGGGAGTTGTAGGTCAGCTGGCTGACGCGCTGGCCCAGATTGTAGAACTCGTTGACGTCGTTCGGCGTGTTGAAGTGGTGGGCGTTCTGGATGCCGATGATGTAGCCGATCCGGCCCTCGTCCATCACACGGTCGAAATCGGACACCGCATCGATGCGGCGGAAGACATCCGGGCGTTCCGCTGCATAGGCATTGAGCCGGGCAACGAAGGTGAGGGCGCTGTCGCGCCCGCCCAGGCCGACCGCCGGGTGAAAGACATTGATGCCGGACGCGCGCAGCTTTTCCAGATGCGCATCCGTGACGGCGTAACCGTCATGGATCGAGGGCTGATCACTGTAGCCGGCTTCCAGCATGTCGCCGAGATCGGCCAGCAGGGACAGCATGTCGATGACGAGATTTTCTTCGATCAGTGCGATTGCGCGAGCCGAATAGGTCGTTTCCGAAGCGGCGAAGACCTTGAAGTGGCCGGAATTCAGCATGGGCGCTGCGACCGCGGTCGCCAGACCAGCCTTCAGCAGGCCGCGACGCGTGGCTCCGGAAGTGCGTGTGGCGCGGATTTGGGTGTCCTGCTTCATGCTAGCGGCTTCCTCATATGCGTATTCGCCGCTACGCTAACCGAAAGACTCAAAATAATACAGCCTTAATTATCAATAAGGCTTCCATAAGTGGCATTTGGGCGGCGTGATGCCGTGTCACAGTTGCAGAAACGCCGGCAGTGAGGCGATGAGCGGAATGAGCAGTTCGGTGCAGAATCAGAAGAATAACCGTCAGACCGGCGTCGATCCGGCCTCGGCCTACGATGTCATCATGGATGCCATCGTTACGCAGAAACTGGCGCCCAGCCAGAAAGTGTCGGAAAACATCCTGACCGAGATGTTCGATATCAGCCGCACAACGGCGCGGAATATCATGGAGCAGCTCACCGCCCAGCAATTCCTCGTATCGGTTTCGCCCCGGATCACGCGTGTGGCTCCGTTGACCCTGCTTGATGTGAAACAGAACTTCGCCATGCGAAAAATGCTCCAGCCGGAGATCTTCGCGATGGCTGCATCCCAGGTCGATGTCGACCAGGTCATCCGTATGAATGAGGAAACCGCGCACAAGGCCCCGGTGGATGATGACGAACAGGCGCTGCGTTTGCTCAAGGCCAACAAGCAGTTCAACGTCTTCATGGCACAGCAGGTGCGGTATCCGCTGCTGATCCACTGGATCCGCCAGCTGGAAGACACGACCATGCGTATCTACTGGCTGTATGTGAAACTGAACCGGACTTTGCCCTATACCTGGGAGCATCAGCGCGCGCTCGTCGAGGCCATCCGGCGCGATGCGTCGGACGATATCCGCGAACAGGTGCATCGCATCCTGTCCAGCTCGGAAGAGCGGTTGCTGGATGCGATCTTCATGCACGACCAGATGTACATGCAGGACCTCAAAGTCCCGGACTGACGCAGTCCGCGGTCGCGCTCAGGGTCTCGCTGTCTGGCGACTTTTCCCCGCTTTTCAGAGAGTTGCGGTGATTCCGTATACGTATGGAGTCCTGTCGATCGTGTGCGCCCGGAGGTTCCTGCGGCGTCAGGCAAATCCGTGTCTTCCCAACCCGGTTTCGCTGCGTTATGGTGAAATAAGGCTGCGATAAATACTCGCTCTGCAGCCATAACGGGGGACAGGGAGGAAGCTATGTCTAGCCATTTCAAAATCGCTCTGCTTGCGGGTGCCGCGCTGGCCGCGCCGGTGGCCGCACAACAGGGCGGTCAGGCCGGCAGCGAACCGGAGACCGTGGACGATGTGATCACGGTGACGTCGCGGTTCCGCGAAGAGTCGGTGCAGGATATCGGTGCGAGTATTGTGGGCGTCTCGGGGGAGGATATGCGCCTGCAGGGGATCCAGGACATCGAGGATCTCGCCCGCACGATTCCCGGCGTGGAGAATGTACGCACGCGCCAGAACTCGAACGACATAGCCATCCGCGGCGTTCGCAGTGCCGGCAGCGGCTATGAGACGAGCACGGTATTCAGCGTTTTCCTCGACGATGTGTCGGTGACGGGTTCGGGGAATATTCGCGACTTCAGCTCCGCCGACCTCAACCGCGTCGAGGTCATCCGCGGTCCGCAGCCGACCCTTTTCGGCGAAGGCGCTGTCGGCGGCGTGATCCGCTATTTCACCAATGATCCGGACCTCGACGGTCCTGCGATCACCGGACAGGCCAATGGCCGGCTCGAGACGATCACGGATGGCGGTCTGGCCTATACGGTGGACAATGCCACCTCCTTCATCTTCGTTCCGGGCAAGCTGGGTCTGCGGGTTTCCGGCTTCATGCGGGAAGACGACGGCTTCATCGACAATCCGAGCGAAGGTGAGGACGTCAATGACTTCGAGACTGTTGGCGGCCGGGCCGTGCTGCTTGCACGTCCGACCGTGAATCTCGAACTGCGGCTCTCCGCCTTCCTGTCGCGCGACGAACTCGGCGAGTCGACTCAGATCGATCCCGGTTCGGATCCGGAAGACCTGACTTTCGCCGCTTCGCCGCTCTCGGGCAGCTACACGGACGATTTCGACCTCTATTCCGGCCGCGTTTCCTATGACATGGACTGGATGCAGGTGACGTCGATCACCGGCTATTACGAGCGCCGCACCTCCTCGTCGCTGTTCAGTGCGGGCAATTCCTTCGGGCTCGCGCCCTTCTTCCCGACCGTTGACACAACGTCTTTCTCGACCGGTTCGGGTGAGTTCGAGCAATGGTCGCAGGAATTCCGCTTCGTGTCTTTCCTGGACGGTCCGCTCAACTTCACGGCGGGTGCCTATTATCGCGACCGTTCCGAGACCAGCGGCCAGTTCCTGACGTGCGAAGGCTGCGTCACCGTCACGATGCCGCAAAGCGAAAGCCTGGCGACCCGTCTTTCCGAGACCCAGACCGAACAGTATTCGGCCTTTGCCGAGTTCACCTTTGAAGTGACACCGAGCTTCCGCCTGATCGGGGGTGCACGTTACGTCAACGATACGGTGACGGCGACGTTGATGCAGGACGACGTGGTGAACCTCGTTCCGCAGTTCGATGGCAATGGCAATCTGATCCCTTGGACTGAAACCAATCCGATCGGCTTCGTCAGCACGCTGGCCGTGCTGCAGGGGGCCGGCGTCGGGACGGTGTTCAATTTCGAGCTTGAGGAAATCCTGCCGCGTGTCGGGGTCGAATACGAACTCAACGACGATGTGCTCCTCTATGCCAATGCCGCCCGCGGCGCCCGCAATGGCGGTATCGGCAATGCAATCGCGGCGCTGGGCGCGTCGGGCGGCGACCAGGATGTCTTCTTCGACAATCTGTCCTTCAACGACGACCAGGTCCTTTCCATCGACGCTGGCGTGAAGGCATCCTGGTTCGGTGGCGACCTGATCACCAATGTGGGTGTGTTCCGCACGACCTACGAGGATACGCAGATCTGGGTGAACACACCGGCCAACAACACGATCAACGGTCCTGACCAGACGATCTTCGGCATGGAAGTCGAGACGATGCTGCAGGTCAGCGAAAACCTCTCGACCTTCCTGAATGTGGCAGTGGTCGATGCCGAGTTCGAGACGGGTACCGTCATCACGGCCGCGCCGGGAGGTTCGGTCGGTCCCTTCGACCTGCGGGCGGGAAACCAGCCGGCGAACATCCCGGAATTCACCCTGTCGACGGGCTATACCTATACCCGTCCGCTGGGGTCGAATGGCTGGATGTTCACCTCGACCGGTTCCTTCCAGTACATCGGTGAGCGTTACTCCGACGTCCAGAACTACCCGTCGGCCCGGCTCGACACGCTTGAAAGCCTCAATCTGAGCGTCGAGCTGTCGAACGATGTCTGGTCGGTTGGCTTGTTCGGCACCAACCTGCTCAACGACATCGAAGCCGTCAGCATCGGCTCCAACCCGCTGCAGCAATTCATCACTGCGGACGGCGAGCTGGATGCGCCGGTCATCGGGACGAGCGTCAACCGGCCCCGGACTGTCGGGGTACGGGCCAGCTTCCGCTACTGATCGCGCGGACCGGCCTGCCCTGCAACGCGTTAGCGCCCTGCAGGGCAGGCCCCGCCCGGTGGCAGACGGCGGCAAACGGCCGCGCCTGCCCCGTCCGAAATCACGAACAGACCCAACCAGGAAGCGTGATGAACACGGTCTTCAGAACCTACCTATTGCCGGGACTCGTCTTTCAGTCCGTCATTATCGGTGGCGGCTACGGCACCGGGCGCGAGATTGCCGAATTCTTCCTGTCGCACGGGGCCGTCGGCGGATTGCTCGGCCTGATGACGACAGCTGCGGTCTGGGCCGTCCTTCTGGCACTAGGCTTCGAGTTCGCACGCCTTACAAAAGGCTATGACTACCGCACCTTCTTCCAGGCGCTTCTGGGGCCGTTCTGGCGGTTGTTCGAGATTCTGTACGTACTGATCGCGCTGCTCGTGCTGTCGGTGCTCGGTTCGGCAGCGGGTCACATGGTGGCGGAAGCCTTCGGCGTCCCCACCGTCATCGGCTCGCTCGGCCTGTTGCTGGCGATCGGCGCCCTGGCCTTCTTCGGCAGCAAGGCCATTGAACGCATCATGGCCTGGTGGTCGCTGCTGCTCTACGCGCTCTACGCCATCTTCTTCATCTATGTGTCCGTCACTTATGGCGACGCTATCGCGACCTCCCTGGGCGAGGGCGCCCGCACGGGCGGCTGGCTGCTCGATGGCGTGCGCTATGCGGCCTACAATCTCATCGCCTTCGCTGCTGTCCTGTTCGTTCTGCCGCAGTTGAAGACCCGCCGCGAAGCCCTCGTCTCCGGCGCACTTGCCGGTGCGATCAGCATCGTACCGGGCATACTGGTCTTCGTGGCCATGCTGGCCCGCTACCTGCAGATCCAGGAGGAGGCCGTTCCGGTCGTCTACCTGCTCCAGCTCCTCAATGCCGTCTGGCTGACCATCCTGTTCCAGATCGTCCTGTTCGGAACCTTCGTGGAGACCGGCGTCGGCATCATTCACGCCATCAATGAACGCATCGGCGCAGCGATGAAGTCGGCCGGGCGTGCCTTTTCCAGGCGGGCCCGTCTCGCTGTTGCCGTTGCGCTGCTCGCGACCGCGATCTTCCTCGCAGAAGCGATCGGGATCATCGATCTGATCGCCAGCGGCTACGGCCTCCTGTCCTACGCCTTCATCGCCATCGTCGTCCTGCCCCTGCTCACGATCGGCGTCTTCAAAATCGTGACCGCAACGCCCAGCCAATTGGAGGATCACCGTGTCTCTCGCCAGCAGAACTGAGGATACGCACGCCGAGTCATCGCAGGCCGACGGGCTTGCCGCGGTACAGTTGCGCGCGCCCTATCTCATCTATTTCGGCAATGTGCCGGATACCGGTCATGCCAAGACGGGCCTGGGCCTCATCCAGTGGCGGCGCGAGCAATGCGCCGGCCAGCTGCGGTCGCCGGGCTGCAAGGTCGATGGCGGTCTGACCGACATGTCGGTCGCCCAGGCGGCGCGTGCGGGCGTCGGCTCGATCGTCATCGGCGTTGCCTCGGAAGGCGGTTCCATCCCCGATGCCTGGGTTGGCGATCTGGCCGAGGCGGCCCGGGCGGGTCTGGACGTGGTGTCGGGCATGCATGTCCGGTTGTCCGACTTTCCAGAAATCGTCGCGGCCGCCCGGGCTTCCGGTGCGCGGTTGATCGATGTCCGCACCCCGCCGCGCCATCTGCCCATCGGCACCGGGCGCAAGCGCACCGGCCAGCGTCTTCTCACCGTGGGTACCGACTGCGCGGTCGGAAAGAAATACACCGCCCTGGCCATCGAGCAGGAAATGCGCGCCCGCGGCATCGACGCCGACTTCCGTGCGACGGGCCAGACCGGGATCATGATTGCCGGTCAGGGCATTCCGCTCGATTGCGTCGTGTCCGACTTCCTGTCCGGCGCCGCAGAGCTTCTTTCGCCCGATGCCGCTGACGATCACTGGGATATCATCGAAGGTCAGGGCGCCCTGTCGCACCCCAGTTTTGCGGGTGTCAGCCTGGGCCTGCTGCACGGGTCCCAGCCGGACGCCCTGGTGTTGTGCCATGACCCGTCGCGCGAATTCCTGCTGGGCACGAGCGCGCGCCGTGAATATCCGGTCCTGCCGGTGACCGAAAGCATCGCGCAGTGCCTGACCTTCGCGCGCCGCGTCAATCCGCAGGTCCGTTTCGTCGGACTGTCGGTCAACACCTCGATGCTGCCGGATCCGGACCGCCGCGTGCTGCTGGCCGATCTGGAACGCCAGACCGGTCTGCCGGCGATCGACCCGATCAGGGATGGCGCCGCCCGGATTGTCGATGTCCTCGTTGCGGGGGGCGCAGCATGACCGTGCGTCTTGGCGTTCACCGCGAAAGCTGGCCGATGAAGGCGCCCTTCGTCATCACCGGCCACGTCTTCGAAAGTCTTGAGTCCGTGGTGGTCACGCTGGAAAGCGACGGGGCAGAAGGGCGCGGCGAGGGTGTGCCGGTCTATTATCTCAAGGAAAGCGCGCCGGAGATGCTCGACCAGATCGAGGCGATCCGCCCGGAGATCGAGCGCGGTCTGACGCGCGAGGCCTTGCAGGAGGCGTTGCCGCCGGGCGGCGCGCGAAATGCCGTCGACTGCGCCATGTGGGACCTGGAAGCCAGCCGGTCGGGCAAGTCGATCTGGGATCTGACCGGCATTGCCCCGCAGGACCGCCGCACGGCCTACACGCTCGGGATCCAGGAAACGCCTGAACTGATGGCCCGGCAGGCCAAACAGGCCCTGGGCTATCCGCTGCTCAAGATCAAGCTGAACGATGTCGAGCCGGTCGAACGGGTCACCGCGATCCGCAAGGCCAGGCCGGACGCCGAACTGATCATCGATGCCAATCAGGGTTTCTCCATGGATCAGTTGCAGCAGGTCCTCGGGCCGTTTGCCGAACTGGGCGTGGCGATGGTCGAACAGCCGCTTCCGCGCGGCGCCGACGAGGCGCTGGAAGGCTTCCGCTCGCCGATCCCTCTGTGTGCCGACGAGAGCTGCCTGCATCGCGGTGAACTGCCGGCCGCACTCAAGCGCTATGACATGATCAACATCAAGCTCGACAAGACCGGCGGGCTGACCGAGGCGCTGGCGCTTGCCCGTGAGGCGCGCCGGGCCGGAAAGCGGCTGATGGTCGGCAATATGCTGGGCACATCGCTCTCCATGGCGCCGGCCTTCGTCATCGCGCAATTGTGCGACTTCGTCGATCTCGACGGCCCGTTGAACCTGAAGTCCGATCTGCCCGGCGGCATGCTCTATCGCAGCGGCTGTGTGGGCGCACCCCAGGCCGGGTTGTGGGGATGAGGTCCGGTGCGCAACATCGTCCCGGCGCGGCGCGTGCCGGATTGGCAAGGCCATGATCGCGCCGGACAACATATTCGGCCTGCTCGCGGCCCTTCTGGCGATCTGCGCCCTGGCAGCCGGTCTGGAGCAGACACGCTGGGGCAAACGCCTGTCCGGCGCCGGTATCATCCTCCTGACCGCGCTCGCGGCGGCCCAGTTCGGCGTGCTGCCGAGATCCGCGCCGCTTTATGGCGCGATCTGGACCTATCTTGTTCCGCTGGCGATCGCGCTGTTTCTGCTGAAGGCCGACCTGGTCAAGGTCTTCAGCGAGGGCGGCCGCGTGCTGGTAGCCTTCCTGGTCGGTATGGCCGGCACGGTGTTCGGGGCCTGGCTGGCGACGCTGCTGGTCGATCTCGGTGATAGCGAGGCTGCCATCGCGGCCGTGTTCACCGCCACCTATACCGGCGGTTCCCTGAACTTCGTTGCCGTGGCGGAAGCCGTGGGTTTCGACGACAGCTCCCAGCTCTCCGCCGCACTGGCGATAGACAATATTCTCGGCGTGGGCTTCATCATTCTGCTGAACCTTGCCGCCGGCTGGTCGCTGCTGCAGCGCCGCTATGGCTGGCGGATGGAGGCGGTTTTGCACGCCGGACCGCAGGATGCGGCCGGCGCCGGTTCCGGCGGCAGCCTGTTCGGGCTGACGCTTGCCCTGGCACTTGCCGCCGGAGCGGTTGCCGTCAGCGCCATCGTCGCCGACGCAGTGGGCATTCCCGACTACCGCCTGCTGGTCATCACCGTGCTGGTCACGGCGGTTGCGACCGCGGGCCGGCGCTACCTGTCCCGCCTCAGCGGCGAGGACATGCTGGCGATGATGTTCATGTATCTCTTCTTCGCCGTCATCGGCGCGGGGGCGGATGTCATGGAGATGCTGTCCGCAGCGCCCGGCATGTTCGTCATGGTCGGCTGTATCTTCGTGTCGCACCTGGTCTTCATGCTCGTCGCCGGGCACCTGCTCAGGCTGAACTATGCCGAGCTGGTCACGGCGTCGCTCGCCTGCATCGCCGGACCGCCGATCGCGGCGGCGATCGCGATCCTCTTCAAATGGCGGAACCTCGTCGCGCCGGGAATCCTCACCGGCATCCTCGGCTATGTGCTCGGAAATTTCGTCGGTATCGGGATTTTCGCCCTGCTGGGCGGCAGCACCCCGTGACCGCATTGTTTGTACCACAAGGATGGAGGCTGGCATGCCTTTGAAAACGCGAATGAAGTGGTTGGTGGGGGCACTGGGGGCGTTGAGCTTCGCCACCGCCTTTGCGCAGGACGAGACCGTTGATCCGGCCGCCGTGCCACCGCCGCAGGCTGCAGCGGTCGAAGCGGCGGAGACCGGACAGCCCAGCCTCACCCGGAGCGATGTCGATGCCTGGCTGGATGGCTTCATGCCCCATGCCATCGCAGAGGGCGATATTGTCGGCGCGCAGGTCACCGTGGTGCGCGACGGGGAAATCCTGACCAGCCGGGGTTTCGGCTATGCCGACCTGGCCGAGCTCCAGCCCGTCGACGGCTATGACACGATGTTCCGGCCGGGCTCGATCTCCAAGCTCTTCACCTGGATTGCCGTGATGCAGCAGGTCGAAGAGGGCCGCATCGACCTGGATGAGGACGTCAATACCTATCTCGATTTCGAGATCCCGCACACGTTCGGCGAACCGGTCACCATGCGCAATCTGATGACCCATACGCCAGGCTTCCAGGAGCGTTTCCGCAATCTGATCATCGGCGATCCGGAGCTGGCCCTGCCGCTGGAGGACTTCCTGAAGCAGGCGCCGCCGCCGGCGCAGATCTTCCCGCCGGGTGAAACGCCTGCCTATTCCAACTACGGCACTGCGCTGGCCGGCTATATCGTCCAGCGGCTCACGGGCGTGGCGTTCGAGGACTATGTCGCCGCGCGCATTTTCGAGCCGATGGGCATGCAGCGGGCGACTTTCCACCAGCCTCTGCCGGAGCAGTTCGAGTCCTACATGTCGAACGGCTATCTCAGTGCCGCCGACGGCGAGCCCCAGTATTACGAGATCGTCCCGATGGCGCCGGCCGGTTCTCTGGCGGCCAGCGGCGAGGCGATGGGGCGGTTCATGATCGGCCTGCTCGAGCGCAATCCGGACGTGCTTGCTCCGGCGACCTGGGAGCAGATGTACGAGACGGTGTACCAGCTCACCCCGCCGCTCAACGCCATGGCGCTGGGCTTCTGGGAGCTGGACAAGGGCAGCCTGCGCATTCGCGGCCATGGCGGCGATACCGGCTTCTTCCACTCCGATCTCAATGTGCTGATCGATGAGGGCGTGGGCATCTATGTCGTCGTGAACTCCTCCGGTGAGGGTGCCGGCACATTGCGTTTTTCGCTGACGTCGGCTTTTGCCGAACGCTACTTCCCCGAGACGGTCGAGCCTGTCGGCCCGCGTCTGGACACGGCCAGCGAGCACGGCGCGCTCGTGGTGGGCGAGTATGAGAGCTCGCGCACCGTGGTGACGAATTTCGCGGCGATCCTGCGCTTCCTCGGCCAGGAAAGCATCACCATGAATGCCGACGGCGACCTGGAATATGCGCTGTTCGGCAAGCCGGCGGTGTGGCGCGAGGTCGAGCCCTTCGTCTGGCGTCATGTCGACGGCTACGAGCGGATGGCTGCGGTTTTCGACGATGACGGTTCACTGGACTACGTCACCTTCGAACCGGTCTCGCCGATCATCCATCTGATCCCGGCGCCCTGGTATCGCGCAGGCTCGCTGGTCATGCCGCTCCTGTCACTGGCTCTGGGCGCCCTTCTGGTGACGCTGCTCCTGTGGCCGGTCCGGGCTGTCGTACGCTGGCGCTATGGGCAGGCGTTTGCGCTGAGCGGCCGGGAGGCGATGTCCTACCGGCTGGTGCGGATCGGCATTGCGCTGGTCTTCGTCTTCCTGATCGCCTGGGTGCTGCTCTTCCAGGCGCTGTTCACCGACCTGTCGGGACTGGGGTCCGGCTTCGGCACCCAGCTCTTCGTGACGATGGCGATGCAGCTCCTGCTCTATGCGGCCTTCGCAATGGCGCTGTGGAATGCCTTCACCGTCTGGCAGGGCCGGCAGAGCTGGTTCGCCAGATTGTGGAGCCTGGTGCTCGCCGTGGCGATCCTGATCGTGATCCTGTTTGCGGCCCTGAACGGACTGCTCAGCTGGGAAACGAACTTCTGACGCCACCCCTCCGACTGACGGGGTGCCGGGCGGCGTCAAACCGTTCGGCACCCGGGTCTTTTGGTGGCTCGAACCGTGTGCACACCTGCGCCATTGGTATGACATAGGGTCCATACAAGAGGGACATAACGTGCCCCTTGTGACCCCGTTTGTGCTCAGCCGCTGTGCGTTTTGCGGCGCCGGCTGAAGACGATCATGCCGATGCCTCCGGCCAGGACCAGGGCGATACCGGCCAGCCAGGGCCAGTAGAAGCTCAGCTGGCGGCGGATCGCGTTGCGGAAAATCTGCCGGTGCACGCTGTAGCCCTCGGGCATGGCCAGGACGCCGGCGGTCTCCGCCCACTCATTATACGACGCAATCATGCGGGCGAGGACAAGGGGCTCGTTATCCCCCAGATCGGTGGTCTCGCCGGGGTCGGTTTCGATGTCGAACAATTGCCACTCGCCACTGCCCCAGGGCGCCAGATTGCGCACGAGTTTCCAGCGGCCCTGCACGAAGGCGGCATTGCCGGAGACCTCGAACCCGATACTGCGTTCGGCGAAACCGGTGTCCGGCGCTCCGGCGAGAAGGCCGGCCAGCGAACGTCCGGTGAAGCGGGCCGGGCCGGTGTCGATCCCGGCGGCGTCGGCGAGCGTGGGCGCGATATCGGCGACGCTGGTCGCGGCGTCGACCCGCCCGCCCTGCGCAACGCCCGGTCCGGCCATCACCAGCGGTACGCGCAGCCCGCCCTCCGAGGCGTAGAATTTGAACAGGTTGAACGGCGATGCCGCGGCGAAGGCCCATTCCGGCCCGATAAAGGCCGTGGTGCCCGGCTCGCCCAGCGTTTCGACATCCCAGCTGATCCCGTTGCGGGCCATCCAGAAGCGGAAGCCCGGCTCGCCCACCGGATGGCTGGGTTCGGGACCGTTGTCGGAGGTGACAATGATCAGCGTATTGTCCAGCGCGCCGGTCGCGTCGAGATGATCGATCAGCCGGCCCAGATGGGCGTCCATCGCCTCCAGCATGCCGGCATTCACGGCCATGGAGCGGGTGTAGAGGGTACGCTGTTCTTCGGTGAGACTGTCCCAGGGGCGCAGCCTGTCCGGCGTTTCCGCAAGCGTCGTGTCCGGTGCAACGAAGCCGAGATCGATGGCGCGGTCCAGCCGGTCTTCGCGCAGCGCGTCCCAGCCGCCGGCGTAGGTGTCGACATAGGTGTCGGTATAGGCCGGATCGACCTGCAGCGGGATATGGATGGCCTGGAAGGCGACATAGGCGAAGAAGGGCCGGCCGTCCCGCTCCGGCGCGTCGAGATAGTCGATCATGCGGTCGACGATGAAGCGCGAGGAATAGAAGTCCTCCGGCAGTGTTGCCGGCTGCCCGTCCTCGAACCAGGGCGCGCCGCGATAGTACGGCATGTAGGATTTCTGTTCCCAGTTGTCGGCCCCGGAGGCGTCCAGCGCAAAGGAGCGTTCGAACCCCTGGGCGTCCGGCGTCTCGCCCGCGCCATGGCCCAGATGCCATTTGCCGGTCATTGCGGTGTAATAGCCGGCCTCCTGCAGGCTTTCCGCGATGGTGGCGACCGACGGATCCAGCGACAGGCGATAGCCCGGCGCGCCGCGATGTTCCGGCGGGATCACTTCGGGAATGGTGCCGACGCCGGCCCGGTGTGCGTCCAGACCGGTCAGCAGCATGGCGCGCGAGGGCGCGCAAAGCGGTGTCGAGCGGTGGGCGGTGAACAGCATGCCGCGCCGGGCGAGGGCGTCGATGGCCGGCGTGCGGGCCTCGCCGCCATAGGCGCCGAAATCCATGAAGGCCGCATCGTCCACCACCACGACCAGTATGTTCGGCCGCGTGTCCGTTTCCTGGGCGGGGGCCGTGCCGGTGCTTGCGGCAAGAAGGCCCAGAACGGCCAGGCCGGTGGTGAGGATGTGGCGGGTCATGATCAGTCGCTCTCCCAGACCTCGACATTGTCCTGCCGGGCAATGCGGCGGTCGATCTTCGCGTCGAACAGGGGCGTCAGCCCGGCGGCCCCGAACCAGTCGGCAGCGCGCCGGCGCGGCCCGTCGTCCAGGGCGGCCAGCGCGTCCTGCAGTCTTTGCAGCAGGTAGACGCGGTAGGGCGAGACGCCGGAGGTGAAGTCGATGCCGTAACAACGCGTCTGGGTGGTTCCGACGGCCCGCTTGTGCGGCTTGTCGAGCAGGCGCGTACCGGCGCCGCCGGTCTGTTCCGATGCCCAGCGGTTGAAGGCGTCGACCTGATCGGTGATCTCCGGCAGGAGCTCGCCGGCCAGAACCTGCGCGATCGCCAGCAGCGTGTCCGGCACCGCATCGTCCGGCAGGAAGCCGTGATGCGGATAGCCGGGATATTCCAGGATATCGAGATTGGGCGCGCCAACGCGCTCGGTCCATCGGAACACGCGGGGTGCGCGCTGCTTCATCTCGAAGGCGGGCACCGGATCGCGGCCGAGATGGGCAAACAGCGGACCGTAAAGCCCGTAATCGCCCAGGCTTGGCCAGGCGCCGAACAGGCAGGGATGGTGCGCCAGATGGGCCTGGAAGGCGTCGAGCAGCCGGTGATAGCTGGCCTCGATATGCGGAATAGTGCCGGGATTGACGCCGAGAATGCCGAGATAGCCCGACAGCTTGCCCATCATGGGGCGGGCGAGGGCATCGGCCTCTTCGGCGGGGCTTTCCGGTGCGATGCCATGGATGAAGCCGGCGGCGATGAACGGGTCCTGCCGGTCCAGATAGCTCCAGCGGTAATGCATCGCCATGCGGATCAGGCCTTCGCTGCCCGCCAGGTTGAAAAAGTGCGACAGCACTTGCTGGACCGGTCCGGGCGGATGGCAGCTCAGGCGCGGCGCCGCGTGGGTTTCCAGCCAGCCGATAATGTCGTCGGAATCCTGGATGATCGTGCCGTCCGGGGTTTCCAGCACCGGCAGGACGAAACGCCCGATCGCCGGGAAGATGCGCTCGCCATAGCCCGGATGCGCGCTGGAATACTCCTCGAAGGCAATGCCCTGCTTGCGCAGATAGGCGCGGGCCTTGCCGGAAAAATACGAGGCCGGCACGCCGTAGAGGGTGAGGGGCGCACTCATCTTACCCCGCCCTCGTCCTCGACCGGAGGAATGCGGTCCAGCGTGTCCAGGATGGCGCAGGCCGACACCTCCATCACCCGCGCAGCCCCGGCCCGGGTGAGATCCAGATCGAAGCGCAGGCGGCGCCAGTAGCCGAAGCCGGTGACGGCGGTCAGCGCGTCGAAGAGCTCGGCGGACAGTGCGCCGTCCGGATTGATGGCGATCTCCAGGCGCTCGCGCTCCTTGGCGATCAGGAAGTGGTAGTCGTCCTCGAAAGTCTCGTAGCGGTCGCGGTAGTTTTCGGCGGCCAGGCGATAGGGCTCCATCTCGCCGAACATCGCCACGCGGTTGGCCACGAGGCGTTTCAGGCGCTCCATCCGGTCGGCCGTGTTGAGATCCAGCACGGCGCGCGGCAGGAATTCGGCGCGCACGGCCGCGGACAATTCCTGGTAGAGCGCCTCCATGTCCTCGAAACAGCGGAAAACGGTGCGCACGCTGACGCCGGCGCGTTCGGCGACGGACTGGGCGCCGGGCTCGTTCACCCCTTCGCGGACGAATTCGAGGAAGGCGCGCGTGATCTTCTCGCGGCTGGCATTGCGCCGGGCATGACGTCCATCGGTGGGAACCGGCCGGCTCATGCGGCCGCTCCGGCCGGGCGCAGCCACAGGCGGGCGGGCATCATCAAGGCAAAGAGGAGAAGGCCCGGCACGAGGGCGGAGGCGTGTGCCATGGCGCCGTCATCCAGCACCAGTCCGACCAGGCGTCCCACGATCACGAGGCCGGCCCAGGCGAGCGGAATGTCCAGACGCCGGCCGTCGCCCGCCAGCGCGGCGCGCAGGGCAAGAAGCCCGATCAGGCCGAGCGAGGCGGCGACATCGCCGCGCATGAAGTTGAGGCCCAGCGCCTCGGGGCTTTCCAGCCCGACATGGGGCATCAGCCGCATCGGCACCAGCAGGGCCAGAAGGCCCAGAAAGACAAGGCCGGCGCCGGCCAGGCCGGTCGTCGCACGAAGGATGGGTTGCAGCATGCCAGGCGTCTCCTGCTCGAACGCAAACAATTGACACGCACAATGCCACAATCTAGCGTCACGTCAAATCGCCTGCAGGGGCGGGACAGAAATGCCGGGGAGGACCGCGATGATCGATCTCTATACAGCGCCGACGCCGAATGGCTGGAAAGTGTCGGTCATGCTCGAGGAGACGGGGCTTCCCTACGAGGTGCACCCGGTCGACCTGATGAAGGGCCAGCAGAAGACCCCCGAATTCCTCGCCCTCAATCCGAACGGCCGCATCCCGGTCATCGTCGATCGCGAGGCCGATCTGACGATCTTCGAATCCGGCGCCATCCTGATCTATCTGGCGGAGAAATCCGGCCGCTTCATGCCGTCGGACACGAAACAGCGCATGGCCGTGCTGCAATGGCTGATGTTCCAGATGGGCGGGCTGGGCCCGATGATGGGCCAGGCCAATGTCTTCTATCGCTACATGCCGGAGAAGATCGAAACTGCCATCCAGCGCTATCAGGCCGAGACGGCGCGCCTCTTTGGTGTGCTCGACGGTCAGCTGGCGCAGAATGAGTTCCTGGCCGGGGACTACTCGATCGCCGATATCGCCAACTGGTGCTGGGCGCGCACGGCCTTCTGGTCCGGTGTCGACCGCGAGCCCTTCCCCCATCTCAATCGCTGGATCGCGCAGATCGAGGACCGGCCCGCCGCACAGGCAGGTGTCAAGGTGCCGGTCGATATTTCCGAACTGCTGGGCGGCAGCGAGGCGAAGAACAAGGCCGAGACCTTCGTGCGCGGTGCGCGCACCATCGTGACAACGGGCAAGGACGACTGAGATGCGCTGGCTCTTCATTCTCGGCGGGATCGCCGTTCTTATGGCTGGCGCGCTGGCGCTGGCCTGGCCCCACCGGATCGCCCTGCCCGGCATGCTCGACCGCTGGCGCGACCCGATCGGCGAGACGCAACAGGTGGTCTGGGATCAGGGGCCGCAGACGGCCGATACCGCCCCGGGCGAGCGGTCGCCGAATGTCATCGTCATCCTGGTCGACGATCTGGGCATCAACGACATCACCACATTCGGCGGCGGGCTGGCGGCCGGCGATGTGCCGACCCCGAATATCGACGCCATCGCCGCCAATGGTGCGGTCTTCGTCAACGGCTATGCCGGCAATGCCACCTGTGCGCCCTCGCGCGCGGCGATCATGACCGGCCGTTATGCCACGCGGTTCGGCTTTGAATTCACACCGGCGCCGGTCGCCTTCCACCGCCTGGTCGGCTCGTTCGACTATGGCTCGCGCGAGGCGATCTTCCATGAGGACCGGGTCGCCGAGGCGATCCCGACCGACCAGCAGGGCCTGCCGCCGGAAGAGATCACCATGGCGGAAATCCTGCGCGACAGCGGTTATCGGACCCTGTTCATCGGCAAGTGGCATCTGGGCGCCGCGGAACCTTTCCAGCCCCAGAACCAGGGCTTTGACGAATGGGTCGGCTTCTATCCCGGCGCGGCGCTCTTTTTACCGCCGGACCATCCCGATGCGGTCAATCTGCGCCAGGATTTCGATCCGATCGATCCCTTCCTGTGGGCCAATCTGAACTATGCCGTGCGCTGGAACGGCTCGCAGCGCTTTGCGCCGGACGGCTACATGACCGACTATTTTGCCGATCAGGCGGTCAGCGCCATCCAGGCCAACCGCAACCGGCCCTTCTTCCTCTATCTCGCCCTCAACGCCCCGCACACGCCGCTGCAGGCGCTGCGTTCGGACGTCGAGGCGCTGGGCCATATCGAGGATGAGCGGCTGCGGATCTATGCAGCGATGATCCGGGCGGTCGACCGGGCCGTGGGCCGGGTGCGCGAGACCCTGGCGGAGGAGGGCCTGGCGGAGAACACGATCATCGTCTTCTCCTCCGACAATGGCGCGCCGGGCTATATCGGCTTTGCCGATCTCAACGCCCCCTATCGCGGCTGGAAGGCGACCTTCTTCGAGGGCGGTATCCGGGTGCCCATGCTGGTGGAATGGCCCGCGCGGGTGACGCCGGGTACCGTCATCGAGGCGCCCGCTGCCCATGTCGATCTCTTCACCACGGCGGCGCGTGCCGCCGGGGCCGACCTGCCGGGCGACCGGACCATTGACGGGATCGATCTCATCGATGTCGCCACGGGCGGTCCGGCGCCCGAGCGGGCCCTGTTCTGGCGGTCCGGCCATTATCGCGTACTGCTGCACGAGGGCTGGAAGCTGCAGGTCTCCGAGCATCCGCAGCGCACCTGGCTGTTCAACCTGGCCGAAGACCCGACCGAGCAGACCGATCTGGCTGACGCCGAGCCGGCGCGCCTGGCCGCGATGATGGCACGGCTGGAGGCGCTGGACGCAGAACAGGCCGAGCCGATCTGGCCCAGCCTCGTCGAGCCGCCCGTCTTCATCGACCGGCACCTCCTGGAGCCGCGCACGGCGGACGACGAATACGTCCACTGGCCCAATTGAGGATCACCATGCGTAACGGGCTCAAACGTCTCGTCTATCGCCGGATCACCAGCCTGAAGCGGCGCGATGCGGCCCGCCGGTCGGCACAGCGCAAACGGGAGGCGCGGGGGGAAGGGCGGCAATTCCTCTACTTCCACCGCTTCGGCGATCCGGCCAGCGTGCTGATGCCGGGCCTCGTGCGCGCGCTCGCCGAACGTTTCGATGCGGATGTCGTCTGCCATCTCGTGGGCCTGCCGGAAGCGGCTGTGGCGCCGGAACCGGACCAGCTCGACGCCTTCGCCCTCGCCGACAGTGCCCGGCTCGCGCAGCGTCTGGGGCTGGACGTGCCGGATCTCACCAATCCGCCGTCTGCAGACCGGATCGCGGCAGCCGAAGCGGCGGCGGCCGAACGTCTGGGTGCTCCCGATGCGCTGGAGCGCATTGCCGCCATCGATACGGCCCTGTGGAACGGCGGGGATCTGCCGCCGGGCGGGGGCAGGGCCGCGGCGGCCCGTCAGGCGGGCGAAGCCCTGCGCGACCGGCTGGGGCATTTCCAGTCGGCGACGCTCTGGTATGAGGGCGAATGGTACTGGGCGGCCGACCGGCTGCACCATCTCGAGGCGCGGCTGATCTGCGAGGCGGGCGATGCGGGCCTCACGCCGCAAATCCCCGTGCTGCACGAGAGCGGCCGCACGGGCGATTGCGGGGGTGCGCGGCTGACCTTCTACCCCTCCCTGCGCAGCCCCTACACCTATCTCGCTGCCGAACGCGTGTTTGCATTGGCGCGGCGCTGGAATGTCGAGGTCGATATCCATTTCGTCCTGCCCATGGTGATGCGCAGCCTGCCGGTGCCGCGCCGCAAGGGCGTCTATTTCCTCAAGGATTGCGCCCGCGAGGCGCAGCGGCTCGGCCTGCCCTTCGGCGATATCTCCGATCCGCTGGGGCGGCCGACCGAGCGCGGTCTGGCCGTGCTGCATCGCGCGATCGGGCAGGGCAAGGGCGAGGCCTTCCTGCTGAGCTTCCTGCGCGGGGCCTGGTCGGAAGGCATTGATGGCGGCAGCGATCGCGGCCTGCGGATCATGGCCGAGCGTGCCGGGCTGGACCGCGCCGATGTCGATGCCGCCCTGGCGGACGAGAGCTGGCGGGCGGTGGCCGAACGGCATCGCACCGAACTCGCCGGGCTCGGCCTGTGGGGCGTGCCCAGTTACCGGGCCGGCGATTGCGCTGTCTGGGGGCAGGACCGGCTCTGGGTCGTCGAGGACGCCCTTCAACACATGGCGGAGCACAGCACATGAAACGTCTGATCCTTATTGCGGCGGTGGTTCTGGGTGTGCTGGCGCTGCTGGCCGTGTCGGCCAGGGCCTTCCTGCCCGGCCTGGGTGAGCGCGCCTTCGCCCGGCAAGTCTCCGAACGCGTGGGCCGCGACCGGCTGGGCGAACTGCCCGACGGGCTGCACGTGATGTTCTGCGGCACCGGCTCGCCACTGCCCGATCCGACGCGGGCCCAGGCCTGTGTTGCCGTGATCGCGGGCGAGCGGATCTTCGTGGTCGACAGCGGGTCGGGATCGGTGGCGAACCTGCTCCTGTCCGGCCTGCCGGCCGGCGCGATCGAGGCGGCCTTCCTGACGCATTTCCACTCCGACCATGTCAGCGATCTGGGCGATCTGGGCCTGCAGCGCTGGATCGGCCGGGCCGCCGAAGCGCCGCTGCCGGTATACGGTCCGCCGGGGGTCGAGGGCGTGGTCGACGGGTTCAACGCCGCCTATGCGCTCGACAGCTCCTATCGCACCGGCCATCACGGCGCCGCCATCGCGCCGCCCGCCGGACGCGGACTGGCGGCCTCGGTCTTCGAACCCGGCGACGGCACCGCGCCTGTCACGGTCTATGAGGATGATGGTCTGGCCGTGCGTGCGGTGCGGGTCGATCATGCGCCGGCGGATCCGGCCGTGGCCTACCGGTTCGACCATGCCGGCCGTTCGCTGGTGATCAGCGGCGATCTGCATGCCGGGCGATCGCCGGGCTTTGCGGTCCTGTCAGAGGGCGCCGACGTGCTGATCGTCGAGGCGCTGGAACCGCGCATGGTCGCCCCGATCACGCAGGCCGCATCGGATCGCGGTCTGGCCAGTCTGGCGACGATCACGGTGGATATTCTCGATTATCACACCACGCCGGCCGGCGCCGCCGAGGCCGCGACCGCCAGCGGCACGCGCGCCCTCGTGCTGACCCATGTCGTGCCGCCGGTGCCGTCGCGGCTGATGGAGCCGGCTTTCCTGCGCGAGGCGCGGGCGCGGTTTGACGGGCCGGTGCGCCTGGCCCGCGACGGCGATGTGATCCGGCTGCCGGCCGGGTCGGATGCCGTGGAGTTCGCGCATTGGCGATGATCTCCCGCCTGCCGCCAGTCCTGGGCCTGGCCTGTGTGTTGGCTTGTGTGCTGGCGGGATGCGGCGCGGGTGGCTCCTCCGCGCCCGCGCCGCACGCCGAAGCCTGTCGCCCGGTGACACCGGGCGAGCGCGTCGCCATTCCGGCCGGGGCGTATGTGATCGGCGGGCCGGTGCGCAATCCGGAGGAACGGCCCGAGCGGACCGTCACCACGCCCGGTTTCGATATCGACGCGCACGAGGTCACCAATGCCCAGTTCGCGGCTTTCGTGGCGGCAACGGGCTATGTCACGATTGCCGAGCGCCAGCCCGACCCGGCCGACTATCCCGATATCGATCCGGCCCTGCTGGAGCCGGGTTCGGCCGTGTTCGGTGTCGATGCCGGGACGGGATACTGGTGGCGCTTCGTGCCGGGGGCGAGCTGGCGTCATCCGGAGGGACCGGGCAGCGATATCGAGGGCCGTGGGAGCTATCCGGTGGTCCATGTCGCCTATGCCGATGCGCGCGCCTATGCCGACTGGGCCGGTACCGACCTGCCGGACGAGGATGAGTGGGAGATCGCGGCGCGCGGCGGCGGTCACGGTACCGATTATGCCTGGGGCGAGGAATTCCGGCCCGGCGGGGACTGGCGCGCCAACACCTGGCAGGGCGTCTTCCCGGTCATCGATCGCGGCGATGACGGGTTCGCCGGACTGTCGCCGGTCGCCTGCTATGAGGCCAATCCGTTCGGCGCCTTCGACATGATCGGCAATGTCTGGGAGTGGACGGCGAGCCCTTTCGACGCAAGCGGCGCGGCGGGCACGATCCGCGGCGGTTCCTATCTGTGCGCCCCGGACTTCTGTGCCCGCTTCCGCCCGGCCGCGCGCCAGCCCCAGGAATGGGACTTTTCCGCCAGCCATATCGGCTTCCGCACGGTCACGCGGGAGCCCGCGCAGGATTAGCTGCGGCCTCGATACCCGTTCGTCCCGAAAAAAAAGCCCCTGCCGCGGAGGGTGCGGCAGGGGCCTTCCGTGGCCGTTGTGACGGCCGTGGGGGTCAGTAGACGCCGTCGGCGCTGTCGCCGGCATCGCCAGCTGTGTCCTCGGGCAGGATCTGCACACGCACGGCATTGCCCTCGGCAAAGACCTGCCGGGCGAGTTCCTGCACGTCCTCCAGGGTCACCGCCTCATAGCCGGAGGCCCGTGTGCGGTGATCGTCGAGGCCCCAGCCGCCGGACTGGGCGTCGGACAGGACATAGTCCCAATAGCCATTGCTCTGGGTGGAGGATTCCAGATCGCCCACGATCGGCCGGAGCGCCCGCTGGAATTCGTCCTCGCCGATGCTGCCGGTGCGGAGCTCCGAAGCTACCATGTCGACCTGTTCGAGCACGCCGGGCACGCCTTCGGGCTCGAGTTCCAGGTGGACAAAGATGTAGCCATAGCCCGGGAATTCCGGATCGGAATACATGCCGACACCCGGCGAGTAGGCCGCGCCGGTGCGCTCGCGGATCTCGTCGACCATGCGGTTGCGGACCAGCCCGCGCAGGACACGCATCGCGCGGCCCGTCTGGAGATCCGTTCCGTCCGGCGTGGGCCAGTAGACCCGCAGCAGGGCCTGGTCGGCTTCACCGGTATGGGTGAAGGTGACCGGGGTTTCATTGCCGTCCGGGAAGACCAGCGCCGTCTGCTCGGGGTAGCTTCCGCGTGCTTCAGGGCGGGTGTTGACCGCACCGAAGGTGCGCGCGACCTCGGCGATCACGGCATCGGGATCGACATCACCGATCACGGTCAGTTCGATGGCGCCCCGGGTCAGCTGCTCTTCGAGCCAGGCGGCCGCTTCGGCGTGGTCGGCATCGAGGAAGTTGTCCAGATCGTCGAAGCCGAAACGCCGGTCGCCGGACCGGATCAGGCGCGGGATCTCGCGGTTCGCCACACCCATCGGCGTGGAGTCGTGGGTCGGATACCAGGTGCTCAGCCGGTCCTTGTAGCGCTCGCCGGCATCTTCGCGCATGCCCGGCGCCGTAGTGTAGGCGGTGAGCAGGTTGAGCAGGTCGGGCATGCGGTCGACCGGCGCCGTGCCGGACAGGCGGATGCTCGAACTGTCTTCGGCAAAGAAGAGGCGCGACCCGATGCCGGACCCGGCAAGGATGCGGTCGAGTTCGAGGCTGGTATGGGCCTCCAGACCGCCGCTGTTGAGCAGGTTCAGTGCCAGCCGGCGCAGGCCCTCGTCACGGCGCGGCAGCGACAGGGCACCGTCGCCGACGCGGGCGACGATCTGCACCTCGCCCTCGGTGAAGTCGGTGCGCTTGATGTTGAGATGCACATTATTGGCAAAGCGCACGAGGCGGGCGTCCTCCTCGTCCAGCGTGACATCGGACACGACCGTGCCCGGCTCGCCGAAATCGGTATAGGCAAACTCCAGATCGCCATCATCCTCGGGCGCCTCCACGGCGACCGCGCGGCTTTCCGCCAGTATGTTCGCGACCTGCGTCTCCAGATCCTCCACTTCCTGCGTCGTGGAGAGGAAGACCAGCGGGTTCTCGTAGCCGGTCCAGTTGGCCCGGAAGGCTTCGGTCACCTCCTCGGCAGTGACATCCTGCGAGGCCGTTTCGAACCAGGCGAGCTGGTCGGCCGGGTGCATCATCACCCGGTCGCTGTCATAGGCCTGGATGATCTCGCGCGTCAGGCCGCCGAACCGCGAATGGGTCTCGGCGGAATCGGCGGCATCGGCCTCGCTCTCATAGTGGGCGCGCAGTTCGACAAGTTCGCGCTCGAGTTCCGCCTCGCTGAAACCGTGCTCCAGGGCACGGCGCAGCTCCTGTTCGGCGATGGCGAGGTTGGCCGGCCAGTTCTCCTGGTGCCCGCCGATCTCGATCGTGGCGGTCTCGACCGAACCCTGCAGCTTGCCGGAACGCACGAAGCCGCGCTGTACGGTGGCATCCGGCTCGTGCGAGAGCACGCGGAAGCGGCGCGACAGGATGCGGTTGCCGAGCTGTTCGACGAGGGTCTGGCGGCGCGTGGCGGCATTGTCCGGCTCGTCGGCATAGGGGTGCTGGACCGCGATCGAGACCGACGGCATGACGTCGGGATCGGCGAACTGCGCCACGGCGCCGGGCGTCATTGTCGACGGTCCGGATGTGCGCACGATCGGGCCGGGTTCGCGCGGGCTTTCCCAGTCGCCGAACCATTGCTCGACATAGGCCTGTGCCCGCTCGACCGGCAGGTCGCCGACGATCACCACGAAGGCGCGCTCCGGGTGGTAGTGCGTGTGGTAGAAGCCGCGGATCTGTTCCGAGGTCAGGCCGGAGACGGAGTCATGCGTGCCGATCGGCATGCTTTCCACCAGCCCGCTCTGCGGCGTCAGGAAGGCCCAGTTGGCCAGGATCTCGCGATACTGGAGCGTGTTGCGGCTGCGCATTTCCGACAGGATGATGCCGCGTTCGCGGTCGATCGCCTCATCCGCCAGCGTCAGGTATTCGGCCGTCTCGCGCATCAGCATCATGGCGACGTCGAACGTGTCTTCGTCGGTATTGGGCAGGTTCAGCTTGTAGACGGTCTCGTCGAAGCTGGTATGGGCATTGGTGTCGCCGCCGAAGGACAGGCCGTGACGCTCGAGGGTGCGCACCATCTCGCCTTCCTCGAAATTCTCCGACCCGTTGAAGGCCATGTGTTCGAGATAGTGGGCGATACCGCCCTCGCCCTCGGCTTCGGCCAGTGAACCGGCGGCGATGCGCAGGCGGATCGAGGCCGTGCCGGACGGGCTGTCATTCTGCATCACGGCATAGCGCACGCCATTGTCCAGCTCGCCATAATGAATGCGCGGATCGTGCGGCAGGTCGCTGCCGATATGGGCGAAGCCCGGGCGTTCGGCGGAGGCATCCTGTGCGAGGGCAGGCGCGGTCAGCATCGTCGTCGCCGCGAGCAGGGCGGCGAGGGATCGTGAAGGCGACATCGGGACTCCTTGGGTACAAGCGTCGTTTCAGTATGGATGCCCACCAAGACGCTGCATCGCGTACTTCCCTCCACAAAATCTTCATCGACACTGCGCCCGGTGCAAAAAGCCTGCAGCCGCCGCGAAAAAAAATGGAGGTATTCCGCATACGCCGCGTTTCAGGGGGTCAGCTACAGATAAATGGGGACTGATAATGGCTGCTTTCAACAAACTCCTGGCCTCGACGGCACTGGCGGGTTCTCTGACATTTGCCACGCTGGCGCCGGCTTTCGGTCAGGACGTGCGCGAGGGGGAGGATCTCGCTGCGGCGCTGAACCGTGTGGCGAACACGCAGAATGTGGAGATCCTGTATTCTCCCGACGTCGTTGCGGGCAAGCACGCCGGTTCTGTCTCCGCCGGCGCCTCGCCGGAAGCCATGCTGCAGGAAATGCTCGCCGGTACGGGCCTGGCGGTACAGCAGACGCGGCCTGATGTCTTTGTGGTGACCGATCCGCCGGAAACCGGCGGCAATGCGCGCACGCCGGCCGCTACCCGGACCGGCCCGGAGGAGCAGGAAGAGGCGGCCACGTTTCAGGAAACCGGTGCACCGGGCTCCATCGAGGGGCGCCTGACCGACCGCAATACCGGGACCGGTCTCGCCGGTGCGGTGATCCGTCTCGCCAACACCTCGATCCGCACGGTGACCGACCAGCGCGGCTTCTACCGCATGCCGGCCGTGCCGCCGGGAAACTACGAGATCGTCGCGGAGTATGTCGGCGCCGGGCAGGAAAGCCTGACGATCCGGGTCGGGGCCGGCGAGGAGGTCGACCAGGATTTTACGCTCAATCCCAGCGGCGCTGAAACCATTGTCGTGCTGGGCAATCGCGGCGGCTTTCTGCAGGCCCTGAACCAGCAGCGCAATGCGGAGAACAACCAGACGGTCATCTCGGCCGACCTGCTGGGCACGTTTCCCGCCGAGTCCGTCGCCGAGGCCCTGCGCCGGGTTCCGGGCATCTCCTTCGAGCGGGATTCCGAGACGGGCGAGGGCGACCGGGTGTCGGTGCGCGGCATCACGTCCGAAGCGATCAATATCCAGCTGAACGGGCTGCAGCTGCAGGGCACGGGCATCGAGCGCGCCGTCGACCTGACCGGCTATCTCGCCGACAATATCAGCCAGATCACCATCCAGAAGAGCCTGCTGCCGGAAAACGAGGGCACGGCCAATGGCGGCCTGATCGAGATCGAGACACGCAGCGCGCTGGACTATGGCGAGCGCCATTTCAGTGTCGGCGCAGAGCACGAAATGCCCGATGGCGACGTGTTCGGCAATGAGAGCCAGTACAATGCGTCGGCGGTGTTCCAGATCAACGACCGGATCGGTATCGGCGGCAATGTCCAGTACCGCAATTCCGACCGGCGCAATTTCGACGTGGCTTTCATCGGTGTGGATGCTCCGGTCTTGCCTGCGGGCTACACCAGCTTCTATTCGCTGCCCTACACCTACAACTTTCCCTTCGATGAAGCCCTTCCGGACCGTTTGATTACCGGTGCGAACCACTTCATCCGCGACCGCTCCGTAGAGAATATGACCGGATCTGTCTTTGCAGCTTGGGACGTCAATGATTCCACGCGGTTGCGGGCAGAGTACCAGCATATTTCCAACGAGGACACGAGCAGCGTTGCGCGGATGACCTCGTCGACCCTGACCTCGTCGACCGATATGCCTATACCGGAACTGGGCGGTGAGGAGCGCCGCCGGACCTATATTCGCGCGTTGCGCCCGACGATGGGAATTGCCGATTCGGTCGAGACCACCACCACCGACGTGTTCAGCGTGCGCGGCGATACGGTGTTCGACCGCTGGACCTTCGAGTACAAGGCCGGCTACTCCAACACGACCCGCGATATCAGCCGAACCACCATTGCTACGCTCGCGGACATCAACACCGACGTGTTCAACCTGCTGGATCCTGGCAGTTATGTCGTCAATCCCGACGCCAACGGTACGGACCGGATCGTCGGTGGCGTGGTCGACTTCTACGGCGATGGTATTCCCGCACTCGCGCTCTCGCAGGCGGGCCGGGAACTGCTGTTCGATCCTGACACGCACTACGTCACGTCCGCGACCGAGAACGAGGGCAGCAATTCGTCCGAACTGTTCACCGCAGCCTTCGACGTGCAGTACGACTTTGTCTCGACTTTTCTGAGCAGTATGAAGGCGGGCGTCAAGTACGACGACTCCTCTCGCACCAACTCGGATGACGTTCTGTCGACCAATGCGCCGACGGCTTTCTACTATTCACGCACGGGCTCGACGCGTCAGGGTATCAGCGAGTTTGGCGGGGGGATTTTCGGCGACTATGATTTCGGCGTTATCGGCGCCGGCGGCTTGGTCCTGCCGAGCCTGCGCAGCGGCTCTGCCCGGACAATCTTTGACGGTGTCGCTGCGTACGCGGCGGCCAATCCTGGCTCCTACCGCGTCACCGACAATCGTGTAGATCCGCGTGAAAGCGCTGGCGCCTTGTCGACTGCCCGTACCGACGAAACACGGCTTGCGGCCTATCTTCAGGCCGAGGTCGAGATCGGCGATCTGACGGTGACCGGCGGTGCGCGCTTTGAACAGATCGAGACCGTTGGCAATGCGATCAGCTCGCCCATCTACCGCCAGGCCAATGGTGTCTATGTGGACCGCGGCGAGTTCATGGATACCGGTCTGATCGATTATTTCGACAATTCCGGCCAGAACGACAAATTCCTGCCGAGTGTGGTTGCCACCTATCGTCCGGGTGACAACTGGGTCGGGCGTTTTGCCTATAACCGGACCATTTTCAGCCCGTCCCTGATTGCCGTGAACCGTCCGCTGACTGTCGTGATCGACCAGAGGCCGGGTAATGAGACGGCGACGATCCGGGAAGGCAATCCGGAGCTGGATCCGGAGATCAACGATAATTTCGAGATCGGTCTGGAACGCTATTTCGGCGACCGCCCGGCCTATGTGAAAGGCGCGATCTTCTACAAGGACATCTCCGGTAATATCACCAATGTTTTGCAGGTGGCCGGCCTGGCCGATGTTGAAGACCGCGTGAATGCCTTCCTGCAGCCGCTTGTGGCCGTTCGCCCCGACCTGGCCCTGTCGCCCGACACACAGTTCTACCTGCAACGTCCGGAGAATGGCGAAGGCGGCGAGATCTACGGGTTCGAACTGGAGGCCGCGACCAATCTCGACTTCCTGCCCGCCAGCTGGCCGGCCTTCCTGGAAAACGTTCAGGTGATGGGCAATGTCACCTGGACCGAGGCAGCCTTCGGAACCGATGTGTCGGCGCGGGACGAGAACGGTGACACGATCTCGCTCAATCTCGACCGGCCGCTGGCCAACCAGGCCGAATGGGCCGGCAATTTTTCGGTCGGCTATGAGGCTGGCGGCTTCTCCGGGCGTTTGCTCTACACCTATCAGTCCGAGCTCGTGACCTCGTATGACGAATTCAATCTGAATACGATCGTGCCGGAGTTCGAGACGCTGGACCTGATGGCCAGCTACACGCTCGAGCGTGGCGGAGCGCGCTACATCTTCTTCCTGGAGGGCGACAATCTGCTCGCCAGCGGCGATGATGCGGAAGTCACGAACGGGACTGGGTCCTACGGTGGTGAAGGGTCCCCGGACTTCTTCTTCCCTACCCGTCTGCAGTTCAATGGCGGCCGGACAATCACGGTGGGCGTTCGCGCTACCTTCTGACCGCATGCGGTCCGGGAGACCGATCATGAGACCGGGTATACGGTCGCAAGCATTGTCAGCGTGGGCTTTCCGGCCCGCGCTGACTTGCGCTTTCAGGCGCAGGGAAAAAGGACGGCGGCAATGAAGGCGCCACGACTGACACAAGCAATGCCGGGAACGTCCGGGCGCTGGCTGGAAGCCGTCGCTGCGGACTATTCCGGCGCGCTGAACGGCTTCTTCCTGCGCCGCACCGGATCGCCGTCCGATGCCGAGGATCTGGTCCAGGAGGTGTTTGCCCGCCTCGCGCAAATGGAGGATGCCTCGCGGATGGACAATCCGCAGGCCTATATCTTCCAGATCGCCGTCAATCTCCTGCGCGACAAGGCGCGCCGGGCGCGGGTCCGCCAGAGCGAGATGCACGAACCCTTCGACGAGGCCTTTCACGGCGAAGGGGGCGGGTCGCCGGAGCGGATGGCCGTCGTGCGCGACGATCTGCGCCGGATCGAGGCGGCTCTCCAGAGGTTGCCGAAGAAGACCCGAACAATCTTTCTGTTGCATCGTCTGGACGGTCTGAAGTATCGAGAAATCGCTGATGCAATGGGTCTTTCCGTGAGTACGGTCGAAAAGCACATGATCAAGGCACTGGCTGCCATCACCCGTCGCATGAAGGGACGGACGGTATGAGCACGGCCGTGAACTATCCCGCCGCCGACCGGCACGAACAGGCCTCCTACTGGCTCGTCCAGATGCGCAAGGACGACTGTTCCGCCGCGACCCGCAAGGCGTTCCGCATCTGGATCGAGGAAAGCGACGCCAACCGCTCGGCCTATGACGCTGTGCGTCATGCCTGGAGCGCCAGCGCCGCGCTCGAGCATTCACCGGCCTTCGAAGCGCTGCGGCGCGATGCGCTGATCGAGAGCGTACGGCGCCGGCGTGCGCGCCCGCCGGTCTGGGCGATGGCCCTGGCGGCCGGTCTGGTGATGATGATCGGTGCGGCGCTCTTCATGCAGCCGGGCTGGCGCATGGGCGTCGGTGCGGGCGGTGCTGACGAGACCGTCGTCGCGGAGACGGCATCGATCCGCATGCCGTCACCTGAGCATACGATCGAGACCATTGTCGGCGAACGCTCGACGGTGCCGCTGGAAGACGGTTCGCAGGTCGAGTTGAACACCTCCACCGAGGTCCGGCTGGCCTTCAGCCCGCAACAGCGCGAGATCGTGATGCTGCGCGGTCAGGCCGTCTTCAACGTCTCGCACGATCCCGAACGTCCCTTCGTGGTGCTGGCCGGCGATCGCCGGATCACCGCCATCGGCACCGAGTTCGAGGTGCGGATCGATGGCGATGATGTGTCGGTGACGCTGCTGGAAGGACGTGTCGAGGTGGCCGAAGTCGTCACCCGTGACGGTGAGGAGGCCGGCCGCGTGGTCGAGCTGGAGCCGGGCCAGCGTCTGGCCGGACGCGATGTTGTCGCCGAACAGGTCGATGCGGAAAGCCTCGACCGGGCGATGAGCTGGCGGCGCGGGCGTCTGGTGTTCGAGAACGAACCCCTCTCGGCCGCTGTCGCCGAAGTCAATCGCTACTCGCGCCAGCAGATCGCTCTTGCGGACGAGGATCTGGGCGATCTGCGTGTCAGTGGCAGTTTCTGGGCCGGTTCGGTCGAGAATTTCGTGTCGGCGGTGACGACCATCTATCCGCTCGAGACCGCGCGCGACGACGAGACCGGCCGGATCATGCTCGACTGGCGCGGATAAGACGGCGGAGCGCCTGACATCAGGGGGTTGCACGCCGGTGCGATACCCCTGACGCCGCCATTGCAGGCGGTGCGGCGGCTTGATATGGGCAGCGCGACCGGCGGGAGCCCTGTCCATGAAGGCCGCACTGGAACGTCTCTACGCACAGCACAGCGCCGCGCTTGGCCAGGCGCTGCGCTGGCGTTTCGGAGACGGCCCGCCCGATCCCGACGACGCCATCCAGATCGCTTTCGAAAAATATATCGAGCTGGGCGCGGCGGCGCGTGTCGAACGCCCGCGGGCCTTCCTGTTCGCCATGGCGCGCAACTGGATGATCGACGAACTGCGCAAGATGGGCGTGCGGCAGCGCCATGCCGAGCGGCAGAAAACCGATCCGCTGCTTGCCCGGGTGGAAGAAAGGACGGCTGAAAACGTCTTATCTTCCAAGGAGCGGTTTTCGCGTCTCAACGCGGCGATCCGGGCATTGCCCGAGCGCCAGCGCACACTGATCGTGATGAGCCGTATCGAGGAGTTGAGCTACCGGCAGATTGCGCAGGAGACCGGCCTGTCGCAAGCGGGTATCAGCCGCGAGATCGCCCGGGCCCTGACGGCCCTGCAGGCCGCACTCGCGACGGATGAGGAAGAATGAACGCAGCCGAGGAAACCCTGATCGTCACGCAGGCGCGCGACTGGCATGTCCGGCAGCTCGGCGGGCTGACCCCGGCCGAGGCCGACGCGCTGCGCGACTGGCTCGATGCGTCGGCGGCGCATGCCGCAGCCTTTGAGCAGGTCGGGGCGCTGTGGTCGGACCTGGGCTGGGACGAGATACTCAATGCAAAGGCGCTGGACCGCGCTGCGGCGCGCGAACGGCGGGCTGTGCGTGGCGGCGGTGGCATACGGTCCTGGCTGCAGGCGGTGCTGCGTCCCCGGGGGCTCTTGGCTGCGGGCGGCGCGGGCCTGCTGGCTGCGGCGCTGGCCCTGGCGGTGTTCTTCACCCTGCCGGGCGATCCGCTTGTGACGGGGCCGGGCGCCGGGCAGACACAGGTCTATCAGACCGCCATCGGTGAAATCCGCGAGGTCGAACTGGCTGATGGCAGCCGGGTCACGCTGGGCGGGCGCACGGCGATCCGGGTCGATTTCGGCCGCGATGCGCGGGCGGTGCGCCTGGTTGCGGGCGGAGACGCGCTGTTCGAGGTCGCGCGCGACGAGAGCCGGCCCTTCACCGTGCAGGCCGGCACCCTGTCGGCGACGGTGCTGGGCACCGTGTTCGAGGTCAATCGCTCCTCCGGCACGACCGCGGTGGGCGTCGTGGAAGGCCGGGTCAGGGTGCAGGGGCAGGGCGGCGGCGATGCCGTGCTGCAGGCCGGCGACCGCATTGTTGCCGAGGCCGGCGCACCCTGGCAGCGCGAGCAGATGCAGCCGGACCAGGCCGCCCGCTGGATGCAGACCCGGCTGGCCTATCGCGACACGCCGCTTTCCGACATCGTCGCCGACGTGAACCGTTATCATGCCGGCGGTGTGCGCCTGGGCAGTGCCGATCTCGGCGCCCTGCGCGTGACCTCCTCTTTCCGCATCGACCAGCTGGAAACCGCCCTGTCCGGCATTGCGCTGAGCCATGGTCTGGAGCTTGTGCGGACCGGGGATGGGGGCTTCGTGATCCGGCGTCCCGGGACCGCTGAATAAGAAGTTTTTGCGAAACTTCTCCCGCACGTGAAAAGAGCTGACACAGCTCCCCGTCAAAAGGGGGCGGACCGGACGGCAAGGCCGGTCTGCCTGGTTTCGATCAAGCCCGCCGGGCTTCCTTTTGAGAGGGGTTTCACCATGAGTAACGGACACACGGGACGGCGCGTCCGGCTTCTTTCCACCGCGTTGGCCGCCGCGCTGCTGGCAGCGACTGGCGCTGCCGCGCAGGATGCTCCGGCGGTCAATGCCGAGATCCGTATCGCGGCCCAGCCGCTGGACAGCGCCATCGATGCGCTGGCCTCGCAGACCGGTCTCGTGATTGTTGCGCCCGGGCCGCTGCTGGACGGGCTGCGCTCGGCCTCTGTGTCCGGCGTGTCCGAGCCGTTCGAGGCACTGGGTATCCTGCTGCGCGGGACCAATCTGGGCTACCGGGTCACCGCTGACGGCGCCGTGGTGATCGAGCCGCTGACGGCCCAGCCCTCGCGCGAGATCCGCGAGAACGAGGTCGAGGCGATCCAGGTCACCGGCACCCGCGTCGATCCGCTCAACCAGCTGCAGACCGAGGCCACCGACTCGCTCACCGGTCTTTCCCGCTCCCTGCTGGAAACGCCGCGCTCGGCGAGCCGCGTCAGCGAGATCACCATCGACCGTTTCGGCATGGAAGATGTCGACGATCTGCTGGCCGCCGTGCCGGGCACGTTCACGGCCAGCTTCTTCGGCGTTCCGGGCAATCTGAATGTGCGCGGCACCCTGGCCGACACCTATTTCCAGGGCTTCAAGCGCATCGAGAACCGCGGCAATTTCTCGTCCAATCTCAGCGCGGCAGCCTATGTGGAAGTGCTGCGCGGCCCGTCCTCGCCGATCTATGGTCCGGGCAAGGTGGGCGGTCTGCTCAACTTCATTCCACGCACGGCCCGCGACGGCGTCGACGGGCGTTATGTCGATGCGGTGACCGGTTCGGTGACCGTGTCCGGCGGTTCCCATGACCGCCGCGTCGTATCGGGCGAAGTGGCCATCCCGGCCGGCCAGGGCGGTTTCCACCTGTTCGGCGAGTTCGAGGACTCCGGCTCCTACTACAATTTCATCGAGCCCGAGCACACCAATATCCAGGCGACCTATGTGTCCGATCTGGGCCGCAACTGGAGCGTCGAGCTCAACGCCATGTATTTCGACGAGTCCGGCCAGATCCAGACGCCGGGCTGGAACCGCGTCACCCAGGCGCTGATCGATGATGGCACCTATATCACCGGCCGCGACACCGACCTGCAGGATATCGATGGCGATGGCTATCTGAGCTATTCGGAGATCGATGCGGCAGTCGGCGCCAGCTGGGGCCTGTCGAACCTGCGCCAGATCAAGGAATTCGGCGGCGCCAACCGTCCCGAGTTTGCGCTGGATACCGGTGTCGGCACGACGACGCTGGACGGCAGCCATATCTTTGCAGATCCGGGCGATTACAATGACAGCGAGACCCTGACGGGCTATGCCTCGCTGGCGCACGAGGCGGACAATGGCAACCGTTTCGCCGTCGAGATCTTCCGCGATCACATCGAGAACCAGCGCTATAACAGCTTCGGCTTCGGCGCCGATTATGACGCAACGGCGATCGAACTGCGCGGCAGCTACAGCTTCCACACCGGGATGGGCGAGAACGTGCGCGCCGACAGCGTGGTCGGTGCCGCCTACCGCACCCATGAAGCCCAACAGTATGAAAGCTTCCTGTCGGGCTATATCGCCCTGGACCGCCGCGATCTCTCGCAGGGCCCGACGGCGACCGACCGGATCGCACTGCCGCGCGATGCCAGCGGCGAGATCATCTGGGACTCGCGCCACGACATGGAGTGGAATTCGCAGGCGGTCTTCGCCGTCTCCGACATCACCCTGTTCCAGCGCCTGAGCGTCCTGGCCGGTCTGCGCTACGACCATTTCGACGTCGAGGCGATCAATACCGGCGCCACGGTGTTCGGGACGGCGAATACGCTGGTCTCGGACAGCGACGGCGCCACGACCTGGTCGCTGTCGGTGCGTTACGAGACGCCCTTCGGTCTGACGCCCTACATCACCTATGCCGAGCCGCGCGCGCTGGAATCCACCCAGACCGGCGGTGTCAGCGTCGGGACCATCGAGTCCGGTCTCTACATCTCGCCGTCCGAACTGCGCGAAGTCGGCGTGAAGTTCTCGCTGCTGGACGGCAATCTGTTCGGCGGCTTGGCCTATTACGAGCAGCACCGCCGCCAGGCCGACATGTTCGGCAATATCGACGGCACCACGGCGGAGGGCTTCGAGGCCGAGGTCCACTGGCTGGCAACCGACAATCTGGCCTTCATCGGCTCGGCCACCATCCAGCAGACGCGGGTCGATGCGCCCGGCGCCGGCAATGGCGAATACCTGCAGGTGCGTCCGGACCTGTTCGGTGTCGATCCGGTGGCCGGCTATGGCGGCACTTTCGCCTTCAACAATGCCGGCTATTTCGCCGATCTCGCCGATGGCTACGAGCTGAACACCATCCCGGAAACCGTGCTCAGCCTGTTCGGGACCTACACCACCGACCCGTTCAGCTATGGCGGCCACGACATGCTCGCCGGCATCACGGCCGGTGCGACCTATGTCTCGGAAACCGGCGGCATCATGACCGGCGATATCGAACTGCCGGCCTACACGCTGGCCCGCATGTCCGGCTTCCTGGAAGTGGGCGCATTCACCGTCTCGGCCAATATCGATAACCTCTTCGACGAGCGCTACTTCACGCCGTCGGCCGAGGTCTACAAGGAAGTGGCCGTGATGCCGGGCCTGCCCCGCATCTTCCGCATCAATCTCAGCTACGACTTCTGATCCGGCCGGGCCGGGCGCTTTGCCGCCCGGCCCGCCTTTTCCTTTGCCCTTCACGACTTCCGGAGACTGCCATGACCGGCTCCCGTCCGACCTCTCCTGCCTTCCTGTCTGCCACACGCCGCGGCGTGCTGGGTGTTCTCGGCGGCGGCTTCGCCGTGCTGGGCGGCGGACTGCCTTCGCAGGCAAAAGCCGACAGCCCGGCGCGTTTCGACTGGGGCGTGGCCAGCGGCGATCCGCGGTCCGACAGTGTCGTCCTGTGGACGCGGGCCGTGCCGGAAGACGATGTCCGCTCGCTCACCGTCGGATTCGAACTGGCCGAGGATGAGGGCTTTTCCCGCATCGTGCGCCAGGGTGCCGCGGAAACCTCCGCCGCCCGCGACTTCACCGTGAAGCTGGACGTGCGCGGCCTGGCTGCCGGGCGCACCTATTTCTACCGCTTCCATGCCGGCGGGGCCGTATCGGCCACCGGCCGCACACGGACCCTGCCGGCTGGCGGGGATGCACCGGTCCGCCTCGCGCTGGCCTCGTGTGCCAACTATGTCTCCGGCTTCTACAACGCCTATCGCGAGATCGCCGAAGCCGGCGAGCTCGACGCCGTGATCCATGTCGGCGACTATATCTACGAGTACGGCCAGGACGGGTATGACGGCGCCACCGGGCGCGAGCTCGGCCGTTTGCTGGAGCCGCAGCACGAAATCGTCACGCTGGACGATTACCGCGCGCGCTTTGCGCTCTATCGCCGCGATCCGGACCTGCAGGCCGCCCATGCCGCCGCGCCCTTCATCACCATCTGGGACGATCACGAGACGGCCAATAACAGCTGGGCCGACGGCGCCGGCAATCATGATCCGGAAACCGAGGGCCGCTGGCTGGCCCGCCGCGATGCGGCGCTGACCGCCTATTTCGAATGGATGCCGATGCGCGATCCCGAGGCCGGCCAGGCGGCCGAACGCCTCAACCGGGTCTATGATTTCGGCCAGGTCGGCACGGTGCTGGTGATCGAGAGCCGCCTGACCGGCCGCGATGCGCAGCTCAGCTATGACCGCGACATGCCCGTGCTCGACGGCGAGCCGGATATCGCCCGGTTCGAGCGCGAGGTGCTTGCCGATCCGTCACGCAGCATGCTGGGCGCGCCGCAGGAAGCCTGGCTGGCCGCACAGATGAGGGCCTCGCGCGAGCGCGGCATCGCCTGGCAGATCCTGGCCAACCAGACCGTGATGGCCCAGATGCGTTCGCCGGACTATATGCGCCACTTCCCGGAAGATGTGGTGACCGCGACGCTGCAGGCCGGCGGCTATGCCGCGGCCTGGCTGGAACGCTCGCGGCTTGGCCTGCCGATCGGTCTGGACAGCTGGGACGGCTATCCGGCGGCGCGCACCCGCCTCTATGATGCGGCCCGGGCGGCAGACGCCAATCTGGTTGTCCTGTCTGGCGACAGCCACATGTTCTGGGCCAATGAGCTGCACCATCCGGCCGATGGCGAACGGGTAGGCGTCGAGTTCGGCACCACCGGCATCACCTCGCCGACTGGCTACAGCTATATCAATGGCGACAAGGACACGATCTACGCCATCGCCCAGCGCGCGCTGGTGGAGACCAATCGCGATATCCGCTTCACCAATGTACGCGATCGCGGCTTCATCCTGATCACCGCGCGCCGCGACGAGATCGAGGCGGACTATATTGGCGTCAGCACGGTGCGCGACCGCGACTACACCGCCTCCCGCCTCCTGACCGCCCGCTCCCGCATCGGCACGGCCGGTCTGGAACTGGAGACGCCCTAGCGACTGGCGTCGAACTCTTGCGGAGGGGTGGTCTGCCCGTATATGTTGCTTGCAAAACCATACTCACTTGGGCGGCGGAGTTCCGGCGTCTGGCTGCAAGGACATGAATGATGGCGTCTTCCACCGCGCGGGCTCTCTACGAACAGCACAAACCGCATCTTGAGGCCGGGCTGGCCGCGTGTGCCAGCCGGGCCTACTGGAGCCCCTTTGTCGAGTCGCCGAGCGGCAAGCTGCACGCACCGGGGCGGGCCGAGGAGGGGCTGGCGCGCTTCCAGGCCCTGCTGGGCAAACCCTATGATCTCGGCCAGCCCGGCGAGACCGGGCGGATCGGCCACGAAGTGTCGCCCTATACCGGCCAGCCGCTGGGCATCGACTATCCCGATTGCGACCCGGATGTGCTGTTCGCTGCGGCACGCCGGGCGATGAAGGACTGGCAGGCTCTGGATGCGGAGGAACGGGCGGGGGTCTGCTTCGAGATGGCCTTTGCGCTGGAAGAACAGGCCTTTGCCAATGCCCACGCCACCATGCATACGGCCGGGCAGGCCTATCTGATGGCATTCTCCGGCAGCGGCGCCAACGCGCTCGACCGGGGCGTCGAGGCCCTGGTCTATGCCTGCAAGGCACTGCGGGATGTGCCGGCCAGTGCGGGCTGGAGCAAATCCTTCGGCCGGGGCGGTGTGGTGTCGCTGGACAAGTCCTACCGCACGCGCGGCCGCGGCGTTGCGGTCGTGGTGTGCTGTGCCACCTTCCCGCTCTGGAACGCCTATCCGGCTGTGTTCGCCAATCTGATGACGGGCAATCCGGTCATCCTGAAGCCGCATCCGAACGGTATCCTGCCGGTGGCGATGGCGGTGAAGCGGATGCGCGAGACATTGGTCAAGGCCGGTCTCGACCCCGACATGGTGCTGATGGCGGCCGACGAACGCGAGGCGCCGGTCACCATCGCCCTCCTGGAACACCCCGACTGTGCCATCATCGACTATACCGGCAGCCAGCGTTTCGGCCTGTGGATCGAGCAGAATTGCCGTGACCGGCTGGTCTACACCGAAACGGCCGGCTGCAACGGCGTCGTGATGGAGTCGCTCGCCGACCCTGACGGCATGATCGGCGGGCTGGCAAACGGGTTCTGCGGCTTCTCGGCCCAGATGTGTACCAGCCCGCAAAACGTCCATATCCCTGCTGACGGCGTCGGGCTGCCCGGCGGTGGTTCGATGAGCTTCGAAGCCTTCGGGCAGGCGCTGGCCGACACGATCGCGGCGCGTACGGCGGATCCCGCGCGGGCGGCTGCCCTGTGCGGTGCGGTCCAGGCGCAGCAATCGCTCGACATCCTGGCGGATATCCGCAGCCGTGTTCTCGCGGCCGGCGGCCGGGTGGTGCTGGAAAGCCGCGCTTATGTCCATCCGGACTTCCCGGACGCACGGACGGCAACGCCGCTCGTCGTCGAGGTCGATGCGTCGCAGACCGAGCTGTTCGGCGAAGAGCTGTTTGCGCCGGTCTGTTTCCTGATCCGCGAGCCGGACCGTGACGCGGCGCTGGCGCATGCCGCGGAACTGGCCAGAACGCGCGGCGCCATCTCCTCCTATCTCTATTCCTCGGACCGCGACTTCATCGGGCAGGCGCAGGATGCCTTTACCGATGCCGGTGCCTCCCTGTGGATCAACATGGACCAGCGCATGCCGATCAATTTTGCGGCGGCCTATTCGGATTATCACGTCACCGGGCTCAACCCGGCCGGCAATGCCTGTCTGGCCGACCTCGCCTTTGTCGCCCAGCGTTTCCGGATCGTGCAGTTCCGCGAGCCGCGCCCGGCGGAGGCGGCTCAATGAGTCTCGATCTGGCCATACGCAACGGTCTGGACGGTGCGGAAATCCTGCGCCGCTGGATCGACGAGGGGCTGGCGCCCGGCTTTGCCGGGCTGCTGGGCTTCCAGGTGGTCGAATTCGGCGAGGGGACAGTGCGTCTGGAGTGCCCGGTGTCCGCCCGGCACGCCAACCTGATGGCGGGCGTGCATGGCGGTGTCATGGCGGGTCTGGCCGATGCCGCGACCGGTTGCGCGCTCCTCTCGCTGGTCGGGCCGGACGAGCAGTTCGCGACCACCGACCTGCAGATCCGCTATCTCAGGGCGGCGCCGCTGGATGCCGGTCCGCTGGCCGTCGAGGCGCGCATTGTCCACAAGGGACGGCGCATGGCGGTGGCCGAGTGCGAGATGACAACGGGCGAAGGCCGGGTGCATGCGCGCGCCTCGGCGAGCATGATGATCACGCCGCGGCCGCGCTGAACCGTTCCGCGAGCTCGCGCCGGACGACCTTGCCGACCGCATTGCGGGGCAGGGCATCGGTGCGGTGCCACGCCTTGGGCACGGCAACGGCGCCAATGGCGGCCCGCACGGCATCGCCGAGGGCGGTATCGCTGACATGCGGGTCGGCGACGATGGCCGCCTCGATCCGCTCGCCCCAATAATCGTCGGCCACGCCGAAGACGCACACTTCACGCACACCGCCAAGACCGGCGAGCACGCGTTCGATCTCCGCCGGATAGATGTTGAACCCGCCCGTGATGATCATCTCGCGGCTGCGGCCGCGTATGTGCAGAAAGCCCTCATCGTCCAGGAAGCCGCGATCGCCCGTGTCCAGCCAGCCTTCGTCGAGGGGGAAGGGCTCGCCGGTCAGATAGCGGGTGGCGACCAGCGGACCGCGCGCCTGGATCGCGCCGGTGCCGTCCGGGCCGGGATCCTTGATCCGCACCTGTGTCGAAGGGCAGGGGCGGCCGGCGCTTTGCAACCGGATGCCGGGCTGCATCTCGGCGGCCGTCATGGCGGTGATCGCCATCGGGGCCTCGACCTGGCCATAGAGCGCGGCGATGCGTGGCCCGAAGGCGGCCTGTGCCGCCTCGATCTGCGCCGGCGGCATGGGGGCGGCGCTGTAGATCAGCTGGCGCAGGGCCGGGAAGCGGTCCGGCCGGGCCTCGCCGCTGGCGACCAGCTTGTTGATCAGGGTGGGTGGCATGAAGGCGATACTGATGCCTTCGCGCTCCATCGTGTCGAGGACGTCCTCCGTGCCGGACGTCGACAGGATCACCTGCCGTCCGCCCGTCGTCAGCAGGGGAAACAGCAGATGGAAGGCGCCGTGCGACAGCGGGGCGACGGCCAGATTGGTGTCGGCCGGCCCGAGGGCAAAGACGGAAACCAGATCGCTGACGACTGTCGCAATCATGTCCTGCGTCTGGGCGACGGCCTTGGGTGTGCCGGTGGTGCCGCCGGTCAGCTTCACGCTCATCACATGGTCCGGCGCCAGGGCCGGCTGGCGCCAGTTGCCGGCGTCGGACGAGAGAGCGTTGAGACCGTCCGGCGATCCGGCCTCGAACCAGAGCGTCGAGGCATCGGTGGTGATGCAATCGGCGCAGGCCGTGTCGCAGATCAGGAGGGCCGGGTTGAGGCGCTCACGCACACCGTCATTGAGCGGACGGGCGCTGCGCGGGTTGAGCGGCAGCCAGGTGTGGCCGGACAGGAAGACCCCGATCAGGGCGACGAGGTGTTCGACATGGTTTTTCGCGGCGATGGCGACGATGCGGCCGGTGTCCGTGCCCAGCCTGGACTGCAGCCCGGCGGCGAGTGCGCAGCCCCGGCGGGCCAGCGAGGCATAGCTCTCCGTTGCGCCTGTGTCGTCGGACGCCGCGACCGCGTCCGGTGTGCGGCGGGCCTGTTCCAGAAAGGCGAGGACGACCGGCGTCATGCCGCGCCCTCCAGCACGGAGACGACGGTCGCGCCTTCCTCGACATCGAGAAAGCCGCCGCCATTCTCCGCGACGGCGATGCGTGCGCCCTCGACCTGGCGCGTCCCGGCTTCGCCGCGCAATTGCATGACGAGTTCGTGGATCTGCGCCAGGCCGGTGGCACCGACGGGATGGCCCTTGGACACAAGCCCGCCCGAGGGATTGACGGGTGTGCGTCCGCCGAGGCGCGTATGGCCGGCCTCGGCATGGGGGCCGCCCTCGCCGATCGGGCAGAGACCGAGATTTTCCACCTGCTGGATCTCGGCATAGGACGTGGCGTCGTGAACTTCGGCGACATCGATATCGGCCGGCGAAATCCCGGCCTGTTCATAGGCAGCCTTCGCGGTACGGGCGCCGATATGGTTGGCAAAGTCCGCCGCATCGCGCGCGGTCGCGCTCAGGAGTGCCTGGCCGCGGAGCGTGACGGCGCGGGCGCACGCCGTCGAAGGCAGAGCGCTTTCGGCCATCAGGACGACGGCCGCCGCCCCGTCGCTGATCGGGGCGCACATGGCGCGTGTCAGCGGCCAGACAACCAGCGGATCGGCCAGCACGGCCTCGACGCTCATCGGCGTGCGGTACTGGGCGAGGGGGTTGTGGGCCGAATGGTCATGGTTCTTCGCGGCGACGGCAGCCAGCTGGGCCTGGGTCGTGCCGAAAGTCTGCATGTGCAGCCGGGCCAGTGCGGCATAGCTGTCCATGAAGAAACTGCGGCCCGCCGTGCCCGCGCCGCGCAGCTCTTCCGGAATGAGACCGGCGGCGAGGTTCGAGACGGCGGCGTGGATGTCGTCGATCCGGTGGATGTCCGTGCCGCCCATGAAGGCGGCCGCAACGGCCCCGGGCCGGTCGGGAAAGAACATCTTCTCGGCCCCGACCACGAGCACGGTCTCGAACAGGCCGGCCCGGATCGCGGTTGCCGCCTGCCACAGCGCCGTCGATCCGCTGGCGCAGGCATTCTCGACATTGCTGACCGGAATGCCCTCAATCCCCGCAGCACGCAGCGCGATCTGGCCGCGGATCGTGTTCTGGCCTTCCAGCATGGGCTGACGGGTGTTGGAGAACCAGGCCGCCTCGATCCGCCCGGCATCGATACCGGCATCGGCAAGGGCTGCCGAAACGGCCTGCGCCGTCAGCGACTTCACGCTGGCGGCGGGCTGTTTGCCCATCGCCGTCATCGCGGTGCCGGCAATGCAGATCCGGGTCATGCGGGCTCCAGCTGCTCCCGCAGTTCCGACCGCACCACCTTGTTCAGCGGATTGCGCGGCAGGGCATCGACCAGAACCAGTTTTTCCGGCCATTTGAACTTGGCCACGCCTTCGGCTTCCAGAAAGCCGGTGACGTCCTTGAGGGTCAGGCTCTCGCCCGGCTTCGGCACGGCAAAGAGGCACACCTTTTCGCCCATCACCGGATCGGGATAGCCGCAGACGGCGGCTTCCTGGACTTTCGGATGGGCGCTGATGAGACCGTCCAGTTCTTCCGGCGAGATATTCATGCCGCCCCGGATGATCAGCTCCTTGCGGCGGCCCTTGAAACGGTAATAGCGCGCCAGATCGCCCTCGCCGGCGATCTCGAACAGATCGCCCGTGCGGAAATAGCCGTCGCTATCGAAGACATCCTGTCCGGCATCGTTGAGATAGCCGTTGAAGACATTGGGGCCGCGGATCAGCATTTCGCCGGGCACGCCGGGTTCGAGGATTTCGCGGTCATTGTCGTTCCAGTCGACGAGTTTGGTCTCGAAACGCTGGCCGAAACGGTTGTCCCAGTCGATGCCCTCGTGTCCGAAACGCGGAAACAACGTGGCGCGCTGCTCCGGATCCGGCACTTCGGCCGGGCCGCCGCACAGGCCGATCCCCTCGTTGGAGCCGAAGAAATTGATGATCTCGATGCCGAACTTGTCGCGGAAGCCCTTGACCATCCACGGGTCCAGCGGTGCGCTGCCGGACGCGATATACTTCACCGCCGACAGATCGAACTTGTCGTGCAGGTCGGTGTTCTGCAGGAAGAGATTCAGCACGGCCGGCGGTGCGATCGTGTAGGCGACCTTTTCGGTGGTCAGCTGGGTCAGGAAGGTGGGCAGGTCGAACGGGTGGTGCAGCACCAGCGTCGCCTGGATCAGCGGCCAGTAGAAGAAAAAGCCGGACAGCGCCGCCATATTGGTCATCGGGAAGGGGTTCAGCATCGCCGAGCCCGGCTCCAGCGGCACGGTGTCTTCGATCGCGATGACCTGGGAGAACCAGTGATTATGCGTGCGCGGCACGCCCTTCGGTGTGCCTGTGGTGCCCGATGTCCAGCACACGGTGAAGACATCGTCCGCCTCACCGGCCGACGGCATCAGCATGCGCGGCTCGGACGTGTCGACCGCCAGGGCGTCCGCGCCCTCGCCCGAACCGCCGAACGTCAGGACAGGCACCGTCTCCGGCAGTGCCGCGGTCATGCGCGCGGCCGCGGCCTCGCCCTTGAAGCTTTCAATGCCGACAAAGCCCTTCGCGTCCAGCTCGCGGGACATGTGGCCGATCTCATGCCGGCCATACTGCATGGGCACCGGGCTGATGATCGCCCCCAGGCGCGACAGGGCGAGATAGAGAACCGACAGCTCGACCGTGTTGGGGAGCTGGACGAGCACGGCATCGCCGCGGCCAATTCGCCTCTGTGCAAGCCGCGCCCCGAGATTGTGCGAGGCGTTGGAAATATCCTGATAGCTCAGCCGTTGCGGATCCCGGCCGATCAGTGTGCGGCAATCCGGCGGATCGACAATGGCCACATGGCCCGGGGCTGCTGCGACAGCCTTGTCGAAGGCGGTGTGGAGCGTCTCGTCTCCCCACCAGCCCTTGTCACGGTACTGGCGATGGCGCGCCTCTCGCGTCGTGGCCGTCATTGCGGCTCCTCCCGTCTCGGTCTGTTCTTGTTACTTGCTTAATCAAACCAATTCCCGCGCCATCTGCCAAGTGCATTCTTCCGCGCAGCCGGCAAACTGTCGCACAGACCCGGTGTTACGCCCAAGTGAGTTTGACTATATAAGTGACGGATGACCCACATGATGACCCGTCCGCCAGCCGACCTGAAGCTCGTCCGATGTTGCTCGATCTGGCGTGCGCTTGAGGATATCGGCGATGTGCCGACCATGCTGATCCTTGAGGCTGTCTGGCTTGGAGAGCGGCGTTTCGACGGCTTTCAGAAGCGCACCGGTCTGCTCAAGGCGCTGCTCAGCCAGCGGCTGAAACAGATGGTGGCGGCAGGTTTGCTGGAAAAGCGTCTCTATTGCGAACGGCCGCCCCGTTACGAGTACATCATGACGGAGAAGGGGCGCGATCTTTACTGGGTCGCCCTCGCCATGCTGCGCTGGGAGCAGAAATGGGGCGCCGCCAAGGCCAAGTTCAAGGTGCGCCTGACGCACCGGGCTTGCGGTGGCGATCATATCGATCCCTTACCCTTCAGCCTGTCGGCCGGCCGCGAATTCAATGCGCGCGATGTCAGCTGGAAGCACGGTCCGGGCATGGGCTGGGTGACGCCGCGGCACAGCCGCCGGCGCAAGCCGCGCGGCGAGGAACAGGGCGCGGACAATAATCTGCTCGATGTCATCCTGCGTGTACTGGGGGACCGCTGGGCCTCGCTGATCCTGCGCTCCATCTTCACCGGCTTCCGCCGCTATGACGAAATCCAGAAGGATGCGGCGATCGCGACCAATATCCTGGCCGACCGGCTGCAATGGCTGATCGATATGGGGCTGATCCACAAGCGCGCCTATTCCGATGCGCCGCCGCGCTATGAATACCGGCTGACGGAAGCGGGGATCGACTACTACCCGGTCCTGGTGATGCTGATGGTGTGGGGCGATCGCTGGTATCTGACGCCGGAGGGGCCGCCGCTGCTGCTCTTCCATCGCGACAGCGGCGAGCCGCTCAAGCCCGTCATGGCCTGTTCGAACTGCCACAAGCCGCTCGATCCCACCGAGGTCGACTTCACCATTGAACCTGTCGACGGCGGCGATCAGCAGGTGTTCTCCACCCGCTGATCCCTGTCTTTGCGGTCAGGATGCCACGGCGATCTGATCGCCCGGCGCCCAGGTGCCGTGGAAACCGGCCGGCACACGCTGGGGCAGTTCCACACGCGCCAGCGGCTGGCCGCCGAAATCGCGCGCATCGAGGATCAGGGCTTCGGACCGGCCGGTCGCACTGTCGGTCAGGAAGGTGATGACATAGCCATCATCTTCCTCCGTTGCGCCGACCCGCGGCGCAAAGGCCGGCTCGGCGCCGTAAACGCCGTCGGCGAAGCGGTGCTCGATGCCGTTTCCGCTTTCCAGATCATACTTCACCAGCCCGTCGAACACCTGGGTGTGCGTGTTGGGAATGGTGACGTGGTAGGCGTATTTCGTCTTGTGTCCCATCAGGTCGAGATTGACGACCGGGAATTCGGTGCGGCGGTCATCGAGATGCTCGACCGTGGTCTGGCCGGTCTTCATGTCGAAAGTCCAGCGGTGCAGTTCAGCCTGCAAGGCCAGCACGGCGGCCATAGGCGCATAGGGGCCGAATTCCGGGTTCGGCGGCAGGCCGTTATCGACCATCTTGCAGGCGTAGAAGACGATCTTGTCGCCTTCCTCCCAGGCATTGCAGCCGTGATAGATGTAGCAGGGCTCGGTCTCGAACCATTTGACGTCGCCCGTGCCGTCGCGTCGCACGACGCCGAAGCGGGCGGGCTGGTTCTTGGGCTGGTGGATCTGCCACATGCCGTTGCGCAGGCCGGCCTCGGTGAACACCACCGGCAGATCCATCAGGATCATGTAGTTCTTGGTGATCATCATGTCGTGCGGCAGGCGCGGGCCGGGCAGTTCGACCTCACGGAACCATTTCAGCTCATTGTCTGCCGAGACAACGCCGGCCGACATGACCGGATTGTAGAGATTGTAGTCGAAGAACAGGAATTCGCCGGTCTGCGCATCGACCTTGGAATGCGCCGACACATTCTTGGGAAGGCGGCCTGCGAAGGTCTCGGTCCGGATGGTCTCCAGCGTACGCGGATCCATGCGTACCGGCTGGCCCGAGACATACCAGAGCGCCATCGCCGTGCCGTTGTGGATAAGGATGTCGGTGTTGGCGGTATCCTTGTAGGTGGTCAGCGCGCTGCGTTCGCGGCGGATCGGCTCCAGAATGCCGCCAGCGTCCAGCGTGCCGGCCCGCTCGGCCTCGTGATCGCGTGTGCGGACATAGCGGTTGCGGTATTCCGCCTTGCCGTTCTCGAAGAAGATGCCGTGCACCATGCCATCGCCGTCGAACCAGTGGTGCATCCCCTCCGGCGCATTCAGCGGATTCGGTCCGTTGCGCAGATAGGCGCCGTAGAGGTCGCGCGGGATTTCGCCCTCGACCTCGAGGTCAAGCGCCGTCACTTCCTTGCGGACCGGGGCATAAATGCCCTTGAGATAGGGGTTGAACCGGTTGAGTTCGGTCAGCTCGTCGCGCTCGAATTCGGTCTGGATCATGGTCATGGGGTATCTCCTTCCGGTCAGCCCGCCAGGGCCGCCGCTGTCGTCTGCATGTTCGTGTCGTGAACCGGTGTGGCGCAAGCGGCGGCGTATTCCGCGGCGAGTTCATCCACGATCTCTGCGACCGGCTGGGTGCGCTTGACCGAACCGACGCCGTGACCGGCCGACCAGACATCGCGCCAGGCCTTCACCTGGTTCTCGCTGTCGGCGAAGTCCGGTCCGCTGCCGCGTGAACCGTCTGTACCGATACCCATCTTTTCCAGGCTCGCGCGCAGATAATGGGCCGGCGCACCGGTCAGCTTGTCGGACAGGACAAGGTCCTCGAACTCGGCCGCAATCAGCATGTCGCGGTATTCGGCGTCGGCCAGGCTTTCCCCGGCCGCGATGAAACGGGTGCCCATATAGGCGAAGTCGGCGCCGAGGACTTCCGCAGCCCGCACCGCGCGGCCATTGCTGATGGCACCGCCCAGCATGACCGGGCCGTCGAAGAATTCGCGCACGGCGGTGACGAAGGCGAAGCTGGACATTGTGCCGGTGTGTCCGCCCGCGCCTGCGGCGACGAGAACGAGACCGTCAGCGCCCTGCTCGATCGCCTTGCGGGCGAATTTGACATTGTTGACGTCAGCAAAGACCAGGCCGCCATAGTCGTGGACCGCGTCGACCACACGCCCCGGCCCGCCCAGCGCAGTGATCACCGCATCGGGCCTGTATTGCTTCACGAGATCCAGCTCGGCATCGAACCGGCCATAGGTCGAGTGCGTGACCATGTTTGCGGCGAAGGGCGCGCGCGCATTGTCGGCATGGGTCGCGGCCAGCCATTCTTCCAGCACATCGATGGTGCGTGCGTTGGGGAAGGGGAAGGAGGCCATCAGCCCGGCTGCCCGCGCGGCGGCGACCAGCTGCGGGCCGGACACCAGGAACATGGGAGCGACGACGGCCGGAAGGCGCATCCGGGCTTTCAGGCGGGCAGCGATCTCGGACTGTGACACGCGGGCTCTCCAATTAAACTTTCATAACCATACTCGCTGATACTCTGCAGGACAAGCACCTCTGCCGGTGTCCGCAGCAAGGCCCGCCATGGCGGCTGCCGGCGCTGGCCAAAATCCGTATTCGCACAGGAGAATCCGGGCTAGGCTCCCCGCTCCGAGGCTTGGAGGGAGGGTCGTATGAGCGTCGACAAGCAGATCTTTTCCGGCTGCATGCCGGCCCTGATGACACCCTGCAGCGCCGCCGGGGTTCCGGACTGGGATGCGCTCGTTGAAACAGGCCGCGGCCTTGTGGCTGCCGGCATGGATGCCGTGGTCTATTGCGGCTCGATGGGCGACTGGCCGCTGCTGACCGACGAACAGCGATGCGAAGGCGTGGCGCGTCTGTGTGACGCCGGTCTGCCTGTTGTTGTCGGCACCGGCGCACAGAATACCCGGCGCGCGGTCGAAATCACACGTCATGCGGTCGACGCCGGGGCAGCAGGCCTGATGGTCATTCCCCGCGTCCTGTCGCGCGGAAGCGCACCGGCGGCCCAGCATGCGCACTTCTCGGCCATCCTCGAAGCGGCCGATGACCTGCCTGCCGTGATCTACAACAGTCCCTATTACGGCTTCGAGACGCGGGCCGATCTCTTCTTCGAACTGCACGGCCGCTATCCCAACCTCGTCGGCTTCAAGGAGTTCGGCGGTGCCGGCGCGCTGAGCTATGCCGCGGAGACCATCACCTCGGGCAATGACGCGCTGACGCTGATGGTGGGGGTGGATACCCAGGTCTTCCACGGCTACGTGAATTGCGGCGCAACGGGTGCCATTACCGGGGTCGGCAATGCCCTGCCGGTCGAGGTGCTGCGCCTGGTAGAGCTTTGCGGCCGGGCGGCCGATGGCGATCCGGACAGCCGGCGCCTGGCCCGGGAATTGTCGGAGGCGCTGGATGTGCTGGCGCGGTTCGACGAGGGACCGGACCTTGTTCTCTACTACAAGCGCCTGATGGTTCTGGAAGGGCACGCGGCCTACGAGCACCAGCTCTATTCCGAGGACAGGCTGGGCGCATCGCAGACGGCCTTCATCGACAATGCCTGGCGACAGTTCCGCGCCTGGTGGGCCGGCTGGCCCGGCGCCGCGTCCTGAGGGCCGCCGCGATGCGGGTCATCGATTCCCATACGGGTGGCCAGCCGACGCGGGTGATCGTCGAGGGCGGTCCGGACCTGGGTACCGGACCGCTGTCGGACCGGCTGGAGCGTTTCCGGACCCGCTTCGACCACTACCGCACGATGGCAGTGCTGGAGCCGCGCTGTTCGGATGCCATGGTCGGTGCGCTGTTGTGCGAGCCGGACGCGCCCGACTGCTCGGCTGGCGTCATCTTCTTCAACACGTCGGGTTATCTGGGTATGTGCGGACACGGCACGATCGGGCTGGCGGCAACCCTGGCCTGGATGGGCCGCATGGCGCCCGGTCTTCACCGGATCGACACGCCGGTCGGTGTGATCGCGCTCCAGCTCGTTGATGCCAATACCGTGCAGTTCGAGAATGTCGAAAGCCGGTGCATGGCCGAAGACGTCGAACTGGACGTGCCGGATCTGGGCCGGGTGCGCGGCGACATCGCCTGGGGCGGCAACTGGTTCTTCCTCACCGAGGACGCTCCGCTGCCGCTGGTGCCCGCAAACATCCCCGCCCTGACCCGCGCGGCGCGGGCGGTCCGTCAGGCGCTTGTCGAGAAGGGCCTGACAGGCCTGGGCGGCGTCGAGATCGACCATATCGAGTTCTTCTCGAGGGCAGATGCCGCGCCCGGTGCCGACAGCCGCAACTTCGTCCTCTGCCCGGGCGGTGCCTATGACCGCTCGCCCTGCGGGACCGGCACGAGTGCCAAACTGGCCTGCCTGGCGCGCCGCGATCGCCTCGCACCGGGCGAGATCTGGGTGCAGGAAAGCATTATCGGCAGCCGGTTCTCGGGCCATTACCGGCCGGCGCCGGCGGGCGGGATCGTTCCGGTCATCACCGGAACGGCCCATGTATTCGCCGATACGCGGCTGATCGATGATGCGACAGACCCTTTCCGTCTGGGCATTCTGTGACGACGAGGTGGACGGATGGTTGCGGAAGACGGGCATCCGGGGCTAGACAACCGTGCCGCCGGGACTGGTCGCGGCTGCCAATGCAAGCAGGAGACGTTTGGTGAAAGGTATTGTGCTGGCCGGGGGCTCGGGGACGCGCCTGTATCCGGTGACCCGGGGCGTGTCGAAACAACTCCTGCCGGTCTATGACAAGCCGCTGATCTACTACCCGATCAGCGCGCTGATGCTGGCGGGTATCCGCGACATCCTGATCATCACGACACCGGAAGACCAGGCCTCCTTCCAGCGCCTGCTGGGCGACGGTTCGGACCTCGGCGTGAACTTTTCCTATGCGGTGCAGCCGCGCCCGGAAGGCCTGGCCCAGGCCTTCATCATCGGCGAGGACTTCATCGGCGGCGAGCCGTGTGCTCTTGTCCTGGGCGACAATATCTTCTTCGGGCACGGCCTCCAGGGTCTCCTGAAGGACGCGTCCCGCCTGACGCGCGGCGCCGAGGTCTTCACCTACCAGGTGGCCGATCCGGAACGCTATGGTGTGGCCGAGTTCGACGATAGCCAGACCATTGTCTCGATCGAGGAAAAGCCGCTGAAGCCGAAGTCCAACTTCGCCGTGACGGGGCTGTATTTCTACGACAACACCGTCTGTGACCGCGCGCGCGAGGTGCGCCCCTCGGCCCGCGGCGAGCTGGAAATCACCACGCTCAACGAGATGTACATGCATGACGGCCTGCTGAAGGGCCATCTGATGGGCCGGGGTTATGCCTGGCTCGATACCGGAACCCACCAGTCACTGCTGGCGGCGGCCCAGTTCGTCGAGACGATCGAGACCCGGCAGGGCCTGAAAGTCGCCTGTCTGGAAGAGATCGCCTGGCGTCAGGGCTTCATCGATGACGAGCAGGTGCTGCGTCTGGCCCAGCCGATGCTGAAGACGGAATACGGCGCCTATCTGCAGCGGCTGGTCGCCGGCTAACCCCCGTCCGCATCGAGTGCGAGCCGCTGTGTGAGCTCGCCGCGATTGCCGGCGATGTCGGCAATGGTCACGCCGTCGAGCACCTCCAGAAAGGCATCGAGTGCCTTGCGCCAGGTCTTCGACAGCCGGCACACGCCGATCAGCGGGCATGTGTTGGAGTCGTCATTGAAGCACTCGGCCAGTTCCAGGGGGGCTTCGGTCAGCCGGACCACCTCGCCGACGGTGATCGTGTCGGCAGGCCGGGCCAGGCGAACCCCGCCGCTGCGGCCCCGGATCGTTTCCAGATAGCCCTCGCGGCCCAGCAGGTTGGCGATCTTCACCATGTGGTGGACCGAGACCTGGTGGATCATCGCGATGTCCGTCACCCGGCTGATGCGCTCGCCGCGCAGCGCCGTGTACTGCAACATCCGCAAGGCGTAATTGGTAAAACTGGTGAGCCGCATATCCTGCCTTTGAAATACCGGTAAAAACCATACCGCAATTTGCGGGCGTCAGCCACTCGTGTGACGCTTCGATGACAGTGTCAGCGGGACCTGCCGATAGGTCAGGCCCGGCCAGAGCCCCGCGGCGGGGATATGGGTCGCCAGCACGATCGCGGCAGCATGGCCGCGCGCCCACGCGCCGAGGTTCGCGGCCAGTGTCTCGCGCATGGGCGCATCCAGGCCCGCGAAGGGCTCGTCCAGCAGCACAAGCTCCGGACCGCGCAGGATGGCCCGGGCGATGGCCAGACGCCGCAATTCGCCGCCGGACAGATTGCTGCCGCCCTCCTCGAGCGATTGATACAACCCCTCCGGCGAGCGCGTCACGACCGGCATGAAGAGCGCGGTCCGGCAGGCCTCCAGCAGGCGCGCATCGTCGGCATCCGGCTGGGCCAGCCGCAGCGCATCCGCGAGTGTCCCGCGCATCGTGTCGGGCATTTGCGGGGCAAAGCCCGTGTGCTGGCGGATCGCGGCCGCGCGCAGGTCTGCAGCCTCGATGCCGGCATAGTCCAGCGCCCCGCCCGGGGGCGGGCGGAGGCGGGCGAGGGTTTCCAGCAGCGTGGTCTTGCCGCACCCCGACGGGCCGGTGATCTCGGTGACGCTGCCGGCCGCCAGATCGAGATCCGGCACCTCGCACAGCGGCGCCGCTCCGGGAAAACCGATCTGCAGCTGACGGGTTCTGACCGGCAGGATCGTCCCGGGCGCCGGCGCGGGATCGGCCGGCTCGGCTATCGCCGGGGGCGCGGCAATGCGCGTATTCAACCGCAACAGGGCCAGTTCGGTCGCCGGATAAGCCGTCAGCGCGCCCAGCGCGATAGCCAGGCTCTGGTGTGCCGCGAGCACCGACAGCGCCGTTCCGGCGAGAAGCGGCACTGTGGCGCCGCTGCCCAGCATGACGGCCAGCGTCGCCGACAGGCCGCCCAGCATGGCGATGAAGGCGCCGGCCAGCCGTGTGCGCCGCCCGGCAGCGAGCGCCTGCCCCGCCGTTTCAGCGGACAGGGATCCCAGCGCTGCGGCCGCATCGCCGAACCGGCCCAGCGCTTCCAGCTCGACCCGGTTCTCCACCAGGCTGGCCGCCTCGCGGCGGTAGCGGTCGTTCAGTGTCTGCAGGCGGGCATCGATCCGGCGTTGCTCGGCGATGCCGAACCGGCCTGTTGCCAGCGCAAGCGCCAATCCGCCAGCAACGACCGCGAGCGGTACCCAGCCGGCAAGACCGGCGAATACCAGCGCGATCAGGGAGGCCGCGGCGGCACTCGCGGCGGGCAGCCACAGGCGGAGCAGGGCGCCCTCGGCGAGGTGTACATCATCCAGGAAAACGGCCAGACTGTCCGATGCCGGTCTGGCCAGCCCGGCACGGGCGCGCGCCTCGGCCTCGAACAGGTGGCGACGCAGCCGCGCCGACAGGCGCAGCGTGGCATCATGCCCGACCAGCTGCTCACCATAGCGCGCCAGGATGCGTCCCATCGCGGTGCCGCGCACCGTGGCGCTCGGATAGAGATGGTTGAAGGCATAGGCGCTGCCGGCGGCGCCGGCGATGGCGCTGGCGGTCAGGAACCAGCCCGATACGCCCAGCAGCAGCGCTGCCATCGCGCCGCCGGCGGTCGCCAGCAGAAAGGCCAGCGCGATCCGGCCACGGAATGGCCGGCCCAGCCGGGTCCACAGCGCGATCATGAGCGGCGCTCCATCGCAATGACGGTGTCGGCGATGTCGCGCGCGGCAGGGTCGTGACTGGCCATGATCACGGTTCGCCCGGCGGTGAGCCGGCGAAGGGTTGTCAGCAGCGCATCCTGGCGTTCGGCGTCGAGATGGGCGGCAGGTTCGTCGAACAGCAGGACAGGCGCGCCTGCGAGCAGGGCCCGGGCGAGGGCAAGCCGCTGCAGTTCGCCGCCGGACAGTCCGCTGCCGCCGGGTCCGATCCGCATGTCGAGCCCGTCCGGCCGGTCCGCAACAAAGTCGCATCCGGCTGTATCGAGCGCAGCCAGGCAAGCAGCATCGTCGACGTCCGGAACGGCGAGGCGGAGATTGTCGCGGATCGTGCCTTCCAGTGCCCAGGGCTTCTGTCCGATCCAGGCGATGGAGCTGGCCAGCGAGTGGCCGGCCGGCAGGATCTCCCCGTCGATACGGATTTCGCCGCGGACCGGTTCGGCCAGGGCCAGCAGCGACATCAGCACCGATGTCTTGCCGCATCCGGACGGCCCCCACAGGAGGGTGATCCGGCCCGGTTCGGCGACGGCATTGAAATCCCGGACAACGGTCTGCCCGCTGCGGGCCAGATCGGCGGATTGCCAGGCGATCCGTGGCGCCTGCCCGAGCGCGTCGAGCCGGACGATGGGCGTTGCATCTCCGGTCTCGGCAAGCTGGGCGAGGGACTCGGCCCCGGCGCGCGCGTCGCTGCGCGCATGGTGAAGCGCGGAGAGCTGGCGCACGGGCGCAAAGAATTCCGGCGCCAGCACCAGGGCGGCCAGCCCCTCCCGCAGGGTCAGGGTCTCGAAAGTCTCGAACGGGAAGACCCCCAGCAGCTTGAAACCGACATAGACGGCCACCAGCGCGATCGAGATCGAGGCGAAAAACTCCAGCACGGCGGTCGAGAGGAAGGCGACCCGCAGGATCGCCATGGTGCGGCGGGCCAGCTCGTCGGCGGCCGTTTCGATCACACCGGCTTCGCGCGTCACGCCGTTGAAGGCGCGGATCGTCCCGGCCATCCGCACGCGGCTCTCGAAGGTTCCGGCGAGTGTATCGAGAGCGCCCTGCTGGGCGCGGGCCAGCGCGGCGGTTTCCGATGCGGTCAGCCAGATGAAGACCGGCAGCATCACGGTCGAGACCAGGATCAGCGCGCCGGCCAGCCAGCTCTGGGTGAAAATGGCGATGACGATGAGGACCGGGACGAGCACGGCGGCGGTCCGGCCCGGCAGCCAGTGGGCGGCATGACCGGCAAGGATGGCGGTGCGATCGACCAGCTGCGCGGTGCGTTCACCGCCGGGCGCACCGTCGAACAGGGCCGGGCCGGTCCTTGCCGCCAGACCCGCCATATCCTGCCGCGCGGCCGCGACCAGTCCCTGTCCGGCGCGCTCGGAAGCCTGCGAGCGAAGCCAGTTGAAACCGCCGCGGCCGATGAGTGCCGCGCCCGCGACCAGGAGGGCGGGCAGGGCGTTGCGTCCGTCCACAAGGGCCGGGATCGCCGTGGCAAAACCCAGCGCAAAGGCGATGGCCGCGAGCGTGTCCAGAAGGATCGCCAGTTCCGCCAGCCGCACATCGCGCTGCACAGCGCGTGTCCAGCCTTTCACGCGGGCAGCGGCCGCCGTTTGCGTATCGGTTTTTGCGGTCATGCAGCCCGTGCGGATTCCATGTGCGACGTTTCGCCCGTTGCGCCCGTCTATAAAACTTGTATTTCAAGTGCAAGTTAACGCGTCGGAACCGGAGTTCAACCATGGAACACTTACTGGTCGCGGACCTTTCGCGATGGCAGTTCGCGCTCACGGCGATGTACCACTTCCTGTTCGTACCCCTGACCCTCGGCCTTTCGATGATCCTGGTGATCATGGAAGGCGCCTACGTCCTGACCGGCAAGCAGGTCTGGAAAGACATCACAAAATTCTGGATGAACCTGTTCGGGATCAACTTCGTGCTCGGGGTTGCGACCGGGATCACCATGGAATTCCAGTTCGGCACGAACTGGTCCTACTACTCGCACTATGTCGGCGACATTTTCGGAGCTCCGCTCGCGATCGAGGGCCTGATGGCCTTCTTCCTGGAAGCGACCTTTGTCGGCCTGATGTTCTTCGGCTGGGACAAGCTGTCGCGTCCGGTCCACTGGCTCGTCACGGGCCTGGTCGCCCTGGGCTCGAACCTCTCGGCCCTGTGGATCCTGATCGCAAACGGCTGGATGCAGGCGCCCGTCGGGTCGGAATTCAATCCGGACACGATGCGCATGGAGATCACCAACTTCATGGAGGTGCTCTTCAACCCGGTCGCCCAGGCCAAATTCGTGCACACGGTGTCGGCGGGCTATGTGACCGCCTCGGTTTTCGTGCTCGGCATCTCGGCCTTCTACCTCCTGAAGGGGCGTCATCGCGGACTGGCCAAGCGGTCGGTCGCGGTCGCGGCGTCCTTCGGCCTGGCCTCGGCCCTGTCGGTTGTCGTTCTGGGCGATGAGAGCGGCTATACGCTGACCGATCACCAGCGCATGAAACTCGCGGCCCTCGAGGGCATGTGGCACACCGAGGAGGCGCCGGCGCCGCTGACACTGGTCGGTCTGCCCGACCAGGAGGCGCAGGAAACCCGCTACGAGATCCAGGTGCCCTGGCTGCTGGGCCTGATTGCCACGCGCAGCATCGACGGCGATGTCGAAGGCATCCTGCCGCTCGTCGCCATCGCCCAGGACCGGATCGAGAACGGGATATCGGCCTATGATGCGGTCCAGCGGCTCAATGCCGATCCGGAGAATGTGGCGGCACGCGAACAGTTCGAGCTGACCAAGCAGGATCTGGGCTATGCCCTTTTGCTGATGCGCTATGTCGACGATCCGCGCGAGGCGACGCCGGACCAGATCCAGCAGGCCGCCTGGGATACGGTTCCCAACGTCGCCATGGCCTTCTGGTCCTTCCGCATCATGGCGGGCCTCGGCTTCTTCTTCATCGCGGTCTTTGCCCTGGCCTTCTACCTGGTGAGCCTGCGCCGGCCCTTCCCGCGCTGGTTCCTGCGCCTGGCCGTCGCGATCATTCCCCTGCCCTGGATTGCCGCAGAGCTGGGCTGGGTGCTGGCCGAGACCGGCCGCCAGCCCTGGGTGATCGATGGCGTGCTGCCGACCTTCATGGGTGTGTCCAGCCTGTCCGCCAGCCAGGTGATCCTGACGATGGTCGGCTTCACCCTTCTCTACGGCACGCTCGCCGTAATCGAGGTGACGCTGATGGTCCGGGCGATCCGCAAGGGCCCGGCGTCAGAAAAGCCGGCCATGACACACCAGCCCGCGTCCGGCGGCTTCCCCCAAGCCGTGCCGGCACCGCTCTACGACCGATAGGAGACGCATATCATGGAACTGCCTCTCGACTATCCGACGCTCCGCGTCATCTGGTGGGGCCTTCTGGGCGTCCTCCTGATCGGCTTCGCCCTGACCGATGGCTACGACCTCGGTGTTGCGACCCTGCTGCCCTTCGTCGCGAAGACCGATGCCGAACGCCGGCTCGTGATCAACACGATCGGCCCGATGTGGGAGGGCCACCAAGTCTGGCTCATCCTGGGCGGCGGCGCGATCTTTGCCGCCTGGCCCTATGTCTATGCCGTCAGCTTTTCCGGCTTCTATCTCGCCATGTTCGTGGTGCTGTCGGCGCTGATCCTGCGGCCGGTCGGTTTCAAATACCGCTCCAAGCGGGAGAGCACGGCCTGGCGCAGCAGCTGGGACTGGGCGCTCTTCATCGGCGGCTTCGTGCCGGCGCTGATCTTCGGGGTCGCCGTGGGGAATGTGCTGCGCGGTGTCCCGTTCGACTTCGACAGCATGCTGCGGGCCACCTATGAAGGCGGCCTGTTCGGCCTGCTCAACCCCTTTGCCCTGCTCGTCGGCCTGGTCTCGGTCGCCATGCTGGTCATGCACGGTGCGTCCTGGATCGTGGTGAAGGCCGAAAAGGGACCGGTACGCGACCGGGCGGCCCGCTTCGGATCGATCGCGGCCATGCTGACCATCGGCCTGTTCGTCATTGCCGGTATCTGGACCGCCACGCTGCTGCCCGGCTACACGATCACGACGGACGTCCTGCTCGACGGCCCGTCCAATCCGATGCGCAAGGCCGTCAGTGTCGAGGCCGGCGCCTGGGTCAACAATTTCGTGCGCTATCCCTGGATGGTGCTGGCGCCGCTGATGGCCGTGGCGGGGGCCTTCCTGGCTGCCGTCAGCCTGGGCAAGAAGCGTAATGCGGCGAGCCTGGCCGGGTCGGCCATGTCGGTCTTCGGCGTCGTCGCCACTGCCGGCGTGTCGATGTTCCCCTTCATCCTGCCGAGCTCGCTCAATCCCGACGCCAGCCTGACCGTGTGGGACAGCTCGTCCAGCCACGGCACGCTGTTCTTCATGCTGATCATGACGGTGATCTTCGTGCCGCTGATCCTTCTCTACACCGGCTGGGTGTTCAAGGTGCTGTGGGGGCGTGTGACGTCCGAGCAGGCCACCTCGCCCGGCTCCTACTGACCGGAGGTCTTGGAACCATGTGGTATTTTACCTGGATACTGGGTCTTGCCGCCGCCCTCGGCTTTGGAATTCTCAACGCGCTCTGGCTGGAATTTACGCCGGATGCGGAAGACTGCGAGGACCTGGAATGCGCCGAATGAGACAGAGGCGTCGCGGTGACGGACACGCGACCTGCTGCAGGGAGACCGGGGCACACGGCTGGCCCGGAGATCGTGATCAGGGCTTCGGCGGCGAGGCCGTCAGACCGGTGCAGACCGGTTTGCGGCTCCGGCAGCGCTGCCGGAAGACCCAGCGGGCTTGCCGGTAGCGCGACGCGCGAGCGCGGCCATCATCAAGGAGATGTCGCAATGAAGCAGATCATATTGTCCTGCCTGGTCCTGGCGGCGGCCGCCGCAGCGCCGGCACCGGCCCAGGAAACAAGGCAGGCACCGTCACCGGAGACAGCGCCTGTGCTGACGGTGCTGACCCGCGAGGATCCGCAGACCCAGCTCATGGCGCTGATCCTGACACGCGCCAGCGCCCAGCAGGGCGTGCCGGTGCGCGTTCTCCTGTGCGACAAGGCCGGCGATCTCGCGCTGGCCGAGCCGCCGGAAGCCGCCACCCGGCCGCTCGCGCCGCGGAACATGTCGCCGCACAGTCTGCTTGGAACCCTGATCGAGGATGGCGTGACGGTTCAGGTCTGCGCGATCTACCTGCCCAACTCGACCCACAGCGCGGAAGACCTGCGCCGTGAAATCGGCGTGGCGACCCCGCCGGAGATCGCGGCCATCATGGCGGATCCGCGCACGCGGTTCTTCACCTTCTGAGGGGGCAGGGATGCGCGCCACGCTTTTCGTCATGGCAGGTTCGGCAATCCTGGCCGCCGGGATGGCAATCGCAACGTCCGGACATGCCCAGACAGGGGTGCCGGACGATGCCGATCCGAGAACCCCGATCCGGCTGACCGCGGAGGAGCAGAGGCACATCGTGGAGACGATGCGCATCTTCCTTTCGGGCAGCCAGGCGATCATGGAGGCGGGCAGCGAGGGCGATCTCGACCGGCTGCGGGAAGCCGCCGCGGAGATGGCCACGCCACGCCCCATGATGCCGGGAATGGGAGCCAGACTGCCGGACAGTTTCCGGGGCATGGGGCAGGTGCTGCGGGAGGACCTGGCGGCGATTGCCGCTCTGCCCGACCGGACGCCGGTCGCCGAGGCCCAGGCCGCGGCGGCTTCGGCGATGTATACCTGCATCGCCTGCCATGACAGCTACCGCGTCGAGGTCGTGTCATCCCGGGGTGAGCCGGGCGGATAGGCCGGGTTTCAGGCGGCCACGTCCTGACGCGGCGGTACCCGGCCGCTCGCCATGAACTCGGCCAGCTGCAGGCGGTATTTGCGTCCCACGCGCACCATTTCTCCATTGGCCAGCTCGACCGAATGCGTGCCGTGGCGATCGGCATGGGTGCGTTCGATGTGATGCACATTGACGATTGCCGAGCGGTGAATGCGCAGGAAGTCCGCCGGGTCCAGCCGCTCCTCCAGCTCCCGCAGCGAGATCCGGTGCAGGAGCTGCCGGTTGCGCAGGTTGAAATGGACATAGCTGCGCGCGGCCTCGATCCAGACGATCTGCGACTGGGGCACCCGCACGGTTTCATTGCGGCAGCGGATCCAGAAATCCCGGTAGACCGGCGCTCCCGCATCGGTGGCGTGTCCCTGGCGGATCCCGGCCAATGTCTCGCTGAGGATGGCAACGCGCGCGAGGTCGCGTCGTTGCTGCAGCTCGGTGCGTACGCGGCGCAGACATTCCTCGAGGCGCAGCGTCTCCACCGGCCGCAGCAGGAAGTCGGTCACCTGCAGCTCGAACGCGGTCAGCGCGTGTATCGGCAGGTCGCCCATCATCACAATGACCGGGCCGTCCTCTCCGGTGCCCGCCGGGCGCGACAGAAGACGTTCGAGCCCTGGCTGGTCGCTGCCAAGGAACACCATATCCGGCGATGTGCCGTGCCAGGGGTCATCCTGGCCGGCGGCCGGACGGGCGCCGACACAGACGGTGTCCGCAAAACGGTCCAGTTGCCGCTGCAATTGTGTCCGGGCCAGATCGCGGCATTCAAGGATGAGGCAGCGCATGGCAGTCCTCCACATAACGCACTGAATAACGTGATGGATTGGCTACCGCGCTGTTTCGGGCATGCCTATATGCCCATCCCGGGCAAGTGACGGCTTTCAGGGTGTCCGGGTTCGTCACAGGCGCTGGCGGGTTAAACCCGGGCGCCGCCGTTCGTCGTTATCCGACGCCGCTCGCAACAGGTGGCCGTAATTCGGCGCAATTGCGGGCGGGCCGGCGCCTCTCCCTTGCTACGTGCGGGGCATGCGACGTGACAGAAATGTAAGCCCCCCGCGTGGTCGCCGTCATGCTCCGGATGACAGGCTCTGCGGGGTGTTCAGGGCGGTTGAAGGCGTGGGGAGGCGCGGCGTGGCGACGCAGTTTCCAGATCTACATGGCAGGGGTGTCCCGATGCGCTGGACGCTGCGCGTTGTCGCCGGCGGCTGCATCGTCTGGGCGGTTCTCGTTCTTGTCTTCGTCGCCGTGCAGTACCAGGAAGCCGTGTCCGACGGCGCCCCGCCCAGCTTCGCGCTGGGCGTCCGGCATCAATCCGTGTTTTCCGCGATTGCCCTGCCTGCGATCATCGCAGGTGCGCTGGTGGGACTGCGTCACGCGCTTGCAGGCAGTCCGGCCTGGCGCCGCTGTGTCGAAGCGGCCGGCGTCGTCGCGATATTCTCGATGGCGGACTATTTCTGGACGGTGCTGGCTCTGTCTGCCTACACAGGCGTGCCGGCCCAGACACTCGTGGCATCCACACCCTCCCTGTTCTGGCTGATGCTGCCGACCTTCACGGGGATGGCCTATCTGGCCGGAGCCCAGCTGAAGGGCCTGGTTCAGCGCAGTGGCGACACGACGCGGGGAGGCCGGACGGCGCGCCTGGCCGTACGGTCGGCCGGACGCACCGATTATGTGGCACTGGATGATATCGTTATTGTGTCCGCACAGGGCAACTATGTAGCCCTTGTCGACCGCTCAGGGCGTGAAGTGCTGCACCGTGCGACCATGATCGAGATGGCGCAGATGCTCGACGGACAGGGTTTCGTCCAGGTGCACCGATCGCATTTCGTGCGTCCCTCGGATGTCGTTTCGACCGAACAGCGCCGTGAGCGGATCGCATCGGTCCGGCTTCGCAGCGGCCAGGTTCTTCCCGTCAGCGCGACCGGAAGCGCGGCGCTGATGGCGGCTCTGAATAGCACGGCGGCCGCTTCGTCAGCCTGACCTCCCATCCGCATCCTTGCCCGTTGCCGGCAACGCACCGCTCCCGTTCGACCCATTCAGATTGAGACGTGTTCACCCGCACTGGTCGGATCGACCCGCCAGCGCCCGTCCGCATGTCCGAAAGGACCCCGGCCCGCTGGCCATCGACCAGCAAACAAGAGTGCCGGCCCGACCGGCCTCGGGGGATAATATGAACGCGATCAAAAAAACGCTTCTGGGCACCACTGCCTGTTTCGGGCTCGCCCTTTCGGCCGTGACCGGGGTCTCCGTCATGACTGCACCGGCAGTGCTGGCGCAGTCCTACACAACAGGGGGTGTTGGCGGTACGGTTCTGGATGAGGCCGGCAATCCGGTGTCCGGCGCGACCGTCACTGCCGTGTCCAGCGACCGGGGCTCGACGCGCACCGTCACGACCGGCGCCGATGGCCGCTTCTTCATCGGCCGCCTGGAGGTTGGAAATTACACACTGACGGCCGCCGGGGCCGGTTACCAGACTGTGTCCGATGATGGTGTCCGGGTCTCGGTGGGCTCGTCGGCAGCCTACGAGTTTGTCCTGCCGGCGGGGATGGCCGAGGACGTGATTACCGTGACGGGTCAGGCGGTGCAGGTCGATGTGTTCCAGGCCTCCGAGACCGGGCTGGACATTGATGTCCAGGCGGTGTTCGAACAGGTGCCGATCGGCCGTGACGTCACGTCGCTCACCCTGCTCGCACCAGGCACGGTGATCGGCGACAATGATTTCGAGGAGGGGCTGAGCACGGGTTTCGCCTCGATCTCCGGGGCTTCGCCGGGCGAGAATGCCTTCTATGTCGACGGCATGAATATCACCGACTTCCGGAACTTCCTCGGTGCGTCGGCCGTGCCTTTCCAGCTGTATGACCAGCTCGAGATCAAGTCCGGCGGTTATCAGGCCGAGTTCGGGCGTTCGACCGGCGGGGTGGTGAATGCCGTGACCCGCTCCGGCACGAATGAATGGCACTACGGGTTCAATATCTTCTACTCGCCGGACGAGCTTCGCGAGGATTCGCCGACGACCTATGCCCAGGCCAACCAGTTCGATCAGCGCATGACGCTGGAGAGCGATTTCTGGGTTTCCGGGCCGATCATTGAAGACCGGGTCTTCATCTACGGCCTGTATTCGCCGCGCCTGATCGAGGCGATCAACATCACCGAGGCCGGCCGCGAGGAAGTCGATCGCACGGACGACCCCTTCTTCGGCTTCCGTCTCGATGTGAATCTGTTCGAGGGGCATACCTTCGCCTGGACGAGCTTTTCCGACGATCGTGCAACGGTGCGCGAGGCCAGCGATGTCACCTTCAACGCAGACCGGACCGAAATCGAAAGCCGCACGCCCGTCGCCCAGACCAACTTCCTGGAAGGCGGGGATGTCAACATCCTGCGCTATTCCGGTGCCATGACCGACTGGCTTACCGTGTCCGTGACGGCTGGCCGCCAGACGTTCAACCAGACCATTGCGGGCAGCACGGATGGCAATCCGGCGATCCTGGATGCCCGGGATACCAGCGGCCCGGTCATTCAGCTGGGCAACTGGGGTGAGCTCGTCCCGGCCGAAGGCAATGACACGCGCGAACTGATCCGGGCCGATGCCGACATCTATGCGAACTTCTTCGGAGAGCACAACATCCGCATCGGCGTCGACCGGGAGACGCTGACGGCCGAAGACCGCTCCTTCTACTCGGGCGGCGTCTATTATCGTCTTTATGACCCTGTGTCCTGCGAAGCCCAGGGCGGTCAGGCTGGGCGCGAATGTGTCCGCGTTCGCCAGCTTGATCGTGGCGGGTCGTTCGAGACGATCCAGACGGCCTTCTACATCCAGGATTCCTGGCAGGTCACGGATCAGCTGAACGTCAATATCGGGCTGCGCAACGAGACCTTCGACAATCGCAATGCCAGTGGCGACACCTTCACCCGGATCGAGGACCAGCTGGCCCCGCGCCTGGGCGTGTCCTACGACTATTTCGGAGACGGATCGCTGGAGCTGTTCGGCTTCTATGGCCGCTACTTCCTGCCTGTCGCCACCAACACGAATATCCGCATGGCGGGCGCCGAGCTCTTCACCCAGGACTGGTACCAGTTCACCGGGCTGGACGCGAACGACGTACCGCAACTCGAAGGCGGACCGTTCCTGGAAGAGCTGTTCGGTGACGGGACGGTGCCGGACACGCGGGCGGTGACTGATCAGTATCTCGATCCGATGTATGTGGATGAATTCATCATCGGTGCGCGCTGGATGATGAACGATCTGTGGGACTTCAGCGCCAGCTACACCTATCGCGACCTCGGCGTGACGCTGGAAGACGTGGCGATCGATGCTGCCGTCATCGCCTACTGCAATGCCAACGGTATCACGGTGGGCGGTACGCCCTGCGAGGATGTCTGGACGGGTTTCCACCAGTATGTGCTGACCAACCCCGGCGAGGACATGCGGGTCTACCTGCCCGAGCTGGACGAGACCGTCGACCTGAGCGCCGCGGATCTCGGTTATCCCACGCCGACGCGGACCTATGAAGCCCTGACGCTGACCTTCGACCGGGCCTTCGATAATGGCTGGGACCTGCACGGGTCCTGGACGCTGTCGCGCAGCGAGGGCAATTACGAGGGGACGGTGAAGTCGGACAATGGCCAGGACGATGCGGGGATCACGACCTCCTTCGACCAGCCGGGTCTGACCGACAATTCCGATGGCCTGCTGCCCAACCACCGCGCCCACAAGATCAAGCTGTGGGGGAATTATGCCTTCACCGACCAGTTCTCCGTCGGTGCGGCAATGCAGGCGACCTCGCCGCGGCGCTTCGGCTGTATCGGCTTCCACCCGACGGACGATTTCGCGCAGGCCTACGAGTCCGAGTCCTTCTTCTGCAACAGCCAGCCGACCCCGCGCGGCAGCCAGCTGGAGAGCGACTGGATCTATAATGTCGATCTGGCCTTCATCTACCGGCCGGTGGACCTGCCGCTGGGCGGCGAACCCGTGTTGCGTATGGACATCTTCAATGTCTTCGACAGCTCGGGCGTCACCGACATCCGCGAAATCGGCGAGACGGCGCTCAACGTGCCGGATCCGAACTATGGCGCGCCGCGGACCTATCAGGCGCCGCGTTCTGTCCGCTTCGGACTGAGCTGGACCTTCTAGACCGGGGGGATGCCGCCGGTCCTGACGGCGGCACCGGGCTGGGAAACGGCGGGCCATGCGCCCGCCGTTTCTTTTTCGGTCAGGTCAAACGGGGGAAAGAAGCAGGCTTCCGAACCCGACGGGTGCGCTCCTCGCAGCCCCGAGCGCGTTCCATGTGAGCATCGACCCCGACGCCGGGATCGGCGACAGGCTCGGGTCGAGCGGAGCGGGAACAAAGAAAGAGATGGCGGATCGGGCGAGATCGAGCCCATATCCCGCAGCCCTGAGCGCGTTCCATGTGAGCATCGACCCCGACGCCGGGATCGGCGACAGGCTCGGGTCGAGCGGAACGGGAACAAAGAAAGAGATGGCGCGCCTTGAAGGAGCCATTCCGAACCCAAAGGGTTCGCAAGCGCGACCGCGCGCCGGCCGGTCAGGCCGCCCCATCGGAGACGTTCGCGAAGCGAACTGTCGTGAGATCAGAAAAATGGCGCGCCTTGAAGGTAATTCTTCGAACGCGCTATTTGAAACATTACAGGATTGGGAGCACCAACTCAAACACTCTGAGATAGACTTCAAGGCTATCTCTGAGAAGCCAAAGGGGCCGCACCTATGAGCGGCCTAGAGAAAGCAGCAAAGATGGGCGTTAGCGCCCGTTTCAAGACTGCTGCGGCGCAACAAGACAAATCCAAGCCCGCACCGCCATTCTCCCTGCGCTTGACCGTTGGAGAGCGCGCAAAGCTCGAACACATGGCCAATGGCATGTCCCTCGGCGCTTACATGAGAAAGCGCCTGTTCGGTGATGATGCAGAGCCGCGAAAGTCACGCCAACGCAGGCCAACTGTTGACCGTATAGCTCTGGCAAGAGCGTTGAGCATCTTGGGCAATTCACGCCTCGCCTCCAATCTCAATCAGATTGCAAAAGGCATCAACAACGGAACACTGCCGTTGGGGCCTGATCTTGAAGCTGAACTGGTAAGCGCATGCGCTGATATTCAGACCATGCGCGAAGAACTCATGAGGGCACTTCGGACGGGCACTGGGGGGCCGTCATGATCCTCAATGGCAATCAACGCGGCGGCGCGAAAGACCTGGCGGTTCACCTCATGAAAGAGGAGAACGATCACGTGGAGCTTTATGAGCTTCGCGGCTTTGTCGCCGATGACCTGCTGGGCGCTTTTGGTGAAGCACAGGCGATCAGCAAGGGCACGCGTTGCAAACAGTTCTTGTTTTCGCTGAGCCTGAATCCACCCGAAAAGGAATTGGTGGCAGTTTCAGAGTTTGAGGCCGCGATCGATAAGGTCGAGAAAAAGCTTGGACTGGAGGGCCAGCCTCGCGCCATCGTTTTTCACGAAAAGAATGGGCGTCGTCATGCTCATGCTGTGTGGAGCCGGATCGACACAATCAATATGAAAGCGATTCAGCTTTCTCATTCTCATCGAAAGCTGCGAGACGTATCCCGTGAAATCTACAGAGAACATGGTTGGGAGTTGCCTTCCGGCCTCGTTGATCGCGACGCCCGTGATCCGAAGAACTTCTCGCTCGCCGAATGGCAACAGGCTCGGCGCATTGGGAAGGACCCACGAGCGATCAAATCAGCGCTGCAAGATGCTTGGGCCATCTCTGATTCCAAGTTGGCATTGTTGCAAGCGCTTGGAGAACGGGGGTTCACCCTCGCAAAAGGCGATCGACGTGGTTTTGTTGTCCTCGATCGGGACTGCGAAATTTATTCCCTGCCTAAGTGGCTTGGCATCAAAACGAAGGCCGTTCGCGAAAAGGTCGGACCCTCTGCCGCTCTAAAGAGCGTCGAGGCGGCTAAGGCCGAGATCGCATTGGCCATGACACCGGCGATGCAACGCCTGGAAGCTGAACGGCGCGCCAAGGCGAAAGTGGAGCGTGAGGCTCTAAACAAGCAGCGCAAAGAGCTTGTCCGCACTCAAATCGCGGAAAGGAAAGCGCTACAGGAACGTCATCGCAAGCGGACGATTGTCGAATCCCAAAGACGGCAAGACCGCTATCGCTCCGGAATCGCTGGTATGTGGGACATGCTAAGGGGCGAGACGCGTCGGCTTAAAAAACAAAATGAACTAGAGGCTTGGCAGTGCCAGGTTCGTGACCGTTCCGAATTGGATGCACTTATCTTCGAGCATTTGGAGCAGCGCCACGAATTGAACCGTGAGCAGAAACAACAGCATCAGCATCAGGCGGACGTGAAACGTGCTCTCACTGATGATCAACGTAGATATGAGCAAATGCGCATGCATCTGCAACGCTCCAGGAAAGCACGATCATCGCGGAATCTGGACAGGGAACGGTAGCCAAACGAGCTTGTGAAATTCGGCAAAAACGCAAAACGCTCCCTGAGAGATGACCTCTCCTAGTACGCAGCTAGGTTTTAAAATTAAGCCCAGCGGCATCCAGAAAAGCGAGATTGCGGAGACGCGCATCATCGAGGAGATCGGCCCATTCGACGATCTCAATTACACCACGAAATTTCCCTTCAAGAGGTTGAATTCTACCTCGCCCATTCGAAGTCGTACGCCATGTACTTGTATGAATATCCAGTTTGCCAACGATATCCGCTACAACATAACAGTAAAACACACAGTCATCTGCAATCCTGATGCGACTACCGCGGTAATCTTCGATTTCATTGTTTTTCAGCTTAGAGATGTACTCGCTAACCTGATTGAGTGGGGAATATCTTTCAGAATAGTCTTTTCGGCCTGGCTTCTTAAACTCCACGAGCATCATACGGCGAAGCGGGTCTTCTCCTTCTGCGCCCAGGCCGTGAAGGCGGTCATAAATAAGTAGGTCGGCACGCTCACGGCCGGTTTCTTCATCGATGATGTCTCTGAATTCCATGTCCGATGAGAAATACTTCGTGAATGTGAAGCGCTCATCTATCACCCACAGATCGTGTTCCGCACTTTCAACGCGGCTTGGATCATCGCCCCTCATTCGCATCGGACAAATAAATTTGTGAAGCGTTTCTTCCAAGTGGAAATCAGTTTTGTCATCCCCGCGATCACGAATTCGCCTTATGAGAACGTGCATCACGTCAAGAACGATTTTTCTTCTCAGAACATATTCTGTAAGTTGCCTTTGCTCCTCTGCCCGGACTTCATTCGCGGCAGATTGTATGGTTTCAGCGAAGTTATCAGGAACGTCCTCTCCAGCTTCGAGTTGCGAAACTATGGACTGAATCTTCTGATTACGTTCTTTGTCCCGTCTGATGCGTATCGGGATTAGCGCCTGTGCATATTGCTCGTCCTTAACAGCATTCTTCGGAACTCGAGTGAGAAGAGCCTCAGCTTCTTCAAACCCAAACGAAGGATAATCACCGATAAATTCTCGCAGGCCGCCCAATCGTTCAGAGTCGAAACGATCTATTTCTTCGTGAAGAGCGTTGGTCCGAACATGTTCGGCGCATTCTTTGACGATCTGATCGACTATGTTTTCATCAAAATTAAATTGTGTTCGCTCCTGATTGACTCTGGCGTCGAGGAATTCACCAGAAATACAACCATGGTATACTTGGTCAGAATCCGAGCCAAATCGCCCAATGCCAATTAGACCATCAATCTTTCGCGTAGTAACTGTACGGCCATTTGCAACCAAATGAAGTTGGTGTTGGCCATCGAAATTCGCGCTAGCCTGCTTAAGACAGATAAAGCTTGCTAGATTGAGCTCACCGAATTCTTCGGTTTCGAGGCTTGCGACACCTCGATCTTCCACCTGAAGCTTCTTTATTTCTTCAGGAAACTCCGCGCTTTCACCATCTATATCGACGACGATGTTAGGGGAACGACCAAGAATGAAATCGGCAAAAAAATGGGAGCCGAAATGCTTCACGATAGTAGCGCGCTGAACAGGAAATTTTCCCCGATATGCGCTTTCACGAAGCCCCGAAAACTTAACTACCGTCCCGGCTTCGATCGAGCCAGAGCCAATCTCCGTCAGTTCCTCTTCATAGATTTGATCGGTATCTCGGAGACCAAACTTGAAACTCCGGCGATATAAGCGACCGTCGTTTTCGAAATGGCTGACTACGGAAATTTCATTGAATGCATCTAGCCACAAAAGCCGCCCTACGCCTTTTCCGCCGCGATCAAATTTAAAGGGGGTATCTGTCTTGCAGAAGGCATCAAAGCGGTCACCATCTAGACCGATGCCGTTGTCCGAAACCGTAATCTCTATTTTGTCAGCGTCGCTCACATTGGCAAAGGTTACTACAATTCGACCTTTATCCTGAAAGTTCTCTCCATGCTGGTCCTCGATCGCATGAAGGGCATTGCTTACTGCCTCAAAAACCGGTTGCAGCGCTTCCGCAGCTTGTGATGGCTTTGGGAAGCGCTTTACTCGATTGACAATATCGCCTTGGAGAGAGGTCATATTGTTTCCCTTGCCTCCCTTATCGCTCGATTGAAGAAGTGCCTCGTCGCTTTGTCTCGTGCCTCCGCATCCGTGAGCACGATATTCTTCATTTCATTGTCGCGTTGAAACATTCTGATGGCTCCCTGGAAGAAAGCATCACGGAAAGCCGCATAGACTACATCTGGTGGATTATTTCGGAGCATCTCCGTCATATCGTCATCCATGATCTCGCGGTTGACCTGTTCAAAGCGGATCATGTCTGCTTCCGAAAATTCTGTTCCGTGACGATCGTTGAAGGCTTTAACGATCTCCGACAATTCTTTCTTCTCGTCCTCGGTGTAAGGCTTCGCCCCAAACTCACTGATGGCTTTTAGCGCCTGGGTATCGCCAGCACTAAGCGATGCATCACCGTCTTCTTTCTGCTCGACCTTAAAGGCTTGGAGCCTGACCATGTCGTCGGTGATTTCGATCTCCGGTGGCACTTCACGATTAGGCAATAGGCGTGAGAGCCAGTTGCCGTAAGCAGAAAGCTTTTCTAGGTCTGTATCCTCTAAGCGCATCACCTGAGCGATGAAGGCATAGAATCGTCCGTAGCTCCTTAGGAGCTGTCTGAACTCTTCCTGGCGACCTTCGTCGTCATCTGTTTCGAAGCGAGCCACAGCCTGCTTAACGAGCCCCTCAAGAAGCGCTCGATCAGCACCGCTCAAAGGTCCTTTGAAGTACGTTTGAGCGAACCGTTCGACTTCGTCTTTGTCGAGATATCCAAATCGGTAGAGACGACCTTCTAAGTCATAGACCATGTTCGGGTCGGAGATCGCCTCGACAGTGGTTGCCTCGTAGAATGGCCTAAAGGCTTCTTGGATGTCCTCAATCGTGTTCTGGAAATCGAGGATAAACGTCTGATCCTTGCCTGCGCGAGTTCGGTTAAGCCGCGCGAGTGTTTGTACAGCTTGAAGGCCAGCCAGCTTGCGATCCACATACATTGCGCAAAGCTTAGGCTGGTCGAATCCAGTCTGGTATTTCTCGGCAACGATCAGGATTTGATAGCTCTCTGGGTAGGGCGTACCGTCCGGCTTGAAGCCATCAAAACGTCCAGGAAGCTCGGTCTCAGAAAAATCGTTGAGGTCGGCTTCGGTGTAGGTCTGGCCGTCCAACTCAAGCTCACCCGAAAAGGCAACAAGCGCCTTCAGGTCTTGGTAGCCGTTTTCCCGAATGTATTTCTTGACGCCAAAATAGTATTTGAGCGCGTGTTCGCGGCTCTGCGTTACGATCATCGCCTTCGCCTGACCATTCAGCATGCCCATGACGTGGCGGCGGTAGTGCTCGACGATAATCTCAACCTTCTGCCCGATCGCGGTAGCATGCAGGTTCGCATAGCGAGCGACTTTACGCTGGCCGCGCCGTCCACTCAGCTCGGGATCATCTTCGATCGTCTTTTCAAGCTGATAATAGGCTTTGTATGTCATGTAGTTCTGGAGAACGTCCAGAATGAACCCTTCCTCAATCGCCTGGCGCATCGAGTAGAGGTGGAACGGATGCGGCAAGCCGTCCGGCCCAGGAACCCCAAAGCGCTCCAGTGTCACATTACGGGGCGTTGCCGTGAAGGCGAAGAAGCTGATGTTGGATTGCGGACCACGTGCTTTTTGATACTCGGCGATGAGGTCTTCGATGTCGTCGCTAGAAGTCGCTTCACGCGTGAGCGCATCGGTCATTGCCTGGGCGCTCTTTCCTGACTGGCTTGAATGCGCCTCATCGATAATCACGGCGAAGTTTCGTTTGCCCTGGCCGGATAGCGCCTTGAGGTGATCGGTCGAAAATTTCTGAATTGTTGTGACGATAATACGCGCGCCCTTGGCGATCGCGTCTTTGAGTTGGCGTGATGTGCCGTCGATCTTTTTAACAACGCCCTGTGTCTGCTCAAACTGAGCCACCGTCCCCTGAAGTTGCCGGTCGAGAACCACGCGGTCGGTTACGATTATCGCGGTATGAAAGACCTGCGCGTCATCCTGGTCATGCAGATTGATCGCATGGTGAGCAAGCCAGCCGATCGTGTTCGATTTTCCTGAACCGGCAGAGTGCTGGACAAGATAATTCTTTCCTGCGCCACACGTCTTGGCGTGCGCCATGATCTTGCGCACCGCATCGAGCTGCTGGAAGCGCGGAAAGATCATCACTTCATTCTTGCCGCTGACTTCAAGCGTAATGAACTGGCCGATCACATCGATCAGAACGCTACGAGAGAAGATAGCCGAACCCCAATCGCCATCACTGTAGAGATAGGCAATGCGGTGCTCGCCCTCGACATCCGGGTTCCCGGCACCACCATCGCGCCCGCGATTGAAGGGTAGAAAGCGCGTCTTCCCATTTTGAAGGCGCGTAGTCATAGACACATTGTCTTCGTCAATCGCGAAGTGAACGAGCGCACCGCGCTTGAAGGTGAGCAGGGGCTCGCCTGACGGCGAACGATCTTGTCTGTATTGTCGCTCAGCGTGCCTGAAAGTTGTTCCAGTAAGAAGGTTTTTGGCCTCAATCGATGCGACGGGCAAGCCGTTCAAGAAAAGCACTACGTCGAGCCGGTTGCCATTCTTCTGGCTATAAACGACTTCATCCATCACACTGAGGATGTTTGCCTGGTATTCCACCATCCGTTTGGGCTCCAGCCCGCTGGCAGGCCGGAAATAACAAAGCGTGAATGGTATGCCGGGGACGATCTTAATCCCTTGGCGCAGCACGTCGAGAAGCCCGCGATCTTTAAGAGCTTTGTCGAGTTGTTTGAACAGAACATCTTCGGCAGAGGCAGTGTAGTGCTGCTCCAACTTTTCCCAAGATTCTGGCTGGGTTTCCTTCAGGAAGCGGACAACAAGCTCGCGATCCATCGCAAGCGACTTGTCGAAATGAATTTCTCCTTCATAGGCACGGCTTTTTTCCGATCCGACACGGCGCTCATAGCCTTGGCCCTGGATCAGACTTTGGATCAAATGTTCTTGGAGGACATCTTCCTTATGAACATTGGAGGCGGCGTGTTCAGTCATGCGGCACTCCTCCTTACCTCGGCTGCCGCGAATGCGGAGAGGTAGTCGCGCAACGCGCGCATCGCTTCGTGGAAAAACCGCGCATCCGTGCCTAGGAAGTTCCGAGCTTTTGTTCCAATGCCGCCATAACGAAGCATAGTCGAACGAGGGTCGATTTCATGCAGCTCCAACAGTCGCTTGCGCGCCCACGTTTCTAGTCCCTCAATCTTGTTCATCAGCCCGTGGAGGCTATGATCATGCTCGACAGACTTACCTGTTTGCGTATTGATAATCTCCTTGAGCTTGACTTCAAAGGCGTGCCTAAACAAATAAATGATTGGGAATTGCGCGACAAAATCCTCAATATCGCCTCTGTAAATATGCTCGATTAAGGCTTCTGCACATCGAAAGTAGTTGTCTGAAATGACCCCAAGATTGTGCTCTTCAAGAACATCCATGTCGCCAAATGCAAAGCATTTTGGGAAACTCCACTCGTCTTCCCGCTGAAATTCTTTGTCACCTTCCCAGAACAACTGATGGTGATAGGGGTCTCTTACTGGCATGCGCGCGCCTCCCGAAGAGCCATATCTTCTTCAATCTGATCAAGACGGCGGTCGGTCTGCCCCTGCTTGCCCCAGCTCGTCACATCGATCTGTCCCGTGACAGCGGCGGTGATCAGGGCTGAGCGGAACTCTTTCAAGCCATTTATGCTTTCCTGGGTCTTGTCAGAAATCGATAGATGTTTTGCCTCAACGTGATGCAGATACGATGCGATTTCTTCCTGCTCTTTTAGCGGAGGCAGAAGAACTGGAAGCTTCTGTAGCAAACCTTGGCTAAGCGAGGCTCGCGTGACAATCATCATTTCTTTTGAAAAGAACGAACGCAGCGCCTGATTGCGAAAGAGATATTTCGAAAACTGAGGAACTAGTTTTTTCTTGAACGGCCTGAATCTGATTAAGAACCCCGCGAAAACGGCATCCTCCATATCTTGCGTGCAGACGCTCGAAAATCCTATTTCTTCAACTGTTTCTGAGGTGCGTGTAAAAAAGACATCGCCCTTTTTCACTGAGTAGCGAGATCGATCTTCTGAGGTCGCCTGAACCAATCCGGAGACCTCAGTTGGAAGTTCTGCGTTTTTGTAGACATCACCATAGCTTACGAAAGGCGTGCCACTACCAAATGCATCGCCGCCAATGTTGATCCCATTTGCGCAGCGCCCAATGTGACCAAGTCGCGCCACTGTCCAATGCTCAGGAACTTTTCCGACCGATGATAAATCAGAGTCCTTCAGCCGCACATCAGAGCCCAATCCATTCGTCACTGTGGAGGTGACTGTCGCTGCCCATTTCTGATCGAGGACAGTAAGAAATCGTTGCTTTTTCTCGATCAGTTGGTCAATGCGAGCAGTCTCGCGGTCGAGAAAATCTGCGATGGCTTTTTGGGTGTCGAGGTCTGGTAGATACAGGCGGATATTCTTCATATCCGGGTATCGCGTTGTCCAAAGGTCGGCCACGATTCCGTGACCCCATCGATAGAACTCTTCCTGAAAAGCTGTAGAGCGGAGAAGGTGATGGGCGAAGCGTGGATGAACGCCTTTCGGTTTAATAACGATGCTGATCAGTGACACTGATCCGTCATGCGATGAAATTCCGCCAGACCCCTTACGGTCGGAACGGCTGTTAATCACGTAGTCGCCGACTTTGACGAGCTTACGATTGTCCCCGTCGTCGCTCTTCGCGGCGGTTTCCAACTGGGGGACGATGCCATTCATCGTCACTGAAAGGGGCGGGTAATCTTTATCGCTAACCTTTTCTTTGCGTTCGTCGAAAAGCTGTCCAAGCCGATAGAGTTGCCAATTTGGTGCCTCGTGAAGCGTCATAATATCTGTCACGCCGCCACCTCCTTTAGGAGCCCGGCGATCTCAGCTTCAAGTGCTCTCAGCTCGGCGTCGATCTCTTCGAGCGGACGCGGCGGGACGTAGCGATAGAAATACCGGTTAAAGTTGATCTCATAGCCGACGCGGCCAACCTGCTTGTCGCGGGCGTCGGTATAGCTTTCATCGACCCAGGCATCGGGTACGAAGGGAAGCACTTCGCGCTTCATATATTCCCGCCAATCCTCACCCAACGGCACAAGTTCATGGTCGCGCAAGTCTGTGTCGGGTTCGGGCTTGCCCTTGTTGTCTGTGCAGATATCGGAATTTTCATCGCGCTCGGACAAGGCTGACAGGATTGCCTTTTTCAGCGGCGCGCCAATCTTAAAGTCGAGCGAGGCCAGTGCCTCGGTCAGTTCATCGGTGAACACATCGCGGTTTGTGAAGATGCGGTCCGGAAGACCGGCCAAGGCATCGAGCACCGCTTGCTGCTCAGCATCTTTGAGCTTCTGAAATGCCTTTTCGTCATGCAGCCGCGCGAAGCGTTCCTCGCTCGCTTGGAAGTTCAGGCGAAGGGGACGCTCAACCCGGATTTCGCGATAGCCGAATTCAGTGGTGTCGAAGATTTTTGAAACGTCGTCTTGGCCGCTCTCGCCATTCAGGAAGTTGGCATATAGCCGGACGATCTCTGCGCGGGCCTCGTCCGGGATTTCACGGCGCTTGGAGCCCAGAGATTTGCGCATCGAATTCCAGAAGCGCTCGCCGCTGGCGTCGATCAATTGCACCTTACCGCGACGGCTGGCGGGCTTCCGGTTGGTGAGAAGCCAGACATAGGTCTGAATGCCGGTGTTGTAGAAAAGATCAGTGGGTAGAGCGACGATCGCCTCAACCCAATCATTTTCGAGCATCCAGCGGCGGATTTCACTCTCACCCGATTGCGCGCCGCCCGTGAAGAGCGGCGAGCCATTCATGACGATACCTATGCGCGAGCCGTCCTCGTCATCGCGCATTTTCGAGATCATGTGCTGAAGGAAGAGAAGCTGACCGTCGGAAATGCGTGGTGTACCCGCGCCAAAACGGCCCTCGGAGCCCATATTCTCGGCTTCAGATTTTATCGGGTCCTGATATTTCTTCCAGTCCACGCCATAGGGCGGATTGGACAGCATGTAGTGGAATTTCTTATTTGCGTGGGCGTCCTGCGTAAGTGTGTTGCCGAAGGCGATCTGCTCCGGGTCATGGCCCGTGACCAGCATATCGGATTTACAGATACCGAAAGATTCGTCGTTCAGCTCTTGGCCGAATAACTCGACGCGGATTGAGGGGTTAAATTCTTTCAGAGCCCCTTCCGTCAGCGCGAGCATGCCACCCGTCCCGCACGCCGGGTCGTAAACCTGGCGGATTATCCCGCGACCCGTGAGTTTGGCGTCGTCATTCGCAATAAGAAGATCAACGATAAGCTTGATGACCTCGCGCGGAGTGAAATGCTCCCCTGCAGTCTCGTTTGATATCTCTGAGAAACGGCGGATCAGGTCCTCGAAGAGGTAACCCATTTCAAGGCTCGACACGCTGTCAGGGTGAAGATCAACCTCGCAAAAGCGCTCGAATACGTTCCAGAGGATACCGCCGTCTTTCAGGCGCTTGAGCTGATCGGTGAATCGGAATTTGTCGAGGAAGATGTCGCGGACGTTGGGCGAGAACTGTGTGAGGTAGTCGATCAGGTTCTGGTGAAGCTGGCCGGGTTCCTGGCCCTTGAGGGTATCAAAGGTGAAACGCGAAAGGTTGTACACCTTCACATTGCCACCAACCGCGCCGAAGAGGATCATGTCGCGTGTGGCGTCATCGGCACCTTCGGGAAGCGAGTTCGCGGCGTCGAGGACGGCTATCTTGCTACCTGCGAGAAGACAGTCGAGGCGACGCAGAACCACGAAGGGCAGAACGACTTTACCGTATTCGGATTGCTTGAAGTCGCCGCGCAGAATTTCGGCGATAGACCATACAAATCCACTTAAACTCTTTATGTCGCTCACGGCTTCTCCTCATTTGTCCGCAATTTCGGTCGTTCGTTCGCTATGTCGTGATTCCGGATATAGGCCCGCATATAGTCCCGAAGGACTTGCGCCGCTGGGCGATCCTGCGCACGACAGACTTCTATGAATTTTTCACGGAGGTCTCGCTCAACGCGGATACGGAAACCGGAATCTTTGCCCGACATTTTTCGAGTGTATCCATTGTGACCACGTTTGTGAAGAATAAATGCAACTTATTGTGGCGCTCAGTGCGTTGAATCCGATACAATATTTCCGAAAGCAAGAAGGCTTCCTGGTAGGTGAGTATGAAAGTATTTTGGTCATGGCAGAACGATTACAGCCCTAAGTCAAACAGGCATTTTATTAGAGACGCCCTAAAGCAGGCAGTTGATAGTGTCAGTGAAGAGTTGGGTCTGGAAGATGCAGATCGCGCTGAGCTGGATCATGACACCAAGAATGAAGCTGGCATGGCAGATATCGTCGCTACGATATTCCGCAAGATATCTGAAGCCGCCGTCTTCGTAGCAGATGTAACCCCCATCGGGGTCTCGAACAGTTCTTGCGATGGCGAAGATAAAAGTGTGAAGCCGCTACCAAATCCGAATGTAATGATTGAATTGGGCTGGGCCTTGAGCGCAACAGGGTACGAAAGGCTCATACCAATTCTGAATTTGGCTTCAGGATTCAAGCCGGACGATCTGCCATTCGACATCCGCCATCGGCGCGTTCTGACTTACACGCTTGCCAACGATGCTAGCGCCAAGGACCGTACTTCAGCAAAACGCGATCTTATTAAAGCTCTCACGGCAGCGCTGAAAAGTAATCTCGGCGTGGCGCTAGAGGAAATTTCGAAGGATACGGAATTTAAAAAAGTTGCCGCGGCAAAAGAGAACCCGTCGATATGGTCTAGCTATCAGGGCAATCTTGTTTTTCAGGGTGGAGCATTCGGCGGAGAGGAAGAGATTGAAATTCCCGATCAGCCGCGGGCGTATTTACGGTACATTCCTAGCGGTTGGAAAAACGTAGTGCCTGCAGTTGCAGTTCATCATTCTCTACCAAAGGATCAAGAAGCTTGGCCAGCAACCGACGCCGGCGCTTCAGGCAGTTTTGGGATCTGTGAAGAAGGCTTCGTGCGGGTTTGGTATGCAGGCCAAAACGCTGATGGAAAACACCTCGTTCACAATCTCTCTATGTGGTTTGATGAAACTGGAGAATTCTGGACGCTGCATGGTGGCGCTCTAACACCTCATAATGGAGAGCTCTTTGTGCGCATTGGCCCAACATTGAAGTACTGGCGCTCCCAAATCCGAGCGATGGGTAAATTTTTCGACGCCCACGGGGCCGAGAATTTCCGAGAATTAGAGCTAGGCATCATAGGGATGAAAGGGGCATTGTTGCCTAGGACACAGACTCATAATTTCTGAGCCATATCTGGATAGCGGCGAGTTTGACGAGGGCAAGGTAGTTATCGGCGTGTTTTTCGTAGCGCGTTGCG
>NZ_BSFE01000008.1:0-143241 GCF_027922185.1 Maricaulis virginensis | reverse complement strand
CACTGGTACAACACAGCCAGACCGCACTATGCTCTCAACAGGCAACCGCCAGCGACAAGGCTCAAAACCCTGCTGAACAACGGTGTGAGAAACGACATACGGCTGTGCCGACAGCGAGGGCGCGATTGACTCCTAGCTGCGCATGCGTATAACGCCCGCTCCTGCTCGCACGGACCCGTCTGTGCGGGCCCATAAACAGTGAACAACGCTCCGGGCATACGGAGTGAAGAAAAAGGACCCGCCGGACCCGCCAGACAAGGGCCGGACGTGTCGCAGAAAAGGATCGAGAGATCATGTTTGCAGTGATCAAGACCGGCGGTAAGCAGTACCGCGTCGCCGCCGGAGACGAAATTCGCATCGAGAAGATCGACGGCGCTGCCGGCGACACGATGGCGCTGGGCGACGTGCTGATGCTCGGCTCGGACAAGGGTGTCACGGTCGGTTCGCCGCTCGTCGACGGTGCCCAGGTGATCGGCGAGCTGCTGGACACCAACCGCGCCCGCAAGATTCTCGTCTTCAAGAAGCGCCGCCGCCAGAACTACCGCCGCACCAAGGGCCACCGTCAGTGGGGCTCGCTCGTGCGCATCGCGGAAATCGTGGCGCCGGGCGAAACCGCCAAGACGAAGCTGAAGTCGACCACGGCTGCGCCGAAGACGGCCGACAAGGCCGACGCGGCTCCGAAGGCCAAGGCTGCCCCGAAGAAAGCTGCAGCTCCGAAGGCTGAAGCCAAGACCGAAGCGCCCAAGGCGGCTCCGAAGAAGGCTGCTGCCAAGGCCGGCAATGACGACCTGACCCAGCTGGACGGTGTCGGCCCGGCTTTCGCCAAGAAGCTCAACGAAGCCGGCGTGACGTCCTTCGCCCAGATCGCGGCGTGGACCGAAGCCGACCTGGACAGCCTGAACGAGACCGTCTCCGGTCTGAAGGCCAAGGCTGAAGCTAACAACTGGATCGAAGCGGCCAAGTCGCTCGCGTAACGTTATAGGAGGGCTATTCCATGGCTCACAAAAAGGCAGGCGGCTCGTCCCGTAACGGTCGCGACTCAGAAGGCCGGCGCCTTGGCGTCAAGAAGTTCGGTGGCCAGACGGTCATTCCGGGCAACATCATCGTGCGCCAGCGCGGCACCAAGGTGAATCCGGGTGCCAATGTCGGCATGGGCAAGGACCACACCCTTTTCGCCCTTACCGAAGGCCGCGTGAAGTTCGCCAAGAAATCCGGCGGCAAGGCTTTCGTATCGGTTGAACCGATTGCCGACGCAGCCGAGTAAGGCGGTCCGGGACATAGCCGGGCCGACCGTGTAAAGCGGGGTCCGGAAGCGCCAGACGCGCAAAAAGGGGAGACGGGCCACCGCCTCCCCTTTTTCTTTCCCCCGGAGGGCCGGGCCATGGGACCCCGGATCGAAACGGCCAGATGCCTGCTCAGACTGCCCGAGCTGGACGATGCCCCCGCCATATCCCGCTATTGCGGCGAATATGATGTGGCGAAGAACACCGCCCGCATCCCCCACCCCTACCCGTCGCTGGGCGCGGAGATGTGGGTGCTGATCACCCGCGCGGCCTGGACGCCGCAGGGCAACCAGTCGCTCACGGTCGAGCACGAAGGTGCCGTCATCGGCGGCGGCGGCGTGTTCCGGCGTACGCCGAATGCCGACTGGGAGATCGGCTACTGGATCGGCCGACCCTGGTGGGGTCAGGGATTTGCCACCGAGATCGGGCAGGCCCTGGTCGCGCTGGGCACGCAGACGCTGGGCGCATCCCGCCTCATTGCCGGCCATTATGACGACAACCCGGCTTCGGGCCGCGTGCTGGAAAAGCTGGGCTTTGGCTATACGGGCAAGGCGGAGCACCTGTTCGCCATGGCCCGCATGGCCAGGGCACGCAGTCTCGACATGGTGTGGGAAGCGACGGTTTAGGGACCACCGCACAAAGCCACTGATCTTCACCGGGTTTTCCTATAAGGACATCCGGTTCAAACTGACGCTGCAGCCAAGAAGCCTTCATCATGAAATTCCTCGACCAGGCCAAAGTCTATGTCCGCTCCGGAAACGGGGGCGCGGGGTGCGTGTCCTTCCGGCGCGAGGCCTATGTGGAATATGGCGGTCCCGATGGCGGCGATGGCGGCAAGGGCGGCGATGTGTGGGTGGAGGCCGTGGACGGGCTGAACACGCTGATCGACTACCGCTACAAGCAGCACTTCAAGGCCGATACCGGTCAGCACGGCATGGGCAAGAACCGCACCGGCGCCGGCGGCGAGGACGTGGTGCTGCTAGTGCCGGCGGGCACGCAGATCCTTGACGAGGACAAGGAGGAAATTCTCGCCGACCTCACCGAAGTGGGCCAGCGCGTGCTGCTGGCGCGCGGCGGCGATGGCGGCAAGGGCAATGCCCGCTACAAGTCCTCGACCAACCAGGCGCCGCGCAAATCGACACCGGGCTTTCCCGGCGAGGAGCGCTGGGTGTGGCTGCGGCTGAAGCTGATCGCCGATGTCGGCCTGGTCGGACTGCCCAATGCCGGCAAGTCGACCTTCCTGTCGGTCGTCTCGCGCGCCCATCCCAAGATCGCGGCCTATCCCTTCACCACACTCTACCCGCATCTGGGCGTGGTCGATCTGGGTCCGGGCTCGCGCTTTATTGTCGCCGACATTCCCGGCCTGATCGAGGGCGCGCACGAAGGCGCCGGTATCGGCGACCGTTTCCTGGGTCATATCGAACGTTGCGCCTCGCTGATCCATCTGGTCGACGGTACCCAGGAGGATGTCGCAGCCGCCTACGCGACGGTGCGCGGCGAGCTGGAAGCCTATGGTGCCGGGCTCGACACGAAGACGGAAATCCTGGCGCTCAACAAGATCGACGCGATGAGCGAGGACGATATCGCGGAAAAGGTCGCCGCACTCGAAGCGGTCAGCGGCCGCAAGGTCATGCGGATTTCCGGCGTGGCCGGCACCGGCATCAAGGAGATCTGCGGCAAGGCCTGGGATGTTGTCCTGGAAAACCGCCGCATTGAGGCCGCCCGCGAAGCGCAAGCCGGCGAGGACGGCTGGACGCCGTGACACGGCCTGCTTTCGACGCCGTCGGCACGCTGGTCGTCAAGGTCGGCTCCTCATTGCTGCAGGGCGGCCCCGCCGTTCTGACTGCGATCGCGGACGACATCGCCCAATTGCATGCCCGGGGCTGCCGCGTGGTGATCGTGTCGTCCGGCGCTGTCGCGCTGGGCCGGTCGCGCCTCGGCCTCACCCAGCCCGTCCTGTCTCTGGAACAGAAGCAAGCCGCCGCGGCCGCCGGGCAACCGCGCCTGCTGGCTGCCTGGGACGCAGCCCTTGAGCCGCACGGGCTGACGGCTGCCCAGGCCCTGATGACGCTGGATGTCACCGAGAACCGGCGCTCCTGGCTCAATGCCCGGGCGACGCTCAACACGCTGGTCGAACTCAATGCCGTGCCCGTCGTCAACGAGAATGACACGATCGCCACTGACGAGATCCGCTATGGCGATAATGACCGGCTGGCCGCCCGCGTTGCCCAGCTGATCGGTGCCGACCTTCTGGTCCTCCTGTCCGATATCGACGGGCTTTACGACGCCGATCCGCGCAAGCACCCTGGCGCCGTCTGCCTGCACGATATCCCCGTGATCGACGACCGCATCCGCGCGATGGCCGGTGAAGCGAATGCCCGGGCTGCGGTGGGAACGGGCGGCATGCGCACGAAAATCCTCGCGGCCGAGCTGGCCGGGCGCTCGGGCTGCGCCACGGCGATCGCGCTGGGCACGGCACCGCATCCGCTGGTCAGCCTGCGCGACGCCGCCCATGGCAGCTGGTTTCACCCGGCCCGGACGGCATCGAGCGCCCGTGAAAGCTGGATCGCCGGCGCCGAAAGCCCGACCGGGGAAATCCATGTCGATGCCGGCGCCGCAGCCGCGCTGCGGGCGGGAAAATCGCTCTTGCCCGTCGGCGTCACCTCCGTCTCCGGACGGTTCGAGCGTGGCGAGACGGTGCGCATTCTCGGTCCTGAAGGCTTGCTGGTCGGTCGCGGCGTGTGCGCCTACAGCGCCGCCGATGCGCGGCTGATTGCCGGCTGCCGCACCGAGGAGATCGAAACCCGGCTGGGCTATCGCCGGGCGGCCGCGCTTGTTCATGTCGACGATCTCGTGCTCGAGCGGGAGGCGTCATGAGATCGCCGCCGCTGAAATCCGAACTCCTGGCGCCGGGCATGCGTGTCGGCCTGTTCGGCGGCACGTTCGATCCGCCCCATGCCGGCCACCTGCATGTGGCCCGCACGGCAATGCGCCGCCTCAACCTGCATCGCGTCTGGTGGCTGGTCTCGCCGCAAAATCCGCTGAAGCGGCGCCAGGCCGGCGATCTCGCCCGGCGTATGAATGCCGTTGCCGGATTGGCCAGCGAACCGCGCATGGTGGTCAGCGATATCGAGGCCCGGCTCGGGATCAATCGCACCGTCGACCTGATGCGCGCACTGAAACGCCGGTATCCGGATGTGCGCTTTGTCTGGATCATGGGCGCCGACAACCTGTCCAGCATCCACCGCTGGGGCCATTGGCGCGAGATTTTCGCGAGCTATCCGATCGCCGTCGTATCCCGTCCGACCGATGCGGTGCGCGCCCGCCTGTCACCGGCCGTGCAGATCCATGCCCGCGACCGGCTCAATGAGGACCAGGCCCGGCACCTGGCCGGCTGTGCGGCACCGGCCTGGACCTATCTGACCGAACCCTATCATCCGCACTCCTCCACCGCGCTGCGCCGCCGGAGCACGCGGAAGCCCTGATTCAGCGCGGATTGGCGTCTCGAACGCGGCAGCAAAGCGTGCTATGAAAGACGTGTTTGTTTTTGGATGTCAGAGAGGACACCAGCCCTGTCTACGGAATTATCGCGCCGTAAAGAGCAAGAAACGGCCGCTGCAGTTCGCGTCACCGGCGATGATGCGCATGTCGAGGAACTCGAGACACTCATTCTCGACTCGCTGGAAGACGACAAGGCCGAAGAGGTCGTGGCTATCGACCTGCGTGGCAAATCTTCCGTCACCGATATCATGATCGTCGCCTCCGGGCGGTCGGCGCGGCATGTCAGCGCGCTGGCCGATCACCTTGTGCGCAAGCTCAAGGAGCACGGCCAGGGCAAGGCCCGGGTCGAGGGCCTGCAGACCTGTGACTGGGTGCTGATCGATGCCGGCGACGTCATCGTCCACCTGTTCCGGCCGGAAGTGCGCAGCTTCTACAATCTGGAAAAGATGTGGTCCGTCGACCCCGACGCCACCGCATCGCCGGAAGCCACGGCCCGGTAGGTGAAACTCACCATCGCAGCGCTCGGCCGCATTAAGGCCGGGCCCGAACGCGAACTCGTCGATACCTATATCGAGCGGGCGAGCGCGACCGGCCGGGCGATCGGCCTGGGTCCCGCGGGCGAACAGGAAATCGACAACCGGTCCCTGACATCGGCCAGCGACGAGAGCCGCGCGCTGGCCGGGTCCCTGCCGGCCGGCTGCAAGCTGGTACTGATGGACGAGCGCGGCAAGGCGATGACCTCGCGCGATTTCGCCAGCACGCTGGGCCGCTGGCGCGATGAGGGCGTGCGCGAAGCCGTGTTCTGCATCGGCGGTGCCGACGGGCATGACCGCACCCAATTGCCCCAACCCGATCTGATCCTCGCTTTCGGACCTGCCGTCTGGCCGCACAAGCTGGTCCGTGTGATGCTGGCCGAACAGATTTACCGGGCCGTCTCGATCCTGGCCGGGACGCCCTATCACCGCGACTGAACCGATGACCCCTGACCCGCGTCCGGCATCATGCTGAGCTTCATTGCTGCCCTCGTCCTGATGCAGACCCAGACCGGCGACGTGCCGCCGGATCCGGAGGAAGCCGCGCGTCTTGAGGAAGAAGAGCGCGAAGCCGCGGCCCGTGCCGAGGCGATGCAGAGACAGGCCGAGGACTTGGCGACCGAAGTGGCCCTGATGCAGCGCCAGCTGGTCGAGCTGGGCCAGCGCGTCGGCGCCAGCGAGCAGGCGGCGCTGGAAGCCCAGGCCTCGCTCGACGATCTGCAGGCCCGCGAGACGGATCTCCTCGCCCGGCTCGGCGAGAACCGGGAGGCCCTGATCGGCCTGCTGGCAGCGATCCAGCGGATCGAAAGCCAGACCCCGCCGGCCGTGCTGGCGGCCCCCGACGATGCGGCGGATGCTGCCCGCGCGGCGGCGCTGATGGCGGAGGTCGCACCCGCTCTCCAGCAACGGGCCGAGGCGCTTTCCGTCCAGCTGGACGAATTGCGCACCCTTCGCGCCGATATCGAAAGCGAGCAGACCGCGCTTGCCCTGACCGAGGATACGCTGGCCGGCCAGCGTCTGGAACTGCAGGCCCTGATTGCCGAACGCCGCGCGCTGGAAGCCCGGCGCCGCAATGAGGCTGTGGCCCTGCTGGAAGCTTCGAGTTCTGCCGGCGAGCGCGCCCGCTCGATCCGCAGCCTGATCGGCGAGCTGTCGCGCATGGCGGAGGTGGTTCCCACGGTCAGCCCGCGCCGGCGCGAGATCGAGGACGCCGTTCCCGAACCGCGCATCCGGCCGCCACGTGAACTGGTCTCGGCCCGGGTTCCCGTGACGCCGCTGGAAACCCTGCGCTTTGCCGATGCGCGGGGCCGGTTGCGCCCGCCCGCCGCCGGCGAGATCGAACGCGGCTTCGGTCAGGTGAGCGAAGATGGCACAGCGTCTGAAGGAATTTTCATTCGGACCCGGCCGCGGGCACAGGTAATCTCGCCCTTCGACGCCCGTGTGGAGTTCGCGGGACCGTTCAACACATACGGCGGTCTCTTGATACTCAATGTCGGCGATGACTACTATATCGTACTGGCTGGCATGGCGGTGACCTATGCCAGCGTGGGTCAGAGTGTCCTGGCGGGCGAACCCGTCGGCGCGATGCCCGACCAGTCCCAACCGGCACCGGATTTGTATCTGGAGCTGCGACGTGACGGAGTGGCGATCGATCCGGCCCCGTGGCTGCGGAGCCGGTGACCTCGCCAGCACAGGACTATCGCGCTCAAAGGACGCGAGCTCGCATGCGTATCAATGTCTTCGCTTCGATGGTTGCCTTCGCTGTAGGCGCGGTGGCCATCGCGGTCTCGGCCGAGGGCAGCCAGGACAATCGAGCGGAAACCTTCCGCCAGCTGGAGCTCTTCGGCGATGTGCTCAGCCGGGTGGAGTCGGACTATGTTTCCGACACTGACCAGGCCCAGCTGATCGAGGCCGCCATCGAAGGCATGCTGACCTCGCTCGACCCGCACTCGACCTATCATAATCCCGACAGCTACGAGGACCTGCGTGTCTCCACCCGCGGTGAATATGGCGGTCTGGGCATGGAAGTGACGCGCCGCGACGATTTCATCACCATCGTCTCGCCGATCTCCGACACGCCGGCCGAACGCGCCGGCCTGCGCACCAATGACAAGATTATCGCCGTCGATGGCGAGAGCATTGTCGGCATCTCGGTCGACGATGCGGTCGCCCTGATGCGCGGCGCGGTCGGCGAGCCGGTCACCATCACCGTTGCCCGCGAGGACGAAGATCCGTTCGATGTGACGCTGGTGCGCGACACCATTCCGCTGCGCACCGTCGCGACCCGCCTTGAAGAGGGCGTGCCCTATATGCGCATCGCCGGCTTCAACGAGCGCACCACCGAAATGGTGCAGGAAGGCATCTCCGAGCTCGAGGACGAATATGGCGCACCGCTGCCGGGCCTGATCCTGGACATGCGCTACAATCCGGGCGGCCTGCTGGACCAGGCGATCGGCGTGACCGACATCTTCCTGGACGGCGGCGAAGTGGTGTCCACCCGCACCCGCGATCCGCGCGACACCCAGCGCTATAATGCCCGCCCGGGCGACCGGCTGAACGGCGCCCCGATCGTGGTGCTGATCAATGAGGGCTCGGCCAGTGCGGCGGAGATTGTCGCCGGTGCCCTGCAGGACCGCGAACGCGCCGAACTCGTCGGCATGACCAGTTTCGGCAAGGGTTCGGTGCAGACCATCATCCCGCTGCGCGGCGGCCGCGATGGCGCCCTGCGCCTCACCACGGGCCGTTACTATACGCCGGCCGGCCGCTCCATCCAGGCGACCGGCATCATTCCGGACACCCAGATTTCCGCCTGGGCGCTGGAAGAGGATGAAGAGCACGAGGTGCCGGAAATTGCCTCCGAGGCCGACCTGCCGGGCGCGCTGGAGAACGAGAATGGCGATCACCGGGCCGAGACCGATATCGCCTCGGTCGAACAGCCGCCGGCCGACTGGTCGGAAGACGAGGACTACCAGCTCCACCGGGCGCTGGAGATCCTGCGCAGCACGATGGAAAGCCAGCAGGCCGCGCTGCAATAGCGGCTCTGCCGCCTGCCATGACAAATTGTTGGCGGCGCCTTCCGGAAGGGGGGCGCCGTTAACTGTTTTTTACGGCCGAATCGATCACATAGGCAGCGAATGCGTCCGTGCCTTGCCGGACCCTTGTGGATTTGCCTGACAGGCCCGAAGCCATGACGACCGCCGTTCTTCGCCACGCCCAGCCGCTGTTGACCATCCGCGCGCCCGTGATCGCGGGACTGGCGACGGCCGGTCTGTTCTCGCTGGTCATTGCCGGTGTCGCCCTGTTCGGCGAGGCCGATACGGCACCGCCCGCCGCCCGTGGCGGGTTCGAGCCGGTCACCCTGCCGCAGCAGACGGCCGAGGCCGGTCATGACGGCCTGCGCAATGATCATGGCGCTGACGAGCGGCCGATCCGCTTCCTGGAACCGGAAGACCACGCCGATGCGAGCCTCGCCGGCGTGCGCGACGGTTTCGGTGGCTCCCCGAACAGCGCTTCGGCCGCCGGCCACGCCGCGCCGTCCGCGCCTGGCGGATCCGATCCGGCCGATGCCGAGGCCCGACACGCTGCGTCGACCGGTCAGGCCAATCCGAATGCCCTGCGCGCCGCACCGGTTGCGGGGCTGACCGAGCCGGGCCCGGGCGGCCTGCTGCCCGTGATCGGTCCCGACGGCACGCGCCCCTCGCGCGCCTATGCCCGGCCCTTCCACGGCGACCCGGCCGCTCCGACCATCGCCATTGTCGTCGGCGGCATGGGGCTGAACCGCACCGTCACCCAGGCTGCGATCGACGAGCTGCCGCCCGAGGTCGCGCTCAGCTTCGCGCCCTATACCGAGGACCTCCAGGCCTGGATCGACCGGGCCCGCGCCGCCGGTCATGAAGTGCTGATCGAGGCGCCGATGGAGCCCTTCGACTATCCCAATAACGATCCCGGTCCGCACACCCTGCTGGCCGACGGCGCTGCCGAGGAGAACGGCCGCCGCCTCGCCTGGCTGCTCAGCCGCACGACCGGCTATTTCGGCGTGACCAATTATCTCGGCGCCCGTTTCTCGGCCTCCCAGGACGCCCTGCGCCAGGTCTTCGACACGCTGGAGCAGCGCGGCGTCGCCTTCCTGCATGACGGCGCCGGTCGCCGCTCGACGATCGAGGCCGCCGCCAATGCGACCGATATCGAGTACGCCATCGCCGACCGTATTCTCGACGAGGATCCCAGCCCGGCCTCGATCGATGAACGCCTGCTGGCGCTTGAAGCCCTGGCGATCCAGAACGGCGCCGCCCTGGGCACCGGTTTCGCCTATCCGGCCACCGTCGAGCAAGTGCGCGACTGGGCGGCCAATCTGGACATGCGCGGCTACCAGCTCGCTCCGCCGTCTGCCGTGATGGCGCGGCGGCGCCTGGAAGCCCGGCTCGCCGCCGAGTCGCAGCCCGAAACCCCGCCGCCATCGGCGGCCGCCCCGCGACGCACGGCGAGCGCCGAGGATCACGCCCCCGCTGCCTCCAGCGGGCATCACTGATGGCCTGCGCGGAGGATATCTGGCCCCATCACCGCGCCAATGTCGGCATCGCGCTCTTCAATGCCGCCGGCCAGGTCTGGCTGGGCCGCCGCGAAGGCACGCCGCCGCCCTGGAACTGGCAATTGCCGCAAGGCGGGATCGATCCCGGCGAAGCGCCCGAAACGGCCGCCCTGCGCGAGCTCGAGGAAGAGACCGGCATTTCTGCCGCCAGCGTTTCCATCATCGGCGAGATTCCCGGCTGGCTGGCCTATGATTATCCGCCCGACGTGCGCGAGGATCCGAAGTTTCACAAGAAACGTCATCTCGGCCAGAAACAGCGCTGGTTCGCCCTGCGCTTTGCCGGTCCGGACGCCGATATCGACCTGGAACAGCATGGCGAGGTCGAGTTCGACGCCTGGCGCTGGGGCAATCTCGACGAAATCCCCGGCCTGATCATCCCCTGGAAGCGCGAGGTCTACGAACAGGTCGCGACCGCCTTCGCGAAGTTTGCCGTGCCGTCACGCTGACGCGCGCCGCACTTTCTCTTCTCTCCCACCCAGACTCCACTTCCCCCGGCCCCCGTGCCGGGGTCTGGAGGAGCCTCCTCCCGAAATGCCACTGGGCCCCGGAACAAGTCCGGGGAAAGCGTCACTCTCTCTTTCTTCCCCACCTTGTGGGGAAGTGGGCCCTCCATAGCCCTGGCGAAGGAGGGGTCGAAGGGGCCGGCGCGAAGCGCCGGGAGGCGGTGGAGCCTGTCGCTGACACATCGCCGCTGGCGCGGCACCCCTCCCCCGCTTCGCGGGTCCCCCTCCCCATGAAATGGGGAGGAAAGGCGTGTCAGCACGAAACCCTCCACGAGCTTGCGCCCTGGAGATATGAGAGGGGTGCGGGATGCACGGCGGACATCGTGTCCGATTTGAAGGTTTGGTGGTGATGCCCGGGGCATCCCGCACGCGGAGATTTACCCGGGTCCCTTGCGGGCCCCGTCTCGAAACCTGCAGGCACGCTCCGGTCGAGCTTTGTGCCGGTGTCCCCGCAGATGGCCACGCCGGAGCCTGATGCTGTCACCCACCAGGCGCGGACGAGCTCCGCACGCTCCCGGGCACAAGGGACTGAGCTCATGCCTCCCATCCCGGAAACCGATGACGATGGTAAGGGCAAATGAGCGGGCGGGGACAAGTTTCCGGCCCAGGTCCCACAAACCGTCATCCTGACGAAAGTCAGGATCCAGATCGTAAAGGGAGATTTTGGCCAGGCGGGCTCAGATCGAATGTCGGCGATGTGAGGGATAAGTGCGAGATCGCGACCACCGCGCTCTATGAACTGGGCCCTGACTTTCGTCAGGGTGACGGTGCTTGTTGGAGCGTTGGTGCCTTCTCTTCCAACGCTCTCATTTTTCCCGGACGAAGGCCCGCGGAAGCGGGCCGCAGATCCGGGACCAACCGCGGGTCACTCCAAGCGATGAGCTTCCCCTAGATCCCGGCACTCCGCCCGGCCTTCGCCGGGCGGAAGCCTGCGCCCGCGAAGGCGGGTGGCCGGGAAAAACAGGGTGGTATTCGGGGCGTGGAGCAGCTTCGCCCACCCTCTCTCCCCGGATGGGGAGAAGGAAAAAGCAAAACGGCCGGCGGATCGCTCCGCCGGCCGTTTGTTACGTGTGGAACAGGCGGAAGCCTATTCGGTGTCGCCCATGCCTTCGGGGACCGGGAAGCCACGGTCGCGCATGAGGGCGGCCGGGTCGGCGTCGCGGCCGCGGAACTGGCGGTAGGCGTCGGCCGGGTCGATGGCGTTGCGCGGGGCAAAGAGGAATTCGACCAGGCGGCCGGCCACTTCCGGATCGTAATAGCCGCCCGGAGCGTCCTCGAAGGCTTCCGCGGCATCCGAGGTCAGCACATCGGCCCACATATAGCCATAATAGCCGGCCGAATAGCCTTCACCGGAGAAGACGTGACCGAAGTGGGGCGAGCGGTGACGCATGACGATCTCGTCGGGCATGCCCAGCTCGGCCAGGGTCTCGCGCTCGAACGTGTCCGGATCGCCGATCTCTTCCGGCGGCGTGGTGTGATAGACCATGTCCATCAGTGCCGAGGCCAGATACTCGCCGGTCGAGAAGCCCTGGTTGAAATTGGCCGCCGCGCGGATGCGCTCGATCAGCTCCTGCGGGATCGGCTCGCCGGTCTCCACATGCACCAGATAATTCTCGATCACCGGATCGGTCATCAGCCAGCGCTCGAGCAGCTGCGACTGGAATTCGGTGTAGTCGCGCACACCGCCATTGAGCGTCGGGTAGGCGACGTTCGAGGACAGGTAGTGCAGGGCGTGGCCGAATTCGTGGAAGAAGGTCGTCGCATCGTCCCAGGACACCAGGACGGGCTGGCCCGGCGCCGGTTCGATGAAGTTGGAATTATTGGTGGCGAGCACGTTTTCCTCGCCATCGAACGTGGTGTGCGAGCGGAAGGAGTTCGCCCAGGCACCCGAACGCTTGCCCTGGCGGGCATAGGGGTCGAGATACCACAGACCGATATTCTCGCCGCTCTCGCGGTCGGTCACTTCCCAGACGCGCACGGTGGGATGCCACACCGAGACCTCGCCTTCCGGCAGTTCGCGGAATTCGAAGCCGAACAGTTCGCCGGCGACGTAGAACATGCCTTCGCGCAGATTATCCAGCTGCAGGTATTGCTTCACCTCGTCGCTGTCGAGCTCGTAGCGGGCCTGGCGGACTTTTTCGGCGTAGTAGCGGTAATCCCAGGGCTGGATGGTGATGTCGTCGCCACGCTCGTCTGCCAGGGCCTGCATGTCGGCGACTTCTTCCTCGATGCGGCCGACGGCGGCTTCCCAGACCGGAACCATCAGGTTCATGGCGTTTTCCGGATTGCCCGCCATGCGATCTTCCAGACGCCACTGGGCGTAATTTTCATAGCCCAGCAGCTCGACGCGCTCGTCGCGCAGTTCGAGGATTTCCATGATGATGGCGTTGTTGTCGTACTCGCCGCCATTATCGCCGCGATTGTAATAGTTCCGCCAGACCTGTTCGCGCAGATCGCGCTCGTCGGAGAAGGTCAGGAAGGGATCCATCGAGGAGCGCGTATTGGTGATCGCATACTCGCCCTCGCGGCCGCGGGTGGTGGCAGCGGCAGCCGCTGCATCGATGAAGCCCTGCGGCAGACCGGACAGCTGGTCGGCGCTCAGATAGGTGACGTAGTTTTCCTCGTCGTGCAGCACATTGTTGGAGAAGGCCGTGTGCAGTTCGGCCAGGCGCTGGTTGATCGCGGCATAGCGCTCGGCGGCCTCGCCTTCCAGCGTGGCGCCATTGCGGGCGAAACCGTCATAGGTCAGCTGCACGACACGCTGCTGGTCCGGACGCAGGGTCGCCATTTCCTCGCCCTCATAGACGGCGCGGACGCGGGCGAACAGGTCCTGGTTCTGCGTGATCTGCGAGGAGAAGGCCGACAGGCGCGGTGCCATCTCGGCCTGGATCGCGCGGAATTCCGGCGAGGACATGTTGGACGACCAGATACCCCAGTAGGAGAAGATGCGGTTCAGCGCTTCGCCGGACCGTTCCATCGCCACGATCGTGTTCTCGAAGGTGGCCGGTTCCGGATTGGCTGTGATGGCATCGATCTCGGCGAGGTTCTGCGCCATGCCCGCCTCGAGCGCGGGGACCAGATCGTCCAGACTGGCCGACTGGAAGTCCGGCACACCGCCGTAGGGGCCGGTCCATTCCGCCAGGAGCGGATTGTCGGACGCAGCCGTTTCGGTTTCAGCGGCCGCGTTGGCGGCGGTATCCGCCGGGGCCTGCTCGCTCGTCGCGGCCCCGGTTTCGCTGTCGGTACCCTGCGGCGCGCAGGCGGCAACGAAAATTGCCGCCGCGCTGGCCGTGAGCATGAGAATCTTGCGCATGTCTGGTCTCCCCAAGAAGAAATTCAGCGGCCAGCCTAACGGGTGCGTGCCTTTCGCGAAAATGAAGATTTCACCATCTTGCAACGCTGCCGCAGCGCCCCCGGCAGGCGAAACACCCCGGTCCGGTGACAGCGCCGATGTGCAACTTAACCGGACGTAAAGCGTTTCGCCGCTGTCTCGCCCTATTCGGTCACCACATTCGGCGGGACCGCAGATCTGAACGGAGATGCCCATGCGTGCCCTGTTGACGATTGCTGCCAGCCTCGCCCTCGGCGTGGCCGGCACGGCCCTGGCCCAGGATCCCGAGTACGGACAGCCGAGCCAGTATTCCGAACCCGTCGACACCTATTCCCAGGACGAGCTTGTCGATGCCGTATCCGATTTCTTCGGTGTCACCGCCGAAGCTGCGGCCAGCGTGCTCGAGCGTGTCTTCTCCGACCTGGGCCGCCCGGTCGGCTATGTCGCCGGCGAGGAAGTCGCCGGTGCTGTCGGTGTGGGGCTGCGGTATGGCGAGGGCTATCTGACGATGAAGAACGGCGTGCGAGAGAAAGTCTACTGGCGCGGCCCGTCGATCGGTTTCGACACAGGCGGCAATGCCAGCCGTGTCTTCGTTCTGGTCTATAATCTGGACGACCCCGACCGCCTCTTCCAGCGCTATCCCGGCGTGGAGGGTTCGGCCTATCTGATCGCCGGCATGGGCGTGAACTATCAGCGCGCCGATGATGTCACCCTTGCCCCGATCCGTTCGGGCGTCGGCCTGCGCGCCGGTGCGAATGTGGGCTATCTGGCCTATTCGCGCCGCCGGGCCTGGCTGCCCTTCTAGGGAGTGCCGCACATGCAGATCCGCAGCTGCGACCCCGGCGATCACGCCGGGGTCGACGCCGTTCTGAAAGCGGCTTTCCCGACGCCCGCCGAAGCGCAGCTCGTCGTCACCCTGCGCGCTGCCGATGCCGACACGCTGGAACTCGTCGCCGAGGATCACGGACGGGTCGTGGGCGCGGTGATGTTCTCGCCGGTGACGGCGATCGCGGCAAACGGCTCGCAGGCCTATGGCGTCGGCCTGGCCCCCGTCGCCGTGACGCCGGAACACCAGAAGCGCGGCATCGGCGAGGCACTGATCAATGCCGGGCTGGACTATCTGCGCACACTGGGCGTGCCCTGGTGCGTCGTGCTGGGCGATCCGGGTTATTACAGCCGCTTCGGTTTCGCGCCAGCGGCGCAAATGGACTGGTACTGGAGCGGGGATCCCGAAGGCGAGCACGCCGACGCTTTCCAGCGCCTCGCCCTGGGCGACCGCCCGGCCGATCCCGCCGCCGGGCCCTGCCGGGTCCACTATCATCCGGCCTTCGATACGGTGTGAGCCTTCCTATTCGGGCGCACGGTGCGCGTAGGACAGGACGCGTGACAATTCCCACACGCCATCATCGTTGAGCAGCCAGAGATGCGCGAACTCGGCCAGGCCGGTCGGCTCGGCATGGCCGGTATCGTCGACGATCAGGAAGCGGTGGGACCCGAACTGGATGACACCGTAGAGCGTGCCCTCTTCGTACAACCGCTCGAGGCGGAAACTGCCGTCCACGCGCTCACGCCGGATGGTCTGCCGCCCGTTGCAGATATTCTGCTCCATCGTGGCGATGAAGGCATCGCGGCCGTGCGTCACGCCGCCCTGGTCGTGGTAGAATTCGAGGTCCTCGGCGACCAGCGATGCCGACTCTTCCAGATTGCAGGTGTTGAAGCCGACGTCGAACAGGCGCCGGTCGAGCGTGTCGAAAACGGTTTCAAGATCGTCGCCGGCGTGGACGGACTGAGCGGTCAGGGGCGGTGCGGCCAGGGCACACAGTGCCAGGCCGGCAGCGACGTGTTTCATGAATGCATCCTCCCGGTTTCGCGCGGAAGGAGGCCACACCGGCGTCACGCACAACAGCGGGAATACGCCGTCACGTATCCCGCAGTGCGGTCTGGTGATCCGGCGCATGATCGCCGGCGCACAGATGATGGTCGGACAGGGTCTGGATCACGCGGCACTCGTCGACCACGCCATGCGAACAGCGCTCCACCATGCGCTCAAGCTCGCGCCGCACCGCTTCCAGCCCGGCAATGCGGCGCTCGACCTCGGCCAGCTGTTTGCGGGCGATGCCGTCGGCCTCCTCGCAGGAGCGGTCCGGCCGGGCGGACAGGTCCTGCAGCGCACGCAGATCGTCCAGCCCGAAGCCCAGCTCGCGCCCGTGACGGATAAAGCGCAATTGTTCCAGGTGATCGTCGTCATAACGGCGCTGCCCGCCCGGCGAGCGCGGCGGTGCGTCGAGCATGCCGATGGACTCGTAATAACGAATGGTCGGGACTTTCACACCCGAGAGCGTGGCCAGACGGCCGATGGAAAGATCTGTCATTTTTCGTCTTGAACCTCTAGTCGCTATAGCAATTAGGGTTCGAATCGACAGGTGACAAGTCAGGAGACGCCAATGTCGGCGGGATGCTGCCACAATGAGGAATTCGACGGCACGTCGCGCGCTTTCCGCCGCGCGCTTTGGATCGTCATCGCAATCAATGCCGGCATGTTTGCCGTCGAGATGCTGGCCGGCGCCGCTGCCCGCTCGCAGGCACTCAAGGCCGACGCGCTGGACTTTATCGGCGATGCCGCGACCTATGGCCTGTCGCTCTGGGTCATCGGCAGGCCGCTGATGTGGCGGGCGAATGCGGCTCTGGTGAAAGCCGGAAGCCTGTTCGTGATGGGCGGTTTCGTGCTGGCGCTGGCGCTCTACCGCGCCTTTTTCGAGACGGAACCGGACGCCACCGTGATGGGCTCGATCGCCATTCTTGCCCTCGCGGCGAACCTGGCGAGTGTCGTGATCCTGATGCGCTGGCGCGAGGGCGACGCCAATGTCCGTTCGGTCTGGCTGTGCTCGCGCAATGACGCCATCGGCAATGTCGCCGTGTTCGGGTCGGCCGGCCTGGTTGCCTTCACGGGCACGCACTGGCCCGACATGATCGTCGCGGCGGGCATGGCCGGGCTGTTTGTCTGGTCGGCGATGCAGATCCTGTCGAAGGCGCTGGCAGAACGCCGCCATGCGACGGCTCACGCGGCCCCCGGCGAATAGCCACCTGTCCGGTATCAGTGATCGCTGGTCGAGAAGACCGAACCCATCAGATCATCGCGGTCATGGTGCCGATGATCGCGGCGTCCATGACGGTCTCGGCCGCGCCCGTGCTCGGGACGGCAGTCATTGCAGTCCTCGGCGACGCGTTCGCGCACGAGTGACAGGCGCTCTGACAGGTCGTGGAACCGGTCCTGCCCGTCATGCCACATCGCGGCGGAGTCCTGGCAGGCGGCCTCGGCAAACCGGTTCTCTTCCAGGCAGCGATTATAGGTGCGGCAGGACGCGGTGGCAAAACGGTAGGACGCGTCCAGATCGGTCTCGAAGGCGGCGATGATTTCCTGGGTCTCGGTATCGGCCATGTCGGACCGGTGCCCCGGCTCGGCGCGGATCGCCTCGCGATAGCCGTGCACTTCCTCCAGCATCGCCAGGCGCTGTTCGGCCAGCGTGTCGACTTCGCACATGGCGATGGCAGGGCTGACCGTGTCTATCGGCCGGTAGTGATCGGGCGGTGGCGGGATATAGGGCGCCGACGGGCCGTGATGTCCGGAATAACCGTGACCGCAGGCCGAAAGGGCCGTGGCCGCGAGGAGCAGGACTGCCGCCTTTTTCATTGCACTTTTCCTCTCGTCATTTCGCATGGCCGGCCTCAGTGCCGGGTGCCGCTACCGCCCTGGGCGGTGCGGGTGCCGTCGAGTGCGGCCTGGTAACAGCCGGGCTGGTCGAGCTGCTGGCCGTTGGCCCGGCGCATCTCGTCGACCCGCCGCTGCCAGGCCAGATAGAAACGGTCGCCATTGCGCTCGGCCTCGCGCAGGAGCTGGTCGGAGATCCGCGACCAGCGCTCGGCCGGGGCTTCGGAACGGCCGGCAAAGCGCCGCAGGGCGATCGCCCGGTCATGGCCCAGATCGGCCGCGCGGCGCAGATAGCTGTCGGCGCGCTCGGGGCTTTCCACGATGCCGCACAGCCGGTAGCTGCCCTGCACCGTGCCGGTGCCGTAGATCAGGGCGAGGTTGAAATTGGCGCCGCCATGACCGCGCTCGGCGGCTTCTTCCAGCCATTCCAGCGCGGTATCGATATTCTGTTCCAGCCCCAGCCCGGTCGCGAACATGATGCCCACCAGGTTCTGGGCATGGGTGTCGCGTGCGGTCAGGGCGGCATGGCAGGCCAGGGTCACGGTCTGGGCCGGCGTCAGGGCGCCGGTCTGGTCGAAACCCATATCGCCCTGGAAATCGCGCACAGAACGGCGGGTCATCGGACCGTAGGTGCCGTCGATCACGCCATTGTAATAGCCCAGCGCCGACAGGGCCCGCTGGCGCAGGTCGAGCCCGACGATATCGCCGGAATCCTCGGTCTGGCTGAAGCCGTAGGCGATGCGTTCCAGACTGCGCTGGCTGGTCGGGCAGGAGCGTTCAAGGATTGCGGCCTGGAGACGGCGGTGCGCGACCAGGGACGCCTGGGCGCCGCCGACGGATGATCCCACCAGCAGGGCCTCGTCCCAGGCCTCGCGCGCCCGTTCGATCTGGCCGACGGCCTGATAGGCATCGCCGACACGCAGCCAGCAGCGGGCGATATCGGCATCCTCGATCTGCGGAGCGCGTACGCCGCAGATCTGCCGGCCCGGCCGGAAGCCGAAGCCGGGCCCGCCATAGCGATAGCGCGGCGCGCCCGCAGCGGTGGCCGGGCCGGCGACGGTCGATGACAGCGGCAGGCCTGTGGGGCCGGTGTCGCCATAGGGATAGGCCGGGCTTTCTGTGTATGGGGTCCCCGTCGAATAGGACGTGCTGCCCGCATCGGGATAGTCGGTATAGCCCGAGCTGTAGGGACTGCCCGGCGTCCGGTCCGTCGGACCGGCCGTCACACGGGTCGGGCCGCTGTAATGGCGGTCTCGATCGCGACCGAAGGGCCACCAGCTGCGGCCCTCCTCGGAACAATACTGGCTCGCGCAATAACCGGCCCGATAGGCCCGCGAATGGGTAAAGCCGAGAATGGCCACGAGCCCGATGACGACAAGGAGTGTCGCCGCAGACTGGGCCAGCAGGGCCGTCACTCTTTCAAGCATTCGGTCCGCCTCTCCGAGGCCCCCACTGCCTCTGCCGCTAGCAAGATGTCGTTAACCATACTAGCGGCTGTGGCGTCCCGCGACCATACGCCTGAGGCGCGATTTTTGATTTTTCCGGTCTCCAGACACAAGAAAACGCCGCTTTCCCCGCATGGGAGAAAGCGGCGCCAACACATTCTCCTCAGACGCGAATTCTGGCCGGTCAGCCGCGCAGTGTACCGCCGGACGCCTTCTCGACCTTCGACACGATCACGGCCGCAACGGCATCGATTTCCTCGTCGGTCAGCGTCTTCTCGCGCGGCTGCAGGGTCACCTCCAGGGCCAGCGAGACCTGGCCGTCCGGCACGCCCTTGCCGTCATAGACGTCGAACACGGTGACATCGGAAATCAGCGCCTTGTCCGCGCCCTTTGCCGCCCGGATCAGCGTGTCCGCCGGCACGTCCTTGCCGACGAGGAAGGCGAAGTCGCGATGCACCGGAAGGAGCTCGGCGCGATCCAGCTGGCCACGCGCCTTCAGGCCGGAAGCCTTCTTGGGCTGCGGTATGTTGTCGAGCACGATCTCGAAGGCGAGCACGCGCCCGTCGATATCCAGCGCCTTGAGGATGCCGGGGTGGATCTCGCCGAACTCGGCCAGCACATTCTTCGGCCCGAGGCGCAGCACGCCGGACCGGCCCGGATGCCACCATTCGCGCGCCTCGGCCGCGACCTGGAGGCTGTCGGCCGGGGCCCCGGCGGCAGCCAGCGCGGCCAGCGCATCGGCCTTGGCATCGAACACGTCGGGCAGGCGGGTCCCGGCCCAGTGTCGGCCCGTCTCGACACGCCGCACACCGGTCGCCACGAGACGCTGCCCGTCCGGTTTGTCGGTGAGATAGACCGGGCCCACCTCGAACAGGCGCGGATCGGCCTGGCCGCGATCGGCATTGGCCTGCAGCGCGGTGAGCAGGTGGATCAGCGCCGTCGGCCGCATCACGTCGAGTTCCGAGGAGATCGGGTTTTCCAGCGCCAGGCCTTCGCCATGGCCGCCGAACAGGGCCGCCTGCTTCGTCTCGCAGAAGGACCAGGTGACGGTTTCCGAATAGCCGCGGCCGGCCAGCGCCCGCCGGGCATAGCGGGCACGCAATTGCATCACCGTCGCCGGCGCTTCACGGCGCACGGGCGGGCGCGGCAGGGAAAGCGCGTCCAGCTTGTCGAAACCGTGGATTCTCGCGACTTCCTCGACGAGGTCGGCCTTCTGGGTGCAGTCCATGCGCCAGGAGGGCACGCCCACCGTCAGCACATCGCCCTCGCCCTTCGGCGCAAAGCCGAGCGCTTCGAGAATGCGCACGATCTCTTCGCGCGGCAGGTTGAGCCCGGTCAGACGCTTCACCTCGGCCAGCGGAAATTCGATATCGGCAGGCGGCGCGGGGGTCTCGCCAACGACAATCGTCTCTGATGCCTCACCGCCGCAGAATTTCAGGATCAGCTCGCTGGCCTGCTCGATGCCGGCCTTTGCCGAAGCCGGATCGACGCCGCGCTCGAAACGGTATTTCGCGTCCGAGTCGATACCCGTCGCCTTGCCGGTCGCGCGGGTGATCTGCGGATCGAACCAGGCGCTTTCGATAAAGACATCGGTCGTCTCTGACGTCACGCCGGACCAGGTACCGCCCATGATCCCGCCAAAGCCCAGGCAATGCGTGTCGTCGGCGATGACGCACTGATCCTCGCCCGGCACGTATTCCTTGTTGTCCAGCGCCTCGAACCGGTCGGCCTCGCCCTTGCCGCGGCGGGCCCGGATCGGGCCGTCCAGCTTGGCCAGGTCATAAACGTGCAGCGGCCGGCAGCGATCGTAGGAGATCATGTTGGTGATATCGGCCAGGAAGTTGATCGGACGCAGACCGATCGCCTTCAGCGCCTTTTTCAGCCAGTCCGGGCTCTCGCCATTCTTCACGCCGCGGATCACGCGGCCGGCGAAGACAGGACAGGCTTCCGGCCAGTCGAGCTCGACCGTCACCGGGCAGGTAAAGCTGCCGGGGATGTTCTCGATGTCATGGGTTTTCAGCGTGCCGATACCGGTGGCGGCGAGGTCGCGGGCAATGCCGCGCACACCCAGCCAGTCCGGCCGGTTCGGCGTCACTTCAAAATCGATGACCGGGTCGGCCATGCCCAGCGCCACCACGGCCGGGGTGCCGACCTCGAAAGGCTCGGGCAGGTCGATGATGCCGTCATGATCCTCGCCCAGCTCCAGCTCGCGGGCCGAACACATCATGCCATGGCTTTCCACGCCGCGGATCTTGCGCGGCTTCTTGTCCAGCGCGAAGTCGAGGCCCGGAATATAGGCTCCCAGCGGGGCATAGACGGCATACATGCCGGTGCGGGCATTCGGCGCACCGCAGACGATCTGCTTCTCGCCGTCCTTCGTCGCCACGCGGCAGACCCGCAGCTTGTCGGCATCGGGATGCTGCACCGCCTCGATGACATGGCAGACCGAGAAATCCGCGAACTTTTCCAGCGGATTGTCGATTTCCTCGATCTCCAGCCCGGCCATGGTCATGGCCTCGGCGATCTCCTCCAGGGAGGCGTCGGTCTCGAGATGGTATTTCAGCCAGGAAAGCGGGAATTTCATTGGTCGGGCTCCTCCGTGTCGGGCACGGATCCGAGAGTTTGGAAAACATCGTCCCGCTGCGCCTCGCAACGGCGCACGGGCACAGGACGGGCATTGGACGTCTGGGTGGTCCAGCAGCGGTCAAAGACCGAGCAATAGCAGGCCTCGACCTGCCAGAGGTCCCACTCCGCCAGCAGCGCGGTGACGGCAGGGCCTTCGAGCGAAGAGCGCGGCCACTGGATCATGATCGGCTCGACCTCGCCGCCGGGTGCGAGCGTGCGGCCTGCCAGGGTGGCCCAGGAGCGGTCCTGGTCGGCCGGCAGCACCTCCATCAGCGCCGAAAAGTCCTGCACCTCCACACCGTCGCGGCGCAGGGTGACACTCTCGATCATCGCCGGACCGACGCCGTTATTGTAGACGCGCAGGCCGATCGAGCGGGTTTCCGGCCGCGTGACCAGGAAGCCGTCGATCTGCAGCACCGGTACTACGGCCCCGTGCTGCTGGGCCCGCATCACCCGCCCCTGGTCCCAGGCGACAAACAGCGCCGCGATGCCCACGAGCATCGCGCCGACCGCAGTCAGCGTCTGATGGTTATGGGAGAGCCAGCGCCACATGGGTCAGCCTAGCTCAGCCCCGTCGCGAGATTGGCCTGCAGCAACGGGCTGAAGCCATAATGGTTCAGCCAGCGCTTGTCGGAATTGAAGAAGTCGCGCAGGTCCGGCGCGCCGTATTTCAGCATGGCGAGACGGTCGACGCCCATGCCCCAGGCAAAGCCCTGGAACTCGTCCGGGTCGAGGCCGCAATTGCGGATCACATTCGGGTGGACCATGCCACAGCCGAGGATTTCCATCCACTTGTCGCCCGAACCCACCTTCACCGCATCGCCGACACGCTCATAGCGCACATCCATCTCGGCGCTCGGCTCGGTGAAGGGGAAGTGGTGCGGCCGGAAACGGGCTTCTACCTGGTCGGTCTCGAAAAAGGCCGCGATGAAATCCAGCAGCGTGCCCTTGAGGTGGCCCATATTCGCCTCGCGATCGATCACCAGGCCCTCGACCTGGTGGAACATCGGCGTGTGGGTCTGGTCCCAGTCGCAGCGATAGACGCGGCCCGGCACGATGATGCGGATCGGCGTCTTGCCTTTCAGCATGGTGCGGATCTGCACCGGCGAGGTGTGGGTGCGCAACACCTTGCGCTCGCCGTTCTCGTCCGGCTGCATGAAGAAAGTGTCCTGGGTGTCGCGCGCCGGGTGGCCGGGCGGGAAGTTCAGGGCGGTGAAATTGTGGAAGTCGTCCTCGACGTCCGGGCCCTCGGCGACCTCGAAACCCATGTCCGCGAAGATCACGGCCAGTTCTTCCATCACCTGGGTGATCGGATGCAGCGAGCCTTGCGGCTCCGGGCGCACCGGCAGGGTGATGTCGACCGTTTCCGAGGCCAGGGCTGCGTCCAGCGCCCTGGCTTCCAGATCGGCCTTGCGTGCTTCCAGGGCGTCGTTGAGGCGGGTCTTTAGACCGTTGAGCGCCGGGCCCATCACCTGACGCTCTTCCGGGCTCATCTTGCCCAGCTCGCGCATCATCAGCGAAACCGAGCCCTTCTTGCCCAGGGCGGACACGCGCACAGCGTCCAGCGCCGCCTCGTCGGCCGCGCCATCGATCTGGCTGCGGACCTCGGCTTCCAGCGTGTCGAGATTGGATGTGTCGGTCATGGTGTTCTCAGTCCCTCGCGGTCGAGGTGGATTTAGCGGTTGGGGATTCAACTGTCGACCGGCTTGGGCGGCTTTGAAAGGTCGCCGCGCCTGCCATCCTTCCCCTTGACGGGGAAGGGGGACCGCGCCGAAGGCGTGGTGGATGGGGTTGGGGCGAGGTGTCCGCGCGTTTGCACCCGATGGATCGGCAGCGGGATTCACCCCTTCCGACCCAGCGCTGCGCGCTGGCCCACCTTCCCCATCAAGGGGAAGGATGGTGTTTTGTGCATCTGTCGGAGCCATTTGTGTATTCCGGGGAGCAAGACAAGAAAAAGGCCCGCCGGCGATGCGCTGGCGGGCCTTTTCAATCGGATCGGTGTGACCGGGTTCAGCCCAGCGCAGCGCGCGCCTGATCGACGAGCGCCTTGAAGGCTTCCGGTTCGCGGATCGCGATGTCGGACAGGACCTTGCGGTCGACTTCGATGCCGGCCTTGTTCAGACCGTTCATGAAGACCGAATAGGTCATGCCGTGCTCGCGGGCACCGGCATTGATGCGCTGGATCCAGAGACCGCGGAAATTGCGCTTCTTGGCACGGCGGTCGCGATAGGCGTACTGGCCGGCCTTCTCCACAGCCTGCACGGCAGCGCGGAAGGTGTTCTTGCGGCGGCCGTAATAGCCCTTGGCCGCTTTGATGACTTTCTTGTGGCGCTTGGCGGTCGCCGGTCCGGACGTAACTCGAGACATGGGTGTGCTCCTAACTCAGCTGCCGCGGCTTACAGGCCGTTCGGGATGTATTTTTTCACGATCCGCGCGTCCTGGGGCGACAGTGTCGTCTGGCCGCGCTTGTTGCGGATCTGCTTGGGAGTCCGCTTGATCATGCCGTGGCGCTTGCCGGCCTGGCCGGCCTTCACCTTGCCCGTGGCAGTGAGCTTGAAGCGCTTTTTGGCGCCGCTCTTCGTCTTCATCTTCGACATTTTCATCTCCTTTGCAGGACCGCCGGAGCGGTCTTGTGGATGGTGCAGCCAGCGGGCATGTCGAACGGGCCCGTCAGGCTGGAGTTGGAAGCGGGGTCTTATACGCGGAAACGGCGCTATTGCAAGGGCGCAGCTGACTCCGTCTCAGGCGTGCGGCTCGTGCTCGCACAGGCCGCAATCGCGGCGATGGACATGGCCGGCGCGGGCCCGGGCGCGCCAGTTCACCAGGTGGGCCCCGGCCAGCACGGTCACACCGGTCAGGGTCAGCACGGTTTCGGCCAGCGGTCCGAAGACGTGCGAGGCACCGATTGCCATCAGCACGAGACCGGACAGGCCAGCCGCAAAGATCCGCCAGCCGGCCTCCACCGACTTCATGCCCCAGCCCAGCGCCACCAGCGAGACCGGCGCGGCCAGCGCCAGCATCACGATATGCCAGTCATGGCTGAGACCGAACAGCGAGCCCAGCTCCGGCGAGAGCAGGGGCGCAGCCGAGGCAGCGGTGGGAACCAGCAGGCAGTGCAGGATGCACAGCGCCGACAGGCCGACGCCGGTCGCGTCGAGGGATCTATGCCTGTTGGCGGTCATTTTCATCTAACACCTGCGGATCGCGCTATCGGAAGATGATATAGTGTAACACCGACCACAACGGAAGAGTGAATCCTGCATATGGGATACGCAAGCCACTCATAAGACATACGAAGGGGCGACCCAGGTGAGCCGCCCCTTGGCAATTCAGGCACCTGACACGCGGCTAGTCTTCCTGGAAGCCCAGTTCCGAAATGCCCAGGCGGGCCGGCTGCCCGTCGCCGGACCAGTAGGTGCCAACCCAGATGTCGTAGACGCCGGCCTCGGGGTTCTCGAAATGGACACCCGGATTGAGGCTGCCCGCACCGTCATCATCGCAGATCCAGCGGCCGGACGGATCGTTGATCACCAGCGTGGTATCCGCATCGGCCAGGACCGAGATGAACAGGTCCAGCGCGCCCGGCTCGAAACTCAGCTCGAAGTCGGGGGCTTCGGTGACATAGCCGCGGCAGGACGGGTCCGCCGCTTCGCCGGCATCGAGCGGACCGCCCGCGACGAGGTCGACCGTGTAGGGGTCGGGCGAGAAGCCGCCCTCCAGGCTGACCGAGCCGTAATTCGCTTCGAGAGCGACATCGAGGGCGGAGCCGCCGCCGACGAATTCATCGCCGAAGCCGAGTTCGGAAATATGCAGCGTCGCCGGCTCGGGCGTGCCCTCGCTGTAGGTGCCGACCCAGATGTCGTAGCGGCCATCCTGCGGATTGTCGAAACGGATGCCCGGATTGAGGCTGCCCGCACTGTCGTCATCGCACCACCAGGTTCCGTCCGGTGCGTTGACGACCAGGGTCGCATCGCCGTCCGAGGTGGCGGAGATGTAGAGGTCCAGATTGTCGGCGTCATAGGTGATGTCGAAGTCGGGCGCCGTGGTGGCATAGCCGCGGCAGTTCTGCCCGACAGCCTCGTTCACATCGACATCGCCGCCGGCCATCAGGTCGACCGTGTAGGGATCGGGCGTGAAACCGGAGACCAGATCGGCCGAGCCATAATTGGACGGCAGCGAGTAGTCGAGTTCGGCCGGGGTATCGATATTGCCCAGGAAACCCAGTTCCGACACATAGATCGTCGCCGGCACGTCCGGACCGCGCGAGAAGCGTCCGGCCCAGACCGCATAGCGTCCGGCGGCCGGGTCCTCGATCCGCAGGCCCGGATTGAGATTTTCGGCGGTGTCGTCGTCGCACAGCCAGTTGCCGTTCGGGTCCTGGACGAGCAGCGTGGTGTCGCTGTCCGCCTCCATCGACAGATAAAGGTCGAAATCCCCGCGGCCGGTATAGTTCACCCAGAGGTCCGGCGCGGAATTCACGTGCCCGCGGCACATCGGCGAGGTCCCGCGGTCCGCGCTGATTTCACCGCCGGCCGTCACCCGCACCGTGCGCGGATCGTCGGCAAAGCCTGCGCGCAGGTCGAGCGTGCCGGATTCCGGCGCCAGATTGGGGTTCGGCGCCCGCGAATAGGCGTTCGCAGACGAGAAGCCGACCTCGGAAATGTGCAGCATGGCCGGCTCGTATCCGACGCCCGGGCTCAGCGTGCCGACCCAGACCCGGTAGTTGCCCGACTGCGGATTGTCGAAGCGCAGGCCCGGATTGAGGCCGATCCCCTCGCCATCATCATTGCAGTGCCAGCTGCCATCAGGCGCGCGAACCAGGAGCGTCGCATCGACATCGGACGCGGCCGAGACAAAGAGGTCATAGCCGCCGGCGTCGTAGTCGAAGGCGTAGGACGCTTGCGGTGTGATATAGCCCGAGCAGTAGTCGGACGCATTGCCGGCATAGATGGCGCCGCCGGCCCGGACGCCGACCGATGCCGGATCGGGCTCGAAGCCCGAGGACAGGCGCACCGAACCATAGGCCGGCGGCAGCGCCGGATCCTGGGCGTGGGCGAGGCCGCCCGCGATCAGCGCTGCAAGCGCCACACCGGCCAGAAGCTTGCTGTTCATGTCATTCCCCCTGTCTGTCGGACTATCCGGCCGCATCCTGCGTAAAGCCCCTGCGGAGCACCGCGCGAACACGCCCGTGAGTTTCAAGTGATTTCATCACAAATCCTAGCCGCTGAATATCGTCTGAACAGGGTAGCCTGCAATCCGCCCGACATGCGGCATCTTCGCGGCGTGCCCGCCGCGGCGGATTGCCCGGTACCGCGAACCCGCTTATCCCTCCGGCGGTGCTGACACCGTCTCTCGACATCTTCCGCCACCAGCCCTACCGCCACTACTGGGCCATGCGGCAATCGATCTCCGCTGCGCGGCAGATGCAGGCGGTCGCGATCGGCTGGCAGGTCTATGACGTGGCGCGCGAGACCCGCTCGATCGAGGAAAGCGCGCTGATGCTGGGTTTTGTCGGCCTCGCCCAGTTCGCACCGGTTTTCCTGCTGTCGCTCGTCGGCGGGCAGGCCGCCGACCGGCTCGACCGGCGCCTGATACTCATCGTGACGAATGTGGTCCGCGTGATCTGCGCCCTGGCGCTGGCGGCGAGCCCGTTCTTCTCCGGCCCGGTTCAGCTGTGGATCGTGTTCACGGCCGCCATCGTGCTGGGCTGCATGCACGCCTTCTCGCCCGCCGCGGCGAGTGCGCTGCTGCCCCGCATCGTGCCGCGGGCCGATCTGCGCCAGGCGATCGCCTGGAACTCGCTGGGCTTCCAGGGCGCGGCAATCGGCGGCCCGGCCCTGGGCGGGCTGCTCTATATCGCCGGTCCCGAGGCAGTCTATCTGACCAGCGCCGCCCTGCTGGTCTTCGCCACCCTGGCCATCGCCACCGCGCGCACGCCCGCGCACGAGAAGGTGCACGGCCAGTCGGGCTGGCGCATGGCGATCGAGGGGCTGCGCTATGTGCGGCACAACAAGGTCGTGCTGGGCGCCATCTCGCTCGACCTCGTCGTCGTGCTGTTCGGCGGCGTGACCGCCCTGCTGCCGGTCTTCGCACGCGACGTGCTGCACACTGACACGGTGGGGCTGGGCCTGTTGCGCACGGCGCCGGCGGTCGGTGCGGCCATCATCGCCTTCATGCTGGCGACACGGCCGCTGACCCGCCGCATCGGCGCCTGGATGCTGGGCGCCATTGCCGTCTACGGCGTGGCGATGCTGGGCTTTGCCCTGTCCAAGATCCTGCTCCTGTCGCTGATCGCCCTGGCGGTGACCGGCGCGGCCGACATGATCTCGGTCTTCATCCGCCAGTCGATCATCCAGCTGGCAACGCCGACCGCGATGCGCGGACGCGTCTCCTCGGTGGAGTTCATCTTCATTTCCGCCTCGAACGAGCTGGGCGAATTCGAGTCCGGCGTTGCCGCGCGCTTCCTGGGCCCGGTCGGCGCCGTCCTGCTGGGCGGCGTCATGGCGCTGGTGACAGCCGCCGCCTGGTTCCGTCTCTTCCCGCAACTGGCAAGGACCGACGCGCTGGACGAGGTCGAGGAAGAAGCCGTGCCGGCGCCTGGTGCGGACAATCAGGGCCGCGCGGCCGCGCCGTGACGCGCATTAGGGCAAGGCGGCGTCTGCGAACAGGTTTGGAAAGAGACGTTCGCGATAGGCCAGCGGGAAGGCAAGACGAACCGGCGTTTTCGGCGACGGCGATGTCAGAAAGCCCTGGCTGACCAGCTGGTTCAGGGTCTTGCGTGCGGTCACGCCTGACGTCTTCAGCACCGTGGCGGCCTCGCCCCGCTCCAGCACGCCATAGCGCAGAACGGCAGAGACGAGATCCGGAGCCCGCTTGTCCTCGCTGACATCGGCGACAAGGCGCCTGTAGCGCGCGTCCAGACCGACGAGATCGAAGAGCCGGCCGGAGAACTCGATCTGGTCGAGTGCGACCTTGAGGAACCATCGGCAGAATTCATGCAGCGCCGCTTCGGACAGATTGCCCCGCCCATCATGATCGCTCCGGCGGGGGGCGTCGGCCAGATCCATCATGCGCATGTATTCACCGCGGTCTTCGAGCCCGCGCGCCAGACCGCGGGATATCGGCCAGAGACCGCCCGCGCCAAGGCCGGCGCGCAACGCCATGGCGTGCGACATGAGCCGGCTCACCCGACCGTTTCCATCCTGAAACGGGTGAATGTAGTTGAAGCGGTGATGGGCAGCGGGAATGGCAATGATGCGGCCGCTGGCCGATGTCTCGACCGAGCGGTAGCGCATGTCGAAATGTTCGAGAAAGCGGACCACATGCTTTCCGGACGGCGGACGGTGCCGGCCGACCGCGATCTCGCCATCGCCCTCGGCCCGGAAAGCGCCGGGACGGATTTCCTCTTTCCGGCCATCCGGATGTTTCACGAACCTGAATTCAGGGGGCATGTTGTTGTAGAATTCGCGATGCACCCAGGACAGGAATTCCGGTGATGTCGGCCTGTCGAGTGTGCCCTCCCGGAACCGCTGGTCGATCAGACGCTGGACGACGACATGGGCCCGCGCCTCGAGCGCCAGCGGCCGCGCCGCCTCATCGATCTCGGCCCCCATCAGGGCCAGCTCGATATCCCGGGGGCGTGTATTGTGCCCTTCGATCAGATTGGAATAGTAGCAGTTCATCACCCGGACGAGGTCTGCCAGTTCTGCAGCACTGTCCGGATGCAGCCCGACCCCCAGCCCCTGCGCCGCGGCGCGCAACTCGACAGCCAGATCCGCCAGGTCGGCAGGGACCCTGTCATCAAAGAGGCACGGCTCGATACGATTGGGTGTCTCGATCAATTTGTCGATCTTTCGATATTGAAACAGCCTTGTAACACAATGAGAAAGACGAGTCGTGCAGGAAAAATTGTCGATCTTGGCTTTCGATCTTGTGGCAGCATTTCGCGGCCATCCGGCCACGAAAAACGGCGCCCCGAGAGGCGCCGTCTTGCAAAGCCGTCAGATGACAGGCGACGCGATCAGCGCGGCGCCATCACCATGACCATCAGGCGGCCTTCGAGCTTCGGCTCGAACTCGACCTTGGCCACTTCGGCGAAGTCCTGCTTCACGCGGTTCATGATATCCATGCCGCGATCCTGGTGGGCCATCTCGCGGCCGCGGAAGCGCAGCGTGACCTTCACCTTGTCGCCAGCCTCGAAGAAGCGGTGCATCGCCTTGGTTTTCACCTGGTAGTCGTGCACATCGATGTTCGGACGCATCTTGATCTCTTTGATCTCGACGATCTTCTGCTTCTTCTTCGCCTCGGCCTTCTTTTTCTGTTCCTGGTATTTCAGCTTGCCGTAGTCGACGATCTTGCACACGGGCGGATCGGCATTGGGAGACACCTCGACAAGGTCGAGTCCCGCTTCTTCGGCGGCTTCCAGAGCAGCTTCAACAGGCATGATACCCTGTTTTTCGCCGTGTTCGTCGATCAAGAGAACCCGCGGAACGCGGATATCCCTGTTGGTGCGCGGCCCTTCCTTTTTGGGCGGTTGCGCGGCGTGCGGTCTACGGGCTATGGCCTCTTCTCCCTTGTGGCCCACGTACTGAAACTTAGTAATCTCCCGGCGGCAGGACCGGATCAAGCCCAAAGTGGGCATAACAGGCGCCTGTCCGGACGGGAGCGGCGCACTATGGTCAAATGATCACATTTGGCAAGCACGGCGCACTGTCGGGAACCCCGGCTGGCCGGAAAACTTCCCCGGAACGGCGCAACGCAAGACGCGCATATGGGGCGCGCCGCCCCGGATTCAACCGGTCAGGCGGCTTCCGGCTCGCGATCGAACCCGCCGGCAAAGCGCATCGCGGCAACCGCCTCCTCCGGCGTCACCTGGGCCAGCGTCGGCGCGTGCATCAGGATGACGGGACTCGGACCGCGCGGCGCGATCAGGGCCGGATCGCCCACATCGCCGTAAAGCGCCAGCGCCGGAGGCCCTGAAGCCACCAGCAGATGTATGAGGGGCGTGTCCTCGCTGAACACGAAGCGCGCATGACGGGCGAGGCCCGCCAGCTGGGCCAGCTTGGCCTTGCCGGTCAGATCGCGCGCGCCCGGCGTGACGTGAGCCACATACCGTCCCACTTCGCGGGTATCCGGTCCGCCGATCAGGGCCGGCGTCACCCCCGACTGCAGCAGTTCGTGCGCCAGGGCTGCCCAGCGTTCCTGCGGCCAGCGAAGCGCCGGTTTCACACCGTCGCCCGACGGCGCCAACAGCGCGAAACGGCCATTCAGGCCGAAATATTCCGGGTCGAGCATGCGGGACTGCTTGGCGAGATAATCGACCCAGCTGGTATCCGGCGGCGGCGCGGCGCCAAGCGGGAAGTGCTCCGGTGCCAGCCCCAGCGCCGCATTGAGACGGCCGGCAACCGCATCCACCGGATGCTCGCCCGTGCGCGGGTCTGCCGCGATCTCGGTCCAGCGGCATTTGGAGAAACGGAACAGGCGCTTCAGCTTGCGGCTGTCGGCATCGCCCACAAGATCGTAGACGCGGACCGGCTTGTTCAGCTTGATCCGCTTGTCGCGCAGGCCGGCCATCGGCCGCGCATCCGGCAGCGCGTCCGTCTCGATCAGGTTGAAATAGGGGCAGTGCTTGAGAAAGCTCTCGAAGTCCGGCTTCGTCAGCAGGATGATGCGGTCGCGCTTGTGCACGTCGCGCAGCAGCCGGGCCGCGGCCAGCATCCGGACGGTCGAGGCCAGATCGCCCCAGTGCAGGATATAGGTGATGTCGCGCTGCGGTTCGCTCATGGCTGTGAGTTTAGGACCTCGTGATAGACGCGCAAAGTCGAAGCTTGCAGGCTGACGGTAGAAAATTCCGCAATCACGTGCGCGCGGGCCCGTTGTCCCACGGCATCGCGGTCTTCCGGCGCCAGCGCAAGCGCGCCGGCGATCGCCGCCGCAAGCGCCCCGGGGTCTCCCGGCGGAACACGCCAGCCGGTTTCACCGTGCAGCACCACTTCGCGGGCGCCGCCATGATCGGCCGCGATCACCGGTTTCAGCATCGCCCCGGCCTCGGCCGCGGTCCGGCCGAACGCCTCGGGTTCATTGGACGGGGTCAGCACCAGATCGCACAGCATCATCGCGGCCGGCATGTCGCTGCAGTGCCCGACGATGAAAACCCGCCCGGCGACATTCTCGGATGCCGCCAGCGCCTGCAATTCCTCGACATAGGTCTGGCGCCCCTGAGCGTCGCCGGCCAGCACCAGGCGCGGCGTTTCCACGTCCGGATCGTCCTGCAGGCGCCCCAGCGCCCGGATTGCCTCGCGCTGGCCCTTCCAGCCTGTCAGACGCGCCGGCAGGAGAAGGAGCGGGCTTTGATCCTGCGGATCCAGCGCCCAGGCCTGCCGCAGGGCGGCGAGCCGGTCTTCCCCGACCGCTTCCGGATCGAAGCGCACCAGGTCGACGCCGCGCGGGATCACACGGACACGTGACGTCGCGAACGGGTGTTCGGTCGCGATATGATCGCGGATGAATTCCGAATTGGCGATCACGCGCTCACCCCGCGCCATCACGGAATTGTACCGCCGCTTCAGCGACGAGCGGGCGTTGTAGGTGCCGTGATAGGTGGTGACGAAATGAGCATCGGTCCGGTCGCAGGCCCATTTCGCGCTCCAGGCCGGTGCACGCGAGCGGGCATGAACGATATCGACGGCTTCGCTGCGGACCGTCGCGACGAGCCTGAGCATGTTGCGCCACAGGTCGAGCGGGTTCTTCGAGGCCGCGGGCATGCGGATGAGCTCACCCCCCAGCGCGGCCAGTTCGTCTTCCAGCCGCCCGCCGGCCGACGCGACCAGCGCGCGGCCGCCCTCGGCGATCACCGCTTCGGCGATCTCGAGCGTCGTCCGCTCGGCGCCGCCGGCATCGAGTTCGGGAATAACCTGGAGAACGATCATGGGAGCGGGAAACCGGGCCGGACCTGAATTCCCCCTCTTCTTTCACACCTTGGCACCGAAAACAAACGCCGGGGGCCCGGCCGGGGAAGATTGTGACGCCCCGGCAGCTGTTGCAGCTCTACCGGAAGTTTGTTAGGCCATTCGGGCAAGGCAGGCTTCCGACGGCCAACGGCTGCGGTGTGGCTAGCCTGAGCGGTGGGTGCAGCGTGACCTTTCCGGTCCGGTCTGTGACCGGGAGCCACGCACACAAGAATGACAAACGCGCCTGCGGGTGCGGCCGGGTGATCGCCTTCCCCAGCCCCCGTAACCGCCGAAACCGATCAAGACGATAATTCGCCCGCCGTGTATCTGCACGCGGCCGGTATGCGTGCGGGCGAAAACGCTCAAACAGGGACGCTGGAAAGCTGCGGGCGAGCTGTGCCTGCGGTCCGGCGCAGATGTGAATGACCGACGGCACGCTGGTTCAGGATTTCGGGGCGGATCCCATCGCCACCCGCGAAACCGACCACTACCAGAAGGAATATATCGAGGGCTTTGTCGACAAGTGGGACGAGTTGATCGACTGGGAAGCCCGCGCGGAAAGCGAAGGGCGCTTCTTCATCGACATCCTGAAGGCCCGCGACAAGAAGAAGGTTCTCGATGCCGCAGCCGGTACGGGCTTCCACTCGATCCAGCTGCTCAAGGCCGGTTTCGATGTGACGACCGTCGATGGCAGCGCGGAAATGCTGGGCAAGGCGTTTGAAAACGGCCGCCGGCGCAATCTCGTTCTCAACACCGTCCACGCCGACTGGCGCTGGCTGAACAAGGATGTCCACGGCAAGTTCGACGCCATCATCTGCCTGGGCAATTCCTTTACCCACCTGTTCGACGAGCACGATCGCCGCCGCGCCCTCGCGGAGTTCTATGCGGCCCTGAAATGGGACGGCATCCTGATCATCGACCAGCGCAATTACGACTCGATCCTGGACGGCGATTTCTCGACCAAGCACAAATACTATTATTGCGGCGACCAGGTCGTGGCCGAGCCCGAGCATGTCGATGACGGGCTGGCGCGCTTCCGCTACGCCTTCCCGGACGGGGCGGTCTACCACCTCAACATGTTCCCGCTGCGCAAGGCCTATACGCGCAAGCTGCTGACCGATGTCGGGTTCAAGAAGGTGAAGACCTACGGCGATTTCCAGGAGACCTATCAGGAAAACGATCCGGACTTTTTCGTCCATGTTGCGGAGAAACTGGCAGATGAGCAGTAAGTCACAGGCCGTCCTCGAGGCGGAGACCTATTACGACAGTGCGCCGGCCGATGCCTTCTACCGCGCTGTCTGGGGCGGCGAGGACATCCATGTCGGCATGTATGCGACACCGGACGAGGACATCGCCCGGGCCAGCCGCCGCACCGTGACCACCATGGCCGACCGTCTGAAAACGATCGGGCCGGACAGCAGGGTGATCGATCTGGGTGCCGGTTTCGGCGGCTCGGCGCGCTATCTCGCCGACCGTTTCGGCTGTCACGTCACCTGCCTGAACCTGTCGGAGACCCAGAACGCCTTCAACCGGGAGCTGACGGCCAGGGCCGGCATGAACGACAAGATCGATGTGGTCTACGGCTCCTTCGAGGAACTCGACGATCCGGACGACAGCTATGACATCATCTGGTCGCAGGACTCCTTCCTGCATTCGGGCGAGCGGCTGAAGGTGATGGACGAGATTGCCCGCATCATCCGTCCGGGCGGCGAGCTGATCTTCACCGACCCGATGCAGGCCGACGATTGTCCCGACGGTGTGCTGGACCACATCCTGCGCCGTATCCACCTGCAGACTTTCGGCTCGGTCGCCTTCTACCGGCACGCGCTGGAAAAACGCGGTTTTAAGGCGCTCGATCTCGACGAGACGCCGATGAATCTGCGCACGCACTACAACCGGGTGCGCGAGGTTCTGCTGGATCGCCGCGAGGAGCTCACGCGCCTGTCCGGCGCGGACTATGTCGATGGCATGATCGACGGGCTGAAACACTGGGTCGACGGTGCCGACAAGGGCTATCTCAACTGGGGCATCCTGCACTTCGCCAAGGCCTGACAGCCTTGTAACGCGCAAGCCGATGGACGCCGCCGCGCGCACGCCCTAGCGTGGCGGGGTCTGTCGTCGCAGGATATTCCCATGTTGTCGCGTCTGGTCCTGAGCCCCGTCCTTCTCGCCCTGTGTGCCATGCCGGCATCGGCCCAGAACGATGTGCGCCACGCGGAACGCATGCGCTACCAGTCCTGTATCGCGATGAGCGGCGACGATCCGGCCGAGGCGCTGGAGGAGGCCCAGATCTGGCGCATCGAGGGCGGCGGCTGGCCGGCCGAGGTGTGCGAGGCGCACGCCTATATCGCGCTTGGCGATTTCGACGTGGCGGCCGGGATCCTCGAGGAGCTGGCATCGGAACGGCGCGCCGGCATGGTCGATGCCGAACGGGTCGACTTCCTGACGCTGGCCGGCGAGACCCGCGCACGCAATGGCAATGCAGACGCAGCCTTCGACAATTACGCGGCCGCCCTGGCCCTGGACCCGTTTTCCATCCTCACCCTGTCCGGCCGGGGACGCCTGTATCTGGCCGAGGAAAACTGGGGCGGTCTGGCGCGCGACGCGCAGAGCCTGGTCGATCTGGTGCCGGAAAGCGCCGAGGGCTGGTATCTGCGCGCCGCCTTCCATCTGAATACCGGCAATCTGGATGCCGCCATGTCGGACATCGAGGCGGCCCGCGAACGGGCGCCCGAACGTATCGAGATCCTGGTTCTGCGCGGACAGATCAACGAGGCACGCCGGCTCGCCGCGAGCGGCGGCTAGGTCCTAGCCGGCAGCACGAACCGGCGCGTCCTCGCGGCAGGAGGCGGCCTCGACCACGCGATTGCGGCCGCCGGCCTTGGCGGCATAGAGCGCCTCGTCTGCTGCATGCAGCAGGCCTTCGGCCGTCTCCATCATCTTGTCGCCTTCCAGCACCGCGACACCGAGACTGGCCGTGACCGGAATCCGGTCGCCATTGTCCACACGCACATCCACAGCGGCTATCGCTTCGCGGATACGTTCCGCCGCGGCCACGGCAGACGCCGCCGTAGCGCCGGGCAGGACGACAGCAAACTCCTCGCCGCCCAGCCGGCCCAGCATGTCGCAATCGCGCAGGCAGGCTTGTACCTGACGCACGGTCTGGACCAGCACCTTGTCGCCGACGGCGTGTCCGTAAGTGTCGTTTGTGCGCTTGAAATGATCGAGATCGACCATGACGGCGGCCAGCGGCGCATCCTGGCGCCGGGCGCGATCCACCAGCGTGTCCAGATATTGCATGAAGGCGCGGCGATTGGCGGCGCCGGTCAGCGCATCGGTCTCGGCCATGTGGCGGAACTGCTTCTGCATCCGCACCAGGCGCGTCGCCGCCCGCAGGCGGGCGCGCAGCTCGGTCATGTTGACGGGTTTGCGGATAAAGTCGTCCGCGCCGGCATCCAGCGATTCCTCGAGCCGCTTTTCCTGACCGGATGCCGTTACGACGATGGTATAGACCGTCTCGGTTTCCGGATTGGACTTGAGCAGCCAGCAGGCTTCCAGCCCGCTGGTCGTGCCGACCTCGATCCCCGTCAGGAAGATATCGATCGGCATCAGGTTCAGCAGCGTCAGTGCATCCTCGGCATTGCTCGCCGTATGCACTTCATAGCCGGCATCCCGCACGGCTTCGCTCAGTATGCGCAATTGCACCTGGCTGTTCTCGCACACCAGAACGGATGTCCGGTCCGAGAAAACCTGTCCTGCCAGATGCGAGACCCCACTTGGCCTGTCGACCTGCATTGTGTCAGACGCTCCCCGTGCGTCAGCCCCTCCAAGGGGCGGAGCCTTAGCCCCAAAAAACTAACAAGCCCTCAACCCGAGGTAAGTTTCTTATTCACGCGCGCCCATTCTTCACGGACATGGGGATCGGTCTCCGTGTGTCCCCTGGCTTCGGCCTCCCGCACGGCCCCTTCCGGATCGAGCCGGGCCAGCGCCCAGACGGCCATGCCACGCACTTCTGGGGCGGCGTCCTCAAGACGGTCCAGCACGACAGGAATGAGCACCGCATCACCGGAATTGCCAATCGCTATAAGCACGTTACGCAAAAACCGGTTGCGTCCGATCCGTTTCACCGGCGAGGCGGTGAAGACCTGCCGGAATTCTGCGTCATCCAGCGCCGCCAGCTCGGCCAGCAGCGGCCCTTTCAACTCGGGACGCGGATGGAAGGCGGTCTCCTCGGCGACCGCCGCGAACTTGTTCCACGGGCAGACCGCCAGACAGTCGTCGCAACCATAGATGCGATTGCCCATCGGCTCCCGGAACTCCTCCGGGATCGGCCCCTTGTGCTCGATCGTCAGATAGGAAATGCAGCGCCGTGCATCGAGCCTGTAGGGCACCGGAAAGGCGTTGGTCGGGCAGATATCGAGACAGGCCCGGCACGAGCCGCAATGATCCGTCTCGGCGGCATCGGGCTCCAGATCGGCCGTGGTCAGCATGACGCCCAGAAACAGCCAGGAGCCGTGCTCGCGGCTGACCAGATTGGTGTGCTTGCCCTGCCAGCCCATGCCCGCCTTGCCGGCCAGCGGCTTTTCCATCAGCGGGGCGGTGTCGACGAAGACTTTCACATCCTCGCCGGTGTCCTGCGCAAAGGCCCGCGCCAGATGCTTCAGGCGCTTCTTCATCACATCGTGATAGTCGGCGTTGCGGGCATAGACCGATATCACGCCCTCGGACCGCCGCTCCAGCAGCGGCAGCGGGTCGAAACCGGGCCCGTAATTCATCGCCACCACGACCGCCGACTTCGCATCTGGCCACATGGCGGTGGGATGCTTGCGCCGCTCCAGCGTGTCTTCCATCCACGCCATCGAGCCGTGCAGCCCTTCACCGACAAACTGCGCCAGCCGCTCCCCCGCCTCCCAGGCCTCATCGGCCCGGCAGATGCGGACGTCGGTGAAGCCGAGTCCGGTGGCGAGGGATTTGACGGTGTCAGCGTGCATGCTGGCCTGCCCTAGAAATCCAGATCCGCATAATGCGCCGAGGGCGGGGTGCCCGGGAGTTTGTCGGTCAGGAGGCCGCGGAAGGCCGGGCGGCATTTGACGCGCTGATACCAGTGCTTCACCGGTTCGAACGCGTCCCACGGCACGTCGCCGAGATAGTCGGCGCAGGACAGGTGGGCCGCGGCGGCGATATCCGCGAGCGTATAGCGTGGGCCGGCCAGCCCGTCGCGGCTCTCCAGAAGCCAGGCCATATAGTCGAGATGCCAGCGCAGATGATCGCGGCCGGCCCGGAGTGCGGCGGGGTCCGGAGAGCCCAGCCCCTGGGCCCGCTTTTCCAGCTTCTCGTGCAGGAGGTAGGCGTTGACCTCGCCGTCATACTTGCGGTCGAACCAGTCGACGAGCCGCCGCGCCTCGGCGCGCTCGGCCGGACCGCCGGGCAGCAGGCAGGGCGTCGGCGTCGTTTCTTCCAGATATTCCAGGATGGCCCGGCTTTCCACGATCACCCGCCGCCCGCCGCCGGACTCGTCGATCAGCACCGGTGTCGTGCCTGCCGGATTGAGCGAAACGAGATCGTCCGGACGCTCCCAGGGAACCTCCAGCTGCAGGTCGTGCCGCAGGGATTTCTCCTCCAGCGCCAGCCGGACCTGGCGGGAAAACGGATCGAGGGGCCAGAAGTGCAGGATGCGCATGGTGCAAGGCTAGCCTGTTTCGGCGCGCGATCTAAGGGTCATGTGCTTCGACCGGATCGTCGCCCTTGAAGAATTCCGCACCATGCGGCTCGGCCGCGCCGTGAGGGTCGGCGTGGATGATGATGTCGGCAGCGGGCCAGGCGGCCAGGATGCGCCTCTCGCAATCCACCAGGATGGAATGGGCGTCGCGCAGGCTCATGTCCGGCTTCAGCGCCATGTGGAACTGGATGTGCAGCAGCGGGCCGGCCGCCCGCGTGCGCAATTGATGGATATTGATGATGCGCGGATCCTCTGCCGCGATGTGCATGATGCGGTCGCGCTCTTCCTCGGGCAGCTCCCGGTCCATCAGCTGATTGCCGGCCCCTCGGGCCACGCCCCAGGCCGTCCAGCCCAGCCAGGCCGCCACACCGAGCGCTGCCACCGCATCGAGCCAGAGCCAACCGAGAAGGGTGGCGCCTGCAATACCCGCGATCACGGCCACATTCGAACCGAGGTCGGAGAAGTAGTGTGCCCGGTCGCCTTCCACCGCGATCGAGCCGGTCTTTTCCAGGGCCCGGGTCTGGACGATCAGCAGAACCAGGGTCAGCGCAATCGACAGCCCCATCACGCCCAGCGCCCAGCCGCTCGCCTCGATCGGTTGCGGCTCGATCAGGTGGGCGATCCCCTCGCGCACCAGAAGCGCAGCGGAGACCGCGACCAGGATCGCCTGCAGGATGCCGGCAAAGGCTTCCGCCTTGCCATGACCGAAGCGGTGTTCCGCATCCGCCGGTTCGGCGGCATAGCGCACGGAGAAATAGACCGTCAGGGAGGCCGTCAGGTCGAGCAGGCTGTCGGCGGCAGAGGCCAGCAGCGCCACGGACCCGGACAGGTACCAGACAATCCCCTTGGTGATCGTCAGGACCAGCGCCACGGCAACGGACGCCGCTGTTGCGCGGCCGGTATGGCTCAGCGCTTCCCGGGGCTCCAGACGCCCGGGCCCGCCCGGCGAACCAATGTGATCATGGGGCATTGCTATTGTCCTTCCCGCTGCCGGTGTAGGGCCGGCCGCCAAGCGGCGTCAATTCCGCCGAGACCGCCAGGCAGGTTTCAATCCAGTCCAGCGCCCGGGCTGCATCGACATCGCGCGCCACCTCGATCCGCCGCGCCGCCGGATCCGGTCGCAACAGCCCGGTGAACGCCCCGTCTTCGCCCAGCGCGTAGCGGCCCGGCTCGATGGTGAACAGGCCGGCCCCGGGCGCCAGCGCCGCGGCCACCGCCAGGGCGTCGTGCGGATAGCAACCGTCAATCCCCTCCATGGCCTGGTAGGCATCCATGTAGTGGGCATGGGCCCGGCGCAGGAAGGTCAGCACCGGACGGTTATACCGGTCTGCCAGCCGGGCCAGCCAGGCCCGCTCCATCATGACGCGGCGGCAGGTATCGAGCGGCATGACCAGGAGGTTCGGCGCCCGTTCGAGCACGATGCGGGCGGCCTCGAGGTCGGAACTGGCATTGAATTCGGCCCGGTCCCGCCGGACGTCGGGAACACTCAGGCTTGTCCCCATGCACACGATGCGGCCGATCCCGGCAAAGGCTTCGGCGTCGCGCAGGAGTGCCCGCGCCAGATTGGTCATCGGACCGGTACACACCAGGCGTCCGGCTGCACCGGCCTCACGCGCGAAGGCGGCCAGCGCGTCGGCCGTCTCGTCGGGATGGGCCTCGCGAACGACGCCGGTTTCGAAGGCCAGCGCATGATCAGCCGTCACACCGCCCAGACCGTCCTCGCCATGGATTGCGTGCGCATCCTGCCAGGGATGCCCCGTCAACGGACGGTCGGCGCCGACATGGACCGCAGCGGACTTGCCGGGATAGAAGGCCTGGACCAGGGCGGCATTGCGCGCAGCCCGGCGCGGCGAGACATTGCCGAACACGGTCGATACGCCGGCCAGCCGCCCTTCGGAAACCGCAAGGGCGCAGACCAGGGCCAGCGCGTCGTCCACGCCGCCATCGGTATCGATCCAGATCCGCATCCCGTCTCCCGCTTGCCTGCGCAGTCGCCCACTGGCCAAGCACTGTGAACTGGCGGAATATGCCGCCGGCCCGTCCAGGGGAAGACCCGCATGCCACTCATTCAGCTGATTGTTCTCGCGCTCGTCCAGGGCCTCACCGAATTCCTGCCGATCTCGTCCTCGGCCCATCTCATCCTGGCGCCCGGTGCGCTGGGCGTGGAGGACCAGGGTCCGCTGATCGATGTGATGGCGCACGCGGGCTCGCTGGTTGCGGTCCTGGTGTATTTCTGGCGCGACATATTCGATGTGGCGCGCGGCAAGCTGGCTCTGCTGACCGGACGGATCACGCCGGGCGGGCGGATTGCTCTGCTGGTGGCCGCCTCCATGCCGCCGGTCTTCATCTTTGCCGGCGCGCTCTACGCCTTCGACCTGGTCGATGCATTGCGCTCGCCGGCCGTGATTGCAGGGGCCACGCTGGTCTTCGCCGTGCCGCTCTGGCTCGCCGACCGCTATGGCAAGCAGACCGGCACGCTGGAGACACTCGGCTTCAAGGACGCCGCCCTGATCGGCATCGCCCAGCTGTTCGCCCTCATCCCCGGCGCGTCCCGCTCCGGCGTTACCATGACGGCAGGCCGGGCGCTGGGCCTGAAACGCTCGGAAAGCGCTCGCTTCTCCATGCTGATGGCCATCCCCGTGATCGCCGCCTTCGCCCTGGTCTCGGTGATCGACCTGGCCGGCGCCGACGATGCCGGCGCGTCGCTGGAAGCGGGTCTGATCGTGGCTGTGCTGTCCTTCTTCGCGGCCTGGGCGTCGATTGCCGTGATGATGAAGCTCGTCGACCGTATCGGCTTCCTGCCCTTCGTGCTCTACCGGCTGGCCCTCGGCCTGGCCCTGATCGGCTTGATTATCCTCTAGCTTCCCGGGCACTGTGCCTCTGACACGCTTCAGCGGGGGGACGGCATGCGGGCCATCGGTGTTTTTCTGGTCGTGAGTTTCGGTGTCAGCTGGGCGATCGGGGCCTGGTTGCACAGTGAAGGCGGCCTTGCGGGCGCCGGCGCCTTCTCCACGCTCTACATGACGGGCTTCATGTTCGGACCGGCCATCGGTGCGATCGTGGCCACCGCCCTGTTCGACCGCAACCGCTTCCTGACCGCTCTGGGCTTCAGGCCCGGCCGCGCCGGTCCGGTTGTCGTCTGGACGGTCTGGGGCTGGCTTGTTCCCGTTGCGCTGGCAGCGCTGGCCTCGATCGTGACCCTGGTGCTGACCCGGTCCGAACCCGCCGATGCCGCAGCAGCCCTGGCTGCCGTGGTCGAAGCCTCGGGCCAGGAGGTGCCGATGTCGCCGGAAATGCTGCTCACCCTGCAGCTGGCCATCGGCGTGCCGGTCGGCATCCTGATCAATACCGTTCTGCTGACCATCAGCGAGGAGCTGGGCTGGCGCGGCTGGCTGCAACCGCGGCTGTCCGGTCTGGGTTTCTGGGTGCAATCGCTGGTGATCGGCGTGATCTGGGGCGTCTGGCACGCACCGCTCATACTGATGGGATACAATTATCCGGGCCTGGGCTGGACGGGCGTCGCCGTGATGACGCTCTTCACCGTCCTGCTGACGCCCTATCTCGCGCTCGCGCGCGAGCGGGGCGGCGGTGTCTATGCCGCCGGCGCCTTTCACGGCTCCATCAATGCGGTCGCCGGCGTTGGGCTTATCTTCCTGCCCGACCAGAACTGGCCCTGGAACGGCCTTCTGGGCCTGGGCGGCTTTGCGGTACTCGCGGCCGGTCTTGTGCCGATTGCGCTCTACCGGCAGGCCCGCACCAGACCCGGACAAGCCACTATCGACGTGTAATTGCAGATTGAACAGTTTAAGGTTACCCTCCTTCTGAAGGAGACAACCGATGCGCGACCGTGTTTTTCCGCGGACAGCCAGGGCGCGGATGGCCCTGGCGCTACTGACCGGTCTGGCCCTCGCCGCCTGCGGAACCCCGCGCCAGGTGCGGGACTTGTCGACAACCCAGCTTGCCACCCTGACGGCGATGGAAACGGCCGTGGGCGCGCAAGGACAGGCACTGGTCCGGCACGCCGACCAGCTGAGACAGCAACGCAAGGCCCGCTTCGAAGCGGAACTCGCCTGCGCCGATGCGCGGTTCTACGTCGCCGCTGGCGTGCTGTCGCCGGCCAGCGACGATCATTGCGACAATCCATCGGACGGCCCGGGCGGCGCCACGCTCGACGACGAGACCGCCCGTTGGTCCATTGAACAGCACAATCTCGGACGCGCCGGTATCCTCGCCAATATCGCCGCACTGGACACGCTTCACGCCCGCATCGTGGCCAAGTCTGCCGAGCTGGACGCCCTGATGGACGAGGTCGTTGCGGCACAGGCGCTGCTCAACACCCACATCCAGACCCCCACGGCGCTTGAACGGATCACCGGCCGGATTGTCGATGCCGACACCATCGCCGCACTCACCGAGCGCCTGGCCCGCATCCGCGCAGAAGCCGGCAGTACGGCAGACGATATCCAGGCCCTGCTCGACAGCATGGTCGCGCCCAACCCCGCCCGCGAGGTAACCCCGGATGACTGAAGAGGAAATGCGCGCACAGATCGCGGCGCTTGAAGACAGCCTCGACGCCCTGCCGCCGCTGGCACAGGCCGGCGTCCGCACCCGCATGACGGACCTGCAGCAGAAGATAGACCTGATCGGCTATGCGCAGCTGGCCGACGCCTACCTGACGCTGGACCTTCCTGACCGGACGGCGTTCAAGGAGGCTGTCGAAAAGGCCGGCAAGGCCCAGGCGCAATACACCGAGCGCCTGACCTGGCTCGACAAGGCGCTCGAACTGCTCGACAAGATCCTCTAGCGGGGCCCGGCTAGCTGGGCTGGCGCTCGTGGAACTGGCCGTAGCGGCGATAGCGCACGAGGTAGGACGGCACGATCGCGTCCACCGTTTCCGGCTCGATACCCAGGTCGGCGAGCGTCTTTGCTCCGTCAGCAACGACATTGTCGCGCTTGAGCTGGGTGAGCTGGTCGCGGGTGATGACCGGCTGCACGAAGGGCAGGATCGCTGCCATCTCGGACAGCATGGCGATCACCTGGCCGGCCGCCCAGGGCAGCGGCAGCAGCAGGCGCGGCCGGTCGATCTCGTCGAGGATGAAGCGCATCAGCTGTTCGAACGTGTAAACGCCCGGTCCGCCAAGCTCGAAGGTCTCTCCGCGCGCCGTGTCGCTCTGCAGTGCCTTGACCACCGCGGCTGCGACATCGCCGGCAAAGACCGGCTGGAAACGGGTCTTGCCGCCGCCGAACAGCGGCAGGGCCGGCACGAATCGCGCCATGGCGCCGAAACGGTTGAAGAAGCCGTCATCCGTTCCGAACACGATGGACGGCCGCAGCACGGTCGCGCCCGGCAGCGCCTTGCGCACAGCGGCTTCGCCTTCGGCCTTGGTGCGGGCATAGCGCGATGCGCTTTCGGCGTCGGCGCCGATGGCGGAGATATGCACCAGCCGCTCGATCCCCGCCGCAGCGGCGGCTTCGGCGACCGTCTTCGCGCCCTGGGCATGAAGGCGGGTGAAGGTCTGGCGGCCGTTCTCGTTCAGCACACCGACGAGGTTCACCACACCGCTGGCGCCTTCCAGCGCGCGCTCGACCGAGGCGGGAACGCGCAGATTGGCCTGGACCAGCTGTACCTGGCCCACCACGCCCATCACACGCAGGTCCTGGGCGATGTGGGGCCGCCGCGATGCGACGCGGACCCGATAGCCTTCACGGGCGAGCGCCCGGACCACATGACGGCCGACAAAGCCGGACCCGCCGAACACGGTGATGATTTCGTCTCGCAGCATGGCTGTCCCCCGCAAAAATGGGCTTGGTGCGGATAGACCAAAAAACCGCCCGCCTGTCCATGCGGCATTGCGCTTGAACGGCACCCGGCCCTGGTCGCCGCCGCTTTGCGCGGCCTCCTCGCGCTCGGGGAAGCTCAGGGACGAAGACCGCACCCCGCGCACCCGAACGGCTGTTTCCTGCAGGAATACTCCCCGGTTTCCGGACCGCACTGAGACGTCGCTTTGCCTCTCCTTGCCCGCACGGCGGCAGCACTCACGGCGCGATTTCGCGAGCATCGGCACAGGCTGCAAAAAGCGCCGCCAAATTGCGCATCACCCGTTGACTTGGCGGCATGGCGGCTTTAGGAACCGCGCCTCGACACCTGCCCAGGTGGCGGAATTGGTAGACGCGCTGGCTTCAGGTGCCAGTTCCCGTTAGGGAGTGGAAGTTCGAGTCTTCTCCTGGGCACCATCCTCTCCGGACCATTGATGAAGCCGCGGCGCATGCCGCGCCATAATTGATCCGGATCACTCTCCCCGAATGATGAAACCATTGCTGTGTCGTTCCTGCGTTCGCTGCTCGGCCAGTGCGGCCTCGAATGCCGCCAGAACCGGTCCGGCCCGGCCATTGTGGTTGGACAGCACCACCAGAACGACATCCAGCTGCGGATAGAGGGCCAGCTCGGCGTTGATGCCCGGCGCGCCGCCATTATGTCCCCAGCGCTCAATCCCCGGCGCCAGTTCGACACCGCCGCAGGCATGGCCGAAAATCCGCCCCGGGATCGGCACCAGGCTCTCGCACATCCGATCCAGCCGGTCCCGCTTTGTGAGCGTGCCGTCCAGCGCCGCACGCCCCACTGCGGCCAGTTCCGGCGCACTGATATAGAGGCCGCCCGCGGCCGAGCTGATCATGCTGCCCAGCGGGGTTTCCACGAGCCGGGGATAGGTTTGGGGCAAGGCCGCCTCGCCCCCGCCACGCGGCCGCATCGGCGCGCGCATGTCGAAATCCGCATCGACATAGGGCAGGGCCAGGCCCAGCGCATCCGCATCGCCTTGCCTGGCGAAGACGGCATTGTCAGCACCGGCCGGCGCCAGCACCAGATCGCGCAGCGCAGCCTCATAGGACTGCCCGTGCAGGGCCGCGATGATCTCACCCAGCACGATGGCGTTCGAATTGTTGTAGGCCAGCCCGTCCCGGCGCCGGGAAACCGGCACGTCCTGGGCTTCGCGGACCAGTTCGAACACATCCGCATTGCTGCGAAGTCCCGGCATGCGCTGCTCCGCCCCGTCAGCCGCGCCGAAACTGACGATCGTCGTGCGATGGCCCATCAGATCGCCCGCCGTTACATCCGCATCGAACAGGTCGGCATCGCCGGGCAGGAGCGATCCTGCAGGCAGATCCAGAAAATCGTCCGGCGGGCCCGCGACAGTCTCACTGGCGCTTGCAAAGGCGAGCCCGGTCAGGAACTTGCCGACCGATGCGATATTGAAACGGGTCTCCAGCGTGTTGCGGCGGCCCGCCGACTGATCGGCCAGACCCCGCACCTCAGCCAGTCGCGTCTCGCCGCGCTCGAGCACCACGACGGCGCCGGAAAAGCCGGGCCGGTCGATCTCCTGCCTGACGGCTTCCAGCGCCGCATCCAGATCCACAACAGGCGCCGGCCAGACCGGAGCTGTCAAACAAAGCGCCGCACACAGACCGGCCAGACAATTGCGCATGATCCATCTCTCCTGAAACTCGTTCCGGACAGATTGATCCCCGGACCGTCAAACGCGCGCGACTGCGGATTTGAGCCTCGCTTGAGCCAACGCGCGCTAAACTCCGCCCATCAGCGGAGGCCGAATGCGCATACTTCTGGTCGAAGACGACAGCGATATCGCCGCGAATATCAGCGACTTCCTCACTGCGACGGGGCATGTCGTCGACATCGCCCATGACGGCGCAGACGGGCTGCGGCTGGCGCGCGAGCATGCGCATGACCTCTTCCTGCTCGACGTCAATCTGCCGGTCCTGAGCGGTTTCGAACTGTGCCGGGTGCTGCGCGAGACCCTGCACATCGAGGCGCCGATCCTGTTCACGACTGCGCGCAGCGCGCTTCCGGACAAGCTGTCGGGCTTTGAAGCGGGTGGCTGGGACTACCTCGTCAAACCCTTCTCCCTTGCCGAACTGGACGCCCGCATACGGGCGACACAGCTGCGAACTTCTGCAGCCAGTACCTGCCGGCTGGGGCGTTCGAGCTTCCGCCCGGCAACGCGGTGCCTGACCGTCGAGAACACGGATATCCAGCTGCCGCGCATCCAGGCCGCCCTGCTCTCTGCCCTGCTGCGCGCTTATCCCCACCCGGCGGACCGGGGCGGGCTGATCGCGGAGATCTGGGGCGAGGAAGAGCCGGACAGCGCCCCCCTTCGCAGCCATGTCTCGAGCCTGCGCAATGTGCTGGCGCGCCACGGCGCCGGTATCGAAGTCCAGCTTGTGCGAGGACTGGGCTACCGTCTGGTCGAGACACGCCAATGATCAGATGGCCGGGACAGACGGGCGGCTTCACCCGCCATGCCGCAATCATTTTCGGGGCATGGGCTGCCTGTCTCGGCGCCATATTCATTGCCAGCTTTCTTGCGCTGATCGCCTCGGTCGAGAATGATCTCTACGCCCGCGTCCTGCGCGGCGAGAGCGAGGCCTTCCGGGCGTCGGACGAGCATGGCGGGGAGGTCTGGCAGCCCTATCTGCCCGGGGTTGATGGCGGTCCGTCGATGGATGCCCTGCGCGACCGGCTGCCGGACGGGTTCGACCCCAGCAATCCCGACCCCCAGATCCTCACAGGGCGGAACGGACGGGAAATCCGCGCCATCGCGCTTGACCCCGAACGCGGCGAGCACTCACGCGTGATCATGATGGATACCAGCGTCCTGCTCGACCGGCCGGAACGCAGCGTGCGCTATCTGGGCTATCTTGGCCTGGCAGCCCTGCTTGTCATTCTGTCGACTGCCTCGGTGAGTTATATCGCCGGCCGTCAGATCGCGCAGCCCGTGCGGCGCTTGTCCCGGCTTATCAGTGCGCCCCGGCAAACACTGCAGAACGGCGAACTCGTCCGGCAGTCCGGCCCCAGCGAGCTGCGGGAGATGGCGGCCGCGCTGGACGGAAGCCTGTCGGAAACGCGGGCCGCGCTGCAGCGGGAACGCGTTTTCAATCTCGGCCTGTCGCATGAGTTGAGGTCTGCCCTGCAGACGGCAGAGCAGGCCTTGGAGCTGCTGCAGATGGACGCGCCCGGCATGGACCATCCCGCGATCCACAAACGGCTTGGCCGCGCGCTGGGCCAGATGCGCGGTGCAGCTGAAGCTGTGTTGTGGCTGTCGCGCGAAGAGTCCGTAGAGCCGCGCGACCTGTCCGGGGATGTCCGAGCGGTTGTTGCCAGCTTCGAAGCCGACGCCCGCGCACGTCATTGCTCGCTGGAGCCGGACATCCAGCCGTCCGTCCGCGCCGCCCTTCCGCGTGAAGTCGTTCAGGTCCTGGCCGGCAATCTGCTGCGCAACGCGATCCAGCACTCCGGCAGCAAGCGGGTCGAGGTGATATTGACGGACGGCGCGCTATCGGTGCGCGACTTCGGGACCGGGCTGACAAGGCAGCAGCTCGACGCCGCACGTGCGGGATATCCATTGCCCGATGCCTCCGGAGCCGGGCTGGGCCTCAGCCTCTGCTACCGGCTGGCCAGGCGTTTCGAGGCCGGTCTGACCCTGACCTGCCCGGAAGACGGCGGAACCCTGGCTCGCATCGAATGGCACGCAAGCGACTGAACGGTCGACACACAAAGCAAAACGCCCGGCCGATTTCCCGGCCGGGCGTTTCATTGACCTGCAAGTGCTTCGTACAGGTTGGGGGACTTGCGCCGGTCGCTTACGAACCGGTGACAGCGCTCGCACCGGCCGAACGGCGGGTGATCTGGAAGCTGCCGCTATCGCCCGGCTGGAGATAGGCGCGGCAGAAGCCGGCCTCGGTCACCGTGAACGGGCAGTTGAACGCCGTGTGCTCGACATCCATCGTCAGGCGCAGCTCGCCGCGCTCGGGCACGGAGTAGGAGCACAGACCGCCGGTCACGTCGCCGATGGCGAAGCGGCCATTGTCGTGCAGGCCGCGGCCGCCCTCACGGGTTTCGATGGCATCGCCATCACCCTGGGTGAGGCGGCAGGACACTTCCCAACCGCGCTGACCCAGCATTTCGAGAACGAAGGCTTCACCCTGGACCGGGGCGCGCTGAGCGGTGACCTGACCGGCCAGGGCGAGGGCGCCAGCGAGGGAAGCAGCGATCATCATGCTTGTCTTTTTCATGACTTCTCCTCCTGTGAGAATCTGAAACAGCGTTTGTATGACGCTTATGTTACAATACCCACAACGCTTGTAAAGTCCGTACACGGATCATACGTGATTTCACGCAAATCCCTGCATGCGCTGATTTTTAAAGGTAATATGACAGTTGTTTCGTGATTTTACGATGAATTAAGATTTGGCTTCCGGCCAGTTTGTCACGGGTTCGTCACAAAACTGCGCGGCGTGTGCCCGACCGGAACGGGCCTCCGGCGTGCAGGCCTGTCTTGCCGCACCGGGCCCGGGCCGCTAGCGTCCCCGCACCTCGGGGGCCGGGCCGCGACATGCTCTTCAATTCGTTCGAATTCCTGTTTCTTTTCCTGCCCGGCGTGCTGGCAGCCTACTATCTGGCGCGGCGCTATCTGAGCCATCTGGCAGCGCTGTTCATCTTGAACCTCGCCTCGCTGGTCTTCTATGCTTGGTGGGATGTGCGGAATCTGCCGCTGCTGCTGTTTTCGGTGGCGATGAACCACATCGTGGCGCGCGCCATGGCGCGATGGGGAAACCAGCCCTTCCTCGCGATCGGCATCATCTTCAATCTGGCCCTGCTGGGCTTCTTCAAATACGCCGACTTCCTGATCGGCAATGTCAACGCGCTGACCCCGCTGGAACTGCCCCTGCTCAATGTCGGTCTGCCGCTGGCGATCTCCTTCTTCTCCTTCCAGCAGATCTCCTTTCTGGTGGATATCGCCCGCAAGAAGACGGCCCCCGGCCACATCTTCTCGCACACGCTCTTCGTCAGCTTCTTCCCGCACATCGTCGCCGGCCCGCTGGTGCAGCACCACCAGATCGCGGCGCAGTTCGCCGACGACAAGCGCAAGGACGACCTGTCGGCCAATCTGGGCATCGGCCTGACCATCTTCTCCATCGGCCTGGCCAAAAAAGTGCTGATCGCGGAAAATATCGAGCCCTTCGCCTCATCGCTGTTCGCGATGGCCGAGCGCGGCGGCGAGCCGGGCCTGATCGCCGCCTGGATTGGTGCGGTGGCCTATGCGCTGCAGATCTTCTTCGACTTTTCCGGCTATTCCGACATGGCCCTGGGCCTGGCCCGCTGCCTGGGCTACCGCCTGCCGGTGAATTTCAACGGGCCCTACAAGTCGGCCTCGGTGGTGGAGTTCTGGCGCCGCTGGCACATCACGCTGAGCCACTTCCTGCGCGACCACCTCTACATACCGCTCGGCGGCAACCGCAAAGGCGAGGTGCGCCGCTATGCGAACCTGTTCGCCACGATGCTGCTCGGCGGGCTCTGGCACGGCGCTGCCTGGACATTCGTCATATGGGGCGGACTGCACGGGCTGGGCCTGACGGTGAACCATTTCTGGGCGAAGTGGGGGCCGAAGAAGTGGTTTGCCGGCCGGCGCAAGGTGATCGCGATCGGGCTGACCTTTGCCTTCACAACGATTGCCTGGGTCTTCTTCCGGGCCGAAAGCTGGTCCGGTGCCGGCCGCATCCTGGCCGGCATGTTCGGCTTCTCCGGTCTGGGGCTGGAAGGCGTCACCGTGGAGGCGATCGCGTGGATCGTGCTGGGCCTGGGCATTGTCTGGTCACTGCCGGACACGCCGGAAGTCTTCTCCGACGTGATCGACGAGCAGACGATGAAGGATGCAGAGATCCGGCCGAAGCCCGGTCCGCGCTGGAAATTCTCGCGCGGCACCGCGATCGCCGCAGCGGCCTTGCTCTTCCTGTCGGTGCTGAACGCCTGGAAGACGTCCGAATTCATCTATTACACATTCTGAGGGGACAGGGATGACGCGCTACGCCTCGACATTGCTGATCGCCCTTCTCGCCGGCCTGGCCCTGTTCGGCGGGTTCAACGCGCTTGTCGATCCGTTCGGCATCACAGGCGCGCCGGATATTCCCGGCCTGACGGCGCGCGATACGCGCCTGCTGGAAGACGGTGGACGGGTGCATGTTGCCGACCGGCTGGCACGCGGTGGCGACCGGGCCATCCTGCTGGGTTCGTCGCGCACGGTGGACGGCTTTCCGCACGAGCCGGAACACTGGCCCGGCGGTATCTACAATGCCGGCATGCGCGGCACGAATATCTTCGAACTGTCGCAAGCCGCCGCCCTCGCGGCGCGGAATGAAGAACTGCGCTGCGTGGTGATCGGGCTCGATCTCGACGAGTTCGGCGTCCACTCCAAGGCCAAGGCGACCTACTGGCTGTCTGCGTTGACCGACGGGCGCCGCTGGCTGTCGCTCGCCCGCGTGTCGCTCTCGCCCAACACGTTTGGCGCCTCGCTGCAGCTGATCGCCGACAATCTGACAGGCGGCGCGCCGCGGGTGCCCTGGGCCGAAACCTATCCGGCCGGTGCCCAGCGCGAACGTTATGAAAGCGGCGCGCGCGGCATCTATTCCTGGTATCAGGGCTACACCTTCGACCCGGAACGCCTGATGATGTTCCAGGATGTGCTCGATGCGCTCACCGCCTCGGGCATCCAGGTGACCGGCTTCATTCACCCGCTGCATGCCTGGCGCGAGGAAGCGCTGGTCCGCTCCGGCGCGCTGGACGAATATCTCGCCTTCCGGCAATTGCTGGCAGAAACGTTCGAGGCCTACTCCGACCGCGAACCGGTCGAAGCCTGTGTTCCGGGCGGCGGCGCCGTATTGTGGGACTTTTCGGGCTTCCAGCCCTTCGCGCGCCAGCCGGCACCGGGACCGGAACAGACCGGCGCACACCCGGCCTTCTATGAGCCCTCGCACTATCTGCCGCATGTCGGCCAGGCGATGCTGGAGCGCATGCGCCTGGAACGGATGGAAGCCCCGTCAGGCACAGTGCCCTTCGGTGTGCGGCTGACGCCCGGGACCGCCGCCTCGACGGCCGACGCCCTGCGCGAACGGCGGCAGGCCTGGCTGGAGCGTCCGGACGGGCTGGCGGCAACTGCGCTGTTCGACGATCTGGAGCAGACCCGGCCGGAGCCCGAGGTGCCGACACCGCAATTCCTCAACCGGGACGACCGGCGCAGCCTGGACGACAAGCTCGAGCGCATTGCGCCGGCGGCGTCGCGGCGCTAGGACCGGTCTTCAAGAGCAAGGAAATCCGATCATGACCGTGCACTACCACAAGGGCGATCTTCCCGCCGGCCTCGACCTCGGCCCGGCCGTTGCCGTCGATACCGAGACGATGGGGCTGTCGCTGACGCGGGACATGCTGTGTGTGGTGCAATTGTCGGCCGGTGATGGCGATGCCCATGTCGTGCAGATGGACCGCAAGAGCTATGACTGTCCGAACCTGAAGGCGCTGCTGTCGGATCCGGGCACCGAGAAGATCCTGCACTTCGCCCGTTTCGATGTGGCGATGGTCGAGCGCTACCTTGGTGTGACACTGGCACCCGTTTTCTGCACCAAGATTGCCTCGAAACTGTGCCGTACCTACACCGACCGGCACGGTTTGAAGGACGTCACGCGCGAACTCATCGGCGTCGACATGAACAAGCAGCAGCAGAGCTCGGACTGGGGCGCCGACGAGCTCAGCCCGGCGCAGCTGGAATATGCTGCCTCGGACGTGCTGCACCTGCATGCCCTGCGCGACCGGCTGACGATGATGCTGGAACGCGAGGACCGCATGGCGCTCGCCAGGGCCTGTTTCGACTTCCTGCCGACGCGCGCAAGGCTCGATCTGGCCGGCTGGCCGGAAACCGACATTTTCGCGCACACCTGAACCGGATTGCCTTGAAAAGGCCTGCGAAGACTGGTCTTTCTACTGCCGCGCCCGGCACTGCGCCGGACGCCGCCAACCATTGACGGCTCATGAGCGTGACTGCCAACCCCGGCCTCGAGGCCTTTCAGCCCCCGCATCACGGCAGCTGGGAACCGCGCCGCGCGCTGGCACTCGGCGTTGCCCGGCGTCGTACGGCATTCGTGCGGCGGCTGCGCCTGGGCTTCATGATTGCCGCAGCTGCGATCGCGCTTCTGCTGGTCGTGCAGCTGATCATGGGCAGCCAGGGCAGCGTCACCGGCGAGACCGAGATGGTCAGCTCGGACAGCCGCATGGTCAATCCGCGCTTTGTGGGTCGCGACGACGCCCTGGTCCCCTATGTCCTGACCGCCGACGCCGCGATCCGGCAGCGGGGCGGGGCGCCGGACATCACCGATCTGGAACGTCCGCGCCTGGACTATGACTTCCTGGAGACCGACGCCTCCAGCGTGCTGGCGCAGACCGGCCGCTATGATGCCAATAATCGCGTGCTGGACCTCTATTCCGACGTCAATCTGGACACCGATGACGGCTACAGCTTTGCCTCCGAGCATGCGCGGATTTTCCTGCGCGAGGCGCGGGTTGTCGGCGAGCGTCCGGTCGAGGGCTCCGGGCCGATGGGCACGATCCGGGCCGACAGCTATGAAATCCGCGAAGGCGGGGATCTTTTGATTTTTGACGGAAACGTCCGCATGACTCTCGTTCAGGAGCGCACCGACCTGTCGCGCACCGCGCAAGAAGAAGGAAGCGAATGATGCGACTGACAGCACTCCGGGCCTGCGCCGCCGCACTGGTCGCCCTCGCCCTGGCCCCGACAGTCCTGACATCGGCCAGCCTGGCGCAGATCGGCGATTCCCGCCTGCCGCTGGACATCGAGGCCGACCATTCCGAGCTGTTCAACCCGGAAAACCGGGCCGTGTGGACGGGCAATGTCAATGTCGTGCAGGGGACCAGCAGCCTGCGCGCCGACCGGATCGAGGTCTTCTTCGACGGCCAGAGCACCGGCTCGGGCCCGACCGGAAACCTCGGCAATATCGAGCGTATCGTGGCGACCGGGAATGTCTTCTACACCACGCCGGAACAGCGGGCGCGCGGCGATCGCGGCGTCTATCTTCTGGCCGAGGAAACCATCACCCTGACCGGCGATGTCGTCATTACCCAGGGCGAGGACGTGTTTACCGCCACGCGTTTCGTGACCGATCTGGTGACCGGCAACTCCTCTTTCGGCGAGGCGGGCGATGGCGAGCGTGTGCGCATGGTCATCCATCCGCGCGGCAATGACGAGACCGCTGCGCCGGACGAAGGCGATGGCGGCGGCACCGAAGAGACGGACGGGTAGAACCGGCATGGCCTTCAGCGAATTCCATCCGGCGCCTGCGCCCGAAACCGCCACCGGCAACGGCCTCTTTGTCGAGAAGATCGGCAAGGCCTATGGCAAGCGCCCGGTCGTGAAGGGCGTGTCGGTTTCGCTCGAGCGCGGCGAGGTTGCCGGACTGCTTGGCCCGAACGGCGCCGGCAAGACCACCTGCTTTTATATGATTACCGGACTGGTGGCGGCAGACTATGGCCGCATCCTTCTCGACGGCGAGGATATCACCCGCCTGCCGATGTATCAGCGGGCCCGTCTGGGCATCGGATACCTGCCCCAGGAAAAGTCGATCTTTCACGGCATGACGGTCGAGCAGAATGTCCTGGCCGTCGCGGAAGTCGTTGAAAAGGATCGGGATGCACGCCACGAACTGGTGAACCAGTTGCTGGAGGAGCTGCGCATCGCCCACCTGCGCGACGCACCGGCACCCTCGCTGTCGGGCGGTGAAAGACGGCGTGTGGAAATTGCCCGTGCGCTGGCGACTCGCCCCTCCTTCATGCTGCTCGACGAGCCTTTCGCGGGCATCGATCCGCTTGCAATCACCGATATCCGGGACCTGATCCGCTTCCTCCGCGAGCGCGGGATCGGGATTCTCATTACCGACCACAATGTCCGTGAAACGCTTGAAATCACTGACAGAGCAACGATCATCCACGAGGGCGAGGTGCTGTTCGAGGGCTCGCCGGCGGAGATCCGGGCCGACCCTGACGTGCGTCGCGTTTATCTCGGAGAAAGTTTTGCCTGATTAACCTCTGCAGGAAACGTACCAAACAGAGGTTCACATGGCTGGATTGATGCAGAAGCTGGACATGCGCCAGGGCCAGTCCCTGGTGATGACGCCCCAGCTCCAACAAGCCATCAAGCTGTTGCAGCTCTCGAATATCGAGCTGGCCGAGTTCGTCGAAGGTGAGCTGGAACGCAATCCGCTGCTCGAACGCGACGACAGCGAAAGCTCGACCGAATCGCTGCGCCAGGAAGGCGAAGGCGAGCCGCGCGAACTGGAACTGTCCGCCCCGTCTGCCGATGCCAATGATTCCATCGATGCCGATTCGGACGTCATCCACGGCGATGACTCCAAGTCCGACCTGTCCGGCGTCGACAATGCCGGCGCGACCGGCGATGCACTGGGCGCCGGTCACTGGTCGCCCACGGGCGGCGGCGGTGCATCCGGCGAAGATTATGACGCGATCGCCAATTCCTCGCGCGAACTGTCCCTGTCCGAATACCTGCACGCCCAGCTGGCGACCGCCACGGCGGATCCGGTTGAAAAGCTGATCGGCGCCCATCTGATCGATCTGGCCGATGATGACGGCTATATGCGCGCCGATCTCGACGAGATTGCCGACCAGCTCGGCGTCGCGCGCGGCCGCATCGAAGCGGTCCTCGAACTGACCCAGGGCTTCGACCCGGTGGGTGTGATGGCCCGCGACCTGACCGAATGCCTGGCCCTGCAGCTGAAGGACAAGAACCGGCTCGATCCGGCCATGGCGACGCTGCTGGACAATCTCGAGCGTCTGGCCAAGCACGATTATGCCGCCCTGAAATCCCTGTGCGGCGTCGACAATGAGGATCTGGACGAGATGATCGCGGAGATCCGCGACCTCACGCCCAAGCCGGGCCTGGCCTTCTCGTCGGACACCACCCGCGCCGTCGAACCGGATGTCTTCATCCGCCAGTCGCCGGACGGCAGCTGGCAGGTCGAGCTGAATTCCGACACCCTGCCGCGCGTTCTGGTGAATAACCGCTATTTCAACGAGATCACGGCGGTCGCCCGCTCCGAGGCCGACAAGACCTTCATCACCGAGTGCTCGCAAAATGCCAGCTGGCTGGTGAAGAGCCTCGACCAGCGTGCCCGCACCATCCTGAAGGTCGCCAGCGAGATCGTCCGTCAGCAGGACATGTTCCTGGCCTACGGCGTTGCCTATCTGCGCCCGCTGAACCTGAAGACCGTGGCCGATGCGATCGGCATGCACGAGTCGACCGTCAGCCGCGTCACCTCGAACAAGTATGTCGCCACACCGCGCGGCATGTTCGAGATGAAGTATTTCTTCACCTCCGCCATCCCGTCTGCCGGCGGCGGGGACGCCCACTCTGCCGAAGCCGTCCGTTTCCGGATCAAGACCATGATCAACCAGGAAACCGCCGAGGATGTGCTGTCCGACGACAAGCTTGTCGAACATTTGCGTGACGAAGGGATTGAAATCGCACGCCGGACTGTGGCCAAATACCGGGAGGCGCTCAACATCCCCTCCTCGGTCCAGCGTCGTCGAATTTTGAAACGTGCTGGCTAGGGAAGGCCTGAACAAGCGCCCCGGCGGACCCCCGTCCGCCGCAGTCGCGGTTCGTCGGCTGACCGGAGCTCACACGCATTGACTCCCGGCCCGCCCCGCGACTAGGTTCCGCCCGCTTTCCGGGGAGGGGCGGCACCGTGATGTCAACGCCTCACGTGCTGGTGTATGGCCAGCGGGAAGGAGCGCATGCAAATACAGGTGGTCAGCAAGGGTATCGACGTCAGCGACGCGCTGCGGGAACAGATCCTGTCGCGGGTTGAGGACGGCGTATCCAAATACTTCAATCGTCCGGGCGAAGCCTATGTATCGATCTCGCGCGAAGGCATCGGCTTTCGCGTCGACTGTTCGGTGCATCTGCCCTCGGGCGCCATGCTGCAGGCACACGGCGAAGCCGACGATGCCTACAAGGCAGCGGAAAACACGATGGAGCGCCTGGAGAAGCGCCTCCGCCGCTACAAGCGGAAACTGAAGAACCACCACAATGCGAACAAGGCCGAACTGCCGGCCGAGTCGCTTCAGATTGTCGTGCTCAAGGGCAGTCCCGATACCTGGAATGACGATGATTTCGACGATGACGAGGATCACGGCGCGCCGGCAAACGGTGCACCGGAGCCGATCGTGATTGCCGAGCGGCCGGGCGAAGTGCGTACGCTGACGGTCGGCATGGCCTCGCTGGAGCTGGATGCGGCGGATTCGCCCTTCCTGATGTTCCGCAACGCGGCCAATGGCGGTCTGAACATCGTGTATCGCCGCCCTGACGGGCATATCGGCTGGGTCGATCCCTCCCGAGTTGACCGACCGGAGCCGGCCGAGTAGCAACCGGCCCAGCAACGAGAAGCGAAGCATGGCGTTAGCTGATTTGATCCCCAGCGGGGGGGTGCATGTCGATCTGGGTGCGTCCAGCCGGAAACAGGCCCTGCAGGCCATGTCCGAGCTGGCGGCCGACCTGACCGGTCAGCCGGCCCGCGCGATTTTCGACGCGGTCCTCCAGCGCGAACGGCTCGGCTCGACCGGCGTCGGCCAGGGCGTTGCGATTCCGCACGCCCGTCTGGCCGGTATCGATACCGTGGTCGGCATCTTCGCGCGCCTGCGCACGCCGGTTGATTTCGAGTCGATCGACGGCCGCCCTGCCGATCTCATCTTCATGCTGATCGCGCCGGAAGATGCCGGCGCGGAACACCTCAAGGCCCTGGCCCGGGTTTCCCGGCTCCTGCGCCGCGAGGATGTGCGTCAGCGGCTTCGCGCGGCACCGGACAGCGAGGCGATTCATGCCGTTCTCGCTGGCGAGCCGGCGACCGACGCAGCCTGAGAACCGGTCCGGACGGAGCAAGATTTCCGTCCGGACCGCCAGGCTTTTTGTCACAGCCCCTCGAGGCGTCAGACAAGCCTGCCTGATCGCGCTATCATGCGAGCCGCCCCGCAGCGGAGATCGCCATGAGAGCCGAGATCGACGACCTGATTGCCAGAATTCGTTCCCTCGAGGGCGAGCTGGAGAACCGGCTCGCCGAGCGGCGGCGCGCCTTCGGCTATCGCATGCGTCAGGGTCGGATCGTGATTTCGCGCCGCGTGCGCAAGCGGCAGCAGGCGCTGAAGATCGGACTGCACCGATATCTCCTTGCCTCGGGCGTCATGGCCGTACTCACGGCGCCCTTCATCTACATCGTCGTCCTGCCGATCGCGGCGCTCGACGCCTTTGCCAGCCTGTACCAGTCCATCTGCTTCCGGGTTTACGGCCTCGCCCGTGTCCGCCGGCGCGACTATGTCGTCTTCGACCGGCACAAGCTGCCCTACCTCAACGTGATCCAGAAGCTGAACTGCCTCTACTGCGCCTACGCCAACGGCGTGCTGGCCTATGTGGCGGAAATCGCGTCACGGACGGAACAGTACTGGTGCCCGATCAAGCATGCCGCGCGGGTCACGGGGACCCACCGGCGCTATGACGGTTTTCTCGAATACGGCGATGTCGCCGACTATCCCGAAGGGCTGGAAGGCCAGCGCCAGAAGCTCAAACAGGAACTCGAGGCCGGAAAAGCAAAAACCCCGCCGGAGGGCGGGGCTTGATGGTGCGGCCGCAGAGCCTGTCCTCGACAGTCCCCCTTCGCCAAGGCTTCGGGGGACACCGCTTCGCCCCAAGTGCGTGCTGCGGGTGGTTTACTACCCGAAGCCCGCAGGGCGGTGGCGGGGATGGGTGGGAGTTTGTCCTCGACAGTCCACCTTCGCCAAGGCTTCGGGGGACACCGCTTCGCCCCAAGTGCGCGCTGCGGGTGGTTTACCACCCGAAGCCCGCAGGGCGAAGGGTGGTGGAGCCAGGCGGAATCGAACCGCCGACCTCTTGAATGCCATTCAAGCGCTCTCCCAACTGAGCTATGGCCCCTTATCCCGTCCGCCGGATTGGGTCCCGGCGAGGAGCGCGGAAACTAGTCCCGGTTTTCCCCGGGATCAAGCCTCTTGTGCGCGTCAAATGCAGATACCCGGAACGACCTAGATATCCTCTTCATCCTCGATCGAGAAGCCCGCGAAATCCTCGTCGTCTTCCTCGTCGATCAGGACCTTGGTCGAGTCATCGTCATCATCATCGTCGCTGACATCGTCGTCGTCGAAATCGTCCGGCAGGTCGTCGCTGAGGCCCGAACCGTTCTCGTCATCTTCGTCGTCGTCGTCATCGGGGATGCGATCGGCTTCAGCGTCGACTTCCGGCGTATCGTCGTCCTCGTCGCCATAGCCGTCATCATCGGCCGGCGCCTTCTTGACCGGAGTCTCGTCCTCTTCCTCCGGTTCCGGGGCCGGCGCTGCCTTCAGACGCGGATCCTCGAGTTCGGGATCGAACTCGGTCTCGCACTTCGGACAACGAGCCGGACGGCGGCCCAGATCGTAGAATTTGGCGCCGCAGCTCGGGCAGGCGCGTTTCGTTCCCAGTTCTGGCTTGGCCATGACTTCCCTTCACAACCAGATTCGAATTTCGGCCGGACCCGTTGCCACGATCATCGCGCTCTGTCAAAACCTGATCGCCGTCTTGTCACCTCAAACCCAGTTTTTCCTTTCATGAGCGAAATTCCGTCCCGCCGAAGCGGGCCTTTCAGGGCCTTGCCGGCCAAAGCGCTGTCCGGCCGCCTGAAGGCTCCCGGCGACAAATCCGTATCGCACCGCGCCCTGATCCTCGGCGCGCTCGCGCACGGCGAAACCCGGATCACCGGCCTTCTCGAAAGCGAGGACGTTCTGAATACGGCCAAGGCCATGGCGGCACTCGGCGCCGGTGTCGAGCGGACGGGTGCGGGCGCATGGACCGTCCTGGGCACCAGCGGCCGCCTTGCAACGCCCGATGCCCCGCTCGATTTCGGCAATTCCGGTACCGGAGTCCGCCTGGTGATGGGCGCCGTCGCCGGCAGCGGTGTGGCAGCGGAATTCGTCGGCGATGAAAGCCTGTCCTCGCGCCCGATGCGCCGGGTGACCGACCCGCTGGACGCCATGGGCGCGCTGTTCGAGACCAGTGACGGCCGGCTGCCGGCCCGTCTTTCGCCCAGCAAGCTGCACGGCATCGACTACACGCCACCGGTCGCCTCGGCTCAGGTCAAATCGGCCATTCTTCTGGCCGGGCTGAGCGCCGACGGTGAAACCTGCGTGCACGAGCCGCAGATCACGCGGGACCATACCGAAACCATGCTGGCGGCCTTCGGCGCCTCGATCGACGTACGGCGCGACGGCCCGGCCTCCACCATCCGCCTCACCGGCCCGCAGACGCTCACCGCATGTAATGTCGATGTCCCCGGTGACCCGTCCTCCTCGGCCTTTGCGATCGTGGCGGCGCTCGTCACGCCCGGCTCGGAGGTGACGCTGACAGGCGTCATGGACAATCCGGCCCGCACCGGCCTGATCGAGACGCTGCGCGAGATGGGGGCCGGGCTGACGGTCGAGCCGGGTCCCGACATGGCCGGCGAGCGGACCATGACGGTAACGGCCCGTGCGAGCACGCTGCGCGGCATCGAGGTGCCGGCCGAACGCGCTCCGGCCATGATCGACGAATATCCCATCCTCGCCGTCGCGGCGGCCTTTGCCGAAGGCACGACTTTCATGCCCGGCCTGGCCGAACTGCGCGCCAAGGAAAGCGATCGCCTCGAGGGAACGGCGGCGCTGCTGCGCGCCAGCGGTGTCGACGTCGAGACAGGGGAAGACAGCCTCACCGTCCATGGCGCAGGCCCGGGCGGTGTGAAGGGCGGCGGCCGCACGATCACGCACCACGATCACCGCCTGGCGATGAGCGGGCTGGTGCTCGGCCTGGCCTCGCGCGAGGGCGCGTCGGTCGACGATGTCGCCATGATCGCCACCAGCTATCCCGATTTCTTTGCGCACATGGCCGGACTGGGCGTGCAGCTGGAGCCGGCGTGACATGATCATCGCCGTCGACGGACCGCTCGCCTCGGGCAAGGGCACGATCGCCAGGGCGCTGGCGGATCATTTCGGCCTGCCGCATCTGGACACGGGCTCGCTCTACCGGGCGACCGGTCTCGCTGTCATCGAGGCCGGGATCGACCCGGCCGATGCCGGGGCCTGCGCCCGGCTGGCCGCACAGCTCGATCTGGCCGCAATCGACGAGGACCGGATCCGCACGGCCGAGGCCGGCGCGATGGCCTCCCGCGTCGCCGCGATCCCGCAGGTGCGCGAGGCGCTGTTCGACCTGCAGCGCACCTTTGCCACCCAGCCGGGCGGGGCGATCCTGGACGGACGCGATATCGGCACGGTGATCTGTCCGGATGCCGAGGTGAAGCTGTTCGTGACGGCCGATGCCGAGACCCGCGCCCGCCGCCGCTGGGAGGAGTTGCGGGCGAAGGGCGAGGCGCTGAGCTTCGAGACAATGCTCGAACAGACCCGCGAGCGGGATGCCCGCGATGCCGAGCGCACCGACGCGCCGATGAAGCCCGCAGACGACGCGACCTTGCTTGATACGTCTTCCTTGAGTATAGACGCGGCCGTTGCAACAGCGATCCGTATTGTGGAAAAGCGCCAAAAGGCGTGACGCTTCCACCGCTAGCGCAACGAAATAGCCGGGTGTTCCAGACGCGATTTCCGTGACGACGATCGTTGTGGCGGTCCGGACTGGCGCCCTTTTGTACAACGTCCAACCGGCCGGAAACGGCCAAGCGGCGACAGGACAGACAGACGCAACACTGTCGCTGCATCGGAGCAACCCTTTAACATGTCTACAGAATCTCTCACCCCGACGACCGACGATTTCGCCGCAATGCTTGAGGCGAGCCTCGCCGGCCGCGATCTCGCGGAAGGCCAGGTCGTCAAAGGAAACGTGACCGCGATTGAAAACGATTTCGTGGTGGTCGATGTCGGCCTGAAGACCGAAGGCCGTATCCCGCTGCGCGAGTTCACGGGTCCGGGCTCGGAAGCCCCCAAAGTGGGTGACGAAGTCGAAGTTTATCTCGAGCGTATCGAAAACGCGCTCGGCGATGCCATTCTGTCGCGCGACAAGGCCCGCCGCGAGGAAAGCTGGGATCGCCTCGAGAAGTCCTTCGACAAGAAGGAACCGGTCAACGGTGCCATTGTCGGCCGCGTCAAGGGCGGCTTCACCGTCGATCTGGGCGGCGCTTCGGCCTTCCTGCCGGGCTCGCAGGTGGATATCCGCCCCGTGCGCGATGTCGGCCCGCTGATGAACCAGGAACAGCCGTTCGCGATCCTGAAGATGGACCGTCCGCGCGGCAATATCGTGGTCTCGCGCCGCGCCGTGCTGGAAGAAAGCCGTGCCGAACAGCGCGCCGAACTCGTCGGCCAGCTGGCCGAGGGCGAAGCCCGCGACGGCGTGGTCAAGAACATCACCGATTACGGTGCGTTCGTTGACCTGGGCGGTATCGACGGCCTGCTGCACGTCACCGACATGTCCTGGAGCCGCGTCGGCCATCCGTCCGAAGTGGTGGAAGTCGGTCAGACCGTCAAAGTCCAGATCATCAAGATCAACAAGGAAACCCAGCGCATCTCGCTCGGCATGAAGCAGCTGATGTCCGACCCGTGGGAAGGCGTTGCCGCTAAATACCCGGTCGGTGCTGTCTTCGAAGGCCGCGTCACGAACATCGCCGAATACGGTGCCTTCGTGGAACTGGAAGAGGGCGTCGAAGGCCTCGTCCACGTGTCCGAGATGTCCTGGACCAAGAAGAACGTCCATCCGGGCAAGATCCTGTCCACCTCGCAGGAGGTCCAGGTCATGGTGCTCGACGTGGACGCCGAGAAGCGCCGCATCTCGCTGGGCGTCAAGCAGACCCAGCGCAATCCGTGGGAAGTCTTCGCGGAAACGCATCCGTCCGGTACGGCCATCAAGGGCGAGATCAAGAACATCACCGAATTCGGTCTGTTCGTGGGTCTCGAGGGCGATATCGACGGCATGGTGCACCTGTCGGACATCTCCTGGGAGCAGTCCGGCGAGCAAGCCATCGAGAGCTTCAAGAAGGGTGACGTCGTCGAAGCCAAGGTGCTCGATGTCGACGTCGAGAAGGAGCGCGTCTCCCTGGGCATCAAGCAGCTCGGCGGCGACCCGATGGACTCGTCCGGCGTGTCCCGCGGCGATACCGTGACCTGCACGGTCACCGAGATCACCTCGGGCGGTATCGAAGTCTCCTTCGGCGACGACGGCTCGATGAAGTCCTTCATCCGCAAGTCCGACCTGTCCCGCGACCGTGCGGAACAGCGTCCGGAACGCTTCGCGGTCGGTGACAAGGTCGATGCCCGCATCACCAACATCGACAAGGCCTCGCGCCGTATCTCCCTGTCCATCAAGGCGCTGGAGATCTCCGAAGAGCGTGAAGCCGTCGAACAGTACGGTTCCTCCGACGCCGGCGCTTCGCTCGGCGACATTCTCGGCGCCGCGCTGCGCGAGAAAGAGGGCGAGAAGGGCGACAACTAGTCGTCCTGACCCGGACAGAAGAACGGCCGGAGCGCGAGGCTCCGGCCGTTTTTTTATTGCTGCGCATTGACGGCCGGGTCCGCAGGCGCAAGGATCGGATTTTCTGGTGCGGAGGTGCTCAATGATCAAATCGGAATTGATCGACAAACTAGCCGAAGCCAACCCCCATCTTTACCACCGCGATGTGGAGCGGGTGGTCAATACGATCCTCGACGGGATCACGGATGCGCTTGCCGAAGGCGACCGCGTCGAGCTGCGTGGTTTCGGTGCGTTTTCGGTCCGCCGGCGGCCGGCCCGCGTCGGCCGCAATCCGCGGACCGGTGAAAGCGTTGCCGTGAAGGAAAAGCACGTACCCTTCTTCAAGACCGGCAAGGAGCTGCGCGAGCGGGTGGATGCGTCGCGGGAAACCCATCCGGAACTCGCCGAATAAACGACAATCCGATTGCATGAACAAAGGGCCCGGCATTGCCGGGCCCTTTGTCGTTGGAGGGAATTCTTTCAGGGGAGGGAAACTCTTCGGGCCGGAAGGATTTGGCGGCGGGTCCGGTGTCCGGCATCCGGGCAGAATACCGGCCCTTCGTCATCGGCATCACGAAGGTCCGGATCCCGCCGCCCGGCCGGCAGCCCATCGGCATCGGGCCGCCGGCAAGTCGTCAGATCTTGCGGTTCCAGTCCTCATGGCCGGAAAGCCAGTTGAACCGGGGCACCAGCCAGCCGGTCCAGCTCGTGCTGCGGCGTTCGTGCGTGCGGTCCACAATCCGGGGCAGGGTGTGTTCAATCATCAATTCCGCGAGGGTCATGACCATCTCCGTCATAAGCGAGACCATGATTTAGGCGTCCACAATCGCCTTGACCAACGCGATTTCGAGGGTCTTTGATAAGGACCGCTTATGACTGATACTCGTCCCCTCCCGCCCATTCACGCCATCCGCGTGTTCGAGGCCGCCGCCCGGCTGGGGAATTTCACCCGGACCGGCGAAGCCCTTGGCATGACCCAGGCCGCGGTCAGCTATCAGATCAAGCTGCTGGAAGACCGGCTCGGCTTTGCCCTGTTCGAGCGCAAGGCGCGGCATGTGGAGCTTACGGCCCGCGGCCGCCAGCTGGCACAGGGTACCTCGGAAGCCTTCCGCATGCTCGAACGCACCTTCCGCGAGGTGCGGGAGGATCGCGACAGCGTGCTGACCATCACGGCGCTGCCGACCTTCTGCTCGAACTGGCTCGTCCCCCGGATCGGCAATTTCCAGATCGCCCATCCCGAATTCGCCGTGCGGATCGACAGCCGCTCTGAAGTGGTCGACATCGCCGGCGGCGACGCCGATATCGGCATCCGGCTGGGTCATGGCCGCTGGGACGGGCTGGAGGCGCGCTTCCTGTTCGCCGACACGATCACCCCGCTGGTTCCGGCGCGTGCTGTCGAGCAGTTCGGCCCGATCGACACGCCCGCCGATCTCCTGAAGCTGCGCCTGTTCGGGCCGATGTCCTGGTGGCGCGACTGGTTCGAGAACGCCGGTGCCGACCCGTCCGGCCTGCCCGAACGTGCCGCGCTGGAGCTGGAAACCCAGTCGATGGAGATCGCCGCGGCCGTTGCAGCCGGGGACGCTGCCGTGGCCGTGTCACCGCTCTATTTTGCCGAACAGATCGCCGCCGGGATACTGGTCCGCCCCTTCGAATCCGAGCTGGACCACAAGGTGGCCCATTACCTCGTCTATGACCGCAACCGCGCACGGGAGCCGAAAATCCGGTCCTTTGTCGAATGGATGTTGTTCCAGCCAATGGCCTTCTGCCTCAACCAGCCCGTCCCGGCCTTCCCGGAAGCGGGAGAGACCGTGTAGCGCAACGCCGTGTCGCGCTTCCCAAGCCGCCCCGGACAGGTTAACCGGTCTGGCATGACGGATATCAAGTTCTGCGGATTGAAGACGGGACGGGATGTGGCAGCAGCCGAACAGGCCGGTGCACGCTGGACCGGTTATGTCTTTTTCGAGAAGAGCCCGCGCCATGTCAGCCCGTCGCTGGCCGGCGAACTGGCCCATCTGGCAAAGACCAGCGAAACGGTTGCCGTGACCGTGAATCCGGATGACGACCTCCTGGCGCGCATCCGCGATGCCATGCATCCGGACTGGATCCAGCTGCACGGATCCGAGACGCCGCAGCGCGTCGTGCAGGCCCGCGCCTACGCAAAGCGGGGCGTTATCAAGGCCTTGCCCGTCGCCGAAGCGGCAGATCTCGACGCCGCGAAAGCCTTTGACCGCATCGCCGACATGATCCTGTTCGACGCCAAACCGCCGAAGGGCGCCGACCGGCCGGGCGGTCACGGCACGGGTTATGATTATGCTCTGCTGAAATCGCTGCAGATTTCCGTGCCCTGGCTCTTGTCCGGCGGGCTGGATGCAACCAATGTCTCCGCCGCTGTCGCGGCTGCAGGCGCCGGCGCGGTCGATGTGTCTTCAGGCATAGAGAGCGCACCGGGCGTCAAGGACGCCGCGAAGATGCAAGCCTTTGCCGCCGCCCTGGCGGTCTGACCGCGCCAGAGCGCACCAACCAAGGAGCCGAGCCATGAGCGAACCCGTGTCCGCCGATACACGTCCCAATGCGCTCTCGGCCTGGCCGGATGCGCGTGGCCGGTTCGGCGATTATGGCGGTCGTTTCGTCGCCGAAACATTGATGCCGCTGATCCTGGAGCTGGAAGAAGCGTACGAGACCGCCAAGGCGGATCCGGACTTCCGCGCCGAGATGGACCTTTTCCTGAAGGATTATGTCGGCAAGCCCAGCCCGATCTATTTCGCCGAGCGCCTGACGGAAGAATTCGGCGGCGCCCAGGTCTGGTTCAAGCGCGACGAGCTGAACCATACGGGCAGTCACAAGATCAATAACTGCCTCGGCCAGGTCCTGCTGGCCCGCCGCATGGGCAAGACGCGCATCATCGCCGAGACCGGCGCCGGCCAGCACGGCGTGGCGACGGCCACGGTGGCCGCGCGCTTCGGCATTCCCTGCACCGTCTTCATGGGCGCCACGGATGTGGAGCGCCAGGCACCGAACGTCTTCCGCATGAAGCTGCTGGGCGCGCAGGTCGTGCCGGTGACCTCGGGCACGGGCACGCTGAAAGACGCCATGAACGAGGCGCTGCGCGACTGGGTGACGAATGTGCACGACACCTTCTATGTCATCGGCACGGTCGCCGGCCCGCACCCCTATCCAGCCATGGTGCGCGATTTCCAGTCGATCATCGGCCGTGAGGCGCGCGCGCAGATGAAGGAGCGGCTGGGCCGCCTGCCGGATGCCTGCGTCGCCTGTATCGGCGGTGGGTCGAATGCGATGGGGCTTTTCCACCCCTTCATCGAAGACGAGGACGTGCGCCTGATCGGCGTCGAGGCGGCCGGCGAAGGCGTGGAGACCGGCAAGCACGCGGCCTCGCTGAAGGGCGGCAAGCCGGGCATCCTGCACGGCAACAAGACCTATCTGCTGCAGGATGATGACGGCCAGATCATCGACGCCCACTCGATCTCGGCCGGCCTCGACTATCCCGGCATCGGTCCGGAACACGCCTTCCTGCACGACATGAAGCGCGCCGAATACGTCTCGGCCACGGATGCCGAGGCCATGGAGATGTTCCAGCTGTGCACCAGGCTGGAAGGCATCATCCCGGCCCTGGAACCCGCCCACGCCCTGGCTCGCGTCCGCGATCTGGCGAAGGAGCTGGGCAAGGATGGCATCATCCTGATGAATATGTGCGGCCGCGGCGACAAGGACGTGCCCCAGGTGGCGCGCATGCTGGGGGTGGAGCTCTAGATGACCAACCGCCTCAACACCCGTTTTTCCGAGCTTTCGGCCTATAACCGGGCCGGCTTCGTGGCCTACATGATGGCCGGCGATGGCGACAGCCAGGCGCTTCTGAACGCTTTGCCTGCAGCCGGCGCCGACGTGATCGAGCTGGGCATGCCCTTTACCGATCCGATGGCCGACGGCCCGGCCATCCAGGCCTCGGCATTGCGGGCCCTGGAAGCCGGCATGACGCTGAAGGGCACGCTGGCCCAGGCCGCCGCCTTCCGCAAACACGACAAGGACACGCCGATCGTCCTGATGGGCTATGCCAACCCGATCCATCACATGGGCTGGGAAGCATTTGCGAAGGCCGCTGCAAAGGCCGGCGTGGACGGGCTGATCTGCGTCGACGTGCCGCCGGAGGAAGACGACGAGCTGCGCGCGGCACTGGGCAAATACTCCATCGCCCTGATCCGCCTGGCGACCCCGACCACCGATGACAAGCGTCTGGCGACCGTTGTCGCCAACACGTCGGGCTTCGTTTATTACGTTTCCACGACCGGGGTGACCGGTGCCGGCTCCGGCGCGGTCACCGAAGTCGGCGAGGCCGTTGCGCGCGTCCAGCGCGCCAGCGGCCTGCCCGTGGCAGTCGGCTTCGGTGTGAAGGAACCGGAACAGGCCGCCGCCATTGCCCGTACGGCCGATGCGGTCGTGGTGGGCTCGGCGATCGTCGATGCAATGCATGCAGGCGGTGTTGCCGGAGCACAAGAGTTGGTAAAGCGCCTGTCGTCCGCTGTGCACGCTGCACGCCGCTGAGGAAGACAAGCCGATGAACGATCGGGATACGGGAATGAACTGGCTGTCCAAGATTACCCCGCCGGGCATGTCGAAAATCTTTTCCAAGCGGGACACGCCGGACAATCTGTGGATCAAGTGCCCCAAGTCGGGCGAGATGGTGTTCCACAAGGATCTGGAAGCCGGCCTGTTCGTGACCCCCGCCGGGCATCACATGCGCATCGGGCCGGCCTGGCGCTTCCAGTTCACCTTCGACGGTGAGTACACCGAGCTGGACACGCCGGAGGTTCCCCGCGATCCGCTGAAATTCAAGGACGACAAACCCTACACCTCGCGCCTGACCGCAGCCCGCAAGAAGACCGGACGCGACGATGCGATGGCGATTGCGGTCGGCCGTATCGGCGGTCTGGAAAGCGTCGTTCTCGTCCAGAATTTTGCCTTCATGGGCGGCTCGCTCGGCATGGCGGCCGGCGAGAGCTTCATCAAGGCGGCCGAGGAAGCGATTGCCCGCAAGGCACCGCTGATCGTCTATACGGCTGCGGGCGGCGCGCGCATGCAGGAAGGCACGCTCTCCCTGATGCAGATGCCGCGCACCACGATCGCCGTGGAAATGCTCAAGGATGCCGGCCTGCCCTATATCGTGGTGCTGACCGATCCGACCACGGGCGGCGTCACCGCCTCCTACGCCATGCTGGGCGATGTCCACATCGCCGAGCCGGGCGCCCTGATCGGCTTTGCCGGACCGCGCGTCATCGAGCAGACCATCCGCGAAAAACTCCCGGAAGGCTTCCAGCGCGCCGAATACCTGCTGGAAAAGGGCATGGTCGACAAAGTGGTGCATCGCCGGGACATTCCGGGTACACTGGCGCGCATGCTGAGGGTCATGATGAAACGCCCCGGAACGTCGATGCCGGCCTCTCTCACACCGCCGCCGGCCGACCATGTGGCCAGCGACGGGGGCGGCCATTAGCACGCGCCGTCAGGACCTTGATGACGCGCTGGTGCGCCTTGCGAGCCTGCACCCGCAGAAAATCGATCTTTCCCTTGGACGCCTGCAGCGCCTTCTGACGGCGCTGGGCAATCCCCAGGACCATCTGCCGCCGACCGTCCATGTCGCCGGGACGAACGGCAAAGGCTCGACCTGTGCCTATCTGGCCGAGATGGCCCGCACCAAGGGTGAGCGGGTGCATATCTACACCTCGCCGCACCTGGTGAATTTCAACGAACGCATCCTGCTCGACTCGACGCCGGTCGACGACAAGACGCTGATCGAGGCCTTCGCCCGCTGCGAGGCGGCGAATTTTGGCGAGCCGATCACCTTCTTCGAGATCACGACTGCGGCGGCCCTGCTGCTCTTCTCCGAACATCCTGCCGACCGGCTGATCCTGGAAGTGGGGCTGGGCGGCCGCTTCGACGCGACCAATGTCATCGCCCGGCCGGCCCTGAGCGTGATCACACCGGTCAGCCTCGATCACCAGGAATTCCTGGGATCCGACCTGCGCCAGATCGCCCGCGAAAAGGCCGGTATCTGCAAGTTCGGCGTTCCGGTCGTGGTCGGCAACCAGGTCGACGATGCCGAAGCCGCCATTCTCGACGAGGCCGCCAAGGTCGGTGCGCCGGCCTTCGTCTGGGGCCGCGACTATAATGCCTATATCCAGCACGGACGGCTGATCTACGAGGACGAAAGCCGCGTCTGGGACCTGCCGGCACCGGGCCTGCTGGGCCCGCACCAGATCCTCAATGCCGGTGCCGCCGCGGCCGCCGCCGCCGTGCTGCAATGGCCCGAGAGCGCCGCGGCCGCCGGTATTGCCAACGCAACCTGGCCGGCCCGGCTGCAGAGCATCACCCGCGGTCCGCTCGGCGAGATCGCGCGCAAGGCCGGTGCCGAGCTCTGGCTGGACGGCGGCCACAATGAAGCCGCTGCCAAGGCCCTCTCCCACGCCCTCGCCGACATGGACGAGCGTGACGAGCGCCCGCTGGTCATCATTGCCGGTTTCTCGCCCAACAAGGACGTCACCGCCTGGTGCAGCCAGTTCTCCGGCCTGGCCCGGCGCCTCATCGCGGTGGAGTTCAAGTCCGGCCGCGGCGGTTCGCAGTCCGCACATGATGTCGTCGCCGCCTGCCAGGCCGGCGGCGTGAGGGCGGAGATCGCCAGCGGCCTGATCCCGGCGATGAAGAATGCCGTGAAGGAACGCCCCGCGCCGCGCATCCTGATCGGCGGCTCGCTCTACCTGGCCGGCGAAGCCCTCGCCCTCGGCGACGCCCCGCCGCACAGGACACCGGGCTAGCTTTCTTCCCCACAGCAGTGGGAAAGTGGGCCGATGCGCAGCATCGGGTCGAAAGGGGTTGCGGCCGCAGGCCGCAAAGGGCCATCAGCTCCGCTCCGCCATTCCGCCGCTGACGCGGCGGCCCCTCCCCCGTGAAGCCTGTCCTCGGGTTGGCCTGCGGCCAATCCCGGGGGCGGGTCCCCCTCCACATGAAATGGGGAGGAAAGAAAAACGGGCGCCCCGGTGGAGCGCCCGTTTCAGCATTCGAAAAGCGTCGGGAAGCCTAGAGGCTTTCCTTGACCCATTCGGAGATCTTGCCCTTGGCCATGGCACCGATCTTGGTGGAGACGACCTGGCCGTCCTTGAAGATCATCATGGTCGGGATGCCGCGCACGCCATACTTGCCGGGCGTCATCGGGTGGTCGTCGATATTCACCTTGGCGATGGTCAGCTCGCCGGCCATCTCGTCGGAAATCTCCTCGAGCGCCGGAGCGATCTGCTTGCACGGCCCGCACCATTCGGCCCAGAAGTCCACGAGGACCGGACCGGGTGCATTGAGAACGTCGCTTTCGAAGGATTCATCGCTGACCGCCTTGGTCGCCATGGGAAACTCCTTTTTTCGGGCCTTTAAAGAACACGTGCCCGAAGATCCGGACACGATGGATGGCGCGTGAGGTAAGGAGAGCCGCCGCCGCCGTCAAGCCGTTGCCCCGTCCAGCACGGCGTCCATCACCTCATCTGCCACTTCCATGAGCCGCGCTGCATCCGTCCAGAGCAGGGCGCAACGTACCGTTTTTCCGGGATGAACCGCGCGGAGCAGGGCACGATAGGTCGCCAGCTGGCCGATATACACTTTCGCCACTGCAGCAACGTCTTCCGGCGGCGGGCGATTGGTCTTGTAGTCGACGATCAGCACTTCGCTGTCCGTCACCACCAGCCGGTCGACCTGGCCGCGCACGATCACATTTCCGGGAAGATCCGGCGCCCGGCCGACCAGCGACACCTCGGCCCGGCTGCCCGGTCCGAACAGGGGCGCAAAGTCGGGATGATCGAGAATGCCCAGCGTCTCTTCGATCATCACCTGCCGGTCGGTGTCGGAGAAACCGGGCTGCGCCGCGACAAAGCGCTCGGCCGCCTCACGCCGGCGCTCGCGGTCCAGGTCCGGCAGGGTCTGCAGGAGTTTGTGGATCACATCGCCGCGGCGGAAACGGTGCGCGCCTGGATCGGCGAGCGGCGAGAGCACCGGCGGTTCGAAATCCGCCTCCTCGCCACCGAGGAAGCTCGACGGCGCCACACCGCGCACGCCGGACTGTTCGCTGCGCGCCGGAATGCACGCCCAGTCCGGAACCGCCATGACCGCGCGGCGGGCCCGTTCGGCCTCGCCCAGCGCGACCGGCGCAGGACCGAAACGCAGGCCCGCGCCGATGTCCTCGATACGGGCGGACAGCGGCGTGTCGGTCTCGTCCCAGCCCTCCCCGCCCCAGTGTTCGGCCAGGCGCGCATACCAGCTGTCATCGGAAATCTGGCCCAGCGCACCAGTGCCCTGACGCCAGCCGCACACGATCAGCCGGTCCCTCGCACGGGTGAGGGCCACATAAAGCAGACGGCCATGCTCGGCTTTCAGGCGGTTGGCGGCCGTCTCGCGCAATTCGGCCACGGCCGGCGGATCCTCCGCCTTGCGCTGTGACCAGATCAGGCCGGCTTCGGGGTGGGTCAGGATCGCATCGCCCTTGCCGGTGAGCGGCGAGCGCGTCGTGTCCGGCAGGATGATCACCGGCCGCTCCAGCCCCTTGGAGGCGTGAACCGTCATCACCTGGACCTCGTCCCGGTCATGGCTCATCTCGCGCTTGAGCTGGGTGTCCTCGGTCCCGATCGCAGCGAGGAAGGAAGACAGTGCCCCGCCGCCTTCACGCTCGTGATCCAGCGCCCGCGCCAGGAATTCCTCCAGCGGATCGCACGCCTCCTCGCCCAGGCGTGCATAGACCCGCGCCCAGCGCGTCTCGCCCGTCGGCGTGCGCGCATTGAGAAAGCTGGCGAAGAGATCGTAGAGCCGGTCGCTGTCAGCCGCATCGCGCACGGCCTTCAGGGCCTCGCGCGCTTCGAACAGGCGCGGATCGTCGCTGGTGAAGAGCGCGCTCCACAGCGTGCCGCGGCGCGTGGAGGTGCGGCGGCGCGCCAGATCGAGCAGCACATCATCGTCAATCGCCGGCGGACCGCCGTCGGCAGGATCGAAGAAGGGCGATTTGAGCAGTTCGGCCAGCGCCAGATCGTCGCCCGGCGTGATCGCGAAGCGCGCCAGCGCCAGCATGTCCTTCACCGCCGTCTGCTCCTTGAGCACCATGCGGTCGGCACCCGCCACAGGCACGCCCTTCAGCTTGAGCTGGCGGATCACTTCCTCGAAGAAGCCGCCGGTGCGGCGCCAGACCAGGATGGCGATATCGCCGGGCCGGACGGGGCGCTGGCTGAACGCGCCGCGCGCCTCTTCCCAGACGCCGTCACCGCGCGCCAGCATGGCGCGGATCTCCTCGGCGACCGTCTCGGCCAGGATATCCCGCGCCGAACCGCGCGCGCTCGAATCGACCGGATCGAAGATCGAAGCCTCCTCGACGCTTTCCGGCTTGGGCACGGCGGGCCAGAACTCGACACAGCCGGGCGTATTCATGCGCGCGGCACGATGGCTCTGATAGCGGGCAAAGGGGCGGTCTGACGCCTGGAATTTCGTCTCCGGCGCCATGAAGGCAGCGGCTTCCGGCGCGAAGGCCTGGTCCACAGCGGCGAGGATTTCCGGTGCCGAGCGGAAGGACACATCCAGACCGGGGCGTTCGAAACCCAGCTCGGCCGCGCTGGCGGCCGCGGCAAGACGGTCGCCTTCCTCCATGAAGCGGGCCGGCTCGGCGCCCTGGAAGGAGTAGATCGACTGCTTTTCATCGCCGACGATGAAGAGCGTCCGTCCGCTTTCGCGCGCGCCCGCACCGGCGAAAAACTCCGCCGTCAGTCCGCGGATCATGTCCCACTGCCGCGGCGCAGTATCCTGGGCTTCGTCGATCAGCGCGTGCGCCAGCGTGCCGTCGAGCTTGTAGCCGACCCAGCCGGAAAACGCGTTCTCTGGCCGAAGGAGATCGCCGGCCAGCCGGACGAGATCGTCGAAATCAAGCGCCCGGCGGCGTTGCAGCTCGTCCTCATAGGCCTCGACAAAGCGCGCCGCGATATGGATCGCCGCCGCGCTCGCTTCCGCAACCGCCGCCGCCCGGACCTGGTCGCGGACCTTTTCCAGCCGGGCACATTCGCGCTCCAGCATCGGCTTCACGGTCGGCGCGACCTTGTCGCAGCTGGCGGTTAGCAACGACTTGGCCGGCGTGCCGCGCCCCTTGTCGGTGAAGAAAACCTGGACGTAGAGATCGAACGCATCTTCCGCGCGCGCGGATTTCAGGGCCTGCTCGATCAGATCGGCGCGCCCGGCATCGGTCTTGCCGCCATGATTGCGCTGGACGATCACGGTCTCTTCGAGATGATCGTGCGGCGCCTGCGCCCAGGCTTCGGCCTTCAGCGCATCCGCCGTAGCACCGGTCTCCAGACCGAGCGTCGCATAGAGTGTGTCGACCAGCCCGTCCGGACCGCCCGCCCGGTCCAGCGCATCGCGGAAATCATGCCGGCGGCCGCGGGCCCACCCCATGATGGAGGCGAACGCGTCCGGCCCGCCTGTGCGCAGCACCAGATCCACCGTTTCCTGCGGCAAGGCACACAGCACGCGCTGGCGTGCAGCATCGATCCGCCGTGCCGCCTCGGCCTCGTCCAGCGTGTCGAAGCCGGGCGGCGCGCCGGCTTCCAGCGGGAAGCGCCGCAACAGGTTCTCGCAGAAGGCGTGGATAGTCTGGATTTTCAGGCCGCCCGGCGTTTCCAGGGCGCGGGCAAACAGGCGGCGGGCATCCTCGATCTGCCCGACCGGCAAATCGTCATGACCCAGCTGTTCCTTCAGGTCGCGCTCGAGCTCCTCCGCCCCGGCGACCGACCAGCGCCCCAGACGGGTGAAGAGACGATCCTTCATCTCGGCCGCGGCGGCCTTGGTATAGGTGACGCAGAGAATTTCCTCCGGCGCGACGCCCTGGAGCAGGATGTTCACCACCCGGTCGACCAGCACGCGGGTCTTGCCCGAGCCGGCATTGGCCTCCACGAAGACGCTGACACCGTGATGGGCGGCCCGCTTCTGGGCGTCGGACGCAGCCGCGCGAATCGTATCGTCGAAGCCGGGCGCGTTCATGTGTCGCCCTCCGACCCGTCCGGCGCGCTTGCCCACTCGCCGCGGCGAGCGAGATGGTCGAAGTCGCCGTAATCATTGGTATACTTGGCACGCGTCTGGCTTTCATACGGCATCGTTTCGTCATCGAAACGGGCGATCCAGCCGGTAAGATCTTCCAGTGCCTTCTCCGCCATCTCCATGGCATCGGGCTGGTTGCGGCCACTGTCCACGCGCCGCTCCTCGCCGCCCTTCGCATTGCCCGGCAGCGCCAGATAATAGAGCCCCGCCACCGGCGCAGCCGCCAGATCGGGAAAGCCGTTCCCGGTCGCCGCGATCGCCGCCGTCAGCGGCAATTGCGGATCGAACCCGGCGGCGACTTCCTTGGGCGAAGCACTGGAGCCGGTCTTGTAGTCGATCACATCTATCCGGCCATCGGGGTGGCGGTCGAACCGGTCAGCCCGCCCATAGAGCACGAAATCGCCGGCCGGCCCGTCCAGTGTCCGCTCGCCCCGGATCTCCACCTGGTCGACCGTGATGCCGAGATCGCGACGGCGCCGTTCCCAGGCGACCAGCCAGGCCGCAGCCCGGCGGAAGCGCGCGAGCTCCACCGCCATCTCGCCCGGCTGGAATCCCCATTCAAGGAGATAGGGTTCCGCGGCCGCGACGAGCTGGTCCTCGGCATCGGCGGGCACGGCAGCGCGCCAGAGCGGAACCACATCCTGCAGCGCGGCGTGCAGGGCCGTCCCGCGCTCACGCGCGCCCGGCGGCATGTCGGCCGGATCGAGCCGGCGCAGGCCGAGAACATGGCGCGCGAAGATGGAATAGGGGTCGCGGACCCAGGTGCGGATTTCCGTGATCGACAGCTTGCGCGGCCGTTCGGCAACGGGCGGAGACGGGGCAGGCCTCGGTGCCGGTACAGGTGCCCTGCCGGTCTCGTCGAGCACGCGCGCCAGGGCGAGATAGTCGGTCTTCGGCGCCAGCGCGGCTGCGGCCCCCACTTCGCCCAGCGCGCCGCTGGCCAGCGTCTTCAGGCGCCAGACCCAGCGCGAGGCAACAGTCGGCGCGCCATCGGCCTTGCCCGCCCGGGTCAGGATCACATCAGGCGCGGCAGCCAGCTGTGCGAAATCGTGCGCGGCCAGGCCATAGCGGCGCTCCGGCGCGCCCAGCTTGGCCGCGATCCGCATGCCGCGGGAGAGCCAGGGGTCCGCGCCCAGTCCCGCCGGCCAGACGCCTTCATTGAGCCCGGCGAGGATCACCCGGTCGGCCGAGATCAGACGCGCTTCCAGCGGACCGAGAACCTGCAGGCGCGGATGCACGCCCAGCCTGGGCGGCACGCGCCGCGCGCCGATCAGTTCGCGCACGGCTGCGGCATAATCGGTCAGCGACATCTCCGGCAGGCTGTCGCTCTCCTCCAGCAGCGAACGGACCAGTCCGGCCGCCGCCTCACCGCCTTCCCCGCCCCACAGCGCGCCCTCGCCCTGCGGTGTTGCCGACAGGGCCTCCGCCGCGCGGGCATGCGCTTCCGCCCAGGCGGCCGCGCTGCGCGTCGCACCGTCGATCAGCGGCGCGAAGGCTTGTTCCAGACGGTCGAGCAGCGTCCGGACCAGCGCCTTGTCGTCGTCGAACAGCTCGACATATTTGCCGTCCAGCCGCTGGCGCACGGCGGCAAGATCATGTCCGGGCCGCGCACCGCGCAGGGCTTCAGCCTCGAACTTGGCCAGGACGGTGTGGACCATTCCGCGCGGATAACCGGCGCTGAACAGGGGTGAGCTCCACAGCGCCGACAGAGCGACAACGCTGCCGGGATCCTCGGCCACATCGAGCAGGCGTGTCAGGAAAGCCCCGGCCGGTGTCTCGGCCAGCGAGGCGCCGCCGGAATCGTCCAGCTTCACGCCGAAGCGGGTCATCTCGGCGGAGACCCGCCGCGCCAGCGCGCGGTCGGGTGTGACGAGGATGGCGGTGCAGTCGGGCGTCTCCAGCGTCTCGCGCAGCATCAGCGCACAGGCCCGCGCCTCGCTGATCGGATCCGGTGCCTCGATCAGTGCGAGGCCCGACAATGCGCGTTCGAAAAAGTCCTCGCCGAAGCGCCCGCGCAGATGCCCGATCCGCGACATCCATTCATCCGTCGTCCCGGCCGGGCGCAAGGCCTCGGCAATCAGCCGGCGACGCATCTCGGCGGGACGCGCCTCGGCAGCACCCGGCCAGGCACGAACGTCGGACCGCGCCACCCCGCAGCGAGCGACGAATTCCTTCATCGCCCATTGCGGGTGCACGTCGTCAATGGCGGCCCAGGCGGTATCATCCGCATCCCAGTCAAAGCCGGGCAGCACGACAGCGCCCTGCGGCAGGCCGGCGATCACCTGCATCAGGTCGCGGGCCGCCGGGATCGACCCGGTCGAGCCGATGGCGAGCACGGGATGATCGGGCGGGCTGGTCTGCCAGCGCTCGATCAGCTTGCGCAGGACGAGCGAGCGACGCGCCGCGGCATCGGTGAGGCCCAGCTCGGCCAGGCGCGCCGGCCAGACACGCTGCACGATGTCGATAAACTCGACCGCCTCGCGCCGGTCGGCCGGCAGATGATCGCGCATGGCCTCGTCGATGGCGGACAAGTCGTTGACTTCCTCGGTCGCCAGATCGTCCATCAATGCAGCCAGGGGTTCGGCCAACGCCAGCGCTCCGCCGATGCCGATCGGCCGGCCCAGGGCGGCTTCCTTGGCCAGTATCAGCCGCGCCAGTTCGAACCGGCGGCGGGCGGGCGAGACGGGCGGCGGCGCAATGCCCGCCAGCTCGCCGGGCTCGAAGGGCGGATCGTCGACATCGACATCGCCGATCGGCCGGATCAGCGGCAGAAGCGCGACGCCGGTACCGGCTTCCTCGGCGAAGATGTCGCCCAGCGCCTTGGCCGCCCGGCGGGTCGGCGTGAGGATCAGGATACGGGTCAGGGCATCCGGATTGCCCGCCGCATCGAATTCGGCGCGCAGGGTGCGGGCAACGGTGCGAAGGAAATCGTCCTGCGGCGGCAGGGTGAAGAGGCGCGGGGCCGGCGTATCGAAGATCCGCGCGCTCACCCTTTCAGCCGCGCCTCGGCCTCTCGCAGGGCGCCCGGGTCGCCGACATGCATCCAGAAGCTCTCCATGGCGATGCCATGGACACGTCCCTCCGGCTGCAGTGCCTTCCAGATCTCCATCATGGAGAAGCGCTCGGCCTTGCGGCCGGCCAGAATGCGCGGATGGACGATATGGACACCGGCAAAGGCGTAGGGGGCCGACGGGGCTGCGCCCCGGAACCGCACCTGCCCCTCCGCTTCGAGGAAGACATCGCCGGCACCGCCAAAGCCGAGTGTGCGTTCCATCGGCGCGAGGAGCAGGAGCACATCCATCCGCTCCGGATCCCAGGCCGCCTGCATGCGGTCGAGTTCGCGCGCGCCCTCATCGACCCAGACCGCGTCAATATTGGAGACGAAGAACGGATCATTGCCCAAGGCAGGCAGCGCCTTCACCACGCCGCCGCCGGTCTCCAGAACCTCGCCGGTTTCGTCCGAGATGGCGATGGCCGGCGTGCCGGTATGGCGTTCGAGATGAGCGCGCATCAGCTCCGGGAAGTGGTGGATATTGACGACGCAGTCCTCGACACCCGCCGCGGCGAACCGCTCCAGCGCCCAGTCGACCAATGCCTTGCCGCCGACCTCGACCAGCGCCTTGGGCCGCTCATCGGTGATCGGCCGCATCCGCGTGCCCAGCCCGGCGGCCAGGGCCATGCCCCGTGTGATCCGCGTCATTTGTGCGCTTCCAGCAGCACGGCGCCGGCATGCGCCTTGACCCACAGGTTCAGCTCCATCAGCGCGGGATGCTGGATATCGCCTGCGAAGTGGCGGGCGACGCGCGGCAGCATGTCGAGATAGCGCGCCTTGCCGTCGCGCACCGCCAGCCGCACGAAAATGCCGAGGATCTTGGCATTGCGCTGGGCCCCGAGGACGGCATAGGCGGCGTCGAACCCGGCCGCATCGCGCAGGCCGGCACGCTCGACGAAGCGCGCCTTCAGCGGCACGGCGAGCTTGCGGTCGACATTGCGGCGGGCGTCCTCCAGCAGGGAGACGAGATCATAGGCCGGATGGCCGATCAGCGCGTCCTGGAAGTCGAGCAGGCCGACCGAAGCCTCGCCCTGGCGCTCCGGCAGATAGATCAGGTTCTCCGCATGATAGTCGCGCAGCACGAGGCCGGGCGGGCAGTTTTCCAGCCGGCCGAAGGCGCGGGTCCAGATGGCGCGCCATTCGTCCAGCGCCGCCTCGGACAGGGTCACGCCCGCATGCCGGCCCAGAAACCATTCGACGAAGAGATCGGCCTCGGCCATCAGGGCCGTCGCATCATAGGCCTGCAGCGGCCAGCTCTGCCCGCCGGCCTCGACCGCATCGGGGAAGCTGGACCGGTAGATCGCCGCCAGAGTGTCGACGGCGGCGGCATAGAGAGAGCCTTCGTGCATCTGGTCCGGCAGCAGCCGCGCGAACAGCGCGTCACCCAGATCTTCGAGCAGCAGGAAGCCGTGTTCCAGATCGCTCGCCAGGATGGACGGGGCAGAAAAGCCACGCTCGCACAACGCGTCCGACAGTCCGGCAAAAGCCGTCAGGTTCGGACCGGCCAGACGCGCCTCGGCATTATAGCCGAGCGCCTTGCGTTCTTCGGGGCTGGCATCGGGCGGGCAGGCAGGCGCCTCGGCGCCGGAGGGCGCATCCATCAGCATCGCCGTGCGCGCGCCGTCGGCCAAGCGGACATAGCGGCGCGTCGAAGCATCACCGGCCAGGGGGTGGCGCTGTGCCGTGGCCCAGCCGGCTCGGTCGAGAAACGCGTCGAGGGCGCGATCGCGATCAGATGTCGTCAACTCTTTCCTCCCACCGGCCATACCCCGTTATCCGGGCTTTGCGGCCTGACTCCAAGTCGGTGTTTTCACCGCTCAACAGGATTTCCAGACGGTCCGGCGGCAGCCTGTCGCCCAGGCGGTCCGGCCACTCCACGAGACAGATCGCCGAGTCGAACGCGTCGTCCAGTCCAAGCTCGTCGAGCTCGGACGGGTCCTCGATACGGTAGAGATCTGCATGCCAGACCTCGTCGCCCGCATCCGTGTCATAGACCTGGACCAGCGTGTAGGTCGGGCTGGGCGCTTCCTCGATTCCACACAATTGCGCGATCACGGCGCGAGCGAGCGTGGTCTTGCCCGCCCCCAGATCGCCGGTCAGAAGCACGGCATCGCCGGGCGCTAGTACCGCGGCCAGGCGGGCGCCGAGGCGGCGTGTGGCTTCCAGTCCATCGAGGTGATGCGTGTGTGAAGACCCCATGCCATGCGATTAGCGAAGCCCGGGCGCAGCGGCAAGCGGTGAGGCTGTATCTTGACTCTGCTGTGAACGCTGTTCATGTCCATGGCGGTTCACGGAGTTACGCATGCCGAAGATCACCTATATCGAGCACAACGGTACCGAGCACGAGATCGACGTTCCCAACGGCCTGTCGGTCATGGAAGGCGCGGTGCGCAACCTTGTCCCCGGTATCGACGCCGATTGCGGCGGTGCCTGCGCCTGCGCGACATGCCACGTCTATGTCGACCCGGCCTGGGCGGACAAGACCGGTTCGCGTGAACCCATGGAAGAGTCGATGCTGGACTTCGCCGAAGACGTCCAGGAGACCTCGCGCCTGTCCTGTCAGATCACCGTGACCGACGCGCTGGACGGCCTGATCGTCCGCATGCCGGAGCACCAAGGCTAGCGCGCCAGGCGTCCTGCTTCCAGCTGCAGCGCCTCGCGGATGGACAGCGGTCCCAGGAGCGCGACCTCGTAACCGCCGGCCGCAACCTCGATCGTGGATTCGCGGAAGGTGAAGATGAAGTGCCGCAGCTTGCGGAAGCGCTCGCCATTGTGCGACGGGCGAATACTGTCCACCTGTCGCAGCGCATCGATCCAGTCCGACCGGCGCACTTCAAACGCACCGCAGGGATAAAGCCCTCGCGACGCCAGCGGGTGTCCAGACAGTGTCTCTTCGCCCGGCGGCCCGGCCTTGTGGGCATGAGGCCGGACGAAGCGGATGGCGGCAACCGGCAGGTCGGCGGTGTCGAAGTCGATGGCGCGTGCCGTCTCCCCGTCCCAGTCGGGATCGGTGTCCTGCATCAGATAAACCAGGCTCATCCGTCCCTCGCAGGCCGACAGCATCGGACAGGGCGCACCGAAATCGCATTCAGGGATATCGTCGAGCTCGATCAGCCGGGGCGTGCGCCGGAACGGCCACATCGCCCCCGCCTCAGGCGCGGCCCGACGCCGGGCGGCGGGCCAGGTCGAGTTCCGGCGGCACGGCATTGCCATGCGGTTCCGACGGGAAGTGACAGGACACTTTGGTGCCCTTGCCCGGCTCGGACTGCAGCTCCACCCAGCCGCCGTGCAACTGGGCGATTTCCTTTACCAGGGACAGGCCGAGGCCGGCGCCGCCGCGCTCGCCGCGCGAGAAGCGTTCAAACACGGTCGCCTGTTTCTCCGGTGCAATGCCTTCACCGTCATCAGCCACCCAGAGCGTCAGCTGGTCTTCCGAGCGGCGCGCACCGATGGTCACTTCGCCACCGGTCTGGACGTGCCGGATCGCATTCGACAGCAGGTTCATCGCGACCTGCTTGATACGGTTCCGGTCGGCGCGGATCAGGCCGGACGCGCCCTCGACATCGACACCAAGCTTGATCGAATGATGGTCGGCGCGCGCCTGAATGAGCTCGGCGGCCTCGCGCGCCACATCGGCCACGTCGACATCACCCAGATCCAGTTCGAGCTGGCCGGCATCGATCGCCGCGACATCGAGAATGTCGTCGACCAGCTTGGCCAGATGCTCGGCGGCCATCTGGATCGCCGCCATCGGCTCCTTCTGCCGATCGCTCAGCGCCCCGGCAAAGCCCTGGGCGAGCATGTCGGCATAGCCGTTGATCGTGGTGAGCGGCGTGCGCAGCTGGTAGCTCACATGTTCGACGAATTCGGTCTTGATGCGCTCGGAGGTTTCCAGCGCCTCGGCACGTTCGCGCAGGGCTTCCTCGATGCGGCGGCTGTCGGTGACGTCATCCCAGCAGATCAGCGTCGCGCCATCGGGCAGAGGACGGGTGAGATAGGTCAGCACGCGATCGTCGGACCGGCGCATCTCGCCGGTCACCTGCTTGCGGGCCTGCGGGCTGGGATCGGTGACGCGCGCCTTGATGTCGTTCCACACCCGGTCGTCGGCAAACAGCGCGGCGCAGGTCTCGGCGACCTGGTCGAACTCCGGCTGGCCGTCCAGCTCTTCGGCCTCGAAACCCCAGATATCCTCGAAGGCATTGTTGTGCAGCTGCAGGCGGCCATTCGCACCGAACACGGCGACCGCCTCGTGCAGCTTGTCGAGCGTGGCGCGCTGGACATTGATCAGCGTGTTGTAGCGGGCGCGCAGGGCGAGCTCGTCGGTCTTGTCCTCGAAGATCAGCATCAGGCCGCCCAGCGGGTGGCGTTGACGGGCAACGCGCAGGGTGCGGCCATCGGGCAGCGGCCACAGCTCGTCCGGCGTCTCGTCGGTCGGCGGCAGGTCGTAGCGGGCCAGCTCGTCGGTTTTCCAGCCGGAATAGTCCGCCTGTTCGGGCAGCAGCCGCTTTTCGCGCATCCGGTCGAGGAACTGGCCATGGCCCGGGCGCTCGTTCAGCCAGGCATCGTCCAGCTTGAACAGGCGCGAAAAGGCCGTGTTGTAGAAATTGAGACGCTTGGACCGGTCGAACACCACCACGGCCTCGGCCATGTGGTTCAGGGTTTCGTCATGAGCCCGGCGGAAGCGCGCCAGATCGGACTTGGCCTCCTCGGCTTCGGTCGAATCGATTGCGAAGCCGGCGGCTCCGCCCGATACCGGGAAGACAAGGAACTGCATCGAGCGGCGGCGGCCCTCGACAACGACCGTGCGGGTTTCCGACACGGGTTCACCCTGCTCGGCAGCCTGCACCGCCTGGTCGGACATGCCCGCATCCAGTGCCGTCTGCTTTTGCAGCACCGTATCGAGATCCTTGCCCTCGACGGCGGCGACATAGGCCTGGTTCACCCATTCCAGCCGGCCGGACACATTCATCCGCCAGGCCGGAACCGGGGCGCGGCCCAGCATGTCCAGAAAAGCCATCGGGTCCTTCGAAACCAGCCGTCGCGCCTCTTCCATGCGGCCGCGGGCATTGGATTCCTCCAGCCCCCGGATCGTCGCGTCGGACAGCCAGACGACCAGCTGGGTTCCGGCAGCGCGGCCGTCGGCTTCCAGGAAGCGGCCGGACGGCCCGAGAATCGTCAGCGAGAAGGGCTGGCCCTTCTGCGCAAGCTCGTTGAAGCGCCGGCGCAGCGTGGTTTCGTCACCGCCCGCGGAGCGCGCTTCATAATCCGCCAGACCTTCCATCAGGATGCCGGCGGGATTGGGACCATCGGTCGCTTCGGCAAAACGCAGCAGGGAGGCCAGGGCGACGGAGGAGCCGAAGATGCGCGGCTGGCCCCAGCCCGTATCGCTTTCGTCGAAGGTAGCGTCGTCCCAGACAAGTACGAGGCCGGGATGGGCGCCGAACACGCTGTCGGCGCGGGCAAGACGGTCTTCCAGCTCGGCCAGCTTGCGGCGCCAGACCAGCTGGGCCGTGCGGGCGCCGGCCGTGAGACGGTAGGCCCACAGCCCGACGGCGACGGCGAAAGCCATCGCACCGACGGTGACAATGAGCGTCACGATCTGAAATGTCTGTCCCGTCATCGAGCTGTCCTGGGCGCGGCCCTTTGCCCACCCATGTCGGGTCCGCGCGAATCAGCATGATACCGGGCGCGCGAGTCCGGGGCGATGCCTGAGGCCGCAAAAATAATTAACGCTACAGCCGCAACAGCACGCGTCTAGCGCAGGGCGACTTCACCGGCGCGGAATTCGAACATGACCACGCAATTGTCCAGACGGTCCACACCCGCGTCGAGCGGGCGGAACTGCCAGGCGCGCACGGTCTGACGGCTCTCCCGGTTGAACGGGCCGTCCGGCACGGCACGCGCGATGCGGACATTGTCGACATCGCCATTGGCCTCGACATCGAACCGCACCACGACCCAGCCCTGCCGCCCCAGCGACCAGGCACGCACGGGATAATCGGGGATATCGGCCGAGACCGCTGCCAGCGTGGAGCCGCGGCAGTCTTCGGGCCCGATCAGGCGTTCGACATTGGGCGGAACCGGGAATTCGTCGCGCGGGATGAAGGGGCCGCGCGTCGCGCCTGTTCCGGGCAGCGGTATCGCCTGCGGCACCGCCGTGCAGGACGAAAAGGCAAGAAGGAGGGGGATCAGGATCGCGCGCATGACCGGCAAGCTATCGCTTTATCCGGGTCACTCAAGCCGGTTCCTCACGGCCGCGGCAAGACGAACATTTTGTTAAGAGAGGATTAAGGCGTTCAATTTTCGGCCCCGAACTTGTAGGGTTCGCCTTCAATTGGGTGAGGGACGCGCCGATTTGATCCATTCCGGCACGCGGACCTGGTGTATGACCTGATGTCAGAGGTGCGTTGAACCATGTCTTTGTTACCAACCGCGCATGCCGGGCAGGCCTATGGCGCCCGCCGGATCGACTTCTTCACGATTTCCGGAGAAATCAGACAGGCTGACGGCGCGTCCGGACAATTGCGCGACGATGACGGCATGGATCACGATATCCGGCTGGCCGAAGCGTCCAATGCCCTGACGCCGGGCGACAGCGCCACGATCCTGCGCGTGCAGGCCGGCCCGAACCGCCGCTCCCGCCCGGCGGCCCTGATCAATCACACCCGCGAGACCTGGGTCCGCACGACACCGGACGCGACGACGCTGCTGGCCCGCTCCGGCGTGACGCGCGGCTTCAATTGGTGGCTTTCGGTCCTGCTGCTCGCGCTCACTGCGCTCGCTGCCGTCTGGCCGCTGCTGCACGCTTTCCTGACGGAAATGAATGGCGGCATGATGGCCGGCATCCCTGCCTTCAGCATCATGGACGAGCTTGCGGCCGTCGCCCCGGGCCTGGCCGGCTGGCGCCTGGAAGCCGCGCTGCCCACCGGCCTGCTCGACGCGATCGCCGGCCTCGGCTTCGTGCCGATGGACCAGCTCACGGAATGGGGGATCGCAATCGGTGGCGGCGTGCTCGCACTTGTCGCCTATCTCGCGCGGTCCTGGCGCCTGCTCTACGTGCCCGCCTTTGCCGCATTCGCCGTCATGGCGGGTGTTATCTTCGGCGGGGTCGGGGCGACGCTCGCCCTGATCGGCGGCGCAGTCCTTCTCTTCCTTGCGGCCGGCTTCTTCAACCGGGTCCGCGATGCCGGGCGTTTCAATGCGCGCGTCGAACGTCTGGCCGGACATGTTCTGCGCAATCCGCCGCAGGAAAGCGTGCGCGGCAGCGATGCCGGCGGTGTCGCCGCTGCAGCCGCCACGGCGGCGGTTGCGGCCACGGCTCCCGCCGATACTGCAGCCCGGCCGGAGGATGATACGGAAACGACCGCGGACGACGCAGAAGCGGCTGAGCCCGCCGATGACGCGGCCAATGGTGAAGCAGAGGCCGGACCGGAACTGGAACTGCCGCCCGCGGCAGCTGACGGCGATCCCAGCCCGACCGCCGAGACCAGCGCCCGCCCCGGCGATGCCGGCGAAGCAGAAGCCGTGCATGCCGAAGACGAGACCGCCAGTTCGGCTGCGGCCGATGATGAGATGGACGATCAGTCGAGCACGGCTGATGACGCGACCCCGGACGCCGAGGCTGCACCCGTTCCGGCGGAAGCGGATGACGCGCCCGTTGCGGCCGAGACCGAGCCGGAAACCGGCAACACAACCCCGGCCCCGGTCGAAGCCGTGCTGCCGGCCGAGATCGCTGTGGTCGAGCCGGCTGCCGAAGACGACGCCGAGCCGCCGGTCGAGGCGGAGGCGGATCCGTCTGTCGCGTCCGACGATGACGCTGCCGCCAGCGACGCGGCGCCCGAAGTCGAAGCGGCCGAACCGCAGGCCGGCGCTGCCGGGACCCCTGAACAAGCCTCGGAGACCGCCGAGCCGGAAACGGCGACACCCGCCGAGACCGCGGCCCCGGAAGAGGATGACGATCTTCCCAGCCTTGATGCCGTTGCCGCGGCTGCCGCGCTGAGCGCGGCCGAGCAGGGCTCGGACGATGACGCACCGGCCACGGATGCCGATGAGGCCGAAGACACCGCATCGATGGAAGACGAACGCACCATGCCGCTCGCTTCGCCTCCGCCCATGCCGGCTTCAAGCCAGCCAGCCGTTCAGGCCGGAGCAGCGGACACATCCGATGCTGACGCAACAGCGGCGGCCGAAACGGCCGGTGCCACGCCTGCAGAACCGGCCGGTCTGCCTGCAACCCCGTCGACCTCGCCGGCGCTCGATGAGGTCGAGTCGCGCGTGGCTGCGGCCGTGGAAGCGGCGGGCAATGCAGCACCGGCTGCGGCGGCGCCGGTCGACGACCCGCTGTTCGACGATGACGGGAATGACCCGATGCTGCCGGCGCGCCAGGCAGGCGACACGGCGCCCGGCACCCCGGACCTGGATGTCGAGCGCAGCGAAGCGGACACGCCGGCGTCCTGACAGCGGCACCACCGGACACGAAAAGGCCCGCACATCTGCGGGCCTTTTTCATGCGCAATGCCGGGCGGAGGCGGCGTCAGTCTTCCTCGTGGAACCCCGCCTCGACCAGCTCGGTCAGGGAGTCCGCCGCCTTCTCCGCGTCGGGACCGGACGTCTCGATGCCGATCTCGGAACCCTTGCCTGCCGCCAGCATCAGCAATTCCATGATGGAGTCGGCATTCACCCGTTCGCCGTCGCGCGAGACGTGGATCTCGGCGTCGAAGCCCTGCGCCATCTCGACGAATTTGGCGGCTGCCCGCGCATGCAGGCCGCGGGCATTGCGGATCACGGCCCGCCGGGCAATCTGGGTCACTTGCCGGCCCCTTCCAGCACATTCGAGGCAATCGCGATATAGCGCTTGCCGGCGTCCTCGCCCATGCGGGCCAGGCTGTCCAGATCGGCCCGCGAGCGGGCCTCTGCGAGCTTGATCAGCATCGGCAGGTTGACCCCGGCAATGACCTCGACCTTGCCCGGATCCAGCAACGAGATCGCAAGATTGGACGGTGTGCCTCCGAACATGTCGGTCAGCACAAGCACGCCTTCGCCGCGATCCGCGTCGGCAATGGCCTCGCGAATGTCGGCACGGCGCTTTTCCATGTCGTCATCCGGTCCGATGCAGACAGCCAGAAGCGCATCCATGGGGCCCACCACGTGTTCCGTGGCGGCCACGAATTCATCAGCCAGACGGCCGTGAGAGACTACGACGACTCCGATCATGACGGATATCTAACCGCGCCTTGGAACGGCGGGAAAGCGTCTTTTTGCAACGGTCGGATCAATTTGTCAGTCAGCCGTGGCTGCAGGAAGCTCCACGGTGAAGCGTGCACCGGCGACCCCGCCCTCCTCGGCCCTGCGGTTCGAGGCGGTGATACGGCCGCCATGCGCCTCGACAATCTGGCGCGCAATCGCCAGGCCCAGGCCGGAGTGCGTGCCGAAGGCCGCGCCACGCGGGCGCTCGGTATAGAAGCGCTGGAAGACGGTCTCCAGATTGGCCTCGGGAATGCCGGGCCCTTCATCATCGACCTGCACCAGAAGGCTGGGCCGGCCATTGCGATGCCCCCGCACCAGCCGCACCCACACCTTGCCGCCCTCGGGGCTGAAGGTCATGGCGTTGTCGAGCAGATTGCGGAAAACCTGGCCCAGCGGTCCGTCGCGGCCCAGAACCAGCCCGTTGCGCACCTTGCGCTCGATCACGATCTCGGCGCGCCGACCATCCATCGCGTTATAGGTGTCGGCCAGCTCGGACAGCAGGCCGGCCAGATCGAACCGGCCGACATCCTCGCGCGCCAGTTCCGCATCGACCCGCGACGCACGCGAGATATCCGAGATCAACCGGTCCAACCGGCGCACATCGGCGAGGATAACGGCGAGAAGCTTGTCGCGGCGTTCCGCATCGCGCGCATTGGGCAGGACTTCGGCAGCCGAGCGGATCGAGGTCAGCGGGTTCTTCAACTCATGCGACACGTCGGCGGCGAAGCTCTCGATCGCGTCGAGCCGATCATAGAGCGCCTCGGTCATGTCGGAGAGGGCAACGCCAAGCTCGCCGATCTCGTCATTGCGCGAGCGCAGATCGGGCATTTTCACGCGGCGGCCGCCGGCCCGCCGGGCTTCACGCGCCGCACGGGCCAGACGCCGTACCGGCCGGGCGATGAAGACTGTCAGTGCCAGCGACGACATGGTCGTCACCAGGGCGGCGATCAGTATGAAGGGCAGGAGCGCACGCCGTTCCGCCTCGATCAGACGGTCGAGGTCGTAGCTCTCGATGGTGACGACGCCCACAACCGCGCGCACGGGCTGGATCGGGATCGACACGGACACGACACGGCGGCCATCGGCTTCGCGGCGTACGCCGGCGACGATCTCGCCATTGATGACCTGGCGTACCTCGTCTACCAGATCCCGGTCGAGCGCGGCGCGCTCCTCGGGCGAGCGCAGCAGGTTGGACACCGTATCGAGTATCCGGCTGGGCAGGCTGCGGGCCGTATTGGCCAGATCCGGGCGCGGCTGGCCGGGCGGGGGCAGCACGGTTTCCTCGAACACATCGGCCAGCAGATGGCTGTCGGCAACGATCTGCCCGCCCTTGTCGAAAACGAGCACGCGCGACTCTTCGGGCACGTAGAGCTGGCGCAGGATAGCCCGCGCATCGTCATTGCGCAGCACGGGCGCCGGCGCGCCGTCGGACGCGCCCTCGGCCAGGACATTGGCGATCAGCTCACCCTGGGCCCGCAGCGAATCCAGTTTGGCATTGACCAGGCCGCGGCGGGTCTCGGTCAGCGCCAGCATGCCGGCGACCAGCACTCCCAGCGCCACGAAATTGGCGACAAGGATCAGCTGGGCCAGCCGCGAGCTGGGACGCGGCGTCAGATTGCGCAGGACCGTACCGGCCCGGCGCAATCCGCTTCGCCAGGATGCCGTGTCAGTCTTCCTTATAGCGGTAACCCACCCCGTAGAGGGTCTCGATGGCGTCGAAGGACTTGTCGACTTCGCGGAACTTCTTGCGGATGCGCTTGATGTGGCTGTCGATCGTCCGGTCATCGACATAGACCTGGTCGTCATAGGCCGCATCCATCAGATTGTCGCGGCTCTTCACATAGCCCGGGCGCGTCGCCAGGGCCTGCAGGATCAGGAATTCGGTGACCGTCAGACGCACGGGCTCGCCGCCCCAGGAACAGGCGTGGCGATTGGGGTCGAGCACCAGGCTGCCGCGCTCGAGCGGCTTGCTGTCGCCCGGCTCCAGCGGGCCGCTGCCGACCGGCGCATCCTGTCCGCGGGCACGGCGCAACACCGCCTTCACCCGTTCGCCCAGGAGGCGCTGGGAGAAAGGCTTGGTGATATAGTCGTCGGCACCGAGATTGAGCCCCAGAGCCTCGTCGAACTCGTCATCCTTGGAAGTCAGGAAAATGACCGGGATGTTCGAGGACTGGCGCAGGCGGCGCAGAAGTTCCAGACCGTCCATCCGCGGCATCTTGATATCGAAAATACCCAGGTCCGGCGGATCTTCTGCCAGGGCCGTCAGCGCAGACGCACCATCATTGTACGTGCGCACGTGATAGCCCTCGCCTTCGAGGAAAATGGAAACCGATGTGATGATGTTCTCGTCGTCGTCGACCAGTGCAATCGTAGCCATGCTGTCTCCGGGCTCGGTTATGTCCAGGCCGTCATGGAAACCTGAATTTGTGGCGACAATAGACACGCACTGCACATCGCGCCAAGCATCGAGCGCCGATTATCCCCATGGTTCACCGGGTTTTAAGTCTCTTGCGACAGTATTCCGCCGTTCAAAGGGGCTGGGTACATGCCGGGCGATATCCACTACGAGGTTTTTTTCAAGAAGAACCGGAAGGCCGGCTGGGCACTGGCGGAGGCGCATGACAGCCGTGATGCCGCTCTCAAGCTTGCTCATACGCTGCTGGCCAAGAACAAGGACGGTTCTGCACGGGTCAGCAAGGAAACCTTCTGCCACGATGCCCGCAAATTCCGTTCGATGACGGTTTTCGAGGGCGGGGCAGAGACCTATGGCGCCATTGAAGAAAAGACCAATGAAGCACAATTGCCGTGCCTGACGCCGGACGACCTGTCCAAGCCCCACGCCCGGCACACCATCAAGCGGGTGCTGACCGGCTGGCTGGAACGCATGCAGGCCCTGCCCATGGAGCTTCTGCACCGCGCCGACCTCGTGGAAAGCCTGGAAGCCTCGGGTACCGAGCTGCAGCATGCGGTGCAGAAAGTGGCCGTCGCCAGCGCCCGCGATCAGGACGCCAATGTCCAGACCCTGGTCAAACAGCTCAACGAGCTGGTGCAGAAGGCGCTGGGCCGCATCTACAAGGATGCCCGTGACGCCAAGCTGCCGGAATACCCCAGGAAAGCGAAGTTCGCCGACATCGCAAACGGTATTTTCTCCGGCGACAAGCGCGCCTACACGCTGCGCGCCGCGATGGCCGACCGTCTGCGTCACGAGCGCAAGTATGGCGACAAGCTGGAAGCCCTGCTCGACATGGCCGACACACTGCCCGAGGCCGAGGACGCACGCGCTTTTGCCCTGGGCGAGGTGGACAGCTATGTGTCGGAAGTCATCAGTTTCGACGCAGGGCGCGAGGCCCTGCTGGGCAAGTGCAAGGATCTCGGCGAGACCATCGAGCGCCTGACCTGCCTGTTCGACGGTGACGGCAAGGCAGATGCGCTGCGCATGGCGCCGAACTGTGCCCGCCGTCTGGCGAAATGGACCCATTCACGCGAATTCGACAGTTGCCGCGCGGTGATCGCGCAATGCCTGCTCAAGGAGCTGGAACGCCCGGCCCGCCTGCGTCCGACAAGCGTGCGCGAAGAGGTCCGCCTGGCGCGCGATCTGGCGAGCCGCCTGGTGATTTCCTCGGACTCGCTGCTGCCGGCCGACGGTCTGATCAAGACCTTCGCGGCGCGCTCGGCCCGTCTCCTGCAGCCGGAAGTGATCGACGAACTGCTCAAGCACTCGGCCGATATCGACGAAGAAGTCAGCCGCCTGCTCATGCTCGAGGAAAACCTCGTGGGGGAGGCCAACAAGAGCAAGCTGGCCGGTTATGTCCGGGCGACCATCGGCTCGTCCGAGGCGGACGGCTATTATATCCGTGGTGGCGCTCAGCCGCTGGAACGGCTGGCGCGCCTGGCCGCACACCAGAAAAAAGTGCTCAAGGGAACCTACCCCAAGGACGCCAAGCAGGAATTGTCGGCGAAGTTTGACGAACTCGGCGTCAAGATCATCGACCAGAGCAAGATCCTGAACATGGTCGAGGCCGGCGATCGTCCCGCTCTCGACAAGGCGTCGGCCCTGCTGCGTCTGGCAACCGGCGGTGCGCTGCCGCTTGGCCGGTGCTCCACCGATGCGCAGGCTCGCGCGCTGCGCCAGATCAAGTCGGCCGCCGGGCTGAGCGAAGCCCAGACCGAAGACGGCCGGCCAAAGCTGAAGGCGATCCACGGCCTGTTGCAGCAACTCGCCACCCAGACCGGCAAGGCCGCCTGACACGAACCCGCTTCCAAAGCCCGGTATGCCCGCCTAGAGTGAGCGCATGATCTGGCGTTCGCTCATTCTTCTCCTTGCAGGCCTTGCAGCCGGTGCCGCGCTTGCGGTGTTTCTGGTCTTCGGTCCGCTCGAGATCGGGGGAACGCGCGTCGGCCCATGGGCCACCAATCCGCTGATCGGTGCCAGCGACGCCGGACCGATGACCCGCGCCATCGTCGCGCGCCGCGGCCTGCTCGCCCTCAACCGCTCGGAAACCGTCTATTTCACCGCCTTCGAGGACAGTAACGGCCGGACCCTGCGCGAGACCTGTCAGTACCGGGTGAGCGGCGGCGCCCTGCCGACACGCTGGTGGAGTTTCACGCTGTACGGCGAGGACAACTTCCTGCCGGTCAATGGCGACGAGGCCCACGCCCTGACCCGGACCGATCTGGGCAATACGGACTGGACCTTCATCGCCGGCCCGCGACGCCCGGACGGCACGCCCTGGCTGTCGACGCGCCGGTCCGGCGCCTTCTCGATCACGCTGCGCCTTTATCATCCCGACCCGGTCGTTCTCGAAGCCCCTGAAACGCTCGACCTGCCGGAGATCGAGCGGGTCGGCTGCGGGGAGGCAAGCTGATGCGCTGGCTCCTGCCCCTCGGTCTCTTTGCCATCGCCTCCATCGCCGGTTTCTGGCTGGCGCTGAACGCCATTCCCGGCGTGATCATGGGCAAGGCGATGGACCGGATCGGGGCGCTGGGCAGCGAGGCCGGCGACGTCCGTCATGCGCCGCGCCTGCGCGAAGACAACCAGACCATCGTTCGCGCCAGTCCGGATATTCTCTATTCTGTGTGTGTCTATGACGTGTCGGACGGGCCTGTCGTTGTCGAAGCGCCCTGGCCCGCCGACGGCAATTATACCTCCGTAAGCTTCTACGATGCCCGGACCAATAATTTCGCCGTCTTCAGCGACCGGGATGGCGATGCCTCGCCTGTCGGGATCGTGCTGACCGGAAACGCCGATACTGCCGAGGTTCCGGCCGGCTTCCATGCCGTTTCAGCCCCGACCTCGCGCGGCCTCATTCTCTACCGCCGTGTCATCGATGCGGACACGGATATGGCCACCGCCGAGACGGAACGCCGGGGCTTCACCTGCGCCCGCCTGTCCGATGAGTAACTTGCCCTCGCGGCAGGAGCGGTGAAACTCTGCCCCATCAATCCGGGGAGGTTTCATGAAACATCTGATCCGCGCGGCTTTCGCCGCCAGCACCGCCGCCATCGTCATTGCACCGGCCCAGGCCGATGACCGTGCCGATGTGGAGGCCACCGTCCAGGCCGTGTATGACGTGATTTCCGGTCCGGTCGGACAGGCCCGCGACTTCGATGCCATGCGCGATCTCTACCTGCCCGGCGCCGCCATGGGTGCCGTTTCGCCGGGCGAGGACGGGCAGGGCCGCGGCCGTGTCATCACGCTGGACGACTATATCGAGCGCTCCGGCCCCTGGCTGGTGGAGAACGGTTTCACCGAACGTCCCACGCGCACCGAGACCACGATCTATGGCGAGCTGGCCTATGTGCGCTCGGCCTATGAGGGCGTGAGCGGTGTGACCGGCGAGGTCTTTGTGACAGGCGTGAATTTCATCACCCTGTTCAAGATCGAGGGTGAATGGAAGATCGCCTCCATCCTCTGGCGCTCCGCCGACCAGGATTGGCCGGTCGACGCCGCCTTCGACTAGGCGCCAACGCGTTTCTTCCCCACATCGTGGGGAAGTGGGCCGATGCGCAGCATCGGGTCGAAGGGGTCGCGGCCACCGGCCGCGAAAGACGCTTGGCTCCAGAATTTCGCCGCGTACCGCGGCGACCCCTCCCCCGCTTCGCGGGTCCCCCTCCCCACTGACGTGGGTAGGAAGGCCTTCTCAGCTATTCTTCCTGTGCCGGTGCCTCGCCCTGGGCGTCGAGCGGGTCCACATCGTCCATCAGCTTCTGCATCAGGAAGGTGTAGAGCAGCGCGTCGCGGCGGGCCGTCTCTTCCAGATTGGCCGCAGCCGAGTGACCGCCGGCCGTGTTCTCGTAGTAGAGATAGTCATGGCCCAGCTCCTCCAGAAGGTGTGCGAACTTGCGGGCATGACCCGGATGGACGCGGTCATCCTTGGTGGAGGTGTAGAGGTAGATTTCCGGATAATCGCCATTCGCATCGACATTGTGATAGGGCGAGATCGAGCGCAGGAAACCGCCCTCGTCCGGATCCGACGGATCGCCGTACTCACCCATCCAGGATGCGCCCGCCAGCAGCTGGTTGAAACGCAGCATATCGAGTAGCGGCACGGCCGAGACGACGGCGTTCCACAGATCCGGACGCTGGGTGTACATCACACCGGTCAGCAGTCCGCCATTCGAACCGCCATACACGCCCAGATGCCGCGGGCTGGTGAGACCGCGCTCGTGCAGGTCCTCGGCGACCGAGATCAGGTCGTCATAGATGCGCTGGCGGTCCATCTTCAGACCCGCCTGGTGCCAGGCCGGACCGAACTCGCCACCGCCGCGGATATTCGCCACGACATAGGCACCGCCGTTTTCCAGCCAGAGCTGGCCGCGCGAGCCGGAATAGCTCGGACGGATCGAGACCTGGAAACCGCCATAGGCATACAGGAGCGTCGGCGTGGTGCCGTCCATCGGCACGTCTTCACGGCGCACGACGAAATAGGGGATCATCGTACCGTCGGTGGATGCGGCTTCATGCTGCTCGACGATCAGGCCTTCGGTGTCGAACCGGTCCGGGATCGACTTGACCTGTTCGACCGTCAGCTCGGCCGCATTGACCATGTAAAGCGAGTCCGGCGTCAGGAAGCCTTCGGCATTCATGAAGGCGATGTCCTCGTTCGAATTCGTCGAACCCAGGCCGATCGTCATATTGTCCGGAACCGGCACCGTGTCCGAGCTCCAGTTTCCGTTCTCGTAGTGGAAGGCTTCCAGCCCGCCGACGACATTCTCGTCGATCGCCACCAGGAGAGCCGATGCCGTCGCACCGACACCGCCGATGGATTCACGCGCCCCCGGCACATAGACCGTCTTCACCTCCGGCAGTTCGCCACTGGCGACGAAATCGGCCATGGTGAAGGAGAGCAGCGCGCCCTGCGGATAGGTCTCGCCGCCTTCCACAGGCGTCCATTCCTCGTTGATCGTGAAGACCAGCTCGCCCTGATAGAGATCCTGGATGTCCGATTTTGACGGGATGGGCAGCGCCACCGGATCGCTGTCCAGCGGCAGGTACCACCAGGTCGTGTCGTAGAACGTGTCCGCTTCCGAAGCCATCATGTAGACGGTGCCGTCGCTGTCCTCGGTGCGGAACGCAAACAGGCCGACATCCTCGCGGTCGCCGCGCACGACTTCGGTCGCTTCGGACAGGTCGGTGCCGCGTTCCCAGCGGTAGGAGACCGAGGGGTAGCCGCTGTCGGTGGAGTCTTCTTCGCTGGTGGCCAGGCCGACCAGCAGCGTGTTCTCGTCGACCCAGCTGACACCGCCCTTGGCGTTGGGGGTTTCGAAACCGCCCTCGACGAAGGCGCGGTCGGAGACGTCGAACTCACGGCGCACGGCCGCGTCGGACCCGCCGTCCGACAGGGTCAGCATACAACGGTCATAATCCGGTGCCAGGCAATTGGCGCCGCGCCAGACCCAGTTGCGGTCCTCGGCTTCGGACAGCGCGTCGAGATCGAGGATCACATCCCATTCCGGCGCCTCGGAGAGATAGCTCGCCAGCGAGGTGCGGCGCCACAGGCCGTGGGTGTTGTCGGCATCCTGCCAGAAGTTCCAGACATAGCCGCCATAATAGGCGCCATAGGGGATCCGGTCCTCGCTCTGATAGATCGCCAGAGCCTGGTCATAGAGGTCCTGATAACGCGCATCGCCGCGCAGGCGATCGAAGGTGCGCTCGTTCTGGCCCTCGACCCATTCCAGCGCCCGTTCGCCCTCGACCTCTTCGAGCCAGACGCGCGGATCGTTTTCCGGATCGATCTGGACGATCTGGCGCTCGCTGGTGGTCTCCGGTGTCTGGGTCGTCACGGTATCGCTCTCTTCGCTCGCGGGCTGGGAGCAGGCGGCGAGCGCGAGCGCCCCCGCGCTCAACGCCCAGAACTGCTTCTTCAACGTCATGTCAGTCACCCCTTTGACTTGTGTCGCGCGCAGTTAAGCCCGGACGGGTGCTGGACGTAAAGGCGTCACAGCGCTATCGGGGCAGAATGAAAGCACGACTGATGAATGGCGCCGGCAACAAGTTCGTACTCGCGGACGCGCGCGCGCGCGCCGGCTTCCTCGGCCTGTCCCGGAATACCGTGCGGGCGTGGGCGCACGCGCTGCACTTCGACCAGCTGCTCGTGCTCGAGCACAGCGACAGCGCAGACGCCTTCATGCGGATCTGGAATGCCGATGGCGACGAGGTCGGTGCCTGCGGCAATGGAACGCGGGCGGCGGGCTGGTTCCTGATGGAAGAAAGCGGCAAGCCGGCGGTAAGCATCGGCACGGCCAGCGGTCTGCTGCAGGCGGTGCGCGCCGGCGCGCTGACCGTCAGCGTCGACATGGGAAAACCGCGGCTGGACTGGCAGGACATTCCGCTGGCGCGCGACATGGACACGGTCGCGCTGGACTATGTCGCCGAAGCCGGCGGCGTACGCATCGAGCGCCCGGGCGCAGTGAGCATGGGCAATCCGCACGCCGTCTTCTTCGTCAGCGATGTCGAGACCCTGCCGATCGCGCGGCTGGGGCCGGAAGTGGAGTACGACCCGCTCTTCCCCGAGCGCGTCAATGCCGGCTTTGCCCAGATCTATGACGAGACCCATATCCGCCTGCGCGTCTGGGAACGCGGCGCCGGCATCACCGCGGCCTGCGGGACGGGCGCCTGCGCCGCGCTCGTTGCTGCGCACCGGCGTGGCCTGGCAGACCGTTCGGCCTCTGTCATGGCCGATGGCGGCGAACTGCATGTGGAATGGCGCGTCACCGACGATCACGTGATCCTGACCGGCCCTGTGGAAGACGAGGGCGAGGTCGATCTCGCCCTGGAGATCTGATTGGCCTGCAGCCTGCACCGCAAAGCCGCCTTTTCGCCGGTGATATTTCCCATAATATCCCGCTTCATGCCGTGATCGTGACACGGTTCGGGGGGACAGATGGGGGAGATGTCCATGAACACGATCCTGCGCCTTGCGCTGCCGCTTGCCCTGCTCGCCGCTCCGGCCGCGGCCCAGACCGGCGCGTCCGGAACCACCCCGCAGACACTCGCCCAGCAGATGTTCGCAGAGGCGAGCGCCGCTATCGGCAATGCGGATTACGAAGCGGCACGGCGCCTGCTGGAAGCTGCGCTCGACCTCAAACCGGCACACCCCGCCGTTTTGCGCGGCCTCGCCATTGTGGCCCTGAGGGCGGAAAACCCCGAAGACGGTTTCCAGGCCCTGGAGCGGATGGCCCGGGCCGGCATCGCGTTTGACCCGGAGCCCCTGGAAGATCTCCTGCGCACGGCCAACACTGCACGCTTCGAGGCGGTCGCCGGGCAACTCGCTGCCAACAGCGCTCCGGTCGGACAGGCAGAAGTCGTCGCCGAGATCGACCGGCCCGGCGCGCTGATCGAGGGTGTCGCGATCGACATCGAAACCGACCGTCTCTTCGTCTCCTCCGTCACCGGGCGGGAAATCCTGCTGCTGGAACCCTTCGCCCGCGACGAACCCCGGGTCTTCGCCGACCAGGAAGACGGGCTGTGGTCGGTGTTCGGCCTTGCGGTCGATGACCGTACCCGTGTCGTCTGGGCCGGATCGGCGGCTATCGAACAGACCCCGCTGGAAGACGGCGAGACCGGCGGCACCGCGCTGTTTGCCTTCGACCTTGTCACCGGCGACCTCTATCGCCGCTACCAGATCGACGATGCCGTGCAGATCGCCGACTTCACCGTGCGCGACGGCACCGTCTATGCCTCCGACAGCCAGGCGCCGCGGGTCTATGTGCTCGACAGCGTCTCCGGCGAGCTGGAAGTCCTGGCGGAGGATCCGCGCTTTGTCAGCCTGCAGGGCGTTGCGCTGGCCCGGGGGGCGCTCTATGTCGCCGACTATGCGATGGGTCTGTGGCGGATCGATCTGGGCGACCGGTCGGTTTCGCTGGTGCGGGGCGGGACGGAAAGCCTGATCGGCATCGACGGGCTGCGCCAGACCCGCGACGGCCGCATCCTCGCCGTGCGCAATGGCACCCGGCCGCACCAGGTCATGGCGATCGATCTGGACGCAGACGGTCATGCCGTGGCCAGCACCGAAGTTCTGCTGCGCGGTCATCCGGCAATGACGGGCGAGCTTGCCGAACCCACCCTGATCGATCCGGCCGACGGCCGGGCCTGGCTGGTCGCGAACGCAGCCTGGCCGCGCTTCCCGGCGGAAGGCGAAGGTCCGGGCGGCGAGCAGCCGGCGACCGTGATCCTGGAAATCGATCTGCCCTGATACCGGTCCGTCATACCGGCGGCAGTCAGCTTTCATTCATCGGTTTCTCATAATCTTGACGTTGCGGGGGCTGGAGCCGGAAGGCTCGATCGCTGCAAGGAGGCAGATCATGAGGGAAGTCGATCGCGATTTCGCGGAACAGATCCGCGGCCTCAGGCTGACGACGGCCGAGGTGACCTACTACATGCCGGACCACCCGGCGCTGCTGCAGACCTTCGTGTGGCAGACCCAGGATCTCGCGCCGAAATATCCGCGCCTGACCCGGTTTCTCGATTTCTGGAAGAGCGAGATCGATGCCGTCATCCACACCGTGCGGATTGCGCATCAGGGCCTGATCCGGCCGGCCGAGTGGCGGTTTGCCGATTGTCAGATGCGGCTGAACTGAGCGGTACGCCCCGCTCAGTCCTTGCGCGACAGGCCCGCGCCGCAGGCCGAACGGATCACGGTATCGGCCCGCAGGGCGCGCTGGCGCAGATTGAGGATCTGGTCGAAGGAAAAGCCGAGCGCGTCGGCCAAAGCCTGCGGCTCGCCGACCCGTTGCATGTCCGGCATTGCCGCCACGATCACGCGCATCTGGCGCTCATTGAAGCGCGAGCTTGCCTCGCGGGCCACGCAGGCACACGCGCCGGGCGATCCGCCGGCCGCCTCGCAGGCCTCGACCAGCGCACCGCGCACGGTCTCGGGATCCGGGTCGGATTGCGCCGTCATCAACAGCGCTGCAACCAGTCCTGCCCCCTGCATGATGCCGGTCATTCCGGTGTATCCCCCTTTGCGACCGGCCCGTCATCGCCTGAAAAGCCGATCAATTCTTGCCCGAACTGCAATACGGCCCCTTTCAACCACGGCCAGACCCGTCATAATCCAGAATGCGAGGGTAACACGAGTCCCAAGGAGCCCGACATGAGGCGCGTTCTATTTTCACTGGCAGCCGTTTCGATGCTGGCCGCCTGTGCATCGCCCACCCCCTACCAGGCCGCCGACGGCAGCCGCCGGGGCTTCGAAGAACAGCAGATCGAGACCAACCGGTTCCGGCTCTCCTTCGAAGGGAATTCGCTGACCGACCGCGAAACCGTGGAGACCTACCTGCTTTACCGCGCTGCCGAACTGACGGTGGAACAGGGGTTTGACTACTTCACCGTGGTCACCCGCGCGACCGACGAGGACACGCGCGTCACGGCGAGCGGTTTCGGTTCGCCCTATTATTCCGCCTTCCCGGTGCACTATTCCTACTACCATCCCCGCTGGGGCTGGCATGGCTGGCGGGATCCGTTCTGGGATGACACGCGTTATCGCGAGACCACCCGCTATGAGGCGAGCGCCGAGATCTTCCTGGGACGCGGCACCAAGCCCGACGATCCCAGTGCTTTCGACGCACGCGACGTGATCGCCAACCTGTCCGACGACATCGTCCGGCCCGAACCGGGCTGACCGGCGCGGACAGAAACCGAAAAAAGCAAAAGGGCCGGCGCATGCGCCGGCCCTCTTCGTTCGGACAAGCCCCGATGCCTATTTCGGGGGCATGCGGGCGCCGGCGTCGAGGCGGACGCATTCGGCGTTGATGTAGTCATTGGTCACCATGAAGGCGACCAGATCGGCGTATTCGGCCGGCGTGCCGAAGCGCTGCGGGAATTGCAGATGCGAGGCCAGGGAGGTTTTCACTTCCGGCGGCATCTGCTGATAGATCGGCGTTTCGAAGAAGCCCGGCAGGATCGTGTTCACGCGGATGCCTTCGCGGGCCAGGTCGCGCGCCATCGGCAGGGTCATGCCATAGATACCGCCCTTGGAGGCCGAATAGGCCAGCTGGCCGATCTGGCCGTCCTGGGCCGCGACCGAAGCGGTGTTGACGATCACGCCACGGCCGCTGTCGCCCGCCGGGTCGAGCGCCATCATGCCGGCGGCCGATTTGGACGCGCACAGGAAGGAGCCGACCAGGTTGATCGCGATGACGGTCTGGAAGCCCTTGGCGGAGTGGGCGCTGATCTCGCCGGTCGAGGAGGACCGGCGTGCCGTCTTCTCGGCCCAGCCGATACCGGCGCAGTTCACCAGCACGCGTTCCTGGCCATGGGCCTCGCGTGCCCTGGCGAAACCGGCATCGACGCTCTCCTCCTCGGCCACATTGACCTGGCAGAACACGCCGCCGATTTCCCTGGCGACCGCTTCGCCCTTCTCGGCATTCATGTCGAAGATCGCGACCCTGGCGCCATCGGCGGCCAGACGGCGGGCTGTGCCTTCGCCGAGACCGGAAGCACCGCCGGTGACGATGGCAGCGATGGAATTGTCAATTTTCATTTGTCTTCCCCTTTATCGACTTGCCCTGCGGCATAGCGCGTCGGGACAAAAAAGAAAATCGCCCGCATCGTCGCGGCTGGAAATCCCGGTTGGGTGCGGCCGCTGCCCGGTGTTAGAGCTAGCGCCGCAACCCCACCGACGGACGATCCGATGAGCCAGACCTACGCCCTTCTCCTGCACGGCGGCGCCGGCGTGCTTGCGCCGCGCAGCTACGATCCCGAACGCACCCACATGCGCGAACTGGCCGAGGCCGGCAAGGCGATGCTGGAGGCTGGCGACGCGGCGCTGGACGTGGTGACGGAGATCGTGCGCCGGCTGGAGGCGTCCGGCCTCTATGTCGCGGGCAAGGGCGCCTCGCCCAACCAGGCCGGCCGCTATGAGCTCGACGCCGCCATCATGGACGGCTCGGACCGGCGCGCCGGGTCGGTCGCCGGCCTGACCGGCTTCATCAGCCCGGTCCATGCGGCCCGCGCCGTGATGGAGGAGACGCGGCATGTCATGCTCGCCGGGCGCGGCGCGGAGCGCTTCGCCGGCCTGCAGGGTCTCGAGCGGGTGGAGAGCGTCAACGACTATTACACCCCGGCAGCCGCCCCCGATGATCGCGAGATCGCGACCGGCACGGTCGGCTGCGTGGCGCTGGACACATCCGGACGTCTGGCTGCGGCAACCTCGACCGGCGGCACGCTGAACAAGCTGGAAGGCCGGGTCGGCGACAGCCCCATCCTGGGTGCCGGCTGCTGGGCGGACGGGCATGTGGCCGTCTCCTGCACCGGCCAGGGCGAATTCTTCCTGCGCCAGGCTACCGCCAAGGACATCTCGGCCCGCATGGCCTATGGCGGCCAGACGCTCGCCGAAGCCGCCGCCGGCGCGATCGGCGATGTCGGCAGCCTGGGCGGCGAGGGCGGCGTGATCTGTGTCGACCGCGACGGCAATCTGGCCCAGCCCTTCAACTCGCCGGGCATGAAGCGCGCCGCGGTATACCCGGACGGGCGGATCACTGTAGAGGTCGACTGAGCGACCAGGGATCGGGCAGCAGGGCAGGAGCGGGCATGCGCGGTTATTTTGCAGTCGGGGCGGAAGGCATTTCCAAGCCGATGAATCTCGGTGCGATCCTGCGCACGGCGCACGCTTTCGGCGCCAGCTTTGCCTTTTCGGTGAATGCCAGCCACCGGGTCCGCGATGTCTACCGGGCCGATACCGCCAAGTCTGTCAGCCATGTGCCCTATTACGAGTGGGCCGATATCGATGCCATCGCCCTGCCGGACAATTGCCAGCTGGTCGGGGTCGAGCTGACCGACGAAGCCGTCGATCTGCCAGCCTTCCGCCACCCGTTGTGCGCGGCCTATGTATTCGGACGCGAGCGCGGCTCGCTGACCGGGGAGATGCAGGCGCGCTGTCAGCACATCGTCAAGATCCCGACGAAATTCTGCGTCAATGTCTCGGTTGCCTGTGCGATCACGCTCTACGACCGCACGCTGAATTTCGGCGGTTTTCCCGAACGCCCGCTGATGCCGGGCGGCCCGCAGGCCGCGACTGACAATGCGGAAAAGAAGTTCGGCATGCATCGTTGATCGCCGCTGCAGGCGTGCCAGATTAGGGGGGATTTAACCCTCGCCGCCTTACCGGTTCCGACGCGCACAGTCCGATTGGCTACCGAACAGAGGATGACCTCAACCGTGTTCCTGCGACCCTGCCTTGCCGCCCTGACCCTCACCTGCGCCAGCGCCGTCCCGGCCCTCGCCCAGGACGAGCCGGAATTCCGCGGCGAGTATTCCGACTGGCGCGTCTTTACCCGGCCGACCCAGGCCGGGCTGGTCTGCTATGCGCTCAGCCGCCCGACCGACAGCGCGCCGCGCACCTTCGATCATGGCACGGTGTATTTCATCGTCGCCTCCTGGCAGAACGGCGCCGTCAACGAACAGCCCAACCTTCTGACCGGCTATGATCTGCGTCCCACCAGCCCGCCGGAAGTGCGGGTCGGCTCGTCGCGCTTCGACACGTTCACCGATGGCAGCGAAGCCTTCCTGGATGATCTGTCGGACGAGAGCGATCTGGTGCGCCAGATGCGCCGCGGCTCAGCCATGCATGTCACAGCCACCACCGCTGCCGGTGTCGCCACGGCCTACGAATTCTCGCTCTCCGGTGTGACGGCCGCCCTGCAACGCGTCGAAGCGCTCTGCGGGTAATCCACTCCCAGTGCTTTCCCCGGACTTGTTCCGGGGCCCGGCTGAGCCTGCATCTGAAATGCCGGCAGGCCCCTGTGTGTTGGAAGTGTCGTAGGATGGTTGCGCGAAGGAGGCCGTCAGGCCCCTGGCGCATGTGACGCCGGAACAAGTCCGGGGAAAGCGGTGTGTGGTGATAGCACTCAGCACGAAACCCTCCACGGGCGGAACCCTGGAGCGATGAGAGGGGTGCGGGATGCACGGCGGACATCGTGTCCGGATTTGAAGGTTTGGTGGTGATGCCCGGGGCATCCCGCACGCGGAGATTTACCCGGGTCCCTTGCGGGCCCCGTCTCGAGACCTGCAGGCACGCTCCGGTCGAGCTTTGTGCCGGTGTCCCCGCAGATGGCCACGCCGGAGCCTGATGCTGTCACCCACCAGGCGCGGACGAGCTCCGCACGCTCCCGGGCACAAGGGACTGAGCTCATGCCTCCCATCCCGGAAACCGATGACGATGGTAAGGGCAAATGAGGGGGCGGGGATAAGTTTCCCTTGTTGCCCCCACAAACCGTCATCCTGACGAAAGTCAGGACCCAGATCGTAAAGGGAGATTTTCGCCAGGCGGGCTCGGTCTGAGCGGTGGCGATGTGCGGGATAAGTGCGAGATCGCGGCCACCCGGCTCTATGAACTGGGCCCTGACTGTCGTCAGGGTGACGGTGTTTGTGGCGGCGTTCTCACTCTCTTTTCCAACCTCCGCATTTTTCCCGGCCCCCCGCTTTCGCGGGCGCAGGCTCCAGCCCGCGCAGGCAGGCTGCAGATCCGGGATCTACCGGAGATCACTTCCAGCGATGCGTTTCCCGTAGATCCCCGTACTCCGCCCGGCCTTCGCCGGGCGTCCGGCCGGGAAAAGCGGCATGGTGTCAAGGGTGGTGGTGGCGCTGCCGCGCGCCCCTCATTCGCCCTGCGGGCACCGTCTCTCCGGCCGGGGAGAATGCGGTTAGTGCGCTTCGGCCCAGCTCTTTCCGGCTTTTGCGTCCACATCCAGCGGTACGCTGAGCTCCAAAGCCGGCGCGCACGCCTCGCCCATCACCTTTGAGGCCAGGTCTATCAGTCTATCCGCCTGGTCTTCCGGCACTTCGAAAACGAGTTCGTCGTGGACCTGGAGGAGCATGCGGGCGTCGAGATTGGCGGCGCGGAGGGCGTCGTCCATGCGGATCATGGCGCGGCGGATGACGTCGGCGGCGCTGCCCTGGATCGGAGCATTGATGGCCTGGCGTTCGGCGAACATGCGCATGTTGGGATTCTTGTCGCGAATGCCCGGGAAGTGGCAACGGCGGCCGAAAACGGTCTCGACATAGCCGGTATCCTTCGCCTCTTTCTTCATGCGCTCCATATAGTCGGCAATGCCCGGGAATTTCTCGAAATAGGCGTCGATAAAATTCTTTGCCTCCTCGCGGGAGACGTCGATCTGGTTGGCGAGACCGAAGGCGGAAATGCCGTAGATGACGCCGAAATTGATCGCCTTGGCCTTGCGGCGCACCATCGGGTCCATGCCCTCCACCGGCACGCCGAAGACTTCCGAGGCGGTCATGGCGTGGATGTCCTGACCATCGCGGAAGGCCTGTTTCAGGCTCTCGACGCCGGCGATATGGGCCAGAAGCCGCAGCTCGATCTGGGAATAGTCGGCGGCGACCAGCACATGGCCGGGCTCGGGGATGAAGACCTCGCGGATCTTGCGGCCGGCCTCGGTGCGGATCGGGATATTCTGCAGGTTCGGCTCGGTCGAGGAGAGCCGTCCGGTCGTGGTGGCGGCCAGCGAGAAGGAGCCGTGGATGCGCTTTGTCTGCGGATTGATGTGGTCGAAGAGCGCGTCCGAATAGGTCGATTTCAGCTTGGCATACTGCCGGTATTCCAGCAGCGCGACGGGCAGGTCATGGCCTTCGGCGGCCAGCTGGTCGAGCACGGTGACGTCGGTGGACCAGGCGCCGGTCTTGGTCTTCTTGCCGCCGGGCAGGCCCATCTCGCCGAACAGGATCTCGCCGATCTGCTTGGGCGAGGCGACATTGAACTCGCGTCCGGCCGCCTCGTGCGCCGCAGCCTCGGCAGCGGCCATCTTCTGGGCGAAGTCGGAGGACAACCGGCGCAGCTGGTCCGGATCGACCTTCACGCCCACCCGCTCCATGTCCGAGAGCACCTTGGCCATCGGCCGTTCCAGCGTCTCGTAGACCGTCGCCTTCTTTTTCGAGACCATGGCCGGCTTGAGGATTTCCCACAGGCGCAGGGTGACGTCGGCATCTTCGGCGGCATACTGCGTCGCCTTGTCCAGCGGCACCTTGTCGAAACTGATCTGGTTCTTGCCGGTGCCGCAGATCTCCTTGAAGGCGATGCACTGATGGCCCAGGTGAATCTCGGCCAGCTCGTCCATGCCATGCCCGTGCAGGCCTGCCTCCATGACGTAGGAGATCAGCATCGTGTCGTCATAGGGCGCGACATCGATGCCGTAGCGGGCGAGGACGGAGAGATCGTACTTGAAATTCTGGCCGACCTTCAGAACGGCCGGATCTTCCAGCAGGGGTTTGAGCGCCGCGATGGCGTCGTCCATCGGGATCTGGTCGGGCTTTTCGCCGGTGTCGAACATGTCGCCTGAGCCTTCCGGGTCGACATGGGCGAGCGGGATATAGCAGGCCTCGCCCGGCGCGGTGGCCAGGCAGATGCCGACCAGGCCGGATGCCGTGGCCGAGAGGGCGTCGGTCTCGGTATCGACGGCGATCACGCCGGCGGTGCGGGCCTTCTCGATCCAGGCCTGCAGCTGCTTCATCGTGGTGACGCACTCATAGCTGTCCCGGTCGATCGGGGCGGTGGCGTCTCCGGTCTCGTCGGCGACCGGCCCGCCCAGCGCTTCCTCGACCTTGCGCGTGAAGGTGCGGAATTCCATCTCTTTCAGGAACTTGACGAGCGTTTCCGCATCCGGATCGGTGATGCCGAATTCGTCCATTTCGTCGGTGACGGGCGTGTCGGTCTTCAGCGTGACCAGCTGGCGCGAGATACGGGCATCCTCGGCATGGGCGAGGAGTTTTTCCCGCCGGCCCTTCTGCTTGATCTCGCCGGCGCGCTCGAGCAGCGTGTCGAGATCGCCGTATTCATTGATCAGCAGCGCGGCGGTCTTCACGCCGATGCCGGGCACGCCGGGCACATTGTCGACGCTGTCGCCGGCCAGCGACTGGATATCGATCACCCTGTCCGGCCCGACGCCGAACTTCTCGACAACCTGTTCCGCTTCGATGCGCTTGTTCTTCATCGCGTCGAACATGTCGATCCTGTCGGAGACCAGCTGCATCAGATCCTTGTCGGAGGAGACGATGGTCACCTTGGCGCCCTTCGCCTCGGCCATGCGGGCATAGGTGGCGATGATGTCGTCGGCCTCGTAATTCTCCAGCTCGATACAGGGCGTGCCGAAGGCGCGCGTGGCGTCGCGGATCAGGCCGAATTGCGGCACCAGATCCTCCGGCGCCGGCGGACGGTGGGCCTTGTACTGGTCGTAGATCTCGTTGCGGAAGGACTTGCCTGAATGGTCGAAGATAACGGCGAGGTGAGAGGGTGCATCCTCTCCCTTCAGGTCTTCGAGCAGCTTCCACAGCATGTTGCAGAAGCCCTGCACCGCGCCCACCGGCGTGCCGTCCGACCGGGTGAGCGGCGGCAGGGCGTGATAGGCCCGGAAGATATAGCCCGACCCGTCGATCAGGTAGAGGTGGGAGGTCTCGTCGAGGGGCTTCTTGATGGCCATGGGGCTCTCTCTCGCTTGGGTCGCCGCGAGGTTAACGCGGTGCGGCCAGGAGGTCATCGGTGGAGTGCGGTGGGGATGTCTGCGCACAGGGCGGCGCTTGTGTTATGATAATAATTATCCAGTCACGACGAGACCGCCATGCCCAGCTCCTACTCTCTCGGCGAACGCTATGAAAAGATGATGGAAGACCTCATCGCCTCCGGCCGCTTCAACTCGAAGAGCGAGGTGCTGCGCCATGGCCTTCGCATGGTGGAGGAGAGCGAGGCGCGCTACCTCACCGAGCTGGAAGAGCTGCGCGAGGCGGTGCGGATCGGCATGGAAAGCGGACCCGGCATTCCGGCTGAGGAGGTGCGCGCCAGCCTGAAAGCGCGAATCCGGGAGATTGCTGCCGGTTCGAAGTCGTCGTGATTGTTGTTATCGCACCAGCCGCCGAGGCGGATATGGGCGAGATCCTAGACTACATCGCTCTTGATAACCCGGACCGGGCGGAAAGCTTTGTCGATGAAATCATTGACAGATGCCTTGAAATCCCGGCCTTCCCGGAAGCGGGGACAGCCCGACCGGATGTGGCAGACGGTGCGCGCTCGATTGTGCACGGCCGCTATCTGATCTCGATTGTGCACGGCAGCCGCACCCTGCCCGACAGCCTTTAGCCCCCGAAGCCCAGCATCGCCGCGACCGAGCCGACGCCCGCGATCGCCAGCACAGCGAGCAGGTTGAGCCGGAAGCCGGCCTTGATCATCTGGCCCTGGGTGACCGCGCCCGACGCATAGACGATGGCGTTGGGCGCGGTGGCGACCGGTAGCATGAAGGCGGCCGAACCGGCGATGGCGACCGGGGCGATGAGCTGTTCGGCGGGCACGCCGGCTTCCGCCGCGATAATGCCCAGCACGGGCATGAAGCCGGTCACTGTGGCGACATTCGAGGTCAGCTCGGTCAGGAAGACGATCACCGCGACGATGACCAGGATCAGCAGCGGGGTGGGCAGGTCGGTGAGGAAATGCATCTGGCCGCCCAGCCAGTCGGCGAGGCCGGTGGCTGTGAGTGCAGCCGCAAGGGAGAGACCGCCGCCGAACAGGATGATGACATTCCAGGGCAGGCGGGCCGTATCTTCCCACGCCATCAGGGCCGTGCTGCGGCCTTCGGCGCGGCAGCCGGACGGGATGAGGAAGGCCGCGAGTGCCCCCATCACCGCGATCTGCGTATTGCCCAGGCGGATATCGACGGGCAGGCCCAGCGTATCGCCGATCCAGCCGAGCAGGGGATTCCAGCCCCAGCTCCATTCGCCGGCGGGAATGCCCGGGATCCACGAGACCAGGAAGCCGGGCAGGGTGGCGCCCATCCACAGGATGGCGACCGTGCCGAACAGGGCGGCGACCCGCAGTTCCGGCATTGTCATGCGGCCCAGCTTGCCCAGCTCCTCCAGCACCAGATCGTGCGCCGCGCCGCTGGCGCGTTCGCCCTTGAGGGAGAAGGCCCAGCGCGTCAGCACGAACCAGGCGGCGGGGATGATCAGCGCGACAACGGGCAGACCGACACCCATCCAGCTGGCAAAATCCAGTGTGCGGCCGAACTCGTTCTGCAAGAAGCCCAGTCCGATCAAATTGGTCGGCGTACCGACCGGGGTCGCCATGCCGCCGATGGAGGCGGCGTAGGCGATGCCCAGGGCGAGGGCCGGGGCGAAGAATTTCGTGGTCACGCCTTCGCGTTCCACCTCGGCCGCGACACGCAGGGCGATCGGGATCATCATCAGCGTCGTGGCCGTGTTGGAGATCCACATCGACAGGAGCGCCGAGGCCAGCATGAAGCCGGCGATCAGCGCGGCCGGCTGGCCGCCGAAACGGGCGACGACATTGAGCGCGATCCGGGTGTGCAGGTTCCAGCGCTCGATCGACAGGGCGATGATGAAGCCGCCGAGCAGCAACATGACGATCGGACTGGCATAGGGGGCGGTCGCCGCGCCGGTGGAGGTGATGCCCAAGAGCGGGAAGAGGGCGATGGGAATGAGGGCCGTGGCGGCGATCGGGATGGCTTCGCTCGCCCACCAGCTCGCCATCAGCAGGGCAAGCGAGGCCAGCAGCCAGGCTTCACGGGTCAGCCCGTCCGGAACCGGAATGAATTGCAGGAGGACCGCCAGCACGAGGCCGGTGATCAGCCCGATGCGCTGGCTGGCGGTTTGACCCAAAGACGCCTCCCCAGTCGTCCTGTGTGATCGGCGTCTTGCGGCCCTTGCGGGTTATGACCGCCCGGTCAGGCGGTCGGATCCTGCGCCGAACCCTTCTTCACGAAGCGGCGGTCGCAGTATCCGCACTCGACAAAGTCGTCCTCGCCCATTTCCAGGTAGATTTTCGGATGGCCGAGCGCACCGCCGCCCCCGTCGCAGGCAATGCGATGGTCTTCGGTGACGATGACTTCCGGCGGCGGAAAGGCGTTGCTGGCGTCGGCCATTGAAAAGCCCTCATGGACAGACAGCGGGACGATCCCTAGGTATGACGCCTAGTTATGGCGCTTGACCCCGTTCCGTCAATTCCGAGGCGACATGTCCGACAGTTCTTCCCTGCCCGAATACGCCCTCGAGGCCACCGATCTGCGCAAGACCTATGCAGGCTCGAAGAATGCCCCGCCGAAGGAAGCACTCAAGGGCGTCGACCTGAGGGTGCGCCGGGGCTCGATCTTCGGTCTGCTGGGCCCCAATGGTGCCGGCAAGTCGACCTTCATCAATATCTTTGCCGGCCTGGTGAACAAGACGTCTGGCACGGCAAAGACCTGGGGTATCGACATCGATCGCGACAGCCGCGCCGCGCGCGCCGCGATCGGCGTGGTGCCGCAGGAAATCAATATGGACGTCTTCTTCACGCCCTACGAGACGCTGGAGCTGATGGCTGGTTTCTACGGCGTTCCCAAGGAAGAGCGGCGCACCGACGAACTGCTCGAAGCGGTGGGGTTGTCCGACAAGCGCGATGCCTATGTGCGGCAATTGTCCGGCGGCATGAAACGTCGCCTCCTCGTGGCCAAGGCGATGGTGCACACGCCACCGGTCCTGGTGCTCGACGAGCCGACGGCGGGTGTGGATATCGAGCTGCGCCGCCAGCTCTGGGCCTATGTGCGTGAACTGCATGCACGCGGCACGACGATCGTTCTCACCACGCACTATCTGGAAGAGGCCCAGGAGCTGTGCGACGAGATCGCCATTATCGACCAGGGCGAGGTGATCGCCTGCGAGCCCAAGGAAACCCTGCTCAAGCGCATGGATTCCAAGACGCTGGTGATCGATCCGGTCGAGCCCCTGACCGCCGTGCCGGCCGAACTGGCGGAATACGATGCGGAAATCCGCGAGGACGGGGCGCTGGCCATCACCTATCGCTATGGCGAGCAATCCGTCGCGGAGATGATCGAGAAATTCCGCGCCTCCGGCGCCCGGATCGACGATCTGCGCACCGAGGAAGCCGATCTGGAAGACGTCTTCCTGGCGCTGACCTATCGTCGCGAAAGCGCCTGAGGCGGGATGCGGCCGAGGCCAGTCCCCTGGCGATTGCCCCTTTTCCGGCATGATTGCGGCGCAAGGTTGAAGCCGGGTCCGCGATGGACCGAAGGGAGGTCGACATGCGCACTCATCCAGTCCGCCGCTTTTTCGCAATCCTTGTCGCCGCGCCGGTCTTCGTATTCCTCGCCTGGTTTTTCGGTGTCTTCCTGCAGCCGCAGGGTCAGCTGGGTGCCGGTTTCGCTGCCGGGCTGATCGCCGTCAGCGCGCTGGCCGCGTTGTGGGTCTATGCTTGGCTCGTCCGTCCGGGGCCGAAAATGCGTTTCCGCAACCGGGGCGTCGACGGGATCGACAAGGACTGGGGTGTCGGCCTGACCGGCTATGCCCAGCAGCAGGATGCCCGCCGCCGGCGCGACGATTCCGATGGCGACGATCTGGGCGGACGCCGCTCTTCCGACGACATGGACGGTGACGGCGATATCGAGGATGGCAGCCTCGCCTGATCCCGACCTGTTCGCCCCACCTGGAGATCGCCACACGCTGTCGAGGGTTGCCGAGACCTTTGCGATGCTGGCCGGACCGGTTCGCGTGGCGCTGAGCCTGCGAAAACCCGGCGCACCCGCCGATTAAACCGCCAGGCCCGGGTATGCGGGCCGTTTCAGGCCAGGCACCACAGCCCGGTGCACACACCGAAGAAGACCTGCATGGCCAGGTCGAGCAGGCCCGTTACTACCAAGAGCGGGACGCCGACATAGAGAAACACCAGCCAGACCGCCATCAGGGTCGGGCGCGGTTCGGTGATGCGGTGTCCCATCACGCTCTGGGCTTTTCTGGAAAACACGGTCAGTCTCCCGCGGGCAGTTCGGATCAGTTCCTGTTAACCGTGATTCCCTAACGCTTTGCCCATGCGACTCGACCCCGACATCGACCGGATCACCTGGGACATCGCCCTGATGAGCCGTCCGGCTGCGCTGCAGCAGGACTGGAGCTATGGCGAGGCGGTGACGGCCCTGGGCGGTGAGGTCAGGCGCGTCGGCATCCTGGACGGCAATACGCTGGTGGGACTGGCGCAATTCACCACGCGCCGGATCGGCGGTGTCGTGCAGATGGCCCTGTGCACGCGCGGCCCGGTCTGGCTGGAAGACGTCGATCCGGCGGCCAAGGCCGCGGCGATCCGCGCTCTTCGCAAGGGGCTGGGGCTCGGCTGGCCGCGCCTCACCCTGGTCTCGCCGGATACCGAAAGCGCCGACGGGATGGCCGGCCGCAGCCGGGTGATGACAGGCTATTCCACCGTGCTGCTCGATCTGACACAGGATCTGGAAGCCTTGCGCGCCGGGCTCGACCAGAAATGGCGCAACCGGCTGAATGCGGCGGAGAAATCCGCGCTCAAGATCCAGCAGAACGGCACCAAGCTCGCCCAGTATCGCTGGCTGCTGGAGACCGAAGAGGGCCAGCGCGCCGGCCGCGGATACCGCGCGACGCCGGCCGCGCTGGTGCCGGCCTATGCCGACGCCCGCGGTGACCGCAACAGCGTGCTGGTCCTGCGGGCTGATGAAGGGCGCAAGAAGACTGCGGGCATGCTGTTCCTCGTCCATGGCTGTGCCGCGACCTACCATATCGGCTGGACCGATCCGTCCGGCCGGGCACCGGGCGCCCACAACCTCATGCTCTGGCAGGCGATGGATCTGTTGCGCCAGCGCGGCGTCGTGCAGCTTGATCTGGGCGGTGTGAACACCGTCTCGGGTGCCGGGATTGCGCGCTTCAAGATCGGTACCGGCGGGCGTGTGGTCACCCTTTGCGGCACTTTCCACTAGTATTCGCTGGCTCAATTCCCCGTGATCGGCCTAAAATGGTCCAAGGCTCTGGGGGCACACCATGAAAAAGACGATCGCCGGTCTTGCGGCCTTCCTTTTGCTGGCGGCCTGCGGCCCCGAATCGCGAACCGTTGGCGACCTGCCGGTGATCACGGTTTTCGGTGAGATCGAAGCCGAGCCGACACGGGCCGCCATGGATCCGGACGTCGAGCCGCTTTTTGCCCGGTATGGCCTTGTCTTCGAGGCTGCCGCCGAGCTGAGCTGGCCCCAGCTGGCCGCGCTGGAACAGCACCGGATCGATACCGACTATCCGGCCGGCGGGCCGGTGCGGCACTTCTCGGGACCCCTGCTGCGCGACGTGCTGGGTCTGGTCCGGCCGCGCGAAGAGGAAATCGTCGTCACGGCGCTGGATGGATACCAGCGATCCCTAGCGCGCATGACACTGGATGTGCATGACGTGATCCTCGCGATCCGCGTGGACGGCGATCCGATACCCTTGGGCGGTTTCGGGCCGGCCATGATCGTCTGGCCCCGCGCGCAGGATCAGGCGCTCACCGGCATGCCCGACGATGACTGGGTCTGGGGCGTCTTCGCCATTGAAGTGCGTGCTGAAAGCACGTCTCCCGCCCCCTGATCGTCCGGGTACCGCGGACCTTTTGCACAAAGCACCTCCCCAAAACCGGCTGCAGTCCCTAAGGTGGCCGCGAACCGGTTTCGGGGGAGAGACATGGACGTATTTTTCGACGGGGTCACGACCTTCAGTGACTTCCTGTGGGGCGGGACCTGGGGCGATACGCGCATCCTGCCTGTCGGCATCATCACCATCGCCCTTCTGGGCACGGGCCTTTTCTTCATGCTGCGGCTGGGCTTCCGTCCGCTGCTGCGGGTTTTCCCGGCTTTCGGCGAGCTGTGGAGCGGCCGCAAATCGACGGGCGAAGGCGAGATCACGCCCTGGAACGCGCTGTCGACGGCGCTGTCCGGCCAGGTCGGCACGGGCAATCTTGCCGGTGTCGCGACCGCCATCACGCTGGGCGGTCCCGGCGCCATCTTCTGGATGTGGGTGACGGCCCTGTTCGGCATGGCTGCGGCCTACGCCGAATCCAGCCTTGCCGTACGTTTTCGCGAGCGTCACCCGGACGGCCAGTTCCACGGCGGGCCGATGTATTACATCAAGAACGGCCTCGGAAAGAACTGGGGCTGGCTCGCCGTCCTGTTCTGCATCGGTACCGTGCTGTCAGCCTTTGCGACGGGCGGCATGATCCAGGCAAACTCGGTCACCCAGTCGGCGCTGGAAGCGGGCACCTCGCTCGGTTTCGAGCTGCAGAACTGGATGGTCGGCATCGTGCTGGCCGCGCTGGTCTTCCTGGTGATCATCGGCGGCATCAAGTCGATCGGCAATCTGGCCGGAAAGATCGTGCCGGTGATGGCCGTGGCCTATGTGCTGTGTGCCCTCTTCGTGCTGATCACCCATATCGACCATATCCCGGGCGCCTTCGGCCAGATCTTCGGCCAGGCCTTCGGCTTCGGCCAGGCCGCCGGCGGTCTTGCCGGCTATGGCGTGCTCGCGGCGGTGCGGGCCGGTGTGGCGCGTGGCCTGTTCTCCAACGAGGCCGGTCAGGGTTCCGCCCCGATCGCCCACGCGGCCGCGCAGACCAAGAATCCGGTCAAGCAGGGCGAGATCGCCATGCTGGGCGTGTTCATCGACACGCTGGTCATCTGCACCATGACGGCGCTGGTGATCCTTGTTGTCGAGGGCGCCTATCCCAATGATGACGGTACGACGGCAGCCTATGCCTGGCAGGCGACCTCGCTGGAAGCCTCGGCCATCACCACGGCGGCCTTCTCGAACGGCATGTTCGGCGGCGCCTGGGTGATCCTGGCGGCGCAGGCCCTGTTCGCCTTCACCACCATTATCGGCTGGTCTTACTATGCCGAGACCTCGCTGACCTATGTGCTCGGCGACTGGGCGGCCAAACCGTTCCGCTATGTCTGGGTGGCGGTCGCCTTCGTCGGCACGCTGATCCTGAATGTCGACGGGCTGTGGCGTTTCGGCGATGTGGCGAACTCCTGGATGCTGCTGCCGAACGTGGTGGCGCTGCTGATGCTGTCCGGCGTGGTGGTCTCCATGACGAAGCGCTTCGACAAGACCGGCGAGCTGCCGCCGAACTGGGCCGGCGACGACTGGGGGACGACCGAGACCCCGGAAGACACCATCACCGCCGTGTCGCCCGATGGCAGCGGTGAAGACAGCAAGCCGAACGCCTGATTTTCAGGCCTTGGCTGAAGCAGGATCAGGCCCCGCTCCGGCGGGGCCTTTTCTTTGCCCGCAGCTTTGTCTGGTCAGGAGGCCGTATGGTCCCAGCGGCGAAGACCGTTGAACAGGCGGATCAGGGCAAAGCCTGCCAGGATGCCGACCGCATCGGCAATCAGGTCGGCGAGGGAAGCAACGCGCCCGGCGTCCAGGGCATCCTGGGCGAGCTCGATCCCGAAGCCATAGGCCAGCAGAAAGAATGCAATGAGCCAGCCCGACAGGCGCGGCCAGGCCATTCGCGCCAGCACGGTCAGTGCGAGAAAGGCGGCAGCGTGTTCGATCTTGTCGGAACCGAGCAGGCTGCCTGGCAGGTCCGGAGCCGGTTGCAGGGCAAGGTCGGTGATAACCACCACTGCCACGGCCAGCACGATCCGCGCCGCCCAGCGCAGTGTCATGTCTGGACGCGGCGCGCCACTGTTTCTAGGTTCCCTTGTCATTTTCCGGGACTGACCTTTCATGACCACACTGCTCAGCGATATCGACCTTCTGGCACAGCCCCGCATGGACTGGACGCGTGAAGACGCGGCCCGGATCTATCGCGCACCGTTCGGCGATCTCATCTTCGCCGCCCAGTCTGTGCACAGAAAGTGCCATCCGGCCAACCAGGTCCAGACCAGCCAGCTGCTTTCCATCAAGACCGGCGGCTGTGCCGAGGATTGCGGCTATTGCAACCAGTCGGCCCATTTCGACACCGGGCTGAAAGCCTCCAAGCTGATGCCACTGGACGAAGTCCTGGAGGCCGCGAGGAAGGCGAAGGATGGCGGGGCGACGCGCTTCTGCATGGGCGCGGCCTGGCGAGAACTGAAGCCGCGCGACGAGGAGAAGGTCTGCGACATGATCACCGGCGTGAAAGCGCTGGGCATGGAGACCTGTGTGACGCTGGGCATGCTCGCCGACGGCCAGGCGGAGCGTCTGCGTGATGCGGGGCTGGACTATTACAATCACAATCTCGACACCGCGCCGGAAGATTATGGCCGGGTGATCTCGACGCGCACCTATCAGGACCGTCTCGACACGCTGTCGCGCGTGCGCGGGGCGGGCATCCATGTGTGCACCGGCGGGATTGTCGGCATGGGCGAGGACGAGAGCGCGCGGATCGGTCTCTTGACCGAGCTCGCCTCGATGGACCCGCATCCCGAAAGCGTGCCGATCAACCACCTGGTCGGCGTGGCGAATACACCGCTGGGCGATTCAAGGCCGCTGGACGGGATCGAGTTCGTGCGCACCATCGCCACCGCGCGCATCCTGATGCCGAAGTCCATGGTCCGCCTGTCGGCCGGCCGCGAGGGCATGAGCCAGGAATTGCAGGCGCTGTGCTTCCTGGCGGGCGCCAATTCGATCTTCGTCGGCGAGGAATTGCTGACCACGCCCAATCCGGGCGAGAGCGAGGATTTCGACCTGTTCCGGGCCCTGGGCATCGAGCCGATGGCCCTGCCGGCCGCGGAATAGGCGCAGCAAGCAGAACGGGAGATTGCAGATGGAGCGTATCGGAACACAAGCCGCACTGGCCCGCCTGAACGGCTGGTCTGCCGTCGAAGGGCGCGATGCCATCCGCAAAGTGTTCGAATTCGAGGACTTCAACGCCGCCTGGGGCTTCATGAGCCGGGTCGCGGTGAAAGCCGACAAGGTCGATCACCACCCCGAATGGTTCAATGTCTACAACAAGGTGGACGTGACCCTGGCGACGCATGACGCCGATGGCGTGACGCAGAAGGATGTCGATCTGGCATCCTTCATGGACGCGATCGCCTGAGCATCAGCCGTCAGTCGGCGTGGATGATCACCATGCCGATGAGGACTTCTGCGCCTTCTTCACCCAGGGTGATGTCGGTCGCTTCCTGCAGGATCTGCGCGATGCGGTCGGCATCCGGCACGTCGCCGAAGCGATAACTCATGCCGGTATAGGCGCTCAGCCCCGAAACCCAGGCATTGCGCAGGCGCGGCAGGTAGCGCTCGGCGCGGCGGCGCAACTCCGGATCCGCGATCTCCAGCCCGGCCTCGATCTGCAGCAGGCCGCGGGCGCGGTGATTGGCCTGCACGGTCGCCGTCAGCGGTGGCAGGGGCATGTAGGTCTGTGACGGCGTGATCATCCGCCGGCGCGTTTCCTCGCCCTGGGCCGGGGCGCTGCTGCCGCCTCCCCCGCCGCCACCGCCGGCGGCGATGGCCGGACCGGTTGCCGAGGCCAGCAGGACGGCCACAAGGCCGCAGGTCAGAAGGGCGTGCAAACGTGTCATGCCCCTGTCCTAGCAGGCGGCGGTAAAGGAAGCGTTCCTGCCGCAACTGCAGGGCTCTTGACTCTTTCCGGCATTGGAACAAAAACAGAACAATGAGCCTGAAGCCGGACATTCTGGCCCCCGTGGCGGGGCGTGAGCTGCCCTTTCCCTACGGGCTGGGCGAGGCGGGCATGCATGAACTGGCCGAGGCGGGGTTCGGGGATTTCCCGGCACTGACCGGGCTGGCCCTGGCGGCGGTCCGCGACACGGGCCGTACGGGCGGGCTTGTCTGGATCCGTCAGGCGGCGCTGGCACGGGAGCACGGGCGGCTCTCCGGCCGGGGGCTGGCCGGGTTCGGGATCGATCCGGGGCGTATGCTCCTGATCGAGGCGAAGGGCCGGATGGAGGCCCTGCAAGCTGCCGAGGAGGCCTGCAGGGCCTCCGGTCTTGCGGCCGTGATCGCCGAGCTGGACGACATGGATTTCACGGCCTCGCGGCGGCTGGGTCTGGCCTGCGAGACCAGCCGGACGCCGCTTGTCCTGGTCTTTCCCCATACGCGGTCGGGAGCAACGACCGCCCAGGGGCGCTGGCGGGTTTCGGCCCGGCCATCCGCTCCGCACGAACACGATGCGCGCGCCCCGGGGCGGCCGGCCTGGCGCGCCATCCTGGAAAAGTCCCGCCTGCAGCCGGGCAAGGCGGGACGGATCTTCGACCTGGAGTATGAGGATGCGACGCCATGTCTGCGTCTGGTTTCCCGACTGGCCGCTCGACCGGCTGCGCCGCAGCCGCGCCGGATCGGTGCCGGCCTTGCCGGTGTCTGGCGCGACACCGGATGATCAGGCGGGAGACACGCCCTTCGTCCTGACCGAGGCCGGGCGGAACGGCCTGCGTGTGGTCGCCGCCAATGATGCGGCGCGCAGTGCAGGTGTGGAGCCGGGTCTGCGTTTTGCCGATGCCCGCACCCGCGCCCCCGAACTGGCGGCCGAACCGGTCGACCGGGCTGCCGATGCCCGGGCGCTGGAAAAGCTGGCCCTGTGGATGGAGTGCTGGTCGCCTGCGGTTGCCGTGGCGGGCGGCGACAGCATCCTGATCGACATGACGGGCGGGGCGCACCTGTTCGGCGGGGAAGACGCCATGCTGGACCATATGGAAGCCCGGCTGAAACGGGCGGGCCTGCCGGCCCGGCTCGGCCTGGCCCCGACCCCGGGCGCGGCCTGGGCGCTGGCGCATGAAGTGTCCGGCGGCCGGGCAGGGCGGCGTGTGGACGAGGCCGGGCTGAAGCCGGGGCTGGCCGGTCTGCCCATGGCGGGGCTGCGCCTGTCCGATGCCAGCCTCACCCTCCTGCGACGCTTCGGCCTGACGCGTATCGGCCAGCTCTACGGCATTGACCGCAAGGCGCTGGCGCGGCGCTTTCATTCCGTCAGTGCGGCCGATGCCGTGCTGACGCGGCTGGACCAGGCGCTGGGGCTGCGGCCGGAACCGCTGGATCCGCTGCGTGCGCCGCCGGATCATGCCGTGCGCCTGCCCTGCCCGGAACCGCTGCTGCATCCGGACGGGATACGGGCGGGGCTGGCGCGCCTGGCCCCGGCCCTGTGCGAGCGGCTCGAGGCGCATGGCGAAGGGGCCCGGCGTTTCCGGCTGGCCATCTTTCGCAGCGATCAGAGCGTTGCCGCCGTGACCGCCGGTGCCGCACGCCCGATACACGACCCGGCCCACCTGCTCACCCTGTTCCGCGACCGGCTGGACGGGCTCGACCCCGGCTTCGGTGTGGAATTGATGGAGCTGGAGGCTGCCCGCACGGGCCCGGTCACGCCGCAGGCCCGGCCGCTGGATGCGGTTCTGGCCGGCGATGGTCCGGATACGGCCGGTCTGGCCGTGCTGGCCGACCGGATCACGGCCCGGCTGGGCGATCGCGTGGTGAAAATCCTGCAGCCGGTGGAAAGCCATCTGCCCGAGCGCGGCGAGGCGCTGGCTGTCTATGACGGTGAATTGCCCGACTGGCAGTCCGCCACACCGCCCGGACCGGCCCCGCGTCCGCTGCGCCTGTTCGAACGGCCGGAAAGCCTGGAGGTGATCGCGGAAATTCCCGACGGCCCGCCCATGCGTTTCGTCTGGCGCCGCATCGTGCACCGGGTGCGGCGTGCCGACGGGCCGGAACGGATTGCCCCGGAATGGTGGCGGGCGGGCGCGTCCGGTCCGGGTGGGCGCCGGGCGCGCGACTACTACCGGGTCGAGGACGAGGAGGGGCGGCGTTACTGGATCTTCCGCGAGGGGCTTTACGGAGACGGTCGCGGCGGTCCGCCGGCCTGGTTCATCCACGGCCTGTTTGCGTGAGGGGGCGGCGATGACCGGTTATGCCGAACTGCTCTGCTTGACGAATTTCTCCTTCCTGCGCGGCGCTTCCCATGCCGAGGAACTGGTGGCGACGGCGCGCGCGCTGGGGCTGGATGCGCTGGGCGTTTGCGACATCAACACGCTGGCCGGTGTGGTGCGGGCGCATCTGGCCGCGAAGGAACAGGGGATGCGCCTGCTGGTCGGTGCCCGGCTGCGCCCGTCCGACGGGCCGGACCTGGTTTGCTATCCCACCGACCGGGCCGCCTATGGCCGCCTCTCGCGCCTGCTTTCGCAAGGCAAGACAGGGCAGGCGGTGGGCGATGTCCCCAAGGGCGAGTGCCATATCACCGTCGCGGACATTATCGAGCACGCCGAAGGGCAGATCTTCATCGCTGTGCCGCCGGATGTGCCGGGGCCGGACTTCGAACCGCTTCTGACCCGGCTGGCCGGCCTGTGGGGCGATCGGCTCTATCTGGCGGCTGTCCATCGCATGGCGGGGGGCGACCGGGCGCGGCTGGGCGCACTGGAAGCCCTGTCCGGCCGCACCGGTGTGCCGCTGGTTGCCAGTCAGGACGTGCTTTATCACACGCCGGCGCGGCGCCCGCTGCAGGATGTGCTGACCTGTATCCGCGAGGGCTGTTCCATGGAGGCGGCCGGTTTCCGGCTCAACGCCAATGCCGAACGCCATCTCAAGCCGCCGGAGGAAATGGCGCGCCTGTTTACCGGGTTCGCCCCGGCCCTGGCGCGCACCCGCGAGATCGTCGCGCGCTGCCGCTTCTCGCTGGACGAGCTGTCCTATGTCTATCCCGATGAGCCGGTACCGCCCGGCCGCACACCCCAGGAACACCTGGTCGCCCTGACCTGGGCCGGTGCCCATACCCGCTATCCGGACGGTATTCCCGACAAGGTCTCCCGCCTGATCTCCCGCGAGCTGGAGCTGATCGAGGAGCTCGACTACCCGGCCTATTTTCTCACCGTGCACGACATTGTCGCCTGGGCCCGTGCCCAGGGCATTCTGTGCCAGGGCCGCGGCTCGGCGGCCAATTCCGCGGTCTGCTTCTGCCTCGGGATCACCGAGGTCGATCCGGCCCGTTCCAGCCTGCTGTTCGCGCGCTTCCTGTCGAAAGAGCGCAAGGAGCCGCCGGATATCGATGTCGATTTCGAGCATGAGCGGCGCGAGGAGGTGATCCAGTATGTCTATCGCCGCTATGGCCGCGAGCGGGCGGCGCTAACGGCGACGGTGATCTGCTACCGGCCGCGCTCGACCCTGCGCGAGGTGTGCAAGGCGATGGGCCTGTCCGAGGATGTCGCCACGGCGATGGCCGGCACCGTCTGGGGCAGCTGGGGCCGCAAGGTGGATGGCGAGCATATCCGCAAGGCCGGGCTGGATCCGGACAATCCGGCGGTGCGTCTCGCCCTGCGCCTGGCTGGCGAGCTGATCGGCTTCCCGCGCCACCTCTCCCAGCATGTCGGCGGTTTCGTGCTCACCCAGGGCCCGCTGGTGGAAACCGTGCCGATCGGCAATGCCGCCATGGACGAGCGCACCTTCATCGAATGGGACAAGGACGATATCGACGCGCTGGGGATCATGAAGGTGGATGTGCTCGCCCTGGGCATGCTGTCCTGCATCCGCCGCGCCTTCGACATGCTGTCGCTCTACAAGGGCGAGGACTGGACGATGGCTGCCCTGCCGCCGGGCGACGAAGCCGTCTATGACATGTTGTGCCGCGCCGACAGCCTGGGGGTTTTCCAGGTGGAAAGCCGGGCGCAGATGTCGATGCTGCCGCGGCTCAGGCCCCGCAATTTCTACGATCTGGTGATCGAGGTGGCGATCGTGCGGCCGGGCCCGATCCAGGGCGACATGGTCCACCCCTATCTGCGCCGCCGCAAGGGCGAGGAAAAAGTGGTCTTTCCCAGTCCCGACCCGGAGCATGGCCCGCCGGACGAGCTGGAACAGATCCTCCGGCGAACGCTGGGCGTCCCCCTCTTCCAGGAACAGGCGATGCAAATCGCCATCGATGCCGCCAAATTCACGCCTGATGAGGCCAACGGGCTGCGCCGGGCCATGGCGACCTTCCGCAAGCTGGGGACGATCGCGAATTACGAGGCCAAGATGGTCGAGGGGATGACCGCACGCGGCTATTCCGAGGACTTCGCACGGCGTTGTTTCGACCAGGTGAAAGGGTTCGGCGATTACGGTTTTCCGGAAAGCCATGCGGCCAGTTTCGCGCTTCTGGTCTATGTCTCCTCCTGGTTGAAATGCCATCATCCGGAGGTTTTTGCCGCTGCGCTGCTGAATTCCCAGCCCATGGGATTCTATGCCCCGGCCCAGATCGTGCGCGATGCCCGCGAGCACGGGGTCGAGGTGCGGGCTCCCGATATCAATCATTCCGGCTGGGACTGTACGCTGGAACCGGCCGAGACCGGCGCGTTCGCCCTGCGCCTGGGTCTGCGGACGATTGACGGGATGCGCGAGGCCGATGCGGTGCGGCTGGTCGAACTTCGCGGTGCCGGCTATGCCGACCCGGCCGCCCTGCGCCGGCGTGCCGGACTGGATCGAGGCGCCATGGAGCGCCTGGCTGCGGCCGATGCCTTCCGCTCGACCGGGCTGGATCGCCGCCAGGCCCTGTGGGCGGTGCGCGGCGGGGCGAAGGATGCCGGTCTGCCCCTGTTCGACCGGGCCGACACGGACAGTTTCGGCCATGAGGATCGTGTCGCCCTGCCGGCCATGCCGCTGTCGGAGCATGTGTTGCAGGATTATCAGACCACCGGCCTGTCCCTGAAGGCCCACCCCATGCGCTTCCTGCGTGAGCGCTATGCGGGCATGGGGCTTGTGCCGACCCGCTCGGCCAATGCCCGTCCCGGTGGCAGCTGGGTGAAGACCGGCGGCGTGGTGCTGGTGCGCCAGCGACCCGGCACGGCGAGTGGCGTGGTCTTCATCACCCTCGAGGATGAGAGCGGTATTGCCAATCTCGTCGTCTGGCCGCGCGTTTTCGATATCTATCGTCCCGTCGTCATGGGCGCGCGCATCCTGGCGGTGCGCGGCCGGGTGCAGAGCGCCGACAATGTCACCCACATCGTTGCCGAGGAGCTCGTGGATTGCACCGACGATCTCTATCGCCTGTCCGAGGATGCCCAGCGCGCCGCCCTCGACCGCGCCCTGGCCCCGACCGACGAGGTCGCCCGCCCGGTCAGCCGCGACCCGCGCGGCCGTCATCCCCGGAATGTGAGGGTAATCCCGAAGAGCCGGGATTTTCATTGAGGATGGAGACGGTCGCGCGCCGGCTGTCCCCGGCGCGCCGGACCGGCTCAGTCGATCCGTTCGCGGTCGAAGAAGTCTCCGCTGGGATAGGCCTGCCGCATGGCGCTGGCACGGCCGCTGCGATAGCCGGGGAAATGCACCTGCACCGTATCATTGTCCGGGAAATGGAAGACGCCCGGCGCGAAGGGTGTGAGGGCGAGCACGTTATTGCTGCCCTGATAACGCAGCTGCCCGTCCTCCAGCCAGACCCGGCCGCCATTATACTGCCCGGTGCAGGCCTCCAGCTCGGCCGGGGTCGGAACCCAGCGGCCGGCCTCGGCCTGGGCCAGTGCCAGCTGATAGGCCGACTGCATGGCTTGAGGCCCCTCGATTTCAACGCCGGAGACCTGCCGGGTCAGGGCCTCGACCCGGGCACGTTCCAAGGCGTCGCCGGCCGCAACCTCGATATCGGGCTGCACGCCGGTACGGTCCCAGTTTGCGCCGGTAAACGGGCTGCGGCCGGTCGTGTCCGGAATGAAGACGATCAACCCGGCAGGCGCGAGGAAGATCCGTCCGGCGTTGGCACCGCCCCCGGTAACTTCGCCGACCACCGTTGCGCGGCCCATGGCCTGAAGATGATAGGCAAGGGCTTCGGCGGCCGAGAAGCTTTCGCCTGAGACCAGCACGTAGAGCGGGACGTCCGGGCGATGTCCCATCGGATGATCGGCGATCGTGTAGAGGTCTTCGGCGTCTGCATTGCGCTGCAGAACCGTATTGTAGTGAACGCGCTCGCCAGCCGGCGTGAAATGGCTCAGCAGATAGTTCACCAGTTCCGGCTCGCCGCCGCGATTGCCACGCAGATCGATGATGACGGCATCGGTATCGGCCAGGAAGGACAGGGCCGCATCGGCCTTCGATTGCGATACGATCAGCGGGTTGAAGGTGGTGACGGCCATATAGCCGATATTGCCTTCCAGCACGCGCACATCGTTGAAACCGTAATTCTGCGGCCGGTATTCGGCCCAGCGCTCGATACTGTCCTCTTCCTCGCCGCCGGCGGCTTCTTCCGCATCCCATTGCGCCTGGACCCGGGCAATAAAGTCGGGACCGCGCCAGGCCGCGTTGAAATGCCGGTCCCGCTCGCGCAGGAATTCGACCAGCGCGGTTGCCAGCCCCTGGCCGGTATCGAGGCCGGCGGCCTGCGGAGAGCGGGCAAAGGCGGCCAGTTCTTCGGCAATGGCGGCACCACGCCCGGCGTCGTAATAGTTTTCGGCTATGAGATCGCCCACATCCGCGATCGCGGCATTGCGGGTTTCCGCATCGATCGGCGTGGGTGCGGGCTGGGCCTGAGCGGACGGTGCCGCCAAGACAAGCATTGCAAGGCAAACCAGAAACCGCATGTCAGCTCCCCTCAGGACATCCCCAAAGGCGTAGAGAGCCGGAGCGCCCAGATCAAATTACCGCTTGGTAGGATGGAGGGTGCCTGTTGCAGGCGACGGCGTGGCGATGCAGGCAGCAGGATTTTCGTTTGCGGTGGAGCTGGACGAACCCGCAGGGTTCGCAAGCGCGACCGCGCGTCGGCCGGTCAGGCCGCCCCATCGGAGGCGTCCGCGAAGCGGACTGCCGTGAGATCGGAGAAATGGTGGAGCCGAGGGGAATCGAACCCCTGACCTCGTCATTGCGAACGACGCGCTCTCCCAACTGAGCTACGGCCCCGTCACCTTCCCGCAAACGCGAGGCGCAGCGGGTTTGGGAGCGGTTTATGTGTCACCGGATTGCGGGCGCGTCAACGCGTCTGTCGCAGAAGGGCATTCCATGCCGGACCCGTCCGGCCATCGCGGGATGTGTGCCGGCGAGCGCACGCGCTTCTGGACCTTCCCTGCCTGGCCGGGCTAGAAGCAGGGAAAGCGAGCGAATGCCGAGGAAAACCCGCCCATGTCCCCGATCGACGGCCTCATTGTCTACATCATCCACCCTTTGCTGAACCTGTTGTGGATCGTTGTTCTTGTCAGCGTGATCCTGAGCTGGCTGATCAGCTTCAATGTGGTGAATGCGCACAATCAGTTTGTCTCGACGATCTGGCGGGTGACTTCGGCGATCACCGAACCGCTCCTGTCGCCGATCCGGCGCATCCTGCCGCCGCTCGGCGGGATGGATTTCTCGCCCATCGTCCTTCTGCTGCTGATCGGTTTCGTGCAGGGCTATGTGCTCGGGGAGCTGATGCGCATCTTCTAGATGAACGGCTTGCAGAGCGACGCAACCGGGCTTGTCCTGCACGTCCGCCTGACGCCCAACGCTTCGGCGGATGCGGTTGAAGGCTGGCAGGACGGCGCCGATGGCAGCCGGCACCTGGCGGTGCGCGTGCGCGCTGTGCCCGAGAAGGGCAAGGCCAACACCGCGCTGATTGCGCTCCTGGCGAAGCATCTGGGTCTTCCCAAACGCGATCTGGATGTTATACGCGGCGCCACATCCCGACTGAAGACCGTCCGCATCGAGGCCGAGGGCCCGGCGCTGGCGCGTATCCGGAGCCTGCTGGAGGGCCCAAGCGATGAGCGCTGAACTGATCGACGGCAAGGCCGTCGCGGCTGAAATCGACGCCCGGGCCGCCGAGGCTGCGGCCGGGCTGGCCAAATCCCTGGGGCGCGTGCCCTGTCTCGCCGTGGTGCTGATCGGCGACGATCCGGCCAGCGACGTCTATGTCCGCAACAAGGGCCTTCGTACGCAAGCGGCCGGCATGCGCTCGATCGAGATCCGCAAGCCGGCGGACACAAGCGAGGCCGACGTGCTGGAGATCGTCGCCGGCCTCAATGCCGATGACGGTGTGGACGGCATCCTCGTGCAGATGCCGCTGCCGGATCATATCGACGCCAACCGGGTCATCGGGGCGATCCATCCGGACAAGGATGTGGACGGTCTCACAGAAGCGTCCGCAGGCCGTCTCGTGCTCGGCAAGCCGGGCCTGCGTCCGTGCACGCCGTCGGGCTGCGTGCTGCTGGCTGAACGGGCGATGGGCGATGTTTCGGGCAAGTCGGTGGTGGTGATCGGCCGCTCGATCCTGGTGGGCAAGCCGACCGCCCTGCTCTTCCTGGAAAAGAACGCCACGGTCACGATCGCGCACTCGCGCACGAAGGACCTGCCCGCGCTGGTCCGTACCGCCGATATCGTGGTGCCGGCGGTGGGCCGCCCCGAGATGGTCAGGGGTGACTGGGTGAAGCCGGGCGCCTGCGTGCTGGATGTCGGTATCAACCGTATCCCGGCGCCCGAGCGTGGCGAGGGCAAGACGCGCCTTGTGGGCGATGCGGCCTTTGACGAGATTGTGAAGCATGCGGGCTGGATTACGCCGGTTCCCGGCGGTATCGGACCGATGACGATTGCCATGCTGCTGCGAAACACGGTAATCGCAGCGGCGCTGCGTCACAGCGTGGAGTTGCCGGACGGGTTTTGACGACAAAAAGGGGCGTCATAAACAGTTCGGTAAGGCAACCGGGCTAGTCTGGCATATGAGGGAGGAAATGATGGCGAACCGCGCACTCAAGGTGCTGCACGTCGAGGACGATTTTGCGGATGCGATGCTGGTCCAGCACGCCGTCTGCGAAGCCGGGGACCTGGACATCGCTTTCGAGGTTGCCCGCACGCTGCGGGATGCCAAACGCCTGCTCGGCCGCAATGATTACGATCTCGTCCTGCTCGATCTGCGCCTGCCGGACTCCATCCACCCACGCGATACGCTGGAAACCACGCAGAGCCATGCCGGAGACACACCGATCCTGATCCTGTCGGGCTCGATGAGTGTCGATGCAGCGCGCCTGCCGGACGATATCGCCCGTCTCGACAAGAATGAGAGCTTCCGCAAGAGCTGCGGCGATGTGCCGGTGCATCTGGCCCACCGTATCCGCGAAGCCGTCGGCGAAGCCGATATCCAGACTATCTGATCCGTTTCCGCTCTGACCTGGAAGGCACGCGCCCCGGGGGAAGGGACGCGGCACAATACCGCTTGCCCGGACGGACCGGCGTTCTAGGCTGTCCTTTTATCCTGCATGCGAAGGGGATCGTGCATGAGCCAGACGGACGTGATCGACTACAAGATCGGCGGCGGCGATATCCAGTATGTCGAGATCGAACTGGATCCGGGCGAAAGCGTCGTCTCGGAAGCCGGTGCGATGATGTACAAATCGCCCAGTATCGGCATGGACGCCGTGTTCGGCGACGGTTCGTCGAAACAGTCGGGCGTCTGGGGCGCGCTGGCCGGTGCCGGCAAAAGGCTCCTGACCGGCGAGAGCCTGTTCATGACGGTCTTCACCCATCAGGGGCAGGGCAAGGCGCATGTCGCCTTTGCCGCGCCGTTTCCGGGCACCATCATCCCGGTTCACCTGCCGGATATGGGCGGCGAGCTGATCTGCCAGAAGGACAGTTTCCTGGCCGCCGCCAAGGGCGTGTCGATCGGCATTGCGCTGCAAAAGCGCATCATGACCGGCCTGTTTGGCGGTGAAGGCTTCATCATGCAGCGCCTGCAGGGCACGGGTTGGTGCTTTGTGCACGCCGGCGGCACGCTGATCGAGCGCGAACTGGCGCCGGGCGAGGAACTGCATGTCGATACCGGCTGCGTGGTCGCCTACACGCCGGGCGTCGATTTCGAGATCGAGCGGGCGGGCAATATCAAGTCGATGATCTTTGGCGGCGAAGGCGTGTTCTTTGCGCGCCTGCGCGGCCCGGGGAAAGTCTGGCTCCAGTCCATGCCGTTCTCGCGCCTGGCGGGCCGCATCCTGGCGAATGTGCCGCGCACCGGTTCCGGCCAGGGCGAGGGCTCGGTCCTCGGTCCGATCGGCGACATCATGCGCGGCAGCTAGCGGCGGTTCTTGCGCCGGTCTGTCCTTGCGGGGCAGGCCTGCGGCGCTCGCGTAAACGGGGAATGACTGACTCTGCATCATTTATGAAGTTGACAGTCATTCGCATTCGCGGGACAAGTTTCCCTACGACTTCCGGGAAACGAGTCCGCCCATGTATGTCTGCATCTGCAACGCCCTGCGCGACAAGGAACTCCAGGCTGCCGCCGCCGATCCGGCGGTGAAGGAAGTCGGCTGCGTGTTCAAGCGTTGCGAAGCCAAGCCGCGCTGCGGCCGCTGCCTGCCGGATGTCGCCGACATGATCGCGATGCACCGCCTCGGCCCGGAAGGCCTTGCCACGGCAGCCGAATAGCCGCGAGCGCTTCCCACTTTCACTTGCAAAGATAGCGGTTGGCCGCAGGCCGCATTTCCGTACAGTACGGCGCGTCCAGTCACTACGGGAGATGCGCCATGAAGGGCGATGCCAAGGTCATCGAATATCTCAACCAGGCGCTCAAGCTCGAGCTGGCCGCGGTAAACCAGTATTTCCTGCATGCCCGCATGTACAAGGACTGGGGCTTCGGCAAGATCGCCGAGGTCGAGTACGAGGAATCCATCGACGAGATGAAGCACGCCGATCTCCTGATCGAACGTATCCTCTTTCTCGAAGGCCTGCCCAATGTGCAGGACCTCTCCAAGATCTATATCGGCGAAACCCTGAAGGAATGCATCGAGTGTGACCTGAAGATCGAGAAGCGGGCCCACCCCTTCTATGTCGAGGCGATCGCCTATTGCGAACAGGCCCAGGACTTCGTCTCCCGCAAGATCTTCACCGACATCCTCGCCTCCGAGGAAGAGCATATCGACTATCTGGAGACCCAGCTCGGCCTGATCGAGAAGATCGGCGAAGAGCGCTACATGCAATCCCAGATGAAATCCGGCGAATAGGACGGCGCCGGGAGCGCGCCTGCCGAAGAAGACTCTGCTGGCGGAGGGATGAAGCGGTTGGTGTCTGTCGCCAGCCGCCCTCCTTCGTCAAGGCTTCGGAGGGCACCGCTTCGCCCGGTGTGCGCGCTGCGGGTGGCTTGCCACCCGAAGCCCGCAGGGCGAAGGGTGGTGCCGCTTGCGTGACTCGAACACGCGACCTACGCATTACGAATGCGTTGCTCTACCAGCTGAGCTAAAGCGGCCCATTGCATATGCTCCGGCCCGTCAGGCTGGAGGCGGCGGAAACTAACCGCGAAACCGGGTCCGGGCAAGTCCCGCTGCAGCAGGAAAATCACTTATCTGCGGCGCTGCGCCTCGACGGCGTAGATGACCGGCCGTGCCAGCGCGTCAAAATCCGGTTTGCCCATGTTTTCAATCACGATATCAGCGTGAACGCGCTGGGGTTCAACATGCCGTTCATGCATCGGCTGGACGATGGTGTTGAACTGCAGCGTCACGGATGCCGGCGTGCGGGCGCGTTCACTGACATCGCGGGCCATGCGGCGCGCGAAGCGGGTCTGTTCGCAGGCCTCGACAAACACTGCCAGATCCAGCGTGCAGGCAATATCGGAACTGGCCAGCAGGTGCAGGCCCTCGACCAGGATGACCGGTGCCGGCTGGCGCTGCACGGTCTCCGCGCGCCGCCGGTGCGTCTTGAAATCATAAAGCGGTGCATCGACCGTCTCGCCGGCTTTCAGGCACCCCAGATGCGCCGCGAGAAGGCCGTGATCCTTTGCCGCCGGTTCGTCGAAATTGAACGTGTCGGCGTCGAAATCCGGGATCGCCGTCGCGTCGATATAATAGTCGTCCTCGGGGATGACATAGGCCCCGTGCGGCGCGAAATGACGCGCCAGCGCCTCGGCGAGCCGCGACTTGCCGGAGGCCGAACCTCCGACAATACCAAGCAGGAAGACCGGATCCGTCATGCGCTGCGGCCGTCGCCGTTCTCGTCCGTCTCGACACCGGGATCGTCCGGCATGCGCGGCGGGGCGTCGGCAAACCGGGCGCTGCGCGAGGCGGCGGCCCGCTTGGGCCGGGGCGCCTCCAGCAGGGCGGTTTCGGGAACGGTCTCGGCGATGCGCTCGAAACGCTCATAGCGCGGATGGGTCAGCCGGTTCTCGTCGCCATAGACATAGACCATGCGTTTCCAGTCATCCGGCGTGTAGGCAAACAGCCGCCCGTCCGGGTCGATATCGGTCCAGTCGGCCTCGGCCGTCGCGTGAGAGGCGCGGGTCATCCAGCGCCGGGCCTGCTCGTCGCGGCCCTCCAGGCGCGCAAGGCGCGCCGCCAGGGCGCACAGGCGCGAGGACGGCGCCTCGGTCCTGGCCAGGATCGGGTCCAGCAGTTCACGCGCAGCCGGGGCGTCGCCATCTTCAAGCGCCGTCTGGATACGGATCAGGCGGCTTTCGCGGTGATCCGGATGCAGGGCTGCCAGGGCGTTGAGGCGCTCCAGCCGCCTGGTCTTGCTGTCGGACTTGCGCAGTTCGCGATAGGCCTGTGCCAGCGCCGGGTGCGGTGCTGCAGCCCAGGCGGACTCGATTACCTCGGACGCCTTCTTGTGGCGCCGGCCTTCCGCCAGAAGCCGCGCCGCGAGGGCGGCCGCCGGTGCGAAACCCGGGGCGGCACGATGGGCGGAAAGTGCCAGCTCGCGCGCCTTCTCGGCATCGCTTTGCTCGCAGGACAGCGCGGCGGCCGTCAGCAGGACGGCGCGGCGGCGCCTGGCGATGTCCGGCGCGACATGCTTGCGCTTCTCGCCTTCGCCGAGGGTTGCGGCCGCGTCCTCCCAGCGTCCCTCGGCCACTTGTGCATCGAACAGGGCGATGAAGGCCCAGCGGGCACCCTTGGCCTGGCTGAAGGCATCGGCGGCATGCTCGGCCGTCGCCTTGTGATCGCCGCGCTCATGGGCCAGCTGGGCGAGGCCCCGGCGGGCAACGACGCGCGTACGCTGGTCTTCCAGCAGGGCTTCGTACTGGGTTTGGGCTCCTTCGAGATTGCCGGCGGCTTCAGCGGCGCGGGCGGCCAGCAGGCGCGACAGGGCAGGCCGGTCCAGCAGGGCATCGGCGCGGGCAGCCTGGCGGACGGCGGCTTCGCCATCGCCGGCGGCCGAGGCAATCAGGGCGCGTTCCAGCGCGTCATAGCCCTGTTCCCGACGGCGGCGGGACAGGAAGGCCTTCACCTTGTCCGGCGACGTCCACAGCATGTAGATGCTCCACCACACGACCAGCAGCGCGAAGGCGAAGAGGATCGTCCCGCCCGCCGCGACCACGAAGGGCATCTCCATGCGCGTGCCGAGGAACTCAAAGGTCGCGCGGCCTGGATTGAGGGCCAGGAAGGCGCCCAGCGCAGCGGTCAGCACAGCGAAGGCGACGGCGAGGATCAGGCGGATCATAACGGATCGGCTCCCTGCGCAGTGGCATCGTCGGCGAGCGCCTGGCGCAGCCGGGTCAGGCGAAGGTCGAGATCCTGACGGGCGCGTGCCGAGATCAGCCAGTCGCGCGCGGCTTCGAGCGCGTCGCCTTCCAGGCGTTCGGTCAGGGCGATGGCGCCGTCCAGATCGTCCTGTGACAGCCGGTCTTCGGCCAGGGCCGTGATCGCCAGCGCGCCGGTCTCGTCATCGCCGGCCTCGGCCTGGCGCACCTCGATCAGGCCGAAAAAGATACGGCCGGGCCCGGCGGCTTCGCGAATGGTGCTGCCGGGATAATTGGCGGCCAGCTGATCGAGTGTCGGAACACCGGCACGCGCGACAGGCGCCAGGGCTTCCAGATCGGCATTGTCACGCCACAGACGCGCAAGAGCGGCGCGCTCGGCCTCGAAGCCCTCACCCGTCATTGCGATCTCGCGCAGGGCGGTGAGCGCCAGGGCGCGTGCCGCCAGCGTCCGCGAGGCCCTTGCATCATCGCCGCCGGTATTCTGAGCGGTACGCGTCGCGGTGTCGGCCGCCGACTGCGCGGTCTCGGCGAGGGAACGGGTCTCGCCCAGCCGGTCGCCGAGCGCCGAGAGATCGCTTTCCAGCCCGGCAATCCGGGCGTCGAGCGCCTCGATCTGCGGTGCCGGATCGTCGAAGCTGACGGCGGGTGGCGCGCCGCCGGTATCGCCCGCCTGCTCGAGTGCGGCAAGGCGTTGAGTGATGTTCTGCAGGACTTGCGGATCGATGCTGTTGCCGGTCGAGGCCTGGGCGCCGTCGAGCGCCTGGTTGGCGAGGGCATCGACATCGGCGATCGCGGCTTCCAGCCGGTCGAGCCTGTGTTCCAGCGGCGCCGGGTCGAAAGCGCTGCCGGCCGTGGCGGCTGGCGCGTTCTCCAGCGAAGTCAGCCGCGCTTCGAGTGCGGCGAAATCGGGCTGGTCGCCGGCTTCCAGAAATTCCGTGATGGCCGACAGATCGCCTTCGGGAAGCTGTCCTTCAACCGTGGCCAGGCGGCTTTCCAGTGCCGTGATCGCATCCGTGAGGGCGGCCCGTTCCGCTGCAGCGCCATCACCGGACGGAACAGGCGCGCCGAAATAGGTCTGCCCGGCATAGCCGATGGCACCCCCGGCTGCGCTCGCCAGCAGAAATACCGTGAACAGCGACAGCCAGCCCGGACCTTTGCGCACAGGCTTTCCGGCCGGGCGGGAATCGTCCGCCGGCTCGAACTCGGCATCGACGGGTTCGGGGTCGAGAGTGTCGTTGGGATCAGCCATGTCGGCCCGTGATTCGCGTGTTTGGACCAGCTTAGGACGCGTTGGAGGCGCGCGCCAGTTCCGAGGTCTCGTCCAGCAGGGCAAGAAGCGCGTCCTCACTGGGCCGGGGCGCGGCAACAAGGGCACCGAAACCGGCGCCTTCCAGCGGCGCCAGCGCATTGGCGGAGATGCCATAGACCGTGACCGAGCCCAGCCAGTGGTGAAGGCCGAATTTGCGCAGCAGGTCGAGGAAGGTCTTTGCGCTTCGCGCCGAGTGGATCAGCACCGAGACCGGCGCGCCGGAAACGATCGCTGCGATGGCCTCCTCACCCAGCGTGTCCACAGCGACCGCGCCATAGCCGATCGCGTCATGCACCCTGAACCCATGCGGCTTCAGCGCCCCACCCAGATCACCGGCGACATGGATGCCGCGCACATGCAGGAGGTCGCCATCGGACGGTTTCACCTTCCGCAGGATCAGCCGGGCCAGCGCCTCGACATCGCCCTTGGCTGTAAAGACCTTCTTGAAGCCGATATCGCGCGCGGCGTCGGCCGTTGCGTCACCGACCGCGAAAACGGGCAGATCCCGCTCCGGCCGGCGCGGGCCCCAGGCCCGCACGCCATTGGCGCTGGTGAAGACAATCGCCTGCGTGCCTGTCAGGTCGACATCGATACGGGCCCGGAAATTGATGTCGAGAACCGGTGACACAATGGGGTCGATGCCCATCCGCCGCAGTCCTGCAGCGGTGCGTTCGGCGCCGGGCCATCCACGTGTCACCAGAACCGTCATGCCGTACCGAGAACCTCCGCAAGGCGGTCTCCGGCGGCCGCGCGCACAGCCTCGCCCAGGGTCTGGCCGGCCGTGTCGGCGTCGGTGAGGGTGGCTTTCTTCATGTCGATCCGGGACTGTTCACGCCAGCGGTTCTGGCCATCAGGTGTCAGGACTTCGCCGGTGAAATCCATTGATTCATTATTAAGATGGGCCGCAATCGGGGTGCGGCAAGACCCATCCAGTTTTCTGAGAAAAGCACGTTCTGCGACAATCGCAAGCTCTGTCGCAGCGTGGTTGAGCGGTGCAAGCCAGGTCCGGGCCTCGGCATCGTCGGCGCGGACCGCCACGCCCACGGCAGCCTGAGCCGCGGCGGGCAACATCTCATCCATCGCCAGCGGTTCGCGCAGCGCTTCGTCCCGTCCGAGACGGTTCAGCCCGGCGCGCGCCAGGAAAGTCGCGTAGATCTCGCCATCGCGCAGCCGGCCAAGCCGGGTATCGACATTGCCGCGCAGGGGCACGACGGTCAGGTCCGGGCGGGCGTGCAGCAGCTGGGCCTGCCGGCGCAGGCTGGCCGTGCCGACGGTCACGCCTTCGGGCAGGTCGGCCAGGCGGGTCTCGCCGCCGCGGGCCAGCAGCATGTCGCGCGGATCCTCCCGCTCCAGTATGGCGCCGAGGGCGAGCCCCTCGGGAAGCTCGGTCGGGACATCCTTCATGGAATGCACTGCGAAGGTCGCCTCGCCGGCCAGCTGGGCCTCGTCGATCTCCTTGGTGAAAAGGCCCTTGCCGCCCGCTTCCAGCAAGGTGCGATCCTGGATCCGGTCGCCGGTGCTGACCAGGCCCAGAATGGGGAAAAGGCGCTCGCCCTCTTCCGCGTCAAGGCCCCAGGCGGCGATGAGGCGGGCCTGCACATCGCGGGCCTGGACCAGGGCGAGCGGCGAGCGGCGGGTGGCGATGGGCTGGGGCGAGGACGGCGGCTTCACGTTGCAGGATCCCGGTCTTGAGGCTATCGGTCAGCCATGGACTTAGCCCCCGCATCCGCATCCGCGCAACCAGGCGAACTCACCGTGCTCGGTCTGGAGTCGAGCTGCGACGAGAGCGCTGCTGCGATCCTGCGCCGTCATCCCGACGGCCGGATCGAGGTGCTGGCCGATCTCGTGCTCGGCCAGACAGAGGCCCATGCGCCCTTCGGGGGCGTGGTTCCCGAGATCGCAGCGCGGGCCCATGCCGAGGCGATGGACGGTCTCGCGGCTGCGGCGCTTGACAAGGCCGGCCTGTCGCTGGACGCGCTGGACGCGGTGGCTGCGACATCGGGTCCCGGTCTGATCGGCGGGGTTATGGCCGCGCTGATGACGGCCAAGGGGCTCGCTCTGGGTGCGGGCAAGCCACTGATCGCGGTGAACCATCTCGAGGGCCACGCCCTGTCGCCGCGGCTGAGCGAGAAGCTCGATTTCCCCTATCTCCTGCTGCTCGTGTCCGGTGGGCATACCCAGCTGCTGATTGCCGAAGCCGTCGGTGTCTATCACCGCCTCGGCTCGACCCTGGACGATGCCGCCGGTGAAGCCTTCGACAAGACGGCGAAAGTGCTGGGTCTGGGCTTTCCGGGTGGTCCGGCGCTGGAACGCTGTGCCGAAGCCGGCGATGCGGACCGTTTTGACCTGCCGACCCCGTTGAAGGGCAAGCCGGGTTGCGACTTCTCCTTTGCCGGTCTGAAGACGGCAGCCCGGCAGATCTGGGACGGGCTGGACGCGCCGTCCGCACAGGACAAGGCCGATCTGGCCGCGTCTGTCCAGGCCGCGATCGCGACAGCGCTCGCGAGCCGGACCCGGCGGGCGATGAAGCAGTTTGCCGGGGATTATCCGGATGTTGCGACGCCGCGGCCGCTGGTCGTGGCGGGCGGGGTCGCGGCCAATCGGGCCGTGCGCGGGGCGCTCGAGGCGGCGGCCGCACAGGAAGGCTTCCGCCTGATCGCGCCGCCGATGAAATGGTGTACCGACAACGCCGCCATGATCGCCCTGGCAGGGCTGGAACGGCTGGTGCGCGGCGAGACCGACGGGCTCGACGCACCGGCACGGGCACGCTGGCCATTGGACGCGGCGTCGGCCAAGCTGGCCCCCGTGATCGGATCCGGACGGAAAGGACCCAAAGCGTGAGCGACTATCAGACCATCGGCGTCATCGGCGCCGGCGCCTGGGGAACGGCCCTGGCCCAGACGGCTGCCAAGGCAGGCCGGGACGTGCTGCTCTGGTCCTTCGAGCAGGATGTGGCCGACGCGATCAACACGAAACGCCAGAACACGGTTTTCCTGCCGGAAGTGACGCTCGAACCGTCGATCGAGGCGGTCACGGCGATTTCCGATCTGGATGCCTGCGAGGCCGTCCTGGCTGTCGCGCCCGCGCAACATTTGCGTCGCGTACTGGAAACATTCGCGCCCTATGCGCGTGACGGTCTGCCCCTGGTTCTGTGCGCCAAGGGGATCGAACAGTCCTCCCTGTCGCTGATGACGGATGTGCTGGGTGAAACCATTCCGCGCGCCATTCCGGCGGTGCTGTCCGGACCGAGTTTCGCCATCGATACCGCCCAGGGCCTGCCGACGGCGGTGACGCTGGCCTGTGCCGACGAGACGGTCGGCAATGATCTGATCGCGGCCCTGGGGACCAGCCGCTTCCGGCCCTATCTGGTGACCGATCTGGTCGGCGCCGAGATCGGCGGGGCGGTGAAGAATGTGCTGGCGATCGCCTGCGGGATTTCCGAGGGCAAGGGTCTGGGCAAGTCGGCGCACGCGGCACTGATCTCGCGCGGCTTTGCCGAGATGACGCGGCTGGGCGTGGCCATGGGCGCCCGGCGCGAGACGCTGGCCGGGCTGTGCGGTCTGGGCGATCTCGTTCTGACCTGTTCCTCGCCGCAGTCGCGCAACATGTCCTGCGGCCTGGCGCTGGGGCGCGGCGTGTCGCTGGACGATATCCTCGCCAGCCGCCGGGCCGTCACGGAAGGCGTGGCCAGCGCGCCGGCGGTCGTTGCGCTGGCGAAACGGCATGGTGTCGAGATGCCGATCTGCGAGGCGGTGGACGATATCCTGGCCGGCCGCACCGGCGTCGACGACGCGATCGAGGCGCTGCTGTCGCGCCCCTTCACCCTGGAGACCGCCTGATGCTTTTTCTCATCCACACCTGGGACCGGCCCGGTGCGCTGGATGTGCGCCTGGCCAACCGCAATGACCATATCGCCTGGCTCAACGCGGCCGGTGATGCGGTGAAGGCGGCCGGGCCCTGGCTCGACGAGGCCGGTGACATGGCCGGTTCGCTGATCATTGCCGACATGGCGGATCGCGCGGCGCTGGATGCCTGGCTGGCGGACGATCCCTACGGCCGTGCCGGCCTGTTCGAGCGGGTCGAGATCGCGCCCTGGCGCTGGCTGGTCAATCCGCCGTTCGACAGCGCCGCATGAGACCGAAGCCGCCGGCAGGAACCGAGCTCGCCCGGCTGGACGAGATTCCCGATCCCGGAGCCCGGGCGGCTGCCTGGGAGAAGGGCGCCGTGCTGCTCGTGCGCCGGGGAAGCGACATTACCGCCTGGTCGAACCTGTGTCCGCATGCCGGCCTGCCGCTGACCCTGCCCGACGGGCGCGGCCTGCTGCACAAGGGTGAGACGCTGGTCTGCCCGGTTCATGGCGCCAGTTTCGACATTGAAGACGGCCGCTGTACCGGCGGCCCCGCGGCGGGCGACCGGCTGGTCCCGATTGCCGTCAAGGTGACGGGCGGCGTGATCCGCGCCGTCTGAGCCTATTCGTCCGGCGTGTCCGGCCGCGCCGCGTCAACCGCTTCGGCAGCATCGACCAGCGCCTGGCCGGCCGCATCGTCGCGGATCACGGCACAGAAGGCCCCGTCCCGGGCGCGGTGATAGATCACGGCGTCCGTGGTCACGTCGTAGAGCTCGCCGGCCGTGCGGAAGAAATCCGCGGCGGCGGCGTCGATCTGCTGGCGCTGCGCTTCGGGCAGGGTCGCGATGTTGAAGGCATAGTCAGCCGGCGCCCCGCCGCGGGCATGGGAAACCAGCACCACGCCTGACGGACCCCGCTCGATCAGCGTCTGTCCGGGCTCCAGGAGCACCGACGGCGTTTCGGAAAAGCAGGCTTGCGACGTTGCCAGATTGTCAGCGTCATAGCCGCTGGTGGCAGCCGTCCCGCCATCCTCCTGCGGGGCGGAGCAGGCGGCGATCACCAGGGCGAAAGCGAGGCAGTAGACGGTCTTCATGGCGTGTCCCCTCCGTGAGGTCATGTCCGCCGGGCCTATATCGGATCGGCCGTGGACGGAGAAATGAAACTTATGTGTCGCCGGTTCCGCCGTCCGGACGGTCCACCTTCGGCTTCGTCCGCGAGCTAAGCGCGCGGGGAGCCTTGATGCAAGCTGCGGCCGGAACGGGCTGCGACACTATGCGTTTTTCAAAACCCTTGCCGGGTGCAGGCATTGATGCCCAGATATCTGGCGTAGCAACGAGGTGGACGTCCATGAAGAAGGCATTGATAGACACGGTGACCTGGCTCGCCGCCTTCGACGGCGGCAAGGCACTGATCTGGCACAATGAAGGCTTTGACGATCAGCCCAACCTGAAACTGGTCGAGACGCTCGGCATCGACAATCCGCCCGATCGCGATCAGGGCGAGGACAGGCCGGGCCGTTTCCCCGACCCTGCTCACGGCCGCTCGGCGGTCAGCGAAACCGACTTTCACCAGCAGGCCAAGGCGCGCTTTGTCGACGATGTTGTCGAGTATCTCAACAAGGCTTGCGCGGAGAAGAAATTCGACCGCCTTGTCGTCATGGCGCCGGCCAGGGCGCTGGGCGAGGCGCGTTCGCAATTCTCCGACGCGCTGGCGGAATGCCTGATCGAGGACCCTGTGGACGTGACCAACGAGCCGGTCGACAAGATCGAGAAACGGCTCGCCGGGCTTCTGACGGGTTAGAGGCCGGTCGGCCTACTCGGCCGCGCGCGCCAGGGGCTGGACGCCGAAAAAGGCGGTGAGCTCGGCGATCAGCGCGCCCCTGGAGACGGCGACGATCTCGGCCCCCTTTTCCGCCGTCGCCTGGGACGGGTCGGAGCCGATCCGGCCGTCCGGGAAATTGCGGCGATAGTCGGCGGCGTCGGTGAAGCTGCCCGTCGGCGCGATCTTCGGCGACATCTCCACCGTCTTCACGGCCTGCGGGTGCGCATAATAGGTCACGGCGACTTCCGATGCGGTGGCATGCATGCCGTCGCCGACCGGGAAGAGATTGCGGCAGGTATCGCCCACGCCGGGCAGTTCCCACCAGTTGCGCTGGCTCAGACGAACCGGACAGGCCGCCGCGTCGAGCGAGAAATTGGCGTAGTATTCGGCGAAGGCGGCGTTGATCGTGGTGATGTTGCCGCCATGGCCGTTGAGGAAGTAGATCCGGTCGAAACCGTGCCGCGTCAGGCTTTCGATCCAGTCATTCAGCGCGGCGATCATGGTCGAGGGACGCAGCGTCATCGAGCCGGCAAAGGCCAGGTGATGCTGGGCGATACCGACATTGAAGGTCGGCCCGATCAGGAAGCCGCTCTCGGCGCCGGCTTCCGCGGCGATGACTTCCGGACAGATCGCGTCCGTGCCGACAAGCCCGTTCGGCCCGTGCTGCTCCGTCGAGCCGATCGGAATCACGATGCCCTTGCAGCGTTTCAGATAGGCCTCGACTTCGGGCCAGGATGCGTGGTGCAGGAGCATGTCGGCCTCCCCGGAGAATTGTTCCGAAGGAGCTAAACCGGACAGCGGCCCGCACGCAAGCGCGCGTTACCGGTGTTGCTGCCGCCGGCTTTCGCGGCGGTAGACAAAGGCGGCGAGTCCGGTGAGCACGACCGCAAAGGCCAGGATGAATTGCATGTCCCCTCCATCGGACCCGCTGACCGGGGCCCTGATGGATTAACCTTATGCCTGAAAACCCCTTAGCAAGCGTAAACTTGCGCCTGGCGTGTCTCACGCCGCGTCACGGGTTCGTGATTTTCGCGGAGTGGCCTGCGGCGGCATGATCCGCCGGATTTCGGGCCGAGGCCTGAAGGATGAGGAGGGAATTCATGCGCCAGATGATTTCAGCGACGACAGCCATCGCGCTGGCCGCGGCGATGACGGCAGCGATGCCGGCCATGGCCCAGGACGACAGCATGGCGGACGGTGCCATGCAGCACGACACAGAGATGCATCACGATGCGGACATGTCGCATGACATGCATGCCGATCAGGAGATGCACGCCGATCACGACATGCACGACGAGCATGACGGGATGATGGATCATGCCGATGCCATGCCACAGAGCCTGGAGGATGCCGTGTCCGACGAGACCCGGCCCGAAGAGGACCGGCTGCTCGACGTCAACCGGCATCCGGCGGAAGTCCTGCTGTTCGCCGGGCTGGAACATGGCTGGCGCGTCGCCGACCTGACGGCGGGTTCGGGCTATTACACCCGCGTACTGTCAACGGCGGTGGGCGCGGAAGGCCATGTCTACGCCCACAATCCCAGCTGGATCGCCGAGCGCTTCCCCGAGCCGAATGCCGCGCTGGGCATGCTGGCCGATGACCGCGCCAACGTCACCCATGTCGTCTCGCCGATCGAGACGTTTGCCGCCGATATCGACGAACCGCTCGACGGCGTGATGATGGTGCTCTTCTATCACGACACGGCCTGGGACGAGACCGACCGGGACGCCATGAACCGGGCCGTCTACGACGCGTTGCGGCCGGGCGGGGTCTATCTGGTGATCGATCACCACGCGCCGGAAGGCAGCGGGCTCGAGCACGTCAACACCACCCACCGGATCGAGGCCAGCATCGTGCGCGCCGAGATCGAGGCGGCCGGCTTCGTCTTCGACGGTGAAAGCGACATGCTGGCCAATCCGGACGACCCGCGCGACATCTCGGTGTTCGACGCGTCCATCCGCCGCATGACGGATCGCTTCGTCTACCGTTTCCGCAAGCCGGACATGTAGGCCGGCGGCAGGGCCGGGCGCGGTTACGCCGCGCCCAGCGACTGCCGGAAACGGTCGAGTTCCTCGTCCAGCTGGCGGGCAGACCCGTTCAGTTCGCTGGAGGCCTGGGCGAAGCTTTCCGCCGCACCGGAGGTGCGGGCTGCGGCATCGCTGACCGAATCCATGCTGTCATTGACGCGCGAGGTTGCCGCCGCAGCCTTCTCGGCCAGTTCCGCGATCTCGCGCGTTGCCTGATCCTGCTGGGTGAAGGCATCCTGGACGCTGTCGGTGGCGCCGCGCAGTTCCGCGATGATTTCTGCGATGCGGCCCAGCGAAACGGCCGCGCCGCTGGAGGCGCCCCGCATCGACTCGATCCGGCTGGCGATATCGTTCGACGCCCGTGTGGTCTGTTCGGCCAGGGCTTTCACTTCCGATGCCACGACGGCAAATCCCTTGCCGGCCTCACCGGCGCGGGCGGCCTCGATGGTCGCATTCAGCGCCAGGAGATTGGTCTGCTCGGCCACATCGGCGACCAGTTTCATGATGCTCTCGATTTCCGTGGCGGCGGATTCAAGCTGTTCCACGGACCGGCCGGCGCCCTCGGCTTCGGCCACGGCCCGTTCGGACACGCCCGAACTGCTTTCCAGGATGCGGGCGACTTCGCTGATCGAGGCCGACAATTGCTGGGCCGCGGCGGCGACGGACTGCACGTCGGAATTCGTCGAGGAGGCCTGGGAGACAGCTTCGCTGGCGCTCAGGCGCGTTGCCTCGGCATCGCTTCCCAGCTGCCGGGCAAGGCTGTCGACCTGGCCGGACGCGCCGGAAATACCCTTCGCGACCTGCCGCAGCTGGATTTCGAACTGTTCAGCGAGGGCCGCAATGTCCCGGCGCTGCCGCTCGGCATTGCTGCGTGCGGTCGAGGCCTGCTCCGAGCTGCTGGCCGCGTCCTCGCGTGCCTTGTCGGCCTCGGATGTGCGCAGGTCCGCATCGCTCAGGGCCTTCGCCGCCTGATGGGTCATCCAGATGAGGGCGGCGGCCTGGCCGACCACGATCACGGCATGGAACACGACGCGCAGGAAATTGGCGCCTTCGGGGAATACCGCCCAGGGCAGGAAGAAGTTGAGGGAGAGGTGGTGCACCGCGGTGACCGCCGAGGCTGCCACGATAGCCCGCCAGTCCAGCATGATCGCGCAGATCGCCAGGCTGGCGAAGAACATCATGTGCATGTCGATCTGCCAGGGCGAGCCGCTGAGCATGAAGACGAACAGGGCCGGGAAGGCGATCAGGGCCGCGGCCGTGGCGGAGCGCGAGGCCGGGGTATTGGGGCTGAGGCGCCAGTTGGCCAGCGCCAGTCCCGCGACCAGGGCACTCATGATTGCAACCGTGACCAGATGGCTGGCGGCGAAGATGGCCGAGGTGACCGGTGCCAGGACGGCCAGGGCGAAGATGACCATCGAGGCGACGCTTTGGGCGCGAAGGCGCAGTGTATCCAGATTGCTCATGAGGTTCGGGCTCCGGTGGACGGATGCAGGGAGGCTGTCGTCAGTTCATCGCCGATCAGGCAACCGCCAAGGGCCTGCGGCGGCAGGGTCAGCCAGGCGCCGGCCGCGCGCAGGCGGGCCAGGGCGTCCGGATCGCCGATCTCGACGATGCCGATATTCCCGAAGGCGCCGAAGCGCACGAGACCGACATCGGCCCGGGCCACGGCTTGCATCACGTCGGCCGGCTGCCAGCCCGGCGGGAACACGGCCGCCACGTCCGGACCGTCGACGGGTTCGGTCAGGACAAGCAGGGGCGTGCACACGGTGAGGAGTGCCAGGATTGCCGCCGGAAGGAAGTCGAGAACGGGTTTTGCTTGCATCGAATCGCGTGAACTGAAGTGCGTTCAAGATCAGATGCCAAAGTTAACTAGTGCTTATTCAGGTCGTGGAACGGTCTGATATTTTATAAGCTCTCACGAGGTCCAGTCGCTGCGGGTCAGGCCGTAGATCAGGCTGTCACGCACGCCGATATGCGTTTCCCAGGCCTCGCGCAGCCGGCCTTCCAGCTGGAAACCCAGTGCCTCGACCAGCCGGATCGAGGCGGCATTGTCCGGATCGATATCGGCATAGAGGCGGCGCAGGCCGAGCGTGTCGAAGGCGTGGCCGAGCACGGCCTGCACGGCTTCGCGGGCATAGCCGGAGCCGGCGGCGTCGGGGCGCTGGATATAGCCGATCTCGGCCGTGCCCTCGCGCCGGTCCATCAGCAAAGCCCAGCCCAGCGCATCGTGCGGGGCTTCTGCCCGGGCGAAAGCCCAGCAGCGCGCGCCGTCACCCTCGACATTCCAGCGCATATAGCGGCGCATGGCGTCCAGGTCTTCCAGCGCCGCGGAGGACCAGTAGCGCATATTGTCGTCATCGGCGAAGGCCGGGAAGAGGGCTTCGGCGTCATCCATTGTCAGCGGGCGCAGGATGAGGCGGTCCGTCGTGAGCACCGGCAATTCGGGACGGTCGGCCGGCGGGCTGAGCACCAGGCTCTTCGCGTCCAGCCGGATTTCCTCGAACCGCTCGTCGATGCAGTCCTGCATGGTGATGAAACAGTCCCGGGAGAACCAGTCATTCTCCTTGAAACAGGTCTTGCGCGCATCCTCGGACGGCCAGAGCGCATAGGACCAGTAGATCCCGTCCTCGTCGCAGTGCAGGGCCGCGCCGTGCGAGCTGCAGGTCTCGTGGATGCGGCGCGTACCCTCGGTCCAGGCGTCGCGGAACTCGGCGTCGCGTCCGGGCTTGAGGCGCCAGCGGTAAAGAACGGCAGAAGTCATGATGTCTCCGGGCCGTGGCCCTTTTGCGGATGCCAACGCTAGCGCGCCGAATGTCCGGATGCCAAGCCGCCCTGCCACATTCTGCCCCGAAATGACCCCAACTGCGGCAGGAACCGATGTCCGGGAGCGGGCATTTCTAGGTCATTCGCAACGGGTGAGCTGCCCAGGCAGCGCCCGAAAGCAACGGAAAGGAAATTTGCCATGAAAACGCTGCTGATGATTTCCGCCGCGACGCTGTTCGGTGCTTCCGCCGCGCTCGCCCAGGACAACCAGACCTTCATCACGCTGGACTCCAACCAGGACGGTGCGGTGTCCTTCGACGAGGCCGTGATCGCCGATCCGTCCCTGGACCGCGCGTCCTTTGACGAGCAGGACAGCGATGGCGACGGTTCGCTGAATGCCGCCGAGTTCGAAGCCTGGCTGGAAGGCCGCGCTGATGCGGAAGCCGGTGTCGAGAGCGATATCGACGACAATCCGGTCGAGGACGATCCGGTCTATGACGAGCCGCAGGACAGCCCGATCGAGTCCGAAGCCGGGATCGAGGCCGAAACGGGTCTGGAATCGGAAACCGGGATCGACCCGATGGAAGATCCGATGGACGACCCGCTCCAGGATCCCATCACCGATCCGGAAGTCGGCAATGATGCCGAGCTGGGCGCCGATACCGATATCGATGCCGAAGGCTCGCTTGAAGATCCGATGCGCGGGTAATCCTCCCCGAACCCGTCATCGATACCTGGAAACCCCGGTGCCCCTCGCGCCGGGGTTTTCTTTATCGCGTCAGGCTTCGCCTGCGAGGCGCTGCTTTTTCAGCACGCTGGCGCGCAACTTCTCGCTTTCCGAGCGCAACTGGCCGCAGGCGGCAAAGATGTCGCGGCCGCGCGGGGTGCGGATCGGCGAGGCATAGCCGGCCCGGTTGACCACATCGGCAAAGGCCTCGATCCGGTCCCAGTCGGAGCACTCATACGGGCTGTTCGGCCAGGGATTGAACGGGATCAGATTGATCTTCGCCGGCACGCCCTTGAGCAGTTTCACCAGCGCCCGCGCTTCGGCCAGGCTGTCATTGACGCCCTTGAGCATCACGTATTCGAAGGTCACGCGCTTGGAATTGCCCAGGCCCGGATAGGCGCGGATCGCGTCCATCAGCTGGGCCAGCGGGTATTTCCTGTTCAGCGGTACCAGTTCGTTGCGCAGATCGTCATTGGTGGCGTGCAGCGAGATGGCGAGCATCGTGCCCGTCCGCTCGCCCAGCTCCTGGATCTTCGGCACCACGCCCGAGGTCGACACCGTCGTGCGCCGGCGGCCGATCGCCATGCCGTCGCCATCGGAAATGATGTCGATCGCATCGGAGACATGATCGAGATTGTACAGCGGCTCGCCCATGCCCATGAAGACGATATTGGTGATCTTGCGGTTCTCGTTCGAGGTCGGCCATTCGGCCAGGTCGTCGCGCGCGATCATCACCTGGGCGGCGATCTCGGCCGCGGTGAGATTGCGCACCAGCGCCTGGGTGCCGGTATGGCAGAAGGTGCAGTTCAGCGTGCAGCCGACCTGGCTGGACACGCACAGCGCACCCGAACGCGCCACGTCCGGGATGAAGACGGTCTCGCACTCCACGCCCGGTGCCAGCCGGATCAGGTATTTGCGCGTGCCGTCGACGGAGACGAGGCGTTCCACGATCTCCGGCCGGTGCAGCGTGAACTCCCGCGCCAGCACGGCGCGCAGGTCCTTGGAGACATTCGTCATCTCGTCAAAAGAGGTGACGCCATAGTGATAGATCCAGCGCCAGAGCTGGTCGGCGCGCATCCTGGCCTTCTTCTCGTCGACGCCCGCGCGCTCGATCAGCGCATCGCGCAATTGCGTGCGTGTCAGGCCGGCGAGCGAAAGCGGTCCGGGCGGCGCGGCAGGGCGGCGGGCGGCAGACAGGTCGAGGGAATGGCTGGTCTGTAGGTTCATGGCGGCGTCACATACAGGAAAACACTGCACTCCGCGAGGGGGCAGAACGCATGACGGGGTTGCGCGCGCGGGGCAGGCCGCGCTGTGATGGGGGCATGAAACTGATCTGCCACCCCCTCACCGCACAAGCGCCGACGATCCGCCCGGCCGGAAGCCGCCGCGACTGGATGGACGCCACGCCGGAAAGTTCGGCCTATCGCTGCCTGCCGCTGGCGCTGGCCAACCAGCACGGCTGGGAAGTGTTCACCCCGACCGGCTTCACCGCCAGCTGGAATGGCGGCGAGCGGGTCGAGGATGTGACGGTGCGCATGGACGACCCGCTGGCGACGGGAAAACCCGGCGCGCCGATGGCGAATTTCGGATCCGGCATCCTGACCTTCGAGACGGGCTTCCTGCTGCGCACGCCGCCGGGCTGGAATATCTGGGTGATGGGGCCGGTGAATGCGCCCAGGGACGGGATCGCGCCGCTCAACGGCGTGATCGAGACCGACTGGAGCCCCTATGCCTTCACCATGAACTGGCGCTTCACCCGGCCCGGCGAGGTGCGTTTCGAGGCAGACGAGGCCATCGCCCAGCTCTTCCCGGTGCGCCGCGACCTGTTCGACAAGGTCGAGACCGAGATCCGGCCGCTGCATGCCGACCCGAAGACGTTCGAACAGTTCGAGACCTGGCGCCTCAGCCGCGCCGACTTCGCCACCCGCCTGCGCGAGGGCGACAGGGACGCGGCCGAGCTGAAATGGCAGAAGGGCTATTATCGCGGCCTGATGCCCGACGGCTCGAAAGGCCCGCCCAGCCACAAGACCAAGCTGCGCCCGAAGCCGTTCGGGGACGGGGAGACCGGAAAGTAGGTGGACACACACCATTTCCCCCGGACTTGTTGTTCAGCCCGGGGACATCATTAACGGGTGTTCGGAGACATGGTTGACACCTTGTGGCTTGGATTTCGTCTCTTGGACAGGA
>NZ_BSFE01000007.1:0-161653 GCF_027922185.1 Maricaulis virginensis | reverse complement strand
CAGACCATCGCCGCCTCCTGTCCAAGAGACGAAATCCAAGCCACAAGGTGTCAACCATGTCTCCGAACACCCGTTAATGATGTCCCCGGGCTGAACACTTGTTCCGGGGCCCAGCGGCGTTTCAGATACGGGCTCAGCCGGACCCCGGCACGGGGGCCGGGGAAAACGGTGAGAGTAGCGTGCGGTCAGGTCTTGTCGCGGGTCAGGAAGAGGACTTTGGCGGCGCCGTATTCCTTGACGGTCTGGCGGTGCCAGCCCGGTGTCTCGGGGTCTTCATCGGCGCCGACTTCGAGGACGGCGACGGCATCGTCGCTGACCCATTTGCCCTCGACCAGTTTCGCCAGCGTCTTTTCGCCCAGGCCGTGGCCATAGGGCGGGTCGAGGAAGGCCAGGTCGAAGGGCGCACCCAGATTGGACGGCTTCTCGCCCAGCGCCGTGGCGTCGCGGCGATGGATGCGGGTGACGCCGAAGAGCTGCAGCGTGTCGACATTGTCGCGGATCGCGCCGCGCGCCTCGGCGGCCATTTCCACGAACAGGCAGAAGGCGGCGCCACGGGACACGGCCTCGATGCCCAGCGCACCGGATCCGGCGTAGAGATCGATCACCCGGGCCCCCCCGATCGGCGGGCACCAGTCGGCATGCTCAATCACATTGAACATGTTCTCGCGCGCCCGGTCGGAGGTGGGGCGGGTGGAACGGCCTTTCGGCGCGACCAGGGCGCGATTGCGGAATCTTCCGCCGACGACCCGCATGTCCTAGCGGCGTCCCTGCGGCTTGCGCGGCGGACGGCCGGGCGCGGTATCGCGATCGGCTGCCGCCGATTTTCCGGCTGGACGGCGCACGGCGGGACGGCCGCGGGCCCGCTTGAGCGGCTTGGCGCCATCCTCGTCAGCAGCCGGTTTGGGCAGGCCGGGCTGACCGGCCCCGCCCATCTTGCGCTTGACCGGCTTGCGGCCGGGACGGGCGGGCTTTTTCTTCGCGACAGCCTCGCCGGTGGTGGCCGCCATCTCGACAAGATGCCCGGCCTGGTCGCGCAGCACGCGGCCCGGCACGGCCTTGACCTCGCCGCGCGGCAGATCGCCCAGCTGGAACGGACCGTAGGCCGTGCGGATCAGCCGGTTCACCTTCAGGCCGACACTGTCGAGCGCCTTGCGGACCTCGCGATTCTTGCCTTCGCGGATACCGATATCGAGCCAGATATTCGAGCCGGTCTCGCGCTCGACCTCGACATCCATCGGGCCGTACTTGATGCCGTCCACGGTGACGCCGGCGCGCAGCTTGTTCACGGCGGCCTCATCGATCGAGCCGAAGGCGCGGGCGCGATAGCGGCGCATCCAGCCGGTGGCGGGCAATTCCAGGGCGCGGGCGAGGGCGCCGTCATTGGTGAGCAGCAGGAGGCCTTCCGAGGTCAGGTCGAGGCGGCCGACCGAGATCACACGCCCCATATCCTTCGGCAGCGCATCGAACACGGTCTCGCGGCCTTCCGGGTCGGCATGGGTGGTCACCAGGCCCGTCGGCTTGTGATAGCGCCACAGGCGTGTCGCCGCCGGCGGGTCGACCGGCTTGCCGTCGACCTCGATCCGGTCGGCCTGGGTGACCTTCACGGCGGGCGTGTCCAGGCGCTTGCCATTCAGGGAGATGCGGCCGTCCTCGATCATGCGTTCGACCTCGCGGCGCGAGGCCACGCCGGCCCGGGCGAGGTATTTGGCAATGCGTTCGGACGTATCGGAGGCTTCGCTCACGCTTGACCCTTTCTGGCGGCCACTCTAACCCGCAGCGGATGACGGACCCGCGCGATACACGTTTTATGGCCCGAGCGCTAGAACTGGCGCAGGCAGCCGCTGAGGCCGGCGAAGCGCCGATCGGTGCGCTGGTGGTCGATCCGGCCACGGACGAGATCGTCGCGGAAGCGCACAACAGGCCGATTGCCGGTCATGATCCGGCCGGGCATGCGGAAATCCTGGCGCTGCGCGCGGCAGCACAGAAGCGGGAGAATTACCGCCTGACGGGGCTGGAGCTCTACGTCACGCTGGAACCGTGTGCGATGTGTGCCGGGGCGATCAGCCATGCACGGATCGGCCGGCTGGTCTTTGGCGCGAGCGATCCCAAGGGTGGCGCCGTGGAACACGGCCCGCGCTTTTTCCAGCAGCCGACCTGTCACTGGCGACCGGATGTGGCGCAGGGGATACTGGCCGAGAAAAGCGCCGAACTGTTGCGGTCCTTCTTCCGGGCCCGGCGCAAGGGCAGCTGATCTGTCATCCTCTTCAGGACCGCGCCGGGCAGGCCTTGTGCAAGTCCCGGAATAATTTGATAAAACGCGTATAAACGCCGTTGTCATAAAACCTTGTCTTGAACGGAATCGGTGTACGGACGAAGAGGACCGCACTCATCTGGAGTGACAAATGCTTCGTGTCCTGAACAAATGTCTGACAAGCTCGCTTGGTGCTCTTGCCCTGGCGGCAACGGCGCATGCGGCCGATACCGGTTGTGATGCGACGCCGCTCCTGCTGCAGGATGTGACCATTGTCGATGCCTCGGGCCGCTGGAGCGACCAGGACATCTTCATCGAAAACGGCCGGATCTCCGCCGTCGGTTCGGACCTGGTGCTGGAAACCGGTCAGGCCGTGACGGTTCTGGGCCGACCGGGGGCCGTCGTCAGCCCGCGCCCCGAAGCCGCGCCGGGCGCCATCTATATCCGCACCGCAACGCGCGCCCCGTCCCGCGCCGGACGCCGCGAACTTGTCATGCCGGGGGCACCGGCCGACCTGCTCGTCTATGCCGAGGAAACCGGCCCGGGCCAGATCGAGATGGAAATCCGGGACGGCCGTATTGTCGGCGTCATGCCGGTCTGCAACGGCTAGTCATCAAAGCCCCGACATCTGTCGGTGAGAGCGGGAACCGGTTTCCCGTCGCCGGACCTGCTAGACTGCAAGACGGGCTTCCAGCCCGGCGGCCACTGCGGGCCATTCTTCCTTCAGCACCGAAAACCACACCGTATCGCGCCACTCGCCGGTCCAGCACTTCATGTGCCGGCGCAGCGTGCCTTCGCGAGTGGCGCCCATTTTCGTCATCGCGGCCTGGGAGCGCAGATTGCGGTGGTGGGTCTTCAGCTCCACCCGTTCGGCACCGCATTCGAAGGCCCGGCCCAGCAGGAGATGCTTGGCGGCCGGATTGACCTGGGTGCCGCGGGCTGTCGCGCCATACCAGGTCCAGCCGATCTCGAGCCGGCAGTGCTCCGGAACGATGGAAAGAAAGGCGGAATGACCGACGGGGCCCCCGTCTGACCGGCGCCGGACGAGGTGGGAGATCTGGCTGCCGGCCCGGCTACCCTCCAGCATCAGGTCGAACCAGCTGTCGAAATGCTCGCCATCGCCGCGCAGCGAGGTCAGCGCCCAGATCTCGGCCTCCTGGGCCAGCGGGCGCAGGGCTTCGCGATGGGCTTCGGTCAGCGGCTCCAGGCGAACAACGGCGTTTTCCAGCACGGCCGGTTCAAGCTTCATGGCGCCACTCCTGTCAGGATAATCAAGCCTCTGGCGATGTAGACAAGACCGATCGCCGAGACAATCCATTTGGTCCACTGCCGGAACTGGATATCGCTCATCATGGCCAGGAAGCGGGCGCCCAGCGTGGTGCCGATAATGGCCAGCGGTGCGGCGACGAGCAGCCATTGCGCCTGGGGCAGGCTTTCCGCCGCCAGCGCCGGCAGGACGTAGTAGGCGATCTTCACGGCGTGCGAGACGACCTGGGTTGCGGCCTTCGTGGCAACGATGCAGCGGCGGTCGCGTTCTGTGTCGGCGAAGAAGACATCCAGCAGCGGTCCGGACACGCCGGCCACCACGTTGAGCCCGGTCACCGTGAAGCCGCAGGCCACCGCATGGGAGGGCCGGGCGGCGTCGAAATGGACCCAGCGCCTGGGCAGCCAGATCACGCCGGGCACCAGGCCCAGCACGATGAAAAGCCAGGGTTTGGACAGTTCGAAGGTCGCCAGCACGAGGAGGGCGGCCGCCGCGCCAGAGCCGAACAGGTAGATGCCCAGAATGCGCCAGTCGATCCAGCGCGCATGCAGGATGGCGCGCCAGCCATTGGACACGCTCTGCACCACGCCATGCACGACCATGGCGGCCGAGACGGGCAGGACCAGCGCCAGTATCCCCATCAGGATCAGCCCGCCGGCCATGCCGAACACGCCGGAGATGAAGGCGGTGACGAAGACGCCGGTGAGGATGATCAGTCCGGACATGAAATGCGGGCTCTCTCGCACTATATGGCGGGAGGGACACCATACAGGGGAACAGCATGACCGTTACCGTCATCATCAGCGGCGCTGCGGCGCTTGTCGGCGCCCTTCTCGGACTGGGCAGTCTGATCAGTCCGGCCTGGGGCGCGTCGGTCGTGCGTCTGCAGCCGATGGCGGACAGGCCGGGTGGCTGGGCCGAGTTCCGGGCCAGCTATGGCGGCGGTCTGCTCCTGCTGCATGGCGCGGTGCTGCTGGCGATCGCGATGCGCGAGCAGGCCGGCATGGCAAGCGTCGTTGCGGCCGGCTTCGCGGCCGGTGCCGCCTGGCTCGGCATGGCGATCGGGCGCACCGTCTCGATGCTGGCGGATCATGCCAGGCATGGCACGCGGACCGGATACAATCTGTTCTCGGTCGGGTTCGAACTGGTGATCGGCCTCGCCCTGATGGCGCCCTGGCTGGGACACATAGGCGGCCGGGCAGGGTAGACAGCCGGCGTGTATGCCGGCGAGGCGGGGACCTAAGCCCCCGCCTTCACTGCAAAGCTCCAGGCGGCTTCGGCCATGGGCTGGACCGCGGCCCCCATCTCCTTGGCGCGCTCGTTGGAGGCATTGCCCTGCAGCGAGCGGGCATAGACGCCCTGGATGATCGAGGTCAGCCGGAAGATGTTGTAGGCGAAGTAGAAATCCAGCTCGGGAATGCTGTCGCGATTGGTGCGGCGGCAATAGGCCTCGGTGTATTCCTCGACGGTCGGAATGCCCATGGAGGCGATATCGACCCCGGCGAGCCCGTTGCGGATTTCCGGCGGCATCACCCAGCCCATCAGCTGATAGGTGAAGTCGGCCAGCGGATCGCCCAGCGTGGAGAGCTCCCAGTCCAGCACCGCGATGACGCGCGGTTCGGTCGGGTGGAAGATCATGTTGTCCAGCCGGTAATCGCCATGGACGACGCTGGTGCGTTCCTGTTCCGGCGCGGCCTGGGGCAGCCAGTCGATCAGCTTGTCCATCGCCTCGACCGTACCCGTTTCGGCGGCACGGTATTGCTTGGACCAGCGGCCGATCTGGCGCTGGAAGTAATTGCCGGGCTTGCCATATTCACCCAGTCCGGCCGCTTCGTGGTCGATGCCGTGCAGATGCGCCAGCGTGGCGTTGGCGGCGTCGTAGATCGGGCCGCGTTCGGATTTGTCGAGGTCGGGCAGGAGCGGGTCCCAGAAGATCCGGCCGGTGACGAAATCCATCACGTAGAATTCGGTGCCGATGACATCGCGGTCCATGCACAGCCCGTGCATTTTCGGCGCGGGGAAGCCGGCCTTGCCCAGCTTGCTCATCACCTCGAATTCGCGGTCCACCGCATGGGCCGAGGGCAGGAGCTTGCCCGGCGGCTTGCGGCGCAGCACATAGGAATGCCCCGGCGTTTCCAGCTTGTAGGTCGGGTTGGACTGGCCGCCCCGGAACTGGCTCACCGTCAGCGGCCCCTCATAGTCCTCGACCTGCTCCGCCATCCAGGCAGCCAGCCGGGCCTCGTCGAAGGCGAGGGCGTCGGCGACCTGTTTGGTGCCGGAATACTGTTCGTCGATCTTGCTCATTCGCTCAGATACACCGTGCCGTTCTTCATGACGAAATCGACGTCGCGCAGCTCGGAGATATTCTCCAGCGGATTGCCGTCGACGGCGACAATATCGGCATATTTGCCGGTTTCGATCGTGCCGATATCGCTGTCCATGCGGACATGGCGCGAGGCGTGGATCGTGGCGGTCTCGATGGCTTCCATCGGCGTCAGGCCGGCCTCGACCAGGAGTTCGAATTCGCGGGCATTATCGCCATGCCGGGACACGCCGCTGTCGGTGCCGAAGGCGATGGTCACGCCGCCATCATGGGCCCGGCGCGCCATCTCCAGCATCTGCGGACCGACAGAGCGGGACTTGGCGCGCTGGTTGTCGGTCATGAAATCGGCGGTCTCGGCCAGCTCGGCCACGGTGACACCGGCCAGCACGGTCGGCACGAGATAGGCGCCGTTGCGGCGCATCAGGCGGATCGAGTCAGTGTCCAGATAGGTGCCATGCTCGATCGAGTCGCCGCCGGCCTCCAGGAAGGCGTTGATGCCGGTCACGCCATGCGCATGGGCGGTGACCTGGCGGCCCATCATGTGGGCGGCCTCGACGATCGACTCAAGTTCGTCGTCGAAGAATTGCCGCTCGACGCCGGCCGCCGTGTCGGACAGCACGCCGCCGGTGGCGGTGATCTTGATCACATCGGCACCGCCGCGAATCAGCGTGCGCACGGCTTCGCGGCACTGGGCCGGGCCGTTGCAGGCGGTCGGGCTGGTGAACTGGTGCAGCACGTCGAGGGCGAAACCGTTGACGTCGGCATGGCCGCCGGTCGGCGTGACGGCGGTGCCGGCAACCCGCATGCGCGGTCCCGGCACGAAGCCCGCATCGACGGCGTCGCGCAGGGCGAGGGCCGCTTCGAAATTGCCGCCGACATCCTGCACCGTCGTGAAGCCGGCCATCAGCGTGGTGCGGGCATTGTCGGCGCCGGCAAAGGCGAGATCGGACGGGCTTTCGGTGAAGGTGTTGAAGCGCCGGCCCGGGCCGAGTTCCGACTGCAGGTGGACATGGCTGTCGATGAAGCCGGGCATGACGTAGTCGTCGCTCAGGTCGATCACCGTCGCGCCGTCGGGCGTCACATAGCCGGCCTGGATGCCTTCAATGCGTTCGCCGCGGACCAGGATGGACTGCTGCTCCAGAGGCGCCTCGCCCGGCACGGCCAGCAGCCATCCTGCGTGAATGACGGTCAGCGCCTCTTCGGCATCCTGCGCCTGGGCCAGTCCGGCCAGCGCCGTGGCGGCCAGCGCCGTTGCTACGGTTCTCAGCATGATCCTCTCCCCTCGAATACGTGGGGCAAAGGATGATCAAGCCGGCAGCGAAGTCAAACGGCGAGCGTACCTGTACGTCGAAAAACTGCCAGCCTAGTGGGTGCGCAGGGCGCGCCAGGCGATGTCGCGGCGGCAGAAGCCTTCCGGCCAGTCGATCTGGTCGATCGCGGCATAGGCACGCTCGACGGCATAGTGCAGGGTTTCGCCCGAGGCGGTGACATTGAGCACGCGGCCGCCGGCGGCGATCCGCTCGCCCCTGGCATTGCGGCCCGTGCCCGCCTCGAACACCTGCACGCCCTCCATCCGGTTGGCCTCGGTGACGCCCTTGATCACCGAACCCTTCCTGTAGTCGCCCGGATAGCCGTTGGCGGCGAGCACGACGGTGATCGCCGGATCCGGCGACCAGGTGATGGGCGGCATCTCGCCGAGCGCGCCGGTGGCCGTGGCCAAGAGGTAGGGCAGCAGGTCGGAATCGATCCGCATCATCAGGACCTGGCATTCCGGATCGCCGAAGCGGATGTTGAATTCGACGACCTTGGGCCCGTCCTTCGTGACCATCAGGCCGGCAAACAGCACGCCCTGGAAAGGGTGACCCTCGGCGGCCAGCCCGCGGGCGACCGGCTCGACAATGGTCTTCATCGCCGTGTCGATCAGCTCGGGCGTGGCGATCGGGGCGGGCGAATAGGCGCCCATGCCGCCGGTATTGGGGCCGGTATCGCCTTCGCCGACGCGCTTGTGGTCCTGGGCGGCGCCGCAATAGAGCACGGTCTCGCCATCGCACAGCGCGAAGATGGAAACTTCCTCGCCGGCCATGAATTCCTCGATCACCAGCGTCTTGGAGGCCTTGCCGAACTTGCCCGACAGGAAGGCGTCGATCTCGGCTTCCGCTTCGGCGCGATCGTCCAGGATCACCACGCCCTTGCCGGCGGCCAGACCGTCGGCCTTGAGAACATAGGGCGGCTCGACACGGTCGAGAAAGGCCTTGGCCTCCGCGGCGTCGGAGAAGGTGCCATAGCCGGCGGAGGGCACCTTGTGGCGGGCGTAGAAATCCTTGGCATAGGCCTTGGACGCTTCCAGCCGTGCCGCGAGGCCCGACGGGCCGAAAGTGGCGATGCCGGCCTGGCGCAGCCGGTCGGCCAGCCCGTCGCACAACGGGTTCTCCGGACCGACAACGACCAGGTCCGCCTCGATTTTCCGGGCCAGTTCGACAAGGCCGTCAATGTCGGACACCGAGCCGTCATGACAGGTCGCCAGCTCGCCGATGGCATCGCTGCCCGGTACGGCGTGCAGGGCCGTCAGGAGCGGGCTTTGCGCGATCTTCCAGGCCAGCGCGTGTTCGCGGCCGCCCGAACCGACAAGGAGAACCTTCATCTTGACCTCATGCCTTCTGGCGCGTCCCGACGCCGACTGTGTGTTCAGGCTCTGCCTAGCCCAAAGCGTTCCGGATCGCGAGTCCGCCGGACCGTTGCGATGCGGGGCGATACATCCTACCAGATAAGGCATGAGCGATGCGCCGGGAAACATCCACGAATTCTCCGTCTCCGAACTGGCCGGCGCACTGAAGCGCACGGTCGAGGACGCGTTCGGTCATGTCCGGGTGCGCGGCGAGCTGGGCCGGGTCGTGGTGGCCAAGTCGGGCCATGTCTATTTCGATGTGAAGGACGAGCGCTCGGTCATCGCCTCGATTGCCTGGAAGGGCACGGCGGCACGTTTCCGTTTCCGCCCGGAGGAGGGGCTGGAAGTCGTCATCGAGGGACGGCTGTCGACCTATCCGGGCCGCTCGCAATACCAGCTGATCGTCGAATCGATGGAGCCGGCCGGCGCCGGCGCGCTGATGGCGCTGCTGGAAGAACGCAAGAAGACGCTGGCCGCCGAGGGTCTGTTCGATCCGGCGCGCAAGAAGCCGCTGCCCTTCCTGCCGCGCACGATCGGTGTCGTCACCTCGCCGACAGGCGCGGTGATCCGGGACATCCTGCACCGTCTGCAGGACCGCTTTCCCCGGCACGTCATCCTGTGGCCGGTCCTGGTGCAGGGCGAGCAGGCGGCCGAACAGATCGCCACCGCCATTCGCGGCTTCAACGCGCTGCCCGAAGGCGGCCGGGTCCCGCGCCCCGATGTGCTGATCGTCGCCCGCGGCGGCGGCTCGATCGAGGATCTGTGGAGCTTCAACGAGGAGATCGTGGTGCGGGCCGCGGCGGAAAGCACGATCCCGCTGATCTCGGCCGTGGGTCACGAGACCGACACCACGCTGATCGACTTCGCCTCCGACAGACGGGCGCCGACCCCCACCGGGGCGGCGGAAATGGCGGTGCCGGTCCGTGCCGAACTGAAAGCCGATATCGACGCGCTGGGCGCACGTCTGGTCTCGGCGCTGTCGCGGCATATCGAGCGCCGGCGGACCGAGTTGCGCGGCGCTGCCCGCGCCCTGCCGCGACCCGCCGCGCTGCTCGATCTCAAGCGCCAGCGCTTCGACACGATTGCCGACCGGCTCGATCCGGCCCTGCAGAACAATGCGGCGGGCAAGCGCTCGCGCCTCCTGGTGCTGCAGGCCGGCCTCAAGCCGGCCGCGCTGAAACGGGATATCCGGCAGAAGCAGGAACGGCTGGCCGATCGCGGCGCCCGGCTGACCCCGGCGCTGGAGCGCATTCTCCAGCGCGAGAGCCGGGCGCTGGATGCCTGGGGCGCCCGGCTGGCCTCGCTCAGCCACAAATCGGTGCTGCGCCGCGGTTTTGTCCTGGTGCGCAATGGCGAGGGCCAGCTGGTCCGCTCCGGCCAGGCGCTCGACAGTGGCGACAAGGTGGAGCTGGAGTTCGCCGACATGCGGCGATCCGCGATTGTCGATGGCGAGACGCCCTCATCCCCGCCGCCTGCGGCCAAACCGGCCGCGGCCAGGCCCAGGCCGAAACCGCGCGCCAAACCGCCGGCGGCCGGGCAGGGAACCCTGTTCTGAGGGGACCGCGAGAGACCTCTCCCCCTTTTTGGCAACGCGTGCTAAGTCGGCCTCATGAGCGATTTCACATTCGACAAGGAATTCCAGGGCGAAGCGATCCTGGAGTATGGCGACAGCGACTTCATCATCCTGAAGGCCGGCGCCTTTGTGCGTTGTTCCGTGACGGGCGATCCGATCCCGCTGGCCGAGCTGCGCTACTGGAATGTCGATGAGCAGGAAGCCTATCGCGACGCGATGATCGCGAAGCAGCGCTGGCTGGAATTGCACGCGGAGCCTGGCCAATGATCGGCGCCGTTCTCGCGCTGGCACTGCAAGCCGGTGGCGCGGGGCCGGCCGCTGATCCGATTGCCGACTTCATCGAGGACAATGCGGCCAGCGTCCGCGAGATGCGCATCGCGGCAGCCCCGGCCTCCTTCTGCAGCGGGACCTTCCGGGAAGGTAGTTTCCTGGTCTGCCGCTTCCTGCCGGATGCACGTGTCGAGTTCGGTGACATGGATGTCCGTGCTGACACCGACGGCTATGTCGTGCTGGCCATTCCGCGACAGGCGCCGGATGAGATGCCGCTGCGCATCACCTATACCCGAACCGATGGTGTGCCCGGCGAGATCGCCGAACGCGTTACGATTGCCCAGCGCGAATACGATCTGCAGCAGGTCAATGGCGTGCCCCAGGCGACCGTGACCCCGGACCCGTCCACCCTGCCGCGCCGCCAGCGCGAATACGCCCAGAAGCAGGACGCGTTCAACTCCGTCTGGGATGGCACGGGCTTCCTCGACGGCTTCATTCCGCCGGCCGAGGGCATCACGACGGGCGTCTACGGTTCGGCCCGTGTCTACAATAACGGCCATGAAGGCAGCCCGCACTGGGGGCTCGACTGGGCCAATGATGTGGGTACGCCGGTCCACGCGCCGGCCGGTGGCCTCGTCACCCTGGCAGAGCCGGACATGTATTACGAAGGCGGGCTGATCTTCATCGATCACGGCCAGGGCCTGGTGTCGGCCTTCCTCCACCTGTCCGGCGTCGACGTGCAGGCTGGCGATATCGTCGAGCAGGGACAGCTGATCGGCCGCATGGGCGCCGGTGGCCGGGCGACCGGCTCGCATCTCGACTGGCGTGTGAAGCTGCGCAACAGCTTCTATGCCGATCCGGCCACGCTGCTCGATCTGGATCCGCGCGCACTCGACGACTGACGCCGTGCGGTCATGCAGGTTCAGACGCGGTAGACGTCCTTGGCCCAGCGCCGGTGCACCCAGAACCATTGTTCCGGCGCCTTGCGGATTTCGCTTTCCACCCATTGATTGATGCGGGTCACCGTCTCGAGAATAGCGGCATTGCGATCCGGGTTCTGCGAAATCTCGATCGGCTCCAGAATCTCGACGCGGAAGCGCGCGCCTTCGGTGCGCCGGACCGATATCGGTACCAGCGGGCAATTATGGCGCATGGCAAGCCGGGTCGGGCCGGGCGCCGTCATCGCCGGGTGGCCGAAGAAGGGCGCCGCGATGCCGTCATTCATCTTCTGGTCGTTCATCAGCGCGACCGAATCGCCGGCCTTGAGCGCCTGCATGATCTGCTTGGCGCCTTCGCCGCCCTTGGCGGTCAGAGTCTTCACGCCATAGCCCACGCGCATGTTCGAGATACGCTTGTCGATCAGCACATTATTCGCCGGCCGGTAGGTGATATGGCAGGGCAGGCCGGTCTGGCTGATTGCGGCCGCGGCGATCTCCCAGTTGGCATTGTGCATGCCGATCAGCACCAGGGGCTGGCCGGCATCGCGTGCCGCTTCCAGCCGCTCGCGCCCGATGAACTCCACCCGTTCCTCGAATTCCGGCCCGGCGAACACGCCCAGATGGGGCATCTCGCCTGCCAGCCGGCCGAAATTCTCCCACATGCCGCCCAGCAGCCGGTCGATCTCCGGCTCGGCAGCTTCGGGGAAGCAGCGCTGCATGTTGATGCGCGCAATGCGCTGGGTGGGGGTCAGCGGCCCGATCCTGCGCAGCAGGTCGCCCGCCGCGTCGGACGCACGATCGATTCCCTTGATCTTGTACCAGGCCGCATAGGCGTCCCAGGCGGTGGCCTCGACGCGCCAGCCGATCCGGGTCAGGAGCGAGGCTCTGCGTTGTGCTTCGATCATGAAAGGGATTTAGCGATCCGTGTTCGCCGCGTCCAATACATCGCGCAACAAACCGTCCAGGGCCGCGGGATTGGCGAACTCGGCCTTCACCGGCCAGGCGATCACATCGCGGCGCGTCTCGCTGTCCAGCCGCACCCAGTCCTTCTCGGTCGTCACCAGGCGCGCATCATGGGCCTGGGCGAGCGCCTTGAGCGCCGCAATATCGCGCTCCGAATAGGGGTGATGATCCGGATAGTCGGCGATCTCGGACAGCCGTGCGCCCGCCGCAGACAGGGCGTCGAAGAATTTCTGCGGCCGGCCGATTCCCGCGAAAGCGACGAGGGGGCCGTCGGGCGGCGGGGCGGCGGGTTCCAGCCAGGCGTGGAAGACCGGAATTTCCAGATCGGCGAGGCCAAGCCGGTGATAGTCCGGCGTGTGGCCGGGCCCGGGCATCATGACAATCACGGCATTGGCGCGGGCAAGACCGGCCGCCACCGGCTCGCGCAGCGGTCCGGCCGGAAACAGCGTGCCGGCACCCCAGCCCGCGGTACCGTCCACCACGACGATGGAGCAGTCCTTTGCCAGGGCGGGGTTCTGGTGTCCGTCATCCATCACGATCACGTCGGCGCCTGACGCGGCGATCGCCTGTGCCCCCGCGACCCGGTCACGGCTGATCCAGGCAGCAGCCTCCCGCGCCAGCAATAGTGGCTCGTCGCCGGTCTCGCGGGCGGAATGTCGAGTGGTATCGACCTCGACCGGGCCGGGCAGCGTGCCGCCATAACCGCGCGACAGCGCTGCCGGTGTGCGGCCCATATCCTTCAGCCGCGCCATGAGGGCCGCCGCAACCGGCGTCTTTCCCGTGCCGCCGACAGTCAGATTGCCGACACAGAAGACCGGGATGCCGACGTTCACGGGCTCGGTCCGCCGCAGGCGGCGCGCCACGGTCCAGGCATAGACATGACCGAGCGGCGAGAGCAGGGCCCGCGCCAGGGCGCCGGAGCCGCGTCCGCCATCGGTACGCCAGAAGGCCGGCTCCCTCATCGCCGCACCGCCTTGCCGTCGAGCAGGCACTCCAGCTGTTCCAGGGTCGTCTCCATGGCCCCGCCGGACGCGTCAGCCAGCGCGGCCTCCGCGGCTTCGATGGCGGGACCGTCGCCGCGCCAGATCGTGCGCACCGCCTCGGCGAGGCATTCTGCATCGGCGGCCTCGATCGCGGCCTTGTGGCGGCGATAGGCATCGAACAGATCGTCAAAGCTCGCGGCATGCGGACCGGTGATGACGGCCGTGCCCGCCCGGCTGGCCTCGACGGGATTGTGGCCGCCGATCCCGGGTACGAGACTGCCGGCGATCAGCGAGGCGGGCGCCAGCGCATACCACAGCATCATCTCGCCCAGCGTATCGGCCAGCCAGACCTGGCAGCGCGCATCGGGCAGGCGTTGTTCCGACCGCCGCACGGTCGTCAGCCCCCGGTCTGCGATCAGGCGCGCCACCGCTGCCGCGCGTTCCGGATGGCGGGGCGCCAGGATGAGCAGGGCAGCCGGATTCCCGGCGAGCAGCTTCAGGTGTGCATCCAGAACGATGGCTTCCTCGCCCTCATGGGTCGAGCCCGCCAGCCAGACCGGCCGGTTGCCGAGAGCGGTGCGGATACGGTCCAGTTCGACCGCATCGGGGGCTGGCGGGCGTGCCTCCAGTTTGAGATTGCCGGCCAGGCTCACCGGGACGCCGGTCAGATCCTCCAGCCCGTCGCGGGTGCGGGTGTCGGCGGCGCCGATCCAGGAAAACCGGCCGAGCAGCCAGCGTGCCGTATCCGGGCGCCGGCGCCAGCTGCGGATCGACTTGTCGTTCATGCGGGCATTGATCAGCGCCATGGGCGTTTCCTGGCGGGCGGTCTCGACGATCAGGTTCGGCCAGAGTTCGGACTCGGCAAACACTGCGAGATCGGGCTTCCAGTGTGTGATGAAGCGCCGGGCGGCGGCCGGCGTGTCGACCGGGATGTATTGATGAAAGGCCCGCTCCGGCAGTCGCGCGGCCAGCAGGCGGGCCGAGGTCACCGTACCGCTCGTCACCAGAATGTTCAGCTGCGGACGTCGGGCGAGAAGCGCCTCTGCCACACTGGCGACGACCAGGCTTTCGCCTACACTGGCCCCATGCATCCACACCAGAAGGCCATCGGGACGCGCGCGGTCGGGCCGGCCCAGGCGTTCATGGCGGCGTTCGGGGTCTTCCTTGCCCTTCCGGGTCCGCCGCGCGAGCAGCCCGGACAGGAGCGGGGCCGCCAGCCGGGTCGCGGTGCGGTAGAGGCCGAGGGCAGGCGGCAGGCTCACGCCTCGCCTCCCGCACGATTGCGGCGGGGCCGCGCCGTTCCCGGACGCCGGCGCTCGTCAGGCTCGACAACGTCGACACCCATGGCCTCGTCGGCCTCGCGCGTGATGCGGTTGAGCCGGGTCTCCAGCTCCAGCCGGGCGGCTTCCAGCTGTTCCGGCGTGGCGTCGGACGGCACATAAATCGGCTCGCCCCAGATGATGATGCCGCGCGAAAACGGGTGGGGCAGGCAGTGCTTGTCCCAGGCGCGATGCAGCACGGTGCGGCCGCGGCTGGACCAGGTGAAGGGCACCATCGGAACGCCGGTCTCGCGCGCCATCCGCACGGCGCCATAGCCCGCCCGCATCCGGGGACCGCGCGGGCCGTCGGGTGTCACCGCCCCGCAGCCGCCGGCAGAAAGATGGTTGATCATGGCGCGATAGGCCGCTTCGCCACCCTTGGCGCCGGGCTTGTCCGGATTGCGGGTGGAGCCCCGCACCACGCCCACCTTGTACCAGCGGGCCCAGCGGGCGCCGATCTCGCCCTCGCGCGATCTGGAGGCCAGGGCGACCATCCGTTCGCGTTCGCGCTTCCAGCCCTGCAGGGTCATCAGAACGCGGCCGTGCCAGACACAGCCGATCAGCGGCAGTTTCTCGTCCCAGGCCTGGCGTACGAATTCGTCGCCACGCACTTCCCAGCGAATGCTCCGTCGCGCCAGCTCCACGTAGAGCAGGAGAAGGAAGGCGACGGCTTCCTGGGCCCAGGGCTGGGAGAGCAGGCGTTTCAGCATGGTCACCCTAGCTCGCCTCCGCAGAGGAAAAGGTCAAGCATGGGCCGCGGTTGCGTCCGTGCGCCGGTCGGCCTAAATGCCCCGCAACACGGAAAGCGAGCCCATGCCCTACGACCTCAACGACCCGCAGGACCGCAAGCGCGCCTGGAGCGATTATCTCTGGAAGGATCACGGCATCCTGCGTGAGCGCTTCCACAACATGCACGAAGTGGGCGGCGGCATGTGGCGGGCCAACCAGCCGTCGCCGCAGCGGCTCGAAGCGCTGGCGGCGGAAGGGTTCAAGACGATCCTCAATATCCGCGGCACCCAGCCGGGCGTGTGCTATTACGATCTCGAGAAAGAGGCCTGCGAGCGTCTCGGCCTCACCATGATCGACATGCCCTTCGGCTCGCGCGAGGCGCCCTATGTCGACCGTATGCAGCGGGCCGCGAAGATTTTCCAGACGATCGAATACCCCGCGCTCATCCACTGCAAGTCCGGGGCGGACCGGGCCGGGCTGATCTCGGTCTTCTACCGGCTGGTGCACCTGAAACTGCCCTATGAGGAAGCCATCGAGCACCTGTCGCTGAAATACCTGCACGTGAAGGCGGGCAAGACCGGCGTGCTGGATTATTTCTTCGAGACCTACCGGGCCTACAACGCCGAAACGCCGATCGACTTCATGGAATGGGTCGAGACGGTCTATGACCGCGAGGCCGTGCAGAACGGCTTCATGTCCAGCTGGTGGGGCAACATGCTGACCGAGCGCATCCTGCGCCGCGAATAAGGTAGCAATTGCGCACCGGCTGATTCTTTATAACCCGCGAATGCATCAGATATGACGACTCTATCCACAGGAATGAGTCACATTAATGCCCGTTAACCACGTTTGGACTCCGGGGGGCGACCCGGCGACGTAGGAGGGGCTGATGCCGGATCTGGCCATTCGAGCAGACCGTACGCAGGAACAACTCAACCGTCTGAATTTCCTGCTCTCCCGCGAGTGGGGCCCGTCCTTCCTGCAAGCCTTCGTGCGGCAGACCGCCGAAGTCTTCGCCGCCGACAGCGTCACCATCGGCCGGATCGATGCCACCAAGACACGTATGCAGACCCTGCAGGTCGCGGCCGGTGGCGCCCTTGTCGACAATTACTGCTACGACATCGCCGGAACGCCGTGCGAGGAGACGATGCAGGGCGGGGCGACGGTCTATGAAGACCATGTCAGCGCGCATTTTCCGAAGGATTTCATGCTAGAGGAGATGGGGACGCAGGCCTATGTCGGGCTGCCGCTGTTCAACGGTGCCCAGACGGTCGGCATTGTCGTGGCGACCTTCCGCCGTCCGATCGAGATCGCCGACGATCTGCTGGCCGTGTTCAACCATTATCGCCGCCGCCTGACAGGCGAGGTGCTGGCGCTGGAGACCGGCGACCGGGCGGCACTGGCGATCAAGGGCACGTCAGACGGGATTCTCGACTGGTGCCTGCGCACCGACCAGATCTATGTCTCGCCACGCGGCCGTGAATTGCTGGGCTATCAGAGCCGCGAGCACACCTCGGTCTCCGACCAGTTTCTCTCGCTGGTCCACCGGGACGACACGCCGCGCTTCCAATCGGCCCTCAATGCACATTTCAAGACCGGCCGCCCCTTCGACCTGTCGGTGCGCCTGCGCATCGTTGGTGGTCAACATCGCTGGTTCCGCATCCGCGGCGAAGCCGTGCGCACGCCGGACGGCGATCCGGTGCGCATGGTGGGCGCCATGACCGACATCCACGATCTCGTGGAAGCGCGCCAGCAGGCGACAGAAGCCAGCCGGGCGAAGTCGAAATTCCTGGCGACGATGAGCCACGAGGTCCGCACGCCGATGAACGGCATTCTGGGCATGTCCAGCCTGCTCGCGAGCACCGATCTGGAGCCGTCACAGCGCGAGATGGTCAGCCTGATCGAGGCCTCGGGCCAGGCGCTGCTGGGCATCCTCAACGATATTCTCGATCTGGCCAATATCGAGTCCGGCCGCTTCGAGGTCGAGACGACCGACTTCAACCCGGCAGAGATTGTCCGTTCGGTCGCCGGTCCCTATCGCCTGAAGGCGATGGAGAAGGGGCTGAACATGCATATCGAGATCGACCCGGTCGCCGAGATGACGGCCCAGGGCGATCCGGCCCGGCTGCGCCAGATCCTGTCGAACCTCCTGTCCAACGCCGTCAAGTTCACCGACCGCGGCGAGGTCCGGGTGCGCTGCCTGGTTCACCAGGCGGCCGACGGCACGCACGATCTGGTGTTCGAGGTCGCCGATACCGGCATCGGCATGGACCGCGACCTGATCGGCCGGGTCTTCATGCCGTTCAGCCAGGGCGAGGCGGTGATGCAGCGCAAGGTCGGCGGCACCGGGCTCGGTCTCGCCATCGCCAAGAAGCTGGCCGAGCTGATGGGCGGGGATATCCGGGTGGAAAGCGCGCCGGGTGCCGGTTCGGTCTTCTCCCTGTCCCTGCCAGGGCAGGCTGTCCTGCAAAGCCGCGCCGCGGCGGAATAAGGCTCGCCCCGTTTACGGGGGAGCTGTCCGCGTCAGCGGACTGAGGGGGCAACGCGAAGCGGTGCGGAGCGCGCAGCGCGCATCGGACTCACCCCCATCGACCTTGCCCGGCCCGAGGCCGGGCTCGGCCACTTCCCCCGCTTCGCAGGGGAAGCCTACGTCTCTTGCGCGCCGAACTGCATGCGGCACAGGCGGGCATAAAGACCGCCGGCGGCTTCCAGCTCGTCATGGCGGCCCTGTTCGCAGACCTCGCCGCTTTCCATGACATAGATCCAGTCGGCATTGCGCACGGTCGACAGGCGGTGCGCAATGACAAGACAGGTACGCCCTTCCGACAGGCGCTCGAGAGCGGCCTGCACGCGACGTTCCGACTCGGTGTCCAGCGCGCTCGTGGCCTCGTCCAGCAGCAGGATCGGCGCATCCTTCAGGATCGCGCGGGCAATGGACAGGCGCTGGCGCTGGCCGCCGGACAGATTGCTGCCGCGTGGCCCGACCGGCGCGTCATAGCCGCCGGGCAGATCCATGATGAAATCGTGCGCATCGGCGGCCTTGGCCGCCGCGATGATGGCCTCGTCCGGGGCACCGGGATCGCCGAAGCCGATATTGGCCTTCACCGTATCGTCGAACAGGGTGACGTCCTGGCTCACCAGGGCCATGGCGCTGCGCAGGGAGGCCAGCGACACCGCGCGGATATCGGTTCCGTCGATACGGATCGTGCCGGATTGCGGGTCGTAGAGCCGGGGCAGCAGGTTGAGCACGGTGGACTTGCCCGAGCCGGACGGGCCGACCAGCGCAACGGTGCGGCCCGGCTCGGCTTTCAGCGACACGCCTTTCAGCGCCGGCGTGCCGTCGGGATAGGCGAAGCCGACCGTGTCAAATTCCACCGCACCGGCCGGCACATCGAGCGCCGGGGCGTCGAGTGCCGAGGCGACCCGTTCCGGTTCGTCCAGCACGGCGAACACCCGTTCGAGCACGGCGAAACCTTCCTGCACCACGGCGTTCAGCGTGCCGATGGCGCGGATCGGCGAAGCGAGCAGGGCAACGCCGGTCAGCACGCCCATCAGATCGCCGATCGAGCTTTCACCGGCCGTCAGGCGCAGCCCGGCGACGGTGATGAGGATGGCCAGTGCCAGGCCGCCGACGGCTTCCAGGATCGGATCGACGCGCGCCTTGTTCTCGGCGATGCGCAAGAGGAAGCGCAGGCGCTCGCCGAAGGACCGGGCGGCGCGCTCCGTCTCGGCCTCTTCCAGGCCGTAGGTCTTGACCATCCGCGTGCCGGAAAAGCTTTCTTCCAGCTGGCTGGTCACAGCGCCCATCTGGGACTGGGCCTGGTTGGATGTCTTGCGCAGGCGCTGGCCGATCCGGATCACCGGCCAGGAGGCGAGCGGGTAAACGACCAGCACCAGCAGGGTCAGCATCCAGTCCAGCCACAGCATCCAGCCGATCGTCGCGATCACCTGCAGCACGTCGCGCAACAGGTTGTTGGTCAGCCGGATCAGGGTTTCGCGCAGCAGCGTGATGTCGTTGGTGAAACGCGAGACGAGCGAGCCGACCGGCTCGCCCTGCAGCCGCGCAAAATCGGCGCGCACCAGCTTGGCGAACATCGCGTTCTGCAGGTCCTGCATCACGGTCAGGGCGAGGCGATTGGTCTGTACGGTCTGCAGATAAAGGCTCACCGCCCGCAGTATGGCGAGGCCGACGATCGCGGCGGGCGCAAACCACATCGCGCCGGTCTGCAACCCCGCTTCAAGCTGATCGAAGGTGCGGCCGACCACCCAGACATAGGAGGCGGCAGCGCCGGCGGTGATGGCCGACAGCACTATGGCTCCGATCACCAGGCCGGTATGACGCGACAACCAGTCCCGCCACAGCCGGCGGCCCAGGCTTGCGGTGGATGAAGCAGGAGGCGCGGTCGCGGTCAGCGGTCCGGCCTATTTCGTCTCTGCGGCCGGATCGAGCAGCTTGTGCGCGTGGATGATGAAATAGCGCATGTGGGCATTGTCCACGGTCTGCTGAGCCGCATTCTTCCAGGCCTTGCGGGCATCCTCATAGCTGCCGAACGCGCCGACGAAGTCGACGGCCTTGAGATCCTTGAATTCGCAATTCTTCGGATCGACGCAGACCAGCTCGCCGCCGATGACGAGGTGGAGCAGCTGGTTGTTGATGTGGGTCTCGCTCATGATGGGCTCCCGATGAGGTCGTGTCTGCGGCGGCGTTAAAGACCGCCGACCGATATCGCGTCAACGCATACGCTGGGGGCGTTAACGGCCCCTCTAAATTCCAGGTCGCTGCCCGGTACGAGGCGGGCGAAAATCTCGATCAGATTGCCCGCCACGGTCACTTCGCTGACCGGGTGGTCGATCTGGCCACCGGCAATGCGATAGCCCGACACGCCGACCGACCAGTCGCCGGTATTGGCGTTGAGCGAGGGGCCGAACATCTCGGTCACCAGCAGGCCGTCGCCGGCCTGGGCGATCAGTTCGTCGCGGCTGGCCTGTCCGGGCTCGAGGTGGAGATTGGTCGGACCGGCACCCGGCGGGCCGCCCATATTGCGGCGGGCATGTCCGGTCGGCTCCAGCGCCAGCTGGCGGGCCGCGGACGAGTTCAGGAACCAGGTGGTCAGCCGGCCGTCCTCGATGATGTTGCTGCGGGCGTTGACCGTGCCTTCGCCGTCGAAGGGGCAGGAGGCGTGTCCCCAGTCGCGGTGCGGATCGTCCACGATGACAATACCGTCGCCGAAAACCTTCTCGCCCATCTTGTCGCGCAGGAAGGATACGCCGCGGGCCACCGAGGGACCGCTGATCGCCCCGCAAAAGGCGCTGAGGAAGGCCGTTGCGACGCGGCGGTCGAACACGACCGGCATCACGCCGCTCTTGATCTTCTGCGGGCCGACACGCTGCGCAGCGCGCTCGCCGGCTTCGGTGCCGATCTCCTCGGGGGATTTCAGGTCTGCGCCCCGCCGGGCGCTGGTGGCGGCATAGTCGCGCTCCATAGCGCCGTCCTTGCCGGCGATCACCGAGGCGCCATAGCCGAACTGGCTCTTGCGCCAGCCTGAATTGAACCCGGTCGTCGTGGCGTAGGCCGCCGCACCCTGGCCATAGCTGGCAAAGGCGGTGTCGGTCATCGTCACGCCCTCGATCGCGCGTGCCGCCTTCTCGACGCGGTTGGCGATGGCTTCCAGCTCCTCCGGCGACCATTCAACCGCCTCGAACAGGTCGAGGCGCGGCGGGTTGGTGCACAGGCGCTCCGGATCGGCAAGGGCCGCAAACGGATCTTCCGGCGCGGCCCTGGCCATGGCGATGGCGCGTTCAACGGTGAACTGGCGGCCCTGCTCGGACAGGTCGGAGAAGGCGACGCCGGCCTGGCGCTGGCCGACAAAGACCCGCACGCCGGCATCCAGCGATTCGGAGCGCTCGATATCCTCCAGATTGCCGTCGCGTACGGACAGCTCCGTATGACGCGATTCAGCGACGGAGGCTTCGGCGTGGTCGGCGCCGGCGGATTTTGCGCGCGCGATCAGATCGGCGGCAATCTCCTGCAGGCGGGCGGCATCGGGTGCGGATTGGGCTTGGGTCATGGCAGGCCTATAGCGCCCGGAGCGGCCGCCGGGCAATGGGTCAGCTGATCGCGGCGGCGAGCAGGAGCAGAACCTCGGCCAGCAGGACCAGCCAGGTCAGCCCGGTGCCGATCATGCGGCCCATGCTGGGGCCGGGGCTGGTCAGCAGGCCGTAGCTGTAGACGAAGCGGCCCAGCGTCAGGCCGATGCCCAGAGCGTGGACGATCATCGCGCCATATCCCAGCGACGCCGTGAGGAAGAGTGCGAGCAGCGCCAGCGGTACGCATTCCACGCCATTGCCATGCGCGCGGATGGCCTGTTCCAGCAGCGGATCCGTGCCGGTGCCCAGGCTGACCTTGGCGCGGCGGCGATGGCGCGACACATTGGCAGCCAGCACCAGAAGGATCAGAAGATTGAGTGCCGAATAGAGCCCGACGGCTTGCAGTGCAGACATGCTTCCCCTCTCGCCGGACCCAGGTCCGGTCAGCTTTCCGCCGGCTCGTTCACGGCCTGGCGGATGGCGTCGGCCAGCACGGCCGGCTCCTGGGCGCCCGACACCGCGAACTGCCCGTTGAAAATATAGGTCGGTACGCCGGTTACGCCGAGCTTGCGGAAGAAGACCTCTTCCTCCCAGACGGCTTTCTCGTCGCGATCGGTCGCCAGCAGATCGGCGATGATCGCAGTGTCCAGGCCGGCTTCGCCAGCCAGCTCACTCAAAACGGCACGGTCGCCGATATCACGGGCGTCCCGGAAGAAGGCCGCAAACAGGCTCTCCGCCATCGCGTCCGCGCAATCCTGGCCGCGGGCCCAGCGCATCAGGCGGTGGGCGTCCAGCGTGTTGGGTCGCATCTCGATGGCGTCGAAGCGGAAGTCGATCCCGGCGCCGGGCGCAGCCTGTTCGAGATATTCGCGCATGGCTTTCCAGCGGCCGGCATCGTCGGCGCTGGAGAATTTCGCTTTCATGTAGTCGCGATAGGGGCGGCCTTCGCGAGCCAGCGTCGGGTCGAGCTGGTAGGGGCGCCAGATCGTCTCCACCGAGACCTCGGGCACGGCGGCAACAGCCGCATCCCAGTTGCGCTTGCCGAGCCAGCACCACGGACAGACGAGGTCGGCGACGATATCGACGGAAATCTTCTGGGCCATGGCCCATCAGTTAGGCTGTTTTGCCGGAGATTGCGAGGGCGATTGTGGGCGGGATTTGGCGACGCCCGGGATCGTCATCTCCCGTGCCGCACTGCGCCCACAGAGGTAACCGGCACAGGAGATGACGCCCACCGGCCATCCACCGACCGAGCGGGATCTGCTCAGACCGTGATGTCGAGCAGGGTATCTGTCATGTCGCTTGCCGTCCGGGCGACAGCCGCTGCGGCGGCGTGCGTGGCTTCCGCGCGCTTGATGGCGACGGCGGCCTGGATGATGTCCTGGCCCTTGGCCGAATTCGCAACCATCTGCGAACCGGCCGTGGCGACCTGGGACTGGGCGGCGAGCATGCCTGTAACGGCCGTATTGAAAGCGACATTCATGCGAGAAACTTATCGCGCGCGGGCCTTGGCAGGGAGCGGAAATCATGTTCGTGGTTAACCGCGCATTGCCGCTGCCCCCCGGGGTGACGGCCTTCACGACGATCCCCCGGGACGGCAGGCGCACCCGATCCCGCTTTGTGCTGGACGCCGGTCATGCGACAAGGCGTCATCAATCAACGGCAACAGGAAGGTGCCTTCGACATCATGACCGAACAAACCACCCCCACTCTCAAGGTCGAGCTCGATCTGACCGACGCGGATCTCGACTTTTTCCGGGAGCGTCTCGAACAGTCCCGCGCCTCGCTGGGTACGACGGACGAGTCCCGGATCATGGCGGGTGTCTCCGACATGATGGACAAGGCGCTGGCCTCCAATCCGCCGGAATTCGTCAAGGCCCGTATCCGCCAGCTCGGTCCGCTTCTGGGCATGCTGGAAGACGAGGACTGGAAGCTGGAAGGCGATGACCGCAAGAACGTCATCGACGCGCTGGCCTACTTTGCCGATCCGGAAGACCTGATCCCGGACGCGACGCCGGTCCTGGGCTATGTCGACGACGCGATCATGATCGACCTCGTCGCTGCCAGCCTGTCCGCCGAACTCGAGGCCTACGCCGACTTCGTCGCGCACCGCGAAGAGCTCAAGGCCGAGCCGGCTGCCGATCTGCCGTCGCTGGAAGAAGCGCGCAATGTGATGCAGTCGCGCATGCGCCGCCGCCGCCTGCGTTCGAAGGCGGGCGCCAAATGGCCGCACACCACGCGCATCCGTCACTATTTCTAGGGGCGGACAGAATGCCCTCCTCCCCCTTGATGGGGGAGGAGGATCGTGGCGCTGGCCGCGAGCCGGAGGGGGTGGGAGCGAGGTGTTTGCCAATTCGCAACCACGCAACCACCGGGGTTCACCCCTTCCGCCTGGCTTCGCCGGACACCTTCCCCATCAAGGGGAAGGATAAACGGGCTCCAGGATCAGACGGCCCGGATCGCGGGTCGGCGGGTTTTCAGGAACTCGCCGACGCCACGCGCGGCCTGGCGGATGCGCTGCTCGTTTTCCACCAGTGCCAGGCGGACATAGCCTTCCCCGTGCTCGCCAAAGCCGATGCCGGGCGCGACAGCGACGCCGGCCTCCTCCATCAGCTGTTTCGAGAATTCCAGCGAGCCCATCTCCTCGCAGCCTTCGGGCAGGGGCGCCCAGGCGAACATCGAGGCTTCTGGCTTCGGGATCGTCCAGCCGGCGCGGCCGAAACTTTCCACCAGAACATCACGGCGGTGGCGATAGATCGCCCGCGCCTCATCGACGCAGTCCTGCGGCCCGTCCAGTGCGGCACAGGCGGCGACCTGGACCGGCGTGTACGCGCCGTAGTCCAGATAGGATTTCACGCGCGCCAGAGCGCCGACCAGGCGTTCCGAGCCGGCCGCGAAGCCGACCCGGAAGCCGGCCATGGAGTAGGTCTTGGACATCGAGGTGAACTCGATCGTCCGCTCCCTGGCGCCATCGACCTGCAGCATTGAAGGGCTGGGCTCGTCGCCGAAATAGATCTCGGCATAGGCCAGGTCAGACAGGATGAGGAGGTCGTGCTTCTGCGCGAACTTCACGACGTCCTTGTAGAAGTCGAGCGTGGCGGTCTGGGCGGTCGGATTGGACGGGAAGCAGACGACAACGGCGATCGGGCTCGGCACGGTGTGACGGGCGGCGTGTTCCAGGCCGCGCAGATATTCCTCCGGCGAGGGGGCGTGGACGTGCCGGATGGTGCCGCCGGCGATCAGGAAACCGAATGTGTGGATCGGGTAGGAGGGCGAGGGCGCCAGGACGACATCGCCCGGAGCCGTGATCGCCTGGGCGAGATTGGCAAAGCCTTCCTTCGAACCCAGCGTGACGATGACTTCCTTGTCGGGATCGAGGTCGACACCGAAACGGCGCTTGTAGTAGCGCGCCTGCGCCTTGCGCAGGCCGGGAATGCCGCGCGAGGCCGAATAGCCGTTGGTGCGCGGCTTCTCCACCGTGTCCTTGAGCTTGTCGAGAATGTGCTGCGGGGTGGGCAGGTCGGGATTGCCCATGCCGAAATCGATGATGTCGGCACCTTCGGCCCGCAAACGCGCCTTCAGGCGATTGACTTCTTCGAATACATAGGGCGGCAGGCGCTTGGTTCGGTGAAATTCCATCGATCTATCCGACATGCTCGAATTTTCTCCCACTAACGCATGGCTCCCCGCCCGCTTCAAGAGGTTAGGCACAGCACATGGCATCATTTCGGATGCAAGCGGGCCGAATTGCGGCGATGCCGGCGCAAGGGTCTGCCGCGCCCGTTGAGCTTGACGCTCTGGCGCTTCCCCTCTACCTCGCCAGCTTTTCCGCACTCCAAGAACAGAAAGACCGATCCGATGATCTCCGATCTTGCCCAAAACGCGAAAGCCTGGCCGTTTGAACAAGCGCGCCTGCTGAAAAAGCGTCTGGACAAGCTCGGCCGAAAATCCGGGCCGGTCGTGTTCGAGACCGGCTACGGGCCGTCGGGCCTGCCGCACATGGGCACGTTCGGGGAAGTCGTGCGCACCACGATGGTCTTGCATGCCTTCGACGTGCTGACCGGCGGCGCCTATGAGCCGAAGCTGATCTGTGTGTCCGACGATATGGACGGTATGCGCAAGGTGCCGGAGAACCTGCCGAATCAGGCGATGCTGGCCGAACACCTGCAGGAGCCGCTGACCGTGGTGCCGGATCCCTTCGGCACGCATGACAGCTATGGCGCCCACATGAATGCGCGCCTGCGCGGCTTTCTCGACAGCTTCGGCTTCACCTACGTGTTCAAGTCGGCGACCGAGCTCTACCGGTCCGGGGCTTATGACGACATTCTCGTCCGGGCGCTCGAAAAGTATGACGAGATCATGCAGGTCATGCTGCCCACGCTGGGGGCCGAGCGCCAGGCGACCTATTCGCCGGTCCTGCCGATCTCGCCGAAGACCGGGCGTGTGCTCTACGTGCCGATGAAGTCGGTCGATGCGAAGGCTGGCACGGTCACCTTCGACGATGAGGACGGCACCGAGACCACGCTGTCCGTGAAGGGCGGCCAGGTGAAGCTGCAGTGGAAGCCGGATTTCGGCATGCGCTGGGCGGCCCTGGGAGTCGACTTCGAGATGTTCGGCAAGGACCATCAGACCAATGCGCCGATCTATTCGCGCATCTGCAAGATCCTTGGCGCCGAACCGCCGACGCAATTCGTCTACGAGCTCTTCCTCGACCAGAAGGGCGAGAAGATCTCCAAGTCGAAGGGCAATGGCCTGTCGGTCGAGGACTGGCTGAAATATGCGCCGCAGGAGAGCCTGGCCTACTATAATTTCGTCAAGCCGAAGACGGCCAAGCGGCTCTATTTCGATGTCATTCCCAAGGCGGTGGACGAGTATCTCCAGCATCTGGCGGCTTATCCCGGCCAGGATGAGGCCCAGCAGCTGGAAAATCCGGCCTGGCACATCCATACCGGCAATCCGCCGTCGGAGACCTCGCCGATCTCCTTCGCGCTGCTGCTGAACCTGGCCTCGGCGGCCAGTGCGCATTCCAGCGATGTGATGTGGGGCTTTATCGGCCGCTATGTCGACGGGGCGACGCCGCAGACGCATCCGCTGCTGGATCATCTGGCGAGCTTTGCCGTGCAGTATTTCGCGGATTTCGTGGAGCCGACCAAGGCCTTCCGTGCGCCGAGCGATATCGAGCGGGCGGCGATGGAGGATCTCCTGCAGCGCCTGAAGGCCATGGATGCCGGTGAACGCGACGCCACGAAGATCCAGGACGAGGTCTATGCCGCCGGCAAGACCCAGGACTTCGACAATCTGCGCGACTGGTTCAAGGGGCTCTACGAAGTCCTGCTCGGCCAGTCCCAGGGCCCGCGCTTCGGGTCCTTCGTGGCGATCTATGGCGTCACGGAAACGATTGCGCTGATCGAGCAGGCCCTGGCGGGTGATCTCGTAAAAGCCTGATTTCATGGGATGACCCGCATGCCGGGTCATCTTTTTGCGACACAGTGTCCGAAAAATTTGACATCAGGTCGGTGATGTCTTACATCCGTCAATGTCAAAGATAATCGACATCAAGACTGGAGTGTTTGACATGTCCTTCCGTGAAAAAATCGCGGTTCTGACCCTGATCGCCAATGTGCTGATCTACGGGATGTATTTCGGGAATACCGCCAAGGCGGCGCTTGACGGCGAGGCCGTTCTGAACGCCGGTCACATGATCAGCACCATCGTGTTGCTGATCGTCGTGATGATTGTCGGCACGATCATTGTCAGCTCGACGGCGCCGAAGGATGCAGACGCGCCGGCTGACGAACGCGACCGGCTGATCTCGATGCGCAGCGACCAGATCGCCGGCTATGTCGTCTCGGCCGGTGCAGGCGGATCGCTGGTTCTGGCCCTGGCCGGATTTTCGGTGTTCTGGATCGCCAACCTGGTCCTGCTGGCCCTGGTCGCCGGCGAGATCGTCAAGTCGGTCGCCTGCCTGATCGGCTACCGCCAGGGAGTGTAACGCATGTCATTCATGGAAAAGATCAATCTGGCGGCGCTGGCCGGAGGTGTCCTGGCGCTGGGCTGGTATCTGGTCCGGGTCGTGCCGCAGATCGGCCAGGTGCCGCTGGACGAGATCGCCTGGAAATGGCCCATGGCGATCGCGATGGGGATATTCATCGTCCTGCTGGTGATCTCCGCCGTCCGTATGGCGATCTCGGACCCGGCTGTGCGCAAGGCCGATGGCATCATCGATGACGAGCGGGATCGCGATATCGAGCGGCGCGGCGATGCCTGGGGCGGTCATGCCATGCATGCCGTCGGCTTCGCGGCCCTGGTGATGCTGGTGCTGGACGTGCACAGCTTCTGGATCGCCCAGACCCTGTTCGTGGGCGGCATGCTCGCCGGCGTGGTCTCGATCGGCGTCAAGCTGTTTGCCTATCGCGGGGAGGTCTAGCCAATGGCAAAATCCACCCCGATCACCAACCAGATCCGAACGCTGCGTTTTCACACCAATGAGATGACCCAGGCCGAGCTGGCCGAGAAGGTCGGAGTCACCCGGCAGACCGTCATCGCGATCGAGCAGGGCAAATACTCCCCCTCGCTGGAGGTGGCCTTCAAGATCGCCCGGATATTCGGCGTCGGCCTGGAGGACGTGTTCCAGTATCCCGAGTAGAGACTGTGTGGCCGGGCCGTTAGAGCGCCACTTCCAGCCAGGGCAGTTCGCGGTCCTTGAAGACGTCGGACGGACGCATGGCGACCCGGCGGGCGCCCATGTGCAGATAGGCGGGTTCGGCATAGGGGTCCGACAGGATGGTCATCACCGTATCGCCCCGCGCACGCAGCTGGTCCTTGGCGTGTTCGAACAGCGCGCGTCCGACGCCGGAACCGATCGCTTCCGGCGCAATGAACAGGAGGTCCAGTGTGCCGCCATGCCCGTCCGGGTCGATCTGGCAGACGCCCAGGAGCGTGCCGTCCTCAGCCTCGGCCACGGTGGTGTAGCCGGCCTCGATCGCGTCAGGCGTAACCTTGAGATAGGGCGAGACGGCCGCCATGAAGGCTGCGTCATATCCCCAATAGGCTTTCGATCTGAGGCACAGGCGGGACAGCGCCTCGTCCTCACCCGGCCGGGCCGGGCGAAGACGGGGAAAGTCTGAAGCGGTACCCATGGAGGATCAGGCCGAGGCCTGATCGATCGCGCCGTGGCAATGCTTGTACTTCTTGCCGGAGCCGCACGGGCAGAGCTGGTTGCGCGCAACGCGGCCCCAGGTCTCCGGGCGGTTCGGATCGACGGCTGCAGCACGCGGGGCTGACGGACGCGGGGCGACCGGCTCGCGGTCCGGCCCGTCCATCTCGTTGCGGCCGGTCGTCGCGTCGATATGGCTGGCCTGAATGTCCCGCGGTGCCTGCGGCGGAGCCGGAGCCCGTTCGAAGCGGATCAGCATCAGCTGACGGGTCACTTCGCCGCGCAGATTGTCCATCATGCGCTCGAACAGCGAGAAGGCCTCGGTCTTGAACTCGTTCAGCGGGTTGCGCTGGGCGTAGGAACGCAGGCCGATCATGGCGCGCATGGCGTCGAGATTCTGCAGGTGTTCGCGCCAGTTGATATCGATGGCCTGGAGCAGGATCGACTTCTCGATCCGCCGCATCAGGTCCGGACCCGCATTGACAGCCTTCTCCGCATAGGCCTTGTCGGCCGCAGCGACGATGCGCTCAAGGATCTCCTCGTCGGCAATGCCTTCCTCGGCTGCCCAGTCGGCGATCGGCAGGTCGAGACCGAACGTGTCCTTCACCTCATTGGTCAGGCCCTCGACATCCCACTGGTCGGCATAGGCCTTCGGCGGGATGTGGGCCTCGACAAGGTCCTCGGCCGTCTGCTGGCGCATGTCCTTGATGACGTCGGACACATCGTCCGCGGTCATGAACTCGATGCGCTGCTCGAACACGGCCTTGCGCTGGTCGTTCATCACGTCGTCGTATTTGAGGACGTTCTTGCGGATGTCGAAATTGCGCTGCTCGACCTTCTTCTGCGAGGTCTCGAGCGCCTTGGACATCCACGGGTGCTGGATGGCTTCGCCTTCCTTCATCCCGAGCGTGCGCATGATGCCGTCGAGGCGCTCCGGCGCGAAAATGCGCAGCAGGTCGTCCTGAACGGAGATGTAGAATTTCGAGCGGCCCGGATCGCCCTGGCGGCCGGTCCGGCCGCGCAGCTGGTTGTCGATCCGCCGGCTTTCATGGCGCTCCGTGCCCAGCACGTAGAGACCGCCGGCATCGAGCGCCTGCTTCTTCTTCTCGGCAACGTCCGCCGCGATCTTGTCCTTCTCGCGGGCAATCTCGGTCTCGGTCGGCTCCTTGCCGAGTTCCTTCTGCTCGTTCAGCCAGGCGCCAAGACGCATTTCCACATTGCCGCCGAGCTGGATGTCGGTGCCGCGGCCGGCCATGTTGGTCGCGATGGTGATCGCGCCCGGCACGCCGGCATCGGCGATGATGTAGGCTTCCTGCTCGTGATAGCGCGCGTTGAGCACCTGGTGCTTGATCTTGCGCTTGGTCAGGATGTCCGACAGCAGTTCGGATTTCTCGATCGAGGCCGTGCCGACGAGCACCGGCTGGCCGCGTTTCACGCAATCCTCGATATCGGCAATCGCGGCGTCGTATTTCTCTTTCGCCGTGCGGTAGACCTCGTCTTCCTCGTCCACGCGGGCGATCGGCCGGTTGGTCGGAATCTCGACCACGCCCAGCTTGTAGATGTCCATGAACTCGTCGGCCTCGGTGAGGGCCGTACCGGTCATGCCCGCCAGCTTGTCGTAGAGGCGGAAATAGTTCTGGAAGGTGACCGAGGCGAGGGTCTGGTTTTCCGGCTGGATGTCCGTGCCTTCCTTGGCCTCGATGGCCTGGTGCAGACCATCGGACAGGCGGCGGCCGGGCATCATGCGGCCGGTGAACTCGTCGATCAGGACAACGCTGTTGTCCTTGATGATGTAGTCCTTGTCCTTCACGAACAGCTTGTGCGCCTTGAGCGCCTGGTTGACGTGGTGGACCGTCGCGATGTTCTCGACGTCGTAGAGGTCGGCATCTTCCTTCAGGAGATCGCGGGCCTTCAGCAGCTCCTCGATCTTCTCATTGCCCTCTTCGGTCAGCAGGATCGAGCGGGCCTTCTCGTCGATCTCGTAGCAATCCTCGTCGAGAAGCGGGATCAGCTGGTCGATTGTCTGGTAGAATTCCGTCCGGTCTTCGGTGCGGCCGGAAATGATCAGCGGCGTGCGCGCCTCGTCGATCAGGATGGAGTCGACCTCGTCGACGATGGCGAAGCCGTGCCCGCGCTGAACCATCTCCTCGACCGAGTATTTCATGTTGTCGCGCAGATAGTCGAAGCCGAGCTCGTTATTGGTACCGTAGGTGATGTCGCAGGCATAGGCCTGGCGGCGCTCCGGATCGGTCATGCCGTGGGAAATCACGCCAGTGGTCATGCCCAGCTGGGCGAAGACGCGGCCCATCCACTCGGCGTCGCGTGTAGCCAGATAGTCGTTGACGGTGACGATGTGCACGCCCTTGCCGGTCAGCGCGTTGAGATAGGTCGGCAGGGTGGCGACCAGCGTCTTGCCCTCACCGGTCTTCATTTCGGCGATGGAGCCTTCGTGCAGCACCATGCCGCCCATCAGCTGCACGTCGTACGGGCGAAGGCCCAGAGCGCGCTTGGCGGCCTCGCGCACGGCGGCAAACGCCTCCGGCAGCAGGTCGTCCAGCTTCTCGCCCTTGCCGAGCCTTTCGCGGAATTCCGCGGTCTTGCCCTTCAGGGCGTCGTCGGAGAGTGCCTGGAAGTCGGGCTCCAGGGCGTTGATCTTTTCGACCATCGGCCGCATGCGGCGAAGTTTGCGGTCGTTCTCGGTTCCGAAGATCTTGCGGGCTATAGACAGCATGTGGTTCTGGCTTTGCGTACAACTGGACCGGCGTCCGGCGCTCGAGTCCGTCCCTCTCGCCGGAGACGCCAACATTGCTTTGAAACGTCAGGGTGACTTAAGGATGGGGGGGATGGGTGTCAATCAAGCCGCGCGGCGCCTGCCATGCGGCAATTTCCCGTAAAGGACTGCCAGCGTGGCCATTCTGCGGTTTTTTGTAGGACTGTTGTTGATTTCCGCGAGCCTCGCGGCCTGTGGTCCGGAGCCCCGGCGGCCGGCAGAACCGGGCGTCGATCCGGCGGTTCGCGTCGCGCCCGACGAGGCGGACCCCGTCGTGGCACGGGTCGACGGTACGGTGATCCGCCGGTCCGATGTCGAGCGCGAGGCGCGCTCGCAATCGGGCGATGACGAGATGGTGCTGCAGCCGGGCGATGCCGAGTTCGAGCGGGTTCTGGACGAGCTGATCGATCAGCGCCTGCTGGCTCTGGAGGCACGCCGGCGCGGTCTTCACCAGTCGGAAGAGGCGCGCCGCCGCATGGCGCTCGCCGAAGAGCGCATCCTGGGCAATGTCCTGGTCGAGACGGCGCTGGCCGACGCCGTGACGGAAGAAACCATCCAGCGTATCTATCGCGAGCAGATCCGCCTGATCCCGCTGGGCGAGGAGGTGCGGGCGCGCCATATCCTCGTCGATACGCGCGCCGAGGCCGATGCGATCGCGCAGCTTCTGGCCGAGGGGCGCGACTTTGCCGAGCTGGCCGTCGCGATGAGCCAGGACCAGGCGACGCGGCTGGAAGGCGGGGATCTGGGCTATTTCACCCGCGAGGGTATTCTGCCCGCCTTCGGCTCTGTGGCCTTCTCGACGCCCGAGGGCGAGGTATCCGAGCCCTTCCGCAGCGAATTCGGCTGGCACTTGCTCAAAGTGGTCGACCGCCGCCGCCAGCCGCCGCCCTCGATCGAGGCGCTGCGCCCCAACATCGTGCGCTTCTACACCTTCGATCAGCTGGAGGCCCTGATTGACGGGCTCCGGGCGGATGCACAGATCGAGCGGCCGGAGATCGTTATCGAGCCCCGGTCGGGTGAAGAGCCGGACATCTCTGCCGGGCCGGAGGCTCATGACGGCGATCTGCCCGGCGAGGACGACAGTCCGGACGAGCCGGGTTAAGCCGGTATTCACCGCGTTTCTGCACCCGATCTTAAAGGAGTTCACGCACGATGTCGGCTGGTGGCCCCAAACCGGTGATCCATGTCGCCGCCTGTGCCTTGCTGGATCCGGATGGACGGATCCTCATCGCCAGACGGCCCGAGGGCAAACCGATGGCAGGGCTTTGGGAGTTTCCCGGCGGCAAGATCGAGCCGGGGGAAACGCCGGAGCAGACCGTTGTCCGGGAGCTCCGTGAGGAATTGGGAGTGGAGCCATGCGAGCGATGCCTGCATCCCTTCGCCTTCGTATCCCATCCCTACGAGACCTTTCATATCGTGATGCCGCTATTCCTGTGCCGCACCTGGGACGGGTTCGCCCGTCCGCTGGAGGGGCAGGAGATCGCCTGGGTCCGCAAGGAAAAGCTGGGCGAGTACCGGCTCTCGCCGGCGGACCGGTCGCTGGCCGCGGAAATTCGCGACCGGCTCTGATCCGGCGCCTGTCCGATTTTTGCGGCGATACGGGCGGTGCCACGGCCATCGAATACTCGATCATTGCCGTGCTGATTTCGATCATGATCATCGGCGGCCTGACCCTGATCGGTCCGGCCATCATGGACATGCTCGACCAGGCCTCGGCGCCCTTCTAGCGGCCGGCCTTCTCTCCCAGCGACTGTTCACGAACGCCCAGCGCGTCCGCCAGCCGGTGTGTCGCGGAACCGGGGCGCTTCGGCTTGGGCTGGTCCGGGTGTGGCGCCCAGCCGGCTGCGTGCACGATCTCGAATGTCGCCCGGATGCGGCCGTCCTCGTCGGCAAACTGCTGTGCATAAAGCTCTGCCGTCCGCATGAAGAGCGCCCGCGTGGCCGGGTTCCGGGGCCGGTCGGCGAGGACCGAGGTCTCGCCCATGCCGCGCAGATCGGCCATCAGGGCGAAGAGATTGTTGTAGCGCACGGTCACGCGGTCGATATCCGCAACCGGCATGGCAAAGCCGGCGCGCTGCATCAGTGCCGCCATGTCGAACGTGCCGGCATAGGGCGAAACGCGCGCACTGGCACCGCCGGTCAGTTCGCTCTCTGCCGTCATCAGGCAGCGCCGCAGCTCGTTCAGGGTCGAACCGCCCAGCATCGACGCAGCAAAGAAACCGTCCGGCTTGAGCGCGTGATTGATCTGCACCAGCACGCCGGGCAGGTCGTTGGTCCAGTGCAGCCCCCAGGGCGCCAGGACGAGATCCAGGCTTTCTTCCGCGAAGGGCAGGGCCTCCTCGTCCAGCGCCAGGGCCGGACGGTCCAGCGTTTCAGCCACTTGCGGCGACAGGTCTGCGCTGGCCAGCCAGCCGATCTTGCCGCCGGCAGGGCGGGCCGTCAGCTCGTCGGCCAGACCCGGCCCGCCGCCCAGTATGGCCCCGCGCTCGAAGTCCCGTGTGACACTCTCCACCCGGTCGCAGATATCGTCGAATGCACGCCGAACGAGAAAGTTGTAGTCTGCCAGACGGGCCGCAGCGCGGTTGCGGCGTGTGCGCAGCAGGGTCCGGTCGAAAAGGCGGGGCGGCGTGTCGGAATTCATGGTGCGGGATATGCCGTCTAAGGGGCGCCGGGGAAAGGGGGCGGGTGTGTGATTGGCGAAATTGCCAGCCGTCTGGCCGATCTGGCCTGGCCGCCGGTCTGCCCGGTGACGGGCGGCGCTGTCGATGCCAGCGGCCGGTTGCAAGCGGCGGGCTGGGCCCGGCTGACCTTTCTGGATGCGCCCTGGTGCGGCGTGTGCGGCCTGCCCTTTCCCTATCCCGGCGGCAGTGCGTCCACATCTGCAACATTGTGCGCCCTGTGTGTCGCAAAACAGCCCGTTTACGACCTCGTCCGTGCCCCGTTGGCGTATGACGATGCCTCACGTCCGCTTGTGCTCGGGTTCAAGCATGGCAGCCGGCGCGAGATGATCGATCAGTTCGCCCGCTGGATGATTGCGGCGGGCCGCGACGGCCTTGACGGTGCCGATGCCATCCTGCCGGTGCCGCTGCACTGGCGGCGCCTGCTGGCGCGCCGCTACAACCAGTCGGCGCTGCTGGGCGCTGCGATCGCCCGGCTGTCCGGTGTGCCGATGGAAACCGGCTGGCTGCTGCGCCGTCGCGCTACCCCCAGCCAGGCCGGACAGAGCGCCCGTTCGCGCAAGCGCAATGTCGCCGGCGCCTTCCATGTGCCGGATCGCAGCCGCGTCGAGGGCCGCCGGCTGGTTCTGGTTGACGATGTCGTCACGACAGGCGCGACGGCGACGGCCTGTGCCCGGACGCTGAAACGGGCGGGTGCGGCGCACGTATCGGTTATGACACTGTGCCGCGTTGTCAGGTCCACGGATCCCACTATCTAGGGAGGCTGAACGGATTTTCCGGCCGTCCGCCCGTCGCGGCCGGCCTGTACACGGAGTAGTTTCATGGCTGAAGTGACTATCTATACGCGCCCGATGTGCGGTTATTGTGCCCGCGCGATTTCCCTGCTGAAACAGAAGGGCGTGGCGTTCAACGAGATCGACGCCGGCTTCGACCAGGCCAAGCGCAACGAGATGATCCAGCGCTCGAATGGCGGCCGCACCTTCCCGCAGATTTTCGTCGGCGATATCCATATCGGCGGCTGCGACGACATGATGGCTCTTGAACGGGCCGGCAAGCTGGATGATATGCTCGCCGCCTGATGAGCCAACTCGACATTGCCCTCGTGCAGATGTGCTCGGGGATCGACCCCGCCGCAAACATCAAGGACGCCATCCGCCTGATCCGGGATGCGGCGGCCACCGGCGCGCAGCTTGTCGCCACGCCGGAAACCACGCATCTCGTGCAGAAGAATGCTGCGGAAGCCTTCAAGGTGCTGCACGCGCCGGAGACCGAACCGGCCCTGCCGGCCTTCTCGGCCCTGGCGCGCGAACTGGGCATCACGCTGCTGATCGGCTCGCTTGCCGTGCGCACGCCGGACGGCCGGGCGGCAAACCGCAGCTTCCTGTTCGGCCCCGATGGTGCCCTTCTGGCGACCTACGACAAGGCGCACATGTTCGATGTCGGCCTGGGCAAGGGCGAGACCTACCGGGAAAGCGACAATTACGCGCCGGGCGACCGGCTGGTCGTGGCGGATGCGGCCGGTGTCCGGCTGGGCCTGTCGATCTGCTATGATGTGCGCTTCGCCTATCTCTACCGGCGCCTGGCCAAGGCGGGTGCCCGGATCCTGGCCGTTCCGGCCGCTTTCACCCGGCCGACCGGACGTGCCCACTGGGAGGTGCTGCTGCGGGCCCGGGCGATCGAGACCGGCAGCTATGTCATCGCGCCGGCGCAGTCGGGCCTGCATCAGGACGGCCGCAAGACCTGGGGGCATTCGATGATCATCGGTCCCTGGGGCGAGGTCGTCGCCGTCCGCAAGGATGCCGAGCCGGGTGTGCTGAGCGCGCGGATCGATCTCGACAAGGTCGCCGAGGCCCGCCGCCGCATTCCCGCCCTGGAGCATGACCGCGATCTTGCCGGTCCGGACATGCCGTCACCGACATGATCCGCTATGCGCTGCGCTGTGACCAGGACCATGAATTCGAGGCCTGGTTCTCCAGTTCCGATGCCTGCGACGACCAGATCGAACGCGAACTGGTGCAATGCCCCGAATGCGGATCCAGCGACGTGCACAAGGCGCTCATGGCGCCGGCCGTATCGACCGCCCGCAAGCGCGAGGCGGCGTCTCCGGAGGCGCAGTTCCGCGACCTTGCCGACCGGGTGAAGGCGCATATCCGCAAGAATTACGACTATGTCGGCGGCGATTTCGCCCGCGAGGCGAGGGCCATGCATGCGGGCGACAAGCCGGAACGCCTGATCTATGGCGAGACCACGCCGGAAGAGAGCCGCAAGCTCCTCGATGACGGCGTCCCGGTCGCCCCGCTCCCCGACATCATGGCCCCGACACCGCCGAAGAAGGCGAACTAGGCCAGGCTCCGCCCTGCGACACGGTCAGACCGTCGGGACTGTGCCGCCGTCAATCGTCACCTCGGTGCCATGGATGGCCTTCGCGCGGTCGGAGGCGAGGAAGGCGATCGTTTCGGCGACCTCTTCCGGCCGGGCCGGGCGGCCGATCGGAATGCCGCCGAGCGCGTCCAGAATGCTTTGCCTTGCGGCGGTCTCGCCGGTTCCCGCATTCTCGGCGATGCGCTGCACCAGGGCTTCGGCGGCTTCGGTATAGATCCATCCCGGTGCCACGGCATTCACCCGGACGCCCGCCGGGCCGACCTCTTTCGACAGCGATTTGGAATAGGTGCTCAGCGCCGCCTTTGCGGCGGCATAGGCTGTGGTGGAGTCGTGAAGGGGCAGGCGCCGCTGGATCGAGGTGACGTGGATGATCGCGCCCTCCTGGCGGGCGAGCATGCCGGGCAGGAGGGCGCGGTCCAGCCGGACGGCACTGAGCAGGTTGAGCTGCATCTCACCGTGCCAGATATCGTCCGAAAGTGCTGCAAAGCCGCCGGCCGGCGCCGTCGATCCGCCCAGGCAATGGACCAGGATGTCGATACCGCCAAAGGCATCGGTGACCGCGTCGGCCAGGGGCTGAACACTGTCCGGCTCCGTCAGGTCAGCCTGCACGAACAGGTCGGCATTCACACCGCCGGGCGGTGTCGAGCGGGCGGCGGTGGCAACGCGGGCTCCGCGGCTGCGGAACAGGTCCACAGTGGCTGCGCCCGTTCCTTTGGTGCCGCCGGTCACCAGGACGCGCTTGCCGGTGAATTCCGGTGTCGCAACAGACGGCATCAGGCAATCTCCAGCGAGGCGATCCGGTCGGCGTCCATCCCGAAGCGGTAGGTCAATGCAATCGGGCTGCCCGGAAAGCTGCCGGACACCGTGGCCGGCACAAATACGGCGCCATCCCTGTACTCTGCCGGGCCGGGGTCAGCATGGAAGTCGTATGCGTCGACCGTCTGCTTCAGCCAGGCTTCGATCGCGGACCGGCCGATATGATCCCGGCTCTCGTCCCGGACGCGGGCATCCGCGGAAAACTGTGCAGCGGCGCGATCGAGGTCGCGGCGATTGGCAGCGTCGAAATATGCGGCGATGGAAGAAGGAAGTGTCTGCGTCATGGCCATCTCCTGGTTGGCGGAGGCCGCGCCTCCGGATTGATCTGGAAGGCAAGTGGAGCGACACTGGGAAAATGACAAGTACGCACGATAAAGTCTGGTACGCACCAAAAAGTAAGTTAGAAGCCTTCACGGCGGAGACGGCCGCCGAAGGCGTGGTCAACACGCTGCGGATCGTCGAGGGGCGATGGAAGCTGGTGATCCTCTTCCACCTCTTCGGCGGCAAGGTGATGCGCTTTTCCGAGCTGGAACGCGCGATCCCGGCCATCTCGCAAAAAATGCTCACCCAGCAGCTGCGCCAGCTGGAAAGCGATGGCGTGGTGTTCCGGAAGGTCTATCCCGTGGTTCCGCCCCGGGTCGAATATCGCCTCACCGAGTGGGGCCAGGCGCTTTGCCCGGCGCTGGACGCCCTTTTGACCTGGGCCGACCAGCGCGAGGCCCTGCAGCCGGACACGTCCTCGCAGACCGTCTGAGCACTGTCCTAGGCCAGCCGCAGCTGCCAGGACACGCCGAAACGGTCGACAATCCAGGTGAATTTGCGGGCGAAGGGATAGGTGTCGAGCGGCATCAGGATTTGCCCGTCGGTCGACAGGGCGTCGAACAGCCGGTCGAGTTCAGCCTCTGTCTCGCATTCGGCAAACAGCGATATCGCCGGTGTGAAGGAGAAATCGTGCTTCGACGGCGAGTCGATGCAGTGATGCAGGCGGCCATTGAGGGTGAAGGCGGCTTTCACGATGCTGCCTTCGGGACCTGGACCCTTCGGGCCATAACGCTCGACGTCCAGCACCTGCGAGTTCTCGAACAGCGAGGTGTAGAGAGACATGGCGGCTTCGGCCTGACCCTCGAACATCAAAGACGGGGCGACGCTGGCGGTCATGACGAATTCCCTCGCGGCGTGGTCACCGTCGACATTCGGAATTCCCGAAACACGCGTCAACCGCCCTGCAGGTGTCAGAGCGAGACTTCGCCTTTCAGGATGCGGATGCCGGCGCCCTGGCCGTTCGACCAGGCGATCTCGCCCAGCACGGTCTGACCGTTGACCTCCAGCTGCATGGCGCGCCCGGCCTCGCCGAGATTGGGACCTGCCACACCGATACCGGTTTCGGAGATATCTCGAATGACGATCTCGCCGGCCGCTTCGGACGAGGTGAAGCGGCCGGTCACGCCTTCAACCGCACGGCGGGCATAGCTGCGGCTGTCCGCGTCATGCAGGTCGGTGTCGAGTGCCTCGGCGAGCGTGTCGAGCAGATGCAGGACTTCCTGGCTCGCCGTCTCCAGATCGGCCAGGCGCTCGAAGGCACGCTTGTCCGCGCCGGCCTCGTGCGCCTGCAGGACCTCGCGGGCAATGTCGTGGACACGGGCGTGCGGCGCCTCGAGCGCCTTGTAGGCCGGGTGGTTGCGCACCGATGCCACATCGAGCGTGTCGTACCACTTGCCCAGCCGGCATTGGTGGTGGGTTGGCAGATCGCCGGACTTGCCGGTCGTGCGCCCGACAATGATGTCCACAATGCGCTTCTTGAAGAAGACGTGATCGATCTTGGCCATCTGCACCAGCGACCGGTGACAGTCGGCGCGGAACCAGGACTGGGCATTTGCCAAGAAGGCATCGTTTGAGGCCTGCAGCGATGTGTTCATTTCTCCGAGGCGGCCGCTGTCGGACCGGGCGCGGTCGGCGACGCCGGCGATCTTCTCGGAAATTTCCGCGCTGGCACTCTTCTGCTGCTGCAGGATGGTCGAGATTTCCTGCATGCGCTGCGACACGCTGGAGACCTGTTCGCCGACCGTGCGGATGCTGGAATTGGCGCCGTCGATGGTTTCACGGCCGCGCTCGACTGCCGCGCGCGAGCTGGTGATGGCATTCTCGATCACGCTCATGCCGTTCTTCAGTGCCGTGATCCGCTCGGCAATGTCCTCGGTGGCCTTGGCGGCCTGGTTGGCCAGACTCTTCACTTCGCTGGCCACGACAGCAAACCCCTTGCCGGCATCTCCGGCGCGGGCGGCCTCGATCGTCGCGTTGAGGGCGAGCAGATTGGTCTGGTCGGAGATGGTCTGGATGACACCGAGGAAGCCGGAAATCTGTTCGGCGGCATCGTTGAGTTCAACCAGGCTGGACGCGCTGTCCTGCGAGGTGCGGTCAATCTCGGCGATCGAGGTCGCCACTTCGCCCATGGCCGCAACGCTGCGGCTGAGCGAGGTATTGGTCTCTTCGGCCTCGTCGGCGGCGGCGTCGGAATTCTGGGCGATCTGTTCGGCGGAGGCGACCATTTCCTCGGCTGCCGCCGAGATGGACTCGCTGTTCGCGGTGGATTCCTGCGTGGAGGACTGCAGCACGGCCATGTTCAGCATCATCTCGTTGACGCTGGAAATCGTGTTGGCGACACCGCGCAGATTGCCCAGCCGGGCATCCCGGTTCACCCGGTCTTCCAGCCGTTGGCGAATGCCGTTCTCATAGCCTTCCTGGGCGAGGCCAATGTCGAGAAAAGCGCGGCCGATGAAGGCCTGCAGCGCGGCCTGTGTCTTGCGCGGCGAGTGGCGATGTTTCGACATCAAGACCGGGATCGCCTGCAGGATAACGCGGCCATAGGCGGCCAGATACCAGTGCGAGGGCAGACCGATCCGCGTGTGGGCCTCGGCGATGCGGATGGCGCGGCTTTCAAAATCCAGGCTCGGCGGATCGGTCAGCAGGCCCTTCCAGTGTGCCATCTGCCGCTTGCGGATGCCGGCCATGCCTTCTTCGAAGGGCGCGAATATTTCCGCGAGTTCGGGCTGTTTGCGCAGATCGGCGTAGAAATCGTCGAGAATGCTTTCCAGCGCCGGCTCCAGAACCGCCCAGACTTCCTTGCCTTCGTCAACGCTCCAGCCGTCGGGGCGCAGGAAGGCCTGCAGGTCATCGACCGAACTGGAACCGGAAGTGCGGGCAGAGGTCTTTCGGGCGGCTTGGGTCATGACGGATTCCTCGCGAAATGAGGCCGTCAAATCACCGTCCTGCGATTTCCAAAGGCTTAATTTCGGGAGGGTTTCTGTGCAACCGCCATGTAATTGACTGCAATATCCTCACCCAGCGAAAACTGGTCGTTGAGCGGGTTGTAGAGCACACCTACCGGTTCACTCATTTCCATCCCGCCTTCGCGCAATGCGGCGCGGATTTCGGCCGGCTTGACCAGTTTGGCAAAGCGGTGCGTGCCGCGCGGCAGCCAGCCCATGATCCATTCCGCGCCGACGATCGCGAGGGCGAAGGCCTTGGGCGTGCGGTTGATCGTCGCGCAGATCATCAGACCGCCGGGTTTCACCAGCTTCGTACAGTCGACTAGGAAGGCGTGCGGATCGGCAACATGCTCCATCACTTCCAGGTTCAGAACCACGTCGAAGGGCGGCTCGCCGGCCTCCAGCAATTGCTCGGCGACGCCGTGCCGGTAGTCGATCTCCAGCCCCTGCTCTTCGGCATGAACCGAGGCCGTCTTCACATTCGCTTCGGCAGCGTCGACACCCGTCACCTGTGCGCCCAGCCGCGCCATGGGTTCGCAGACCAGCCCGCCGCCACAGCCGATATCGAGAATGCGCAGGCCTTCAAGGGGCGTCGCGCCGGACAGGCCGAAATGCTCGCAGATCGTGTCGCGGATAAAGCCCAGGCGAACCGGGTTGAACTTGTGCAGCGGCTTGAACTTGGAATCCGGATCCCACCAGTCCGCCGCCATGCGCGAGAACTTCTCGACTTCCTCCGGATCGACCGAGGGGCGGGTGAGGGTGTCGGGCGCTGTCGCCGTTGCCATCCGTGTTTCTCCTTGCAGGCGAGCGTGCCCGCGATTGCGTTCGAGCGTTGCGTGCCCGGCCGTCTGCGCTTACCTAACCGCGAGCGCGACGACATGGGCGCCGGTCTTAATATGGCCTTGCCGATGCCGCTAATCGAGCCCGGTGCGACGTTATGGGCGCACCCGCCGGCAAGTAAAAGCGCGAGGGACAGGTTGAGGGACGGGTTCGAGGAAGCGGGCGAATGACACGCGTCGTGGCAAAATTCGGCGGCACGTCGGTCGGATCGGTCGAGCGTATCCGGCATTCCGCGGGCCTCGTGGCTGACGCTGTCCGGCGGGGCGAGAGCCTGGCCGTTGTCGTGTCGGCCATGGTCGGCGAGACCGACCGTATTCTCGGTCTGGCCGGTGTGTTCGGCGCAGGGCTCGGCGACGCCGAGGCCGATGTCGCCCTGGCGGCCGGCGAACAGGTGTCGTCTGCATTGATGGCGCTTGCCCTGCGCGAGGCGGGGTTCGAGGCGCGCTCTTTCCAGGGCTGGCAATTGCCGGTTGTGACGGACGGTCCGCCCGGGGCCTCCCGGATTGCCGGCATGGATGTCTCCGCGCTGGAGGCGGCGATGCAGGCCGGGGTCATCCCTGTGCTGGCGGGTTTCCAGGGCATCACATCGCAGGGCGAGATCCGCACGCTGGGGCGCGGCGGCACCGATCTGTCCGCAGCCGCGCTGGCGGCGGCGCTGGGCGCACGGTGCGATATCTATACCGATGTCGACGGCGTCTACACGACCGATCCGCGCATCGAACCGGCGGCCCGGCGTCTGGATGCGATCAGTCATGACGAGATGCTGGAACTGGCGGCCCAGGGCGCCAAGGTGCTGCAGACACGCTCGGTCGAGTTCGCGAAATCGCGCGGTGTGCCGATGCGGGTCCTGTCCTCCTTCCTCGAAGCCGGCGAAAGCCGCGGCACGGATGTCGTCGAGACGCAGGACATCGCGGAACGCCGCATCGTGTCCGGCGTTGCCTATGCGCGGGACCAGGCGCGGATTGCTCTCCTGGGGGCGTCCAACCGCTCGGAGCTCGCCGCCCGCACATTTGCCATCCTCGCGGACGCGGAGATCGGGGTCGACATGATCGTCCAGGCACACACCCGCACGCCGGGTCGTGTGAATATCGAGTTTTCCGTCGCCCACCGCGACCTGGCCCGCGCCCAGGCGGCGCTGGAAGCCGGGCTGTCCGGCGCCGATATCTCGTCGGAGACGGGGCTGGCAAAAGTCTCTATTGTGGGCGCGGGGTTGCGCCAGCGGGCCGATATCGCGCGCTCCCTGTTTGCAGTGCTGGGCGAGCAGGGGATCAGCGTCAGGGTGCTGGCGACCTCGGAAATCAAGATTTCCGCCCTTATCGACAATGACGCCGTCGAGCGCGCCGTGCGGGCGTTGCACACGGCCTACGGACTGGAGCGGGTATAGCCGCATGGACGACCTGAAGACCCCTCCCATGCGCGATCCGCGCCGCCTGCTCAAGCGCATGCGCGAGCTCATGGCGGTGCAGGAGAACGCCCAGGCGCGCCTGGACCACCTCACCGCCATGATCGCGGAAGAGGCGGGGTGGGATGTCTGCTCGATCTATCTGTCCCGCCAGTCCAATGCGCTGGAACTGTGCGCCACCTTCGGTCTGAAGGCCGAGGCCGTGCACCATGTGCGCCTGCAGCCGGGCGAGGGCCTCGTCGGCCTGGTCGCCCGCCGGGCCCGGCCGCTCTCGACCTCGAATGCGCGGGCGCACCCGGCCTTCTCCTACAAGCCCGAGACGGGCGAAGAGCCCTTCAACACCTTTGTCGGCGTGCCGATCCTGCGCGGCGGCCGCATGGTCGGGGTGCTGACCGCCCAGACCTCCCAGGAACGCCAGGTCGCGACCGACGAGATCGAGACGCTGCAGACCGTCGCCATGGTGCTCGCCGAGATCGTCGCCTCCGGCGACATTGTCGACTCAGAGGAGATGGCCGGGCTGGATGTGCGCCAGTCCCGGCCCGAGCGTTTCCAGGGCGGCGCCTTCTCGGGCGGGATTGCGCGCGGTGTCGCCGTGCTGTTCGAGCCGCATGTCGAGTCGGCACGGCTGATTGCCGACGATCCCGGCCGCGAGGAAGAGCGGCTCGACACGGCTATTTCCTCGTTGCGGATCCAGATCGACGAGATGCTGGACAGCGGCCGCATCCCCTTCGGTGGGCCGACGCGCGACGTGCTGCAGGCCTATCGCATGTTCGCCCATGACCGCGGCTGGCTGGAACGGCTGCGTGAGGCAGTGCGGCGCGGCCTGACCGCCGAGGCGGCGGTCGAGCGCGTGCGGAACGAGAACCGGGCGCGGCTGATGAAGGCGGCGGACCCGACCTTCCGCGAGCGCCTGCACGATCTGGAAGATCTCGCCAACCGCCTGCTGCGCCACCTCAATGGCGGCGCCAAGTCCACGGCCGAACTGCCGGACAATGCGATCATCATCGCGCGCAATATCGGTCCGGCCGAACTGCTGGAGTTCGACCGCGAGAAGCTCAAGGGCATCGCGCTGGAAGAAGGTTCGGCCCAGTCACACGCCGCGATCGTCGCCAAGGCGCTCGGCATTCCGCTCGTCGGTCGCCTGGAAGGCGCGCTCGACCAGGCCGAGGATGGCGATCCGGTCATTCTGGACGGCGAGTTCGGCGTGCTACACATCCGGCCGCAGGTCGATGTCACCGAAACCTACGACGCCCGCATCCAGACCCTGTCGGAACGCCGGCTGGCCTATGCCGAGCTGCGCGGACCGGCGGTGTCGGCCGACGGCGTGCGGATCGGCCTGCACATGAATGCGGGCCTGCTGATCGAGCTGATGGCGCTGGACGAGACGGGCGCCGACGGTGTCGGCCTGTTCCGCACCGAATTCCAGTTCATGGTGGCCGAGACGCTGCCGCGCCTGTCGGCCCAGTCGGCGGTCTACAAGTCGGTGCTGGATGCGGCAGGCGAGCGGCCGGTCGTGTTCCGCACGCTCGATCTGGGCGGCGACAAGGTCGCGCCCTTTGCGCCCTCGACCAAGGAGCCCAATCCGGCGCTGGGCTGGCGGGCCATCCGCATGGGCCTCGATCGCCCCGGCCTGCTGCGCTACCAGCTGCGCGCCCTGATCCTGGCCGCGGCGGGCCGGCCCCTGAAAGTCATGTTTCCGATGATCTCGGCGCCCTGGGAAGTGCGGGCGGCGCGCGACATGCTCGACCGCGAGCTGCGTCATGCCGAACGGGCAGGCTATGTCATGCCGTCGGACGTGAAGGTCGGTATCATGCTGGAGACGCCGGGCATGGCCTGGGCGCTGGAGCATGCAATCGATGCTGTCGACTTCGTCGCCGTCGGCGCCAACGACCTGATGCAGTATTTCTTCGCGGCAGACCGGCAGAATTCGCGTGTCTCGGATCGGTACGATGTGCTCAGCCCGGCTGCTCTCGACCTTCTCAAACGGGTACGCGATATCTGCGCCGAACACGACACGCCGGTGTCCGTATGCGGCGAAATTGCCTCCAAGCCGCTGGAGGCGGCCGTGCTGATAGGCCTTGGTTACCGAAGTCTTTCCATGGCCGCACCGAACATCGGCCCGATCAAGAAACTCGTCTCCGGTCTCGACGTCGAAAAACTTGGCACCTGGCTTGCGAGCCGGCTTCAGAGCCCCGCAGACAGTCTGCGTCCGCTTCTCCTCCAGGCAGGGGAAGACGCCGGATTGCCTCGCGAGGCTGTTGAAAACGGTCGAGGGATTTGATCTTATAGAGCGGGGTTAGGGCAAAGTTACCCTTAATTGCGTTCTTGGGTGACGATCGCTCCGGGGAGAGAGCGGTAGATGGCTATTATGGGTCAAGCATCGGGTGCGGACTTTGTTCCGGTGGATGCTGTCTATGCTGACGACAGCATCGGGTATGTCCAGTTGACGGCCGGCGACCGGCTGCGCGAGGCGCGGTCGAAGATGAACCTGTCGCTCAAACAGGCTGCCGAACGCACCCGGATCCGCGCCGACTATCTTGAAGCTCTTGAAAACATGGACCCGCGCGGCCTGCCGGCCCGGGCCTATGCTGTTGGCTATCTGCGCACCTATGCCAGCTTCCTGTCGCTCGAGCCCGCCGGGCTCGTCGAACAGTTCAAGCGCGAGGTCGATACCGAGACCGGCCGGGCAGCGCCCAGTGCCGCGACCCCGACGCGCAAGCCGATCAAACTGCCGCGCGGCCTGTTCGGCGTGGTGGTCATCCTTGCCGCGCTGGCCGGTGTGGCCTGGTGGTATTCCCAGCAGGTCGGCACGGGCGGTATTCTGGGCAATCCGCCCTCGCCGCCGGATGCCGCGCCGGAATGGGCGCGTCCCGGTTTCGACGTGGCCGCGATGGCGCCCAGTCTCGACGATATCTGGACCGGACTTCCGCTCGGCAAGGCCGGAACGGCCGCCGGCACGGTGGTGATGCGCGCCCTGTCGCCGACCTGGATCGAGGTCCAGGACGCGTCCGGCCGTATCCTGTTCGCCCGCGAACTCGCCGCCGGCGAGACCTATCAGGCGCTGGAGCCGGGGCTGACCGTGTCGGCAACCGATGCAGGCGCGATCCAGCTGGAGCATGAGGGCGAGATCGTCGGCACGCTCGGCGAACTCGGTGCACCGGTCGAGAACCTGCCGGTTCTCGCCCAGTTGCAGCCCCAGGACGACGTGCAGCCGCAGTAATCTGTCGCACCCCGGTCGAAACATCGCCGCATTGACGCTATATGCGCACCGGACGGCTGTTGGACGGCCGCGAAGGGAGTGACGGATGTCGCAAGCCGGTAAGGATCCCCGCAGCGTGAGACCGTGGCGCATGATCGAGCGCCGCAAGAGCCGCACCATTCGCGTGGGCGGACTGGAAGTGGGCGGCGATGCGCCGATCACGGTCCAGACCATGACCAATACGCCGACGGCGGACGCGGCCGCGACGATCGACCAGATCCGCCGTTGCGAAGAGGCAGGCGCCGACATGGTGCGCGTCTCCTGTCCCGACGAGGACTCCACGGCGGCTTTCCGCACGATTGCCAGGGCGGCGAAAGTGCCGCTGATCGCGGACATCCATTTCCACTACAAGCGCGGCATCGAGGCTGCCGAGGCCGGGGCGGCCTGCCTGCGCATCAATCCGGGCAATATCGGTTCGATGGACCGGGTGAAGGATGTCGTCCAGGCGGCGCGCGATCATGGCTGTGCCATCCGGATCGGCGTCAATGCCGGCTCGCTGGAGCGCCACCTGCTGGAGAAATACGGCGAGCCCTGTCCCGAGGCGATGGTGGAAAGCGCGCTGGATCATGCCCGCATCCTCGAGGACCTCGATTTCCGCGATTACAAGATTTCCGTGAAGGCGTCCGACGCCTTCCTCACCGTGGCGGCCTACCAGGCGCTGTCCGAAGCGACGGATGCGCCGCTGCACCTCGGTGTGACCGAGGCCGGCGGGCTGCGCACGGGCACGGTGAAATCTGCCATCGGCATCGGCTCGCTCCTGTGGGCGGGGATCGGCGACACGATCCGCGTCTCGCTGTCGGCCGAACCGGAAGAGGAAGTGAAGGTCGGCTTCGACATTCTCAAATCGCTCGGCCTGCGCACCCGCGGCGTCAATATCATCGCCTGCCCGTCCTGCGCCCGGCAGGGTTTCGATGTCATCCGGACTGTGGAAAAGCTCGAGCAGCGGCTGGCGCATATTTCCGAGCCGATCTCGCTGTCGATCATCGGCTGCGTGGTCAACGGTCCCGGCGAGGCGTTGATGACGGACCTGGGTTTCACGGGCGGCGGAGCAGGCCGTGGCAAGATGTACGTGTCCGGGCGGCCGGATCACAATGTCTCCAACGAGGAGATGATCGATCACATCGTCGAGATGGTCGAGGCCCGCGCCGCGCAGATGCGCGCGGAGAGCATGGCGGAGACCGCTGCGGAATAAGAGGGCTGGACGGCCGGGCACTGGCTGTGGCACGGGCTTTTTTCCGGACCGTTGCCGGTTTAGTGAAATGCGCGCATGGGGAGAGTCCGGATTCGCGGATTCTCCGGTTGGGGGAAAATCATGCAGGTCAGGATCTACGGGCTGAAGAATTGCGATACTTGCCGCAAGGCGGTGAAGGAGCTGGAAGAGGCCGGCCGGGATCACGAGTTTGTCGATATCCGCGACGAGCTCGACCGGGTTCGCAAAGTACCGGCCTGGATCGATGCCGTGGGCGCCAAGAAGCTCGTGAACACCCGGTCGACGACCTGGCGGAATCTGTCGGCAGAAGACAAGCTGATCGCCGAGGATGATCCCGCCGGTTTGCTCATCACCTATCCCACGCTCATCAAGCGGCCCGTCATCGAGGCCGGCGACACCGTCATTGTGGGCTGGAGCGGCGATACGCTGGCCAGGCTCACGGCCCCGGAATGAATGCCGCGCTGAGAGCCCGCTGCGATCTCGATCTCGGCTTTCCCTTCCACACCGATGGCAGTCCGGCAGACCGGCTCGAACGCGTCGCTGCCTATATGCGATCTGCGGGCCTGAGTGCGGAAGCCTATCTGACGGGTGAGAGCGTCGCCCGGCTGGAAGCACGCATGGCGAACCTGTTCGGCAAGCCGGCGGCGGTCTGGTTTCCCTCCGGCACCATGGCCCAGGGTGTCGCGGCCCGCCTGCACTGCAAGGCTGCCGGCAATGCCCGTCTCGGCCTGCATCCGACCTCGCATCTCGCCCTGCACGAAGAAGACGGTCACATCCATCTGCACGGGCTGGAGCCGGTGAGCTGTGGCGCGTGGCCCCGTCCTCTGAGTGCGGACGACCTGCCGGCCGATGCCGGGTGTACCATCATCGAACTGCCGCAGCGCCATAATGGCGGTGTGCTGCCCGGCTGGGATACGCTGCAGGCAATCAAGGCGCGTGCGCGGGAAACCGGCCAGGCGCTGCACATGGACGGCGCGCGGATCTGGTCCCTTCCGACAGCCTGGCCCGGGCATGACCTGCCCGAAATCTGCGACGGCTTCGCCTCGGTCTACGCCTCCTTCTACAAGGATCTCGGCGCCTCGGGCGGCGCTATCCTGGCCGGCGAGGCGGACTTCGTGGACGAGGCCCGCCTGTGGCTGGCGCGCATGGGCGGACGTCTCGTCTCGGCCTGGCCGATGGTGCCCGATGCCCTGCGCGTTCTGGACACGAGGCTGCCGCAGATCCCGCTCTTCGTGGAACGGGCGCGCGGTATCGCGATGGGTGTGGGGGACCAGCCCGGCCTGTCGATCACGCCCGATCCGCCGCAGGTGAACATGATGCATGTCCGGCTGGACTGCGATATCGCGACGGCCGAAGCCGCCCGCGATGCCGCGGCCGAGGCAACGGGTGTCTGGCTCGGCAACCGGTTCTGGCATTTCGAGCACGACCCGGTGCCCGCTCTGGAGCTCTGTGTCGGCGAACGGGCTTTCCAGGCCGATATCATGCGCATTGTCGACGCTATCCGCGCCATGGGCGCCTACGTGACCGCGGCTCAGTCGACCAGCGGGTAGAGCGTCAGGCGCACGTCCATCGCTTCGCCATTGCGCAACAGGCTGAGATCGAGAATTTCGGGCGGTGTGCCGTCGATCGAACAATCACGGTCGCGCATCGTGCGGCCGTTGAAATGGGTGATGACGTCGCCTGTCAGCACACCGGCATCGAAGGCGGGGGAGTTGGCGATCACGGTGGCCACGCGCATGCCGTCGCCCTGCGGCACCAGGACCAGACCGTGTGTGATCAGCGGTTCGAAGGTGATGGGCGTGTCCGGGTCGTGACGCACCATGCGGACGCGTTCATGGCGCTGGTCGAAGGTCCACACGAAGTGCCGCATGGCCTGTCCGCCCAGAATTTCCGTTTCGGGCGTGGACTCGATCACCGGCTGGATCAGCACATTATCGCCGATCTGCGCATTTCCCGCGAGGCGCGCGGCGGAGCGGCGCTCGATTTCCGCAAAGCGGACGGCGGCGCCCGTCGCGCGCGGCGGCGCGACCGTGTCGTAGCGCTCCAGATTGCGCAGGACGATCGGGCTCAGCGCTGCGCCGCTGTCGATCAGCAGGCGTCGCGTGCGATCGGGAAAGCTGACGCGGATCCAGGGGCGGGTGTCAGGACCGTTCGCATCGAACACGGTCACGCCGTCCGGGCGGGGCAGGGCGCCGCTCTCCACCCGCATCTCGCCCAGGCCGTAATCGAGCGTCAGCAGTACGTCCTCAAAGGCGTCATATTCGAGTATGCCGTCGATCTCGCGCCCCAGGGCAATCGAGAGGTGATCCAGCTCGCGGACTCCCGCCCGCAGGCCGGTCAGGGCGACGGGCCCGGTGGTGACGCGTCCGAAATTCGCCCGCACGCCGCTGTCCAGCCGCTGCCCGGAGACGCGCTCTATACTGTCCGGATCGACATAGCTGGCCGACGCACCCGTATCGTAGAGAAACCAGAGCGTCCGGTCTTGCGCCGTCTCGCCGTCGCGCACGTCCAGCGTCACCGGCAGGAAGAAATAACCGCGGCACATCTGCGAGGGCAGGACGACCGGATCGATCGTGCGGGCGGCGGCCGGTGGTGGCGCGGCAAGCTTGCCTGCAGCCAGCAGCACGACTATCAGAGCGAACATCCGTTTCATGCTTGTCCCCCGTCACGTTTCCCGCAGGATACGACAGCTGATCTGCATGCCAAGTCGATTGGAGTTCCGATGAAATCGATCTGTGTCTATTGCGGCTCCAATCCTGGCGAGGATCCGGCCTTCGTCGACACCGCACGCGGGGTTGGCCGGACGCTCGCCGAACGCGGCATCGATGTCGTCTATGGCGGGGGACGGGTCGGTCTGATGGGCGAGCTGGCCGATGCCGCGCTGGAGGCCGGCGGCCGGGTGATCGGCATCATTCCGGAATTCCTCGCCCTCAAGGAAATCGCCCATCTCGACCTGACCGAACTGCATGTCGTCCAGTCCATGCATGCGCGCAAGGCGATGATGGTGCAGATGTCCCAGGCCTTCATCGCCCTGCCGGGCGGTATCGGCACGATGGAGGAATTGTTCGAGGTGTGGACCTGGGCCCAGCTGGGCCACCACACCCATCCGGTCGGCCTGCTCAATGCCGCGGGCTATTACGACGACCTCATCAGCTTCCTGGACCGGATGACGCACGAGCGTTTCCTGGCGGAAAATCACCGCCGCTCGCTGATGATTGCCGACCGCATCGACACGCTGCTGGCCGCGTTCGAAACCTACCACGCCCCTCCCGCCGACGTCCGGATCAAGACCGGCCAGACCTGAGTCGGGCCGCTTTCTTTTCCTGTCTCCTCCCTCTGTTTTCCCCGGCCCGCGCGCCGGGGCCCGGCTGAGCCTGCGCCTGAAACGCCGCTGGGCCCCGGAATAAATCCGGGGAAAGCGGCTCTGTGCTCTTCTTCCCCACCTTGTGGGGAAGTGGGCCCTCCATAGCCTTGGCGAAGGAGGGGTCGAAGGGGCCGGCGCGGAGCGCCGGGAGGCGGTGGAGCTTGTCTCAAACACACCGCCGCTGACGCGGCGCCCCTCCGGCTCGCCGCCTTGCGGCGATCCACCTCCCCATGAAATGGGGAGGAAAGGCTTGGATCAATCGATCCCCAGCTCGGCCCAGATCGCGTCGACCTTTGCCTTCGTGGCGTCGTCCATGTCGAGCTTTTCGCCCCATTCGCGATTGGTCTCGCCGTCCATCTTGTTGGTTGCGTCCAGGCCGATTTTCGAGCCGAGGCCGGAGACGGGCGAGGCGAAGTCGAGATAGTCGATCGGGGTGTTCTCGACGGTGACGATATCGCGGGCAGGGTCCATGCGGGTGGAGACCGCCCACATCACATCCTTCCAGTCACGCGCATCGATATCGTCGTCCACGACGATGATCCACTTGGTGTACATGAACTGGCGCAGATAGGACCAGGCGCCCATCATCACGCGCTTGGCATGGCCGGCATAGGCCTTCTTCATCGAGATCACGGCGATGCGGTAGGAGCAACCTTCCGGCGGCAGCCAGAAATCGGCGATTTCGGGGAATTGCTGCTGGATCAGCGGGATGAAGACCTCGTTCAGCGCCTCGCCCAGCACGGCGGGTTCGTCCGGCGGCCGGCCGGTATAGGTGGTCAGATAGATGGGATCCTTGCGCATGGTGATGGCTGAGATCTCGAACACCGGGAATTGCTCGACGGAGTTGTAGTAGCCGGTGTGGTCGCCATAGGGGCCTTCCGGACCGTATTCGTCCAGGAGGACGTGACCCTCCAGAACGATCTCTGCTTCGGCCGGCACTTTCAGCGGCACGGTCTTGCAGTCGACCAGTTCGGCCTTCCGGCCGCGCAATATGCCGGCGAACTGGTATTCCGACAGCGTGTCGGGCACGGGCGTGACGGCGGCGAGAATGGTGCCCGGGTCGGCACCGAGCACCACGGCGGCGGGCAGGGGTTCCGGGCGCTCCTTCTTCCAGCGCTGATAGTGCTGGGCGCCGCCGCGATGCTTCAGCCAGCGCATCAGCGTGCGCGTCTTGCCCAGCTTCTGCATGCGGTAGATGCCGAGATTGAAATCGTCCTGCTTGTCGTCGGACGGGCCCTTGGTGACGACCAGCGGCCAGGTGATCAGCGGCGCGGGCTCGCCGGGCCAGCAGGTCTGGATCGGCAGGCGGTCGAGATCGATCTGGTCCCCGGTCAGCACCACGTCCTGGCAGGGGGCCTTTTTCACGGTCTTGGGCCGCATCGACATGACGGTCTTTGCCAGGGGCAGCATGTCGAGCGCATCCTTGACGCCGCGCGGCGGTTCCGGCTGACGCAGGAAGGCGAGCAATTCGCCGACCTCGCGCAGCTCCGCACCGGTCGTGCGGGCTTCGCCACCCAGCGTGACCGCCTGAGCGACGCGTTTCACCGTGCCGAACAGATTGACGAGGCAGGGCATCTCGCTCTTCTCGCCTTTTTCATTGACCACATTCTCGAACAGCAGGGCCGGGCCGCCGGCATGCAGGGTGCGGCGGTGGATCTCCGTCATTTCGCGATCCGTCGAGACGGGCGTGGTGATGCGCACGAGGTCGCCCCCGGCTTCCAGCTGGTCGATGAAGTCGCGCAGGGATTTGTAGGCCATGCGGGTCTCGCTCCGGTGATATCGAATGACCGAAACTGCAACTTCACGGGCGAAAGTCCAGCGTCTGCTACGTCGCACCTGCAGGCGAACCGTGCTCGAGGGCATTTGAGTCAAGTTCGACTCGAATTTTGCGACACGTCTTGAGTCTTGCTTCAGACGCGGCTGCTAGAGCCCGCGGCCCGCTGGATGGAAGGGTGTCCGCATGCTGCACAGAATGGTTCTTGTTGCCCGCGCCCGGGTCCATCTCGGCGAGGGTGCGCTCAATGGCGATCTGGGACTGATGCTGGCGGCGCATATGAAGGCGAGCGTGGAGCGGGAGATGACCGGCGGGCTGGTCTGGCTCGACGGCTGGTTTCTGGACGTGCTGGAAGGCGATCGCGAGGCCCTGCGCAGCTTCTTCCTGGCGATCGCGGCCGATCCGCGGATATCGGACCTGCGCAGCGAGGAATTCCTGCCGATAGCCCGCCGTCAGTATGCGCGCTGGTCCGTCGCCCGGGGCGATGCGGCGATCTATGATACCTCCGCACTGCGGGCTTTGCGTGAAGGACATGCCAGCGCGGCGCAGGCGAGCGAGCTTGTCGCCCAGTGCCTGCGCAGCGCCACGCTCGCCGAATCGCCGCCGCTGGTTGCGGCCTAGCCGTTGGCCGCAGCCGCCTCGCCGACGGTGCGGATTTGCTGCAGGAACCAGCGCCAGCCCCAGGGATAGTCGGAGATGTCGGCGGTGCGCGTGAAACCGTCATGGACCAGATCGACCCGTGTTCCGTCTCCGTCCTCGCTGAGCAGCCAGGTCACGCGCTGATGGGGAACGTCCGGATCGCCGCGCCAGTCCCGCCACTCCATCACCAGGCGCTCCGGTTCGGCGATCTCGAGCAATTGCATCGGCGGCACGACGACCTCCCGGCCGTTTTCCTCGTAGCGCCATCCGAAATCGAGCGTGCCGGCCGCAAGATCGATCACCGCCGCCTTGGTCAGCCACTGGTCGAGCAGGGCCGGGTCTGTCAGCGTACGCCAGACCGCCGCGCGCGGGGCATCGACATGGATGGAGAGTCTGACCTGCGGATGCGGGTCGGCGAAGTCGGGAAGCGTGACGGGCTGGCCGGACAGATGCGTGCCCAGGGCGCCCAGATGCATGCGCCAGAGATCGTCGACCAGCTCCCGGGCCCGTCCGATGGCGGGGCTGTCGGCCAGCACGTGCCGTGCCGTGACTGCCGTGCCGTCATCCTTCGGTGCCAGGCTCAGCGTGACGCGGCCGGCCTGGCCTTCCAGCGGCCAGTCGAAGGCAATCTCCCGATCCGGCTCGAAAGTGTGCAGGCGTGTCTGGATACCCGGATGAGCCGGGGTGCCGTAGGTGTGACGTCCCCAGAAGCTGAAGCCGCCGCCGGGGCGCGCATCGATCGCCACGCCCTCGGCAAACCAGACCGTCAGGTCGGCCGGGTCGGTCAGCGCCCGGAAGACGCGATCGGGCGGTGCGGCGATGGTGTGGGTGTAGCTGACATCGAGTGCAGTCATGAGCCGGTCTCCTCGTCCGGTAGCGATTCCGCGATCTGTTTGAGTCCCGTCAGGCGCGCGGACCAGTAGAGCCGGTAGGGCGCGATCCAGCGGTCGATCGCCGCCAGGCCCGCCGGGTCGAGCGCATAGATCCGGGCGCGTGACTCCCGGCGCTCGCGCACCAGGCCGGCGCGTTTGAGCACACCGACATGGCGGGCAATGGCCGGCCGGCTGACGGGGAAGTTTTCGGCAATGGCCCCGGCCTGCATCTCGCCCTGGCGGAGCAGGTCGAGAATCGCCCGTCGCGTCGGGTCGGCGATGGCGTGAAAGCCGGGATGATCTGTCTGGACTTTATCCGTAACCATACTGTTACGAATAAAGCGTGACGCGATTCAAGGCAAGCCCGATCCTTCCCGGCGCCGGGGCGCCGGGTTCGCAAAGGCGGTCATCGGATGTGTCAGCCTGGAGTGCCGATGTGCGGGGCAGGGCGGTCGCGCAGGGCGGCGGCGACACCGGCCGCGAGTTCGCCGGCGCCGGAGGAGACCCGGTTGGTCGCGCCGAAGCGGACAATGACCAGATCCTGTTGCGGCATGATATAGGCCAGCTGGGACTGGAAGCCGCGCATCATGAAGGTGCCGTCCGGCAGGTTTTCATGATCTTCCGGCAGCCAGAACCCCATGCCGTAGGCGCCGTCCGAGCCTTCCGTCGGCAGGCGGACCAGATCGACCCAGTCCTCGGGCAGGAGGCGTTGCCCGTCGACGATCCCGTCTTCGGCATACAGCTGCGCCAGCCGGGCCCAGTCATGCGCCGTGGCATACATGTAGGACGAGCCCTGAAACGTCCCGCTCTCATCCGGCTCCAGTATGGCGGAGCGGATGCCCAATGGTTCGAACAGGCGGGCGCGCAGCTCGGTGACCTGCTCGGGCAGGGTGTCGCCGAGTTGCTGCTGCATGGCGTGCGTCGCGAGGATCGTATTGCCGCTCATATACTGCCAGTGCTCGCCCGGCCCGTAGAGCCGCTCGCGCGTGGCGGCGAAGTGCGGCATGTCGGACCGGGTCATCAGCATCCGCGAGTTGGGGTCCCAGCCGTCATTGCACTCGGCAATGGCCAGCCCGCCGGCCATGCGCAGCAGGTCCTCGATGGTGATGTCGGTCAGGCTGTCGTCGACGGCGGCGAGCGCGGGAACCTCGCCCTCAGCCTCGATATCGATCAGCCCGTCCTGCTGCAGCACGCCGGCCAGCGTGGCCATCGTGCTCTTGGTCATCGACCAGCCGTGAAAGCGTGTCTCGCGGCTGGCGCCGGGCGCATAGCGTTCCGCGACCAGACGGCCCTGGTGCAGGACGGCGACGCCCAGCGTGTTGCGCGGATCGGTGTCCGGATCGCCGAAGGCACCGTCGACCGAGGCTTGCAGTGCGGTCACGTTGAAGTGCGTGTCGCGATGCTCCGTGTCGAGTTCGAGCGGTTCGAAGGGGGCAGCGAGCGGGACTTCCAGGTCCGGATCGAAATCGCCGCGGCCATGGACCAGCGTACAGCCCAGACCCTCGCGATAGACGGCATGCTGGCGCCAGAACAGGCCGAACACGCCGGAGCGGACCTCGCGGGCCTCGGTGTCGATATCGTAGTGGATCAGGCTGCCGGCCCCGCCGAGCAGCGGGTCGATATAGATCGACTTGGCCAGATCGGTGTCGAGGCCGGATACGAAGGTCAGCGAGCAGGTCTGCTTGGCGACGAGCCCGGTCCCCGACGGCAGATAGCTGCGCCCGAGCGGCGACAGGTTGAGGGCGAGAAGCCCGCCCGCAACCACAATGGCTGCTGTACCGAGAAGAATACGCTTGGCCATGACGTTCCCCGTGATTCCGGTGGAAATCTAGAGCACTTTCAGCAAAAGTGGGCACCGGTTTTGCGGTTCGAAAATGCGACCGCTCAAAAAGCCGCGCCAGGCGCCTTGTGCGAGTCCGGGGTGCCTCAGCCCAGCTTGTCGAAATCCGGGGCACGGCGTTCCATGAAGGCGGCGGCGGCCTCGGCAAATTCCGGCGAGCGCAATTGTGCGGCGAACTGCCGGCCCTCCAGCGCGATCCGGTCGGTCAGCGGCCCCGGCGCGCGCCGCATCAGGGCCTTGGCCTTGGCCAGCGCGTCCGGTGCCTTGGCGGCGAGAATGCGGGCGGCGTTGCGCACGGTTTCCATCAGCGCGTCCGGCGTCGTGACGGCGCCGACGAGGCCGGTCTGGGCGGCCCGTTCGGCACTCCAGGTCGCGCCCAGCAGCAGGAGTTCAGCGGCCACGACATGGCCGAAAGCGCGAGGCATGGTCTGGCTGGAGCCGTATTCCGGCGCCAGGGCCAGATCGACGAAGGGCGTCTTGAAGCTGGACCGGTCCGAGCAATAGACGAGGTCGCAATGCATCAGGAGGGTGACGCCGATACCGATGGCGAGCCCGTCGACGGCCGCGATCACCGGCTTTTTCGCATTGAGCAGCGCTTGCATGAAATGCTGCACCGGGGACACCTCGTTTCCGTCCATCGCCGGCGGCTGTTCCATGAAGTCGACGATGTCATTGCCAGCGGTGAAGATGCCGCCTTCGCCGGTCAGGATGATGACCCGCACGGCGGGATCCCGGTCGCCATCCTCGATGGCTTCGGCGGCAGCGGAATACATGGCCCGCGTCAGCGCGTTCTTCTTGTCGGGGCGGTTGAAGGAAATCGTGCGGATACGCTCCGCGGTATCGACCAGAACCTGTTCGCTCACACGAGCCTCCCATGGATCGTTTTTCAGATGTGTTGCCGGGCAGGTTAGAGCATTCGGTACGGCTTTGGAAGGTCCGTTCCAGTTTACGTAAACGTCAAGAATGGTCAGTCGTCGCGTGTGACCAGACGGGTGAGTATGTCGTGCAGCCGGTCGGCATCGTCCGTTCCCAGCCAGGCTTCCAGCTCGAGATTGAGGTCACGCAGCACATGGTCGGCGGCGTCGCTGACGGCGCGGCCCTTCTCGGTCAGGGATACGACGGCCGAGCGCTTGTCGGTGCGCGAGGCCGTCTTCACGACGAGGCCGAGGGCCTCCATGCGGTTGACCAGCCCGGTCACCGCCGGCGGGTTCAATGACAGTGTCTCGCCGATATCGCCCATACGCCGCTCACCCTTGCGGGCCAGCAGGAACAGGACGGCAGTCTGGGCTGTGGTGACGCCGGCGGTCTTCTTCAGGCGCGCATCCGCATCCCGGTTCATCCGCCGGGCCGCGATTTCAAGCAAAAGGAAAAGCCGCCGGTCGACGGCACGCGCGCGAGCCATGTCCCTAAAACTGCGCCGATTCTGAACCCGGGGGGAGATGAGTTGAAATACAATTTAAAATAGCATAATATGGAATTACACGAAAACCATTCAGGCTTCCCCCGTTTTTACGGGGGAAGTGGCCGACTCCGGCCGAGGGCCGGAGAAGGTCGAAGGGGGTAAGTCAAAAAATGCGAGAGGACACGACAGTATCGCGCGCTCGGGCGCGCTCCATGAGGCGGTCAATGACCAAAGCGGAGCTCTGGCTTTGGCAGCGCCTGCGTGCCCGCCAGCTCTGCGGTCTGAAATTCAGGAGGCAGCACCCGATCGGGCCCTATATCGCCGATTTTGCATGTCTTCAGTGCCGCCTCGTCGTCGAGCTTGATGGTGCCTCTCATTCAACCGACCAGGAAATTGCCCATGATCGAAGACGGACAGCATTCATTGAACGCGACGGCTGGCTCGTGCTCCGATTCTGGAACACCGACCTTTATGACGATATCGACGAGACATTGAACAGGATCGCGGAAGTCGCCAGCGCCCGGACTTCCCTTGCGCAACGTCGTCCGCGCTGAAGGGTCCAAGCGCCGCTTCGCGCCGCCCCCTCAGTCCGCTACGCGGACAGCTCCCCCGCAAGCGGGGTGAGCCCTTTCGGTGTTGAGGCGGGGGGAGGTGGCCTGTCCTCAGGCGAAGCGCCAGACCTTTGCGAAGCGGACTTCGCGGTCTTCCAGCTCGCGCTGGACGGGGACGGTGTAGCGGGCGACTTCCTCCAGTTCGCCCTTGGGCAGGAAGGCGCGGCCGGGATCGCCGATCAGCACGGTGGCGCCGCGCCGGTGCAGGCCGGCCAGCCAGTCACCGATCCGGAGGGCAAGGTCGGCCTCGTAGAAGACATCGCCGGCGAGCACGACATCCCAGCCGTCATCGCGGCCGACAACATCTTCCAGCCGTGCAGTGACAGTGACGTGGTTGGCGGCCGCGTTGGCCTCGATCGCCGCGATGGCAAAAGCGTCCAGCTCGCTGGCTTCGACCGTGCGGGTTCCGGACTTCAGGGCCGCGATGCCGCTGAGACCGCTGCCAGCGGCAAAGTCGAGCACATGCCTGCCGCGGACAATGTCCGGATTGTCGAGACAGTATCGTGCCAGCGCCTGACCGCCGGCCCAGGCGAAGGCCCAGAAGGGTGGCGGCAGGCCCAGTTCGCCGAGAGCCTCCTCGGTCTCCTGCCACAGCGCCACGGTTTCCACGGCAAGATGCAGCGGCACTTCCGGGACCAGTGGCGGTGGCATCAGGGCAGTGTGTTCGCGAACGAAGCGATGCGGGTCGCGGATGGCGGGGGTGTCGGCCACGGTTTTCCCTGTCACACTGGCTGTCGCGTCGATAGAGCGATGACAGGCCGGGGGCAAGAATGACTGCGAAAATGACGGGCTGCACCTATGTGCTCGCCGTGCCGGATCTGGCACCGACGGCGCGTTGGTGGACGGAGTGCATGGGGTTCGAGGCGTGGCTGGACGTGGACGGCTGGGCCTTCCTGCGGCGCGACAACTGCTATCTGCGCATCGGCGAATGTCCGGATGCGATCCTGCCGCGCGATCTGGGCGATCACCAATACTTTGCCTATGTCGAACTGGACGATGTCGACGCCTATCACGCCGAGATCGCCGGACCGGGTGTGGACATCATCCATCCGCCCGAGGACCGCCCCTGGGGCATGCGCGAAATGGCCGTGCGCACACCGGACGGACACCGCATCATGTTCGCGACAGAGCTGTGAAAAAAGCGGCCGGACCCCGAAAGGCCCGACCGCCAGCCATGGCAAATCCGTGATCCGGTTATTCGCTGTCCGGTGTGATGATCCGCGCGCCTTGCAGTTGGGGCAGGGCCAGCACATCGGCCTGGATCGTCTCCAGATCGCCCACGAGCACCAGCGTCATCCGGTCCAGCGGCAGATAGGTGCGCGCTGTTTCCGAGATGTCCTCGTCGGACACCGCGAGGATGTTGGGCACATAGGCTTCCAGATAATCGTCCGGCAGTCCCCAGAAATCGCGCTGGGCGAGCTGGTTGATCAGCCCGCCGGTCGAGGCGTTCTGCAGGATGAAGATGCCGGCCAGCCAGTTGCGGATGCCCTGGGCTTCCTCATGCGGCGGGTTTTCCGTCTGCAGGCGGTCGATTTCGTAGAAGGTCTCGCGCAGGGCGGCCGCCGTGTCGGCGGCTGTCACATCGGCGTTGAAGGTCCACAGGCCGCCGTCCAGCATCCAGGTTTCACCCGAGCCGGGCGAGTAGGTATAGCCCTTGTCCTCGCGCAGATTGCGGGTAAGGCGCGATGTGAACGAACCGCCCAGAAGCGCATTCATGACTTCCATGGCGGGGGCGTCCGGATCGCCGATCGCAACGCCGGGAAAGCCCAGGCGGATCGTGGTTTGCGGTGCCCCGGGACGGTCGATCAGCTGGACGACCGGGCCTGTCGAAGCGGTTGCGCCCTCGGCGCTGTCCGGCTCGCCGGTTTCCCAGTCACCGAAAGCTTCGCGCACGGCGGCTTCCATGGCGGCCTCGTCGAACCGGCCCGCGATATAGACCCGTGTCCGCCCTGCGCCGAAATGGTCGCCATAGAAGGCGTTGACGTCCTCGATCGTGTAACCGCGCAGCTGTTCTTCCGTCGGCAGGATGTGGCCATAGGGGTGATCGCTGCCGAACAGCAGGTCACGATAGGCCTCGTCGGCGATCGAGCCGGGCTGGGCGCGCGACACATCGACATCGCGCACGAGATTGGCGCGTACGCGTTCGAACTCGTCCGCATCGAGATTGGGACGACGTACCACATCGGCCAGGAGTGCCACGGCGTCCGGTCCGTATTGCGACAGCACGCCGGTGGAGATGCCGGTCGTGTGTACGCCGACCCCGACATTGATATTGCCGCCCATGGAGGCAATCGTCTCGGCGAGCGCCTCCTTGGAACGGCCGCCGGCGCCTTCTTCCATCATGGCGCCCGTCAGATCGGCGAGCCAGGTCTGGGCACCGTCATCGATATTGCCGGCCCGGACCTGGACCGAGATATCCACCGTTGGCGCCAGACCGAAGGGGATGAAGGTGACCTCCAGCCCGTTATCCAGCGTGAAATGCCGGGTTTCCGGCAGTTCGAAGGCAACAGGCTCGCCGATCGGCGGCTGTTCGTGAATCTGTGCCTGCACCGCCGCCGACGGCAGGAGGGCGAGACTGGCCGCGGCCAGGGCCGCGCGGAGAGATGTCTTGGCCATGGGGCTCTTTCCCTTTGCGATCCCGATCATTCTTCACCCTCCGGTGTGGTGCCGTCCTCATCGGCGAGGCGCACTTCCAGAACGGTACGGTTGCCCGGGCGCAGATATTCCCGGGCGGTCTGGCGGATCAGTTCCGGCGTGACCTGCTGGAAGCCTTCTGTGATGCGGTTGATGCGGCCCGGATCGTCGTCGAACAGCGCGAAGGAGGCGAGCAGGTCGACCAGGCCGAAGCGGGTCGAGGTGTCCACGGTGCCATAGAAGTCGGCCAGCAGCTTGGTGCGGGCGCGTTCCACATCGGCCTCCGAGACCGGCTCGGTACGGATCTCCTCGATCGTGGCGTCCAGTGTCGTCATGACGTCGGACACGGTGAACTCGCTGTCGTGGATCAGGCCGACCGTCCACAGCATGGGGCCGTTATAGTTGAAGGCATTGCCCAAGAGGTTGATGCCGCCGAACACGCCGGACGCATAGCCTTCCTCATTGACGATGGCCTGGGTCAGACGGCTGTCATCGCCCTGGACCAGCAATTGGTCGAGCACGGCCATGGCGTAGTATTCCGGAGTGCCGCGCGGGGGCATGTGATAGCCCACGGCCAGCGCCGGCTGGTTGGCGAGATCGTCCTCGATGAAGGCAAATTTCTCTTCTGCCTGGCGCGGTTCCGACGTGTCGATTTCGGGCAGGGGATCGCCGGCAGGAATGTGGCCGAACATCTCCTCGATCCAGCCCAGGGTCTCTTCGCGATCGAAATCGCCGGCCACGACGAGCACCGCATTGCTGGGAGCGTAGAACTGGTCGAAGAAAGTCTGGGCGTCCGCCAGGCTGGCAGCATCGAGATCGGACAGGTCGCCGTAGAAATTATGGGCGTTGTGCCAGTTCTCGTTGGCGGCCATCGGCAGGTCGATCCAGATCCAGCCGCCATAGGGCTGGTTGATCACATTGACGAAGACCTCGTTGCGAACGACCTCGCGCTGATTGTTCAGCTGGTTCTCGTCGAGATCGGGAAAGGCCATCCGGTCGGCCTCGGCCCACAGCACAGCCTGCAGGGCATTGGACGGCACGACTTCGTAGTAGTTGGTGAAGTCGTAGCGGGTGGATCCGTTGTTCACGCCGCCGGATCCGTAGATCAGATTGTCGAATGCGCCGTGCGGCAGATTGCGCGAGCCCTGGAACATCAGGTGTTCGAACAGGTGGGCAAAGCCGGTGCGGCCGCGCGGCTCGTTGCGGAAGCCGACGCCGTAATAGACGCCCACCGTTGCGGTCGGAACGGTGTGGTCCTGCGACAGCACGACACGCAGCCCGTTATCGAGCTGGTGATAGCTGACATCGACCGTGAAGTCGGTCGAGACGCTGTTCGCGGTGCCGGAGCCGGTTTCGGCGGCGGCCGATGTATCGCCTGTTTCCGGCGGCGTGTCCGCAGGCTGACAGGCTGCGAGAACGAGGGCGCCGATACCGGCTGCCAGGCCTCGTTGGATGTCCATGATGTCCCCACCCGGTGCAATTGGTCCGAACGCATATCAGACGCTGCGGGGGCGTTCCGGTCAAACCGTCATGGAGAAGAATTAATCTTGGCCGTGGCTCAGATCAGCGCGCCCAGCGCCAGTGTCGCGACCAGCAGCAGGCCGCTGGTGCGGTTGGCCTTGAACAGGGCGAGACAGCGCGCGCCATCCTCCACGTCCAGCTTGCGGACCTGGTTGAACAGGTGGGCTGTATAGGCGGTGAAGGGCAGGACCACCCAGGGCGATGCGCCGCTCAGCCAGATCGCCAGGGCGACCAGAAGGGCGTTGGCGCCGTAGAAGCCGGCCACCCAGTAGGGCGTGCTCTCCCCGAACAGGCGGGCGGTCGACTTCACGCCGACCAGGGCGTCGTCCTCGACATCCTGGTGGGCGTAGATCGTGTCATAGCCGAGCGTCCAGAAGATCGCCGCGGCATAGAGCGCGATCATGGCGGGCTCGATGGCGCCGGCTGCTGCAGTGAAGGCAACCGGAATGCCCCAGTTGAAGGTCAGGCCTAGCCAGGCCTGCGGCCACCAGGTGATCCGCTTCATGAAGGGATAGGCGGCGACCAGGACCAGCGCCGCCAGACCGACCCCGATCGCCAGGAGCGGCAGCTGGATCAGGACCAGCAGCCCCACCAGCGCCTGGCCGGTCAGGAATATCCAGGCCTGGCGCAGCGATACGGTTCCGGCCGCCAGCGGGCGGTCGGCGGTGCGGGCAACCTGCGCATCCAGATCGCGATCGACAATGTCGTTATAGGTACAGCCGGCGCCGCGCATGGCGATGGCGCCGATGGCAAAGATCACTGCGTACCAGAGATCGGTCCAGCCAAGGCCTTCGCCGGTGCGGGCCAGCATCAGGCCCATCCAGCACGGCAGACCGAGCAGCCAGAACCCGATCGGACGGTCATAGCGCGCCAGACGCAGATAGGGCCGCACGGCCGACGGTGCGCGATCCACCCAGGTCTTCGGAAGGCTGTCGGCGACTCGCCGGTCGAAGTTCAAAACCATATTCGCTGTGTGGCAAAACCGGCCGGGCAGTTCAAGCGGCACTTGACGCACCGGCGCAGCCCCGCCAAAGCGAAAACATGTCGACCGATCCCAGACTCTTCATCGGCCAGGATCTCGCCGCCGGACAGGCGGTCGCCCTGCCGAAGGAAGATACTCACTATCTCGTCAATGTGATGCGCCGCGCGGCGGGCGACACGGTGCGCCTGTTCAACGGTCGTGACGGCGAGTGGCGGGCGCAGATCGTGGAGACCGGCCGCAAGGCTGCGATTCTCGAACCCCTCGAACAGACGCGCCCCCAGGCCGGAGTGCCGGACCTCTGGCTGCTCTTCGCGCCGGTCAAACGCCAGAAGACCGATCTGATGGTGGAGAAGGCGACCGAGCTGGGCGTGGCGCGGCTGTGTCCGGTTTCAACGGCCCGCACCCAGAGCGAGCGTGTCCGCATCGATCGCTTCCGCACCATCACCAAGGAGGCGGCCGAGCAGACCGAGCGTCTTGACCTGCCGGAAATCGACGAGCTGGAGCGGCTGGACCGGGTGCTCGACGGCTGGGATCCGGCGCGGCGGCTGATCTATTGCGACGAGGCCGGTGACGAGGCGGGCGAGCCCTGGGGTGGCGCGCGCGGGCGCGGCCAGCCGATGGCCGCCGCGCTGGCCGGGCTGGAAGCAGGACCGGCGGCGATCCTGATCGGGCCCGAGGGCGGCTTCTCAGACGCCGAGCGCACCCGGCTGCGGGATCACGATTTCGTCACCCCGGTGACGCTGGGGCCGCGCATCCTGCGTGCGGAAACCGCTGCCATGGCAGCGCTGGTGCTGTGGCAATCCGTTCACGGCGACTGGCGTTGAGCCGCGGCCCGGCGTCGCATCACGGCGATCCGCAGATACCGGCCCTTGTTCTCGCTGGAACGCCCACATATCTGTTGCGGACATTGAAGACAGAGCGGGGGCGCCTGGCATGAGCGGCACCTATAATCCGGGCGGCGAAGGCGCACCCGTCGAAAGTCTGGACCAGCTGACGGCCTATTTTGCTGCCGGCTGCAAGCCGGAGGCCGGTTTCCGTATCGGGACCGAGCACGAGAAATTCGGGTTCGCGCTCGAGGACCACACGCCCCTGCCTTACGAGAATGGCGGCGGTCCGAGCGTGAGGAAGATGCTGGAAGGCCTGGTCGCCTTCGGCTGGACGCCGATCGAGGAAGAGGGGCATGTCGTGGCCCTCAAGCGCATGGGCGCCTCGATCACGCTGGAGCCGGGCGGTCAGTTCGAACTCTCCGGCGCACCGCTTGAAACCATTCACGAGACCTGTGCGGAAGTGAACGGCCATCTGCGCGAGGTGCGCGAGGTCGCCGACCGGATCGGCGCCGGCTTCCTGGGGCTGGGCTTCTCACCCAAATGGTCCCTTGAAGAGACGCCGATGATGCCCAAGGCGCGCTACAAGCTGATGAAGGCCTACATGCCCAAGGTGGGCACGATGGGGCATCAGATGATGTTCCGCTCGTGTACGGTGCAGACCAATCTGGATTTCGCCTCCGAAGCCGACATGGCGAAGAAATTCCGGGTCTCGCTGGCGCTGCAGCCGCTGGCGACGGCCCTGTTCGCCAATTCCCCCTTCAAGGATGGCGGGCTGAACGGCTTCCTGTCCTACCGGGCGCATGTGTGGACGGACACCGACAACAATCGCACCGGCATGCTGCCCTTCGTCTTCGACGAGGGCTTCGGCTTCGAACAGTACCGCGACTGGGCGCTCGACGTGCCGATGTATTTCGTCAAGCGCAACAATGTCTATCTGGACGCCACCGGCCAGAGTTTCCGCGACTTCCTCGACGGCAGGCTGCCGGTGCTGCCGGGCGAGCGTCCGGTGCTGAGCGATTGGGAAGACCATCTCTCCACCCTCTTCCCGGAAGTGCGCCTGAAGACTTTCCTGGAAATGCGCGGCGCCGATAGCGGGCCGTGGAACACGCTGTGCGCCCTGCCGGCCTTCTGGGTCGGTCTGCTCTATGACTCGACGGCGCTGGATGCCGCCTGGGATCTGGTGAAGGACTGGACGGCCGAGGAACGTACTGCATTGCGGCTCGGCGCGGCGCGCATGGGCCTGAAGACGCCCTTCCGCTCGGGCACGCTGCAGGATGTGGCCCGCGAAGTCCTGGCAATCAGCCGCAAGGGCCTGAATGCCCGCAAGCGCCTGAACGGGCACGGTGAAAACGAGTCGCTCTTCCTCGACGACCTGGACGAGATCGTGAAGACCGGCCGCACCCGGGCCGAGGACCTGATCGCGCGCTTCAATGGCGACTGGGGCGGTTCGATCGAACCGGTGTTTACCGAAGCCGCCTACTAGCGAACCTCTCCGGATCCCTCCTCATCGCGGGCAATTGATTGTCACAGCCGCGTCACGGGCTTGAGCCCGAATGCCGTGCATGGTCAATTGCGGGCCGGAAATTTGGCCCGCCGGTGGGGCGGGGACGGGGAGAACATGGTTATCAATCTGGTTGTTGCCATCGGCATTGTCGTGACCATCGCGACGGCAATTCCGGTGTTTCTCGAGATGCGCAATCACCCGAAAGGGCTGCACATCCTCTTCTTCGCCGAAATGTGGGAACGCTTCTCCTACTACGGTATGCGCGGTCTGCTGATCTTCTATCTGACCCAGCATTTCCTGTTCGACGATGCCTTCTCCAGCTCGCAATACGGCGCCTATACAGCCCTGGTCTATCTGCTGCCGCTGGTCGGCGGCTATCTGGCCGACAAGTATCTGGGCAACCGCAAGGCCATTGCCTTCGGTGCGCTGCTGCTGGTCGCGGGCCACTTCACCATGGGGATTGAAGGCGAGCCTGCGCGCGAGGCGATTGTCTATGATGGCGGCCAGTACGAGCTCGTGGCCGAAGGCCGCGGCGCTGCGCGCACCGTGCTGCTGGAAGTCGGCGAAGCCACCTATGACTTCTCCGCCAATTCCGCGGGCGATCTGGTGATCGAGGGCCTGCCGGCGAGCGCGGCCATCCCGGCGACCCTGCCGGCCGGCTCGTTCGAGACGCAGATCATCGAGCGCGACCGGATGTTCGTGAACATCTTCTACCTCGCCCTTGCACTGATCATCATGGGCGTCGGCTTCCTGAAGGCCAACATCTCCTCGATCGTCGGTCAGCTCTATGAAGAGAACGATCCGCGCCGCGACGGTGGTTTCACCCTCTATTACTACGGCATCAATCTGGGCTCCTTCTGGGCGGCCATCCTGTGCGGCCTGCTCGGCGAGACCGTGGGCTGGTGGGCCGGTTTCGGCCTGGCCGGTGTCGGCATGCTGCTCGGCTGGCTGGTCTTCGTCCGCGGCCGCGCGCTGTTCTTCATGCCGGGTACCAACCTGATCGGCCATGTCGGCAACCCGCCGGAGCCGGAGAAGCTGAAGCAGAAGGTCTTCGGACCGCTCAGCCGCGAAGGCCTGATCTACCTGCTGGGCGTCGCCGGCGTGCTGGTCGTCTGGTTCATGGTGCAGGCCCACACGATCATGTTTGCAGGCACCGACCTTCTGGCGGTTCTGCTGATCATCGGCGGCCTGCTCTTCGTCGGCTACATGATCTACTACATGGTCACCGAATGTACGGCGGTCGAGGCGCAGCGGCTGATCCTTGCCATCTTCCTGATCGTGACCTCGGTGGTGTTCTGGGCCCTGTTCGAACAGGCCGGTTCGTCGATGAACCTGTTCGCCGCCCGCAATACCGACCTGTCGGTGGCGGAAGCGGCGGTCTGGAATCTCGGCCCGATCGGCATCGAGATGAGCCTGACGGCATCGCAGACGCAGTCATTCAATGCCGGCTTCATCCTGATCTTCGCGCCGGTCTTTGCCGCGCTCTGGGCTTTCCTGGCCAAGCTTCAGAAGAACCCGAACACGGTTCTGAAGTTTGCGCTGGCGCTGGTCCAGGTGGGCCTGGGCTTCATGCTGCTGGTCTGGGGTGTCAGCTTTGCCGACGACAGCTATCGCGTGCCGCTGATCTTCCTGGCGGGCGCCTACCTGCTGCACACCACCGGTGAGCTCTGCCTGTCGCCGGTCGGTTTGTCGGCCATCACCAAACTGTCTCCCGCCGCCGTGGTGTCCTTCATGATGGCGGGCTGGTTCCTTTCCAGCTCCTTCGCACAATACGTGGCGGGCATCATCGCCACCTTCACGGCGACCGATACGGTTGCCGGCCAGGTGCTGGATCCGGAAGCGGCGCTCAGCGGCTATGCCTCGGTCTTCCAGGCGATCGGCCTCGTGGCGATCGTGCTGGGTATCGTGGTCGGTGTGTTCAGCTTCCTCCTGAAGAAGCTGGGCCATGGCCGCGCCGAGGATCAGGTGAAGATCCCGGCGGCTGCCGAAGCGGCAGGCCCGGAACAGGACGCGCATCCCAAGGCGTGATGCTGTCCTGACACCGGCATGAAGAAGGCCGCGGAGCAACTCGCTCCGCGGCCTTTTTTGTCGTTCCTGCCACCCTATTCCTCGCAGGCATAGTCCGGTACGGCTGCGTCGATCTGGAAACTCCCGGTCTCGCGATCGACGGTGACCTCGGCATATTGCAGCAGGTCCATGCCCAGCACGATGGCGGGTTCGTTTTCCCAGCCCAGATGCTCGAAGATGTCGAGATCCGCGTGAAGCACCCGTAGCGAAGGGAAGCAAAGACCGCCCATGCGGAACTGGCGGATCGACAGCAGGCTGGCCTCTTCCACCTCCCGGCCGTCAATGCCGCCGACCGTCATCGCCCGCATGACCATGTGACGGGTCCCGACCAGGCGATCCAGCGGGACATTCGCGATCGTCCGCGCGCTGCCGCTGTCGAGCATCACCCTCACCGGACGGCTGGCGCGGAGCATGGCAGCGTCCCCGACAAGCAGACCGGCCGGATCAATACGGCCGTCGGCGCGGGATGCGGGGGAGGGGGCGAGTTCCAGCCGTCCAGCGGCGAAATCGACGCGATACCGGTCGGCGCGAATGGCATCGACGCCGAGGAGGCCGGCGACGGGGATGGGTTGCCCCTCTTCAACCGGAATGATCACGCTCAGGAGGTCGATCGGGGACTGGTCTCCGAAGTTGAGGCTGTGAAGCGCGAAACGCTCCGCCTCGAAGCGTGTTGTCAGTGCCTGGACATCGTCGACATGCTCCCACCGCGACTGGAAGCCCAATTGCTCTGCCACGGGGGCCGCGATCGCCGTGTGACTGGCGCCGGTGTCGAGAATGAAGGGGAAGGGGCCCGCATCGCCGATGGTCACCGGGAGCAGAAGGTGGCCGCTGGGCGTGCGTTCAAGCGGGATACCATCCCCGGCAAGAGCCTCACTGGACTGTGCGGCTCCCGTCGCAAGAACGGCCGCGGCAACCAGAGCGGCGCCGGAAGCTCTTCGTAATCTACGGGCATGCGACATGGTCCTGCCTCCCTGCAGGTTCGCCAGCAGCCCCTCGCTGGTCTGTGGTTCCGGATTTCGGCGCCTTTGCAGCGCTCTCTGTTGTCTTGATACTGTCACGATACGCCGCCCCGGCGGGCGGCTGCAAACGGGACCCGGGTGTTTCCGGGTCCCGCTGCGATCACTAAAACGTGTCCTGGAACCGCAGATAGGCAACCTGGCCCATCGAGATATTGCGGTACTCGATGGCGTCGATCACGCCGTCTGCTCGGGATCCGTCATAGAAGACCCGCCGGCGGTCGTCGCCATTGTTGAAGACCCCGTCCACGCCGGCTCGTACGGTCATGCCGAACCAGCGTGTCGTCTCGACATAGATGTCGAAATCGCCATCGGTGTTGTCGAACTCGCGATATTCCTGAGCCAGGAAGGTCTCGCCATCGGAGAGCCAGTGATAGTCCCAGCCCCAGGCGAGCTGTCGCTGCGGGAAGGTCTGCCGGAAATCCAGGCTGAGTTCCCACTCGCGAATGCCGGACCAGTGACGGCTTTCGCCGGTGAGCGGGTCGTCGACCTTGGTGTCGTACCATTCCAGGAACACGTCGATCACGGCATTGGTCAGTCCGAACCGGTCGAGCGGCGAGGTCAGATTGCCGGTGACGCGCAGATTGGTCCCGTCGCCGATATTGCCCGGCGCATCGAAGACACCGTCATCGGTGACGATCGGCACCCAGCCGTCGAGATCCTGGATCCAGTCATAGCCGATCTGCAACGAGAAGGAGCCGTCTTCGCCGAACCGCCGTTCCCATTCGGCCTCGATGGTCCAGGTCCGCTGGGGCACATAGTCCGGATTGCCGAGAACGGGATTGTCGTCGGCGGCATCGATGGAACTGGCGAACTTGTCGAATTCGAGCTGGTCGACATCGCGCCGTGCCGTGAAGCGCAGCCGGTTCCGGTCGTCCTGGCGCCAGTTCAGCGTCACGCTGGGTTTGGCGTAGGTGAAGCTGCGCGACTGCTCCGCATCGCCTGTCTGGGTGATCTCGGAGAATTCGTAGCGCAGGCCTGTTTCCACACTCAGCCTGTCGCTGGCCGACCAGACATGGTTGGCGAAGATCTCGCTGCGGGTTTCCTCGACCCGCGTCGACGAGACCGGCAGCGGAATGGGCGTGACAACGGTGCCGTCATCCTCGAACAGGTCCAGGTCGGTATCGCGGGCATTGATCGCGGTTTCCGCCCCGATCTCGAAAGCGTGGGTCGGGTTCGGATTCCAGGACAGCGTCTGGCGAAGGGCGGTTTCTTCGTAATCGCCCTCGAAGCTGACGATGGTTGCCCCAAGGAAACCGGTTTCGACGTCATAGACTTCATAGGGTTCGGGGCCGTCGGCCCAGCGCTCGCGGCTGGCGAGCAGAATCGTTTCGGATGACAGCGCGTCCGTGAAATCGTGGTTGAAGGTCAGCGTCCCGGACCCGATGGCGCCATGGTTCTGGGTCTGGTTTGTCTCTATCGTCACGAGAGTGCCGGCCGCATCGCGCGTGAAGTCGATGGCGCCGCGGTGCCAGGTCCAGGCTTCAACCTGGCCGTCGAAACGCAGGCGCGACCGCTCGCTGATTGCCCAGTTTACAGACAGGCTGGGAATGATCTCGGAATAGGCACGCTGATCCGAGACGCGTGAGAAAAACTCCGGCTCGTCCTGCCCGTTGTGGAAGGCGTGGTGCCGGCGCAGCCGGTTGCCGTCGAAGCCGCCCTCGATCCCCATCACCACGTCGGCATTGCCGACCGGCATGGAGTAGGAGATTTCGCTCCAGTTTCCGGCACGCCCTGAATCCGACAATACAAACCGCGAAGCCCAGGAACCCGATCGTCCTGCGCCCTCGCGCAGAACGACATTCACGAGGCGCGGGTGGCCGCGCATGTCGTATTGCGGCAGGGCTTCCTGGATCAGCTCGACCCGGGCGACATCCTCTGTCGGGATACGCTGCAGGACCGTCTCCAGCGACAGCGACTTGTTGGATGGCCGCTGACCGTTGATCAGGAGATTGCCGAAACTGTCGCCCAGGCCGCGGCGATCGGTGTCGCCGCCCGAAAGCGAGAAGCCGGGCACCCGGCCGACCATGTCCAGCGCCGTGACCGGTGAATATGTGGCAAAGAAGGCCGGTGCGTAGATCGCTATCCCGGCTTGCGTCTTGATAATGGTGTCCGCAGTCCCAGCGTCTGCGTCATCCCGGAATGCCCAGGCTGAATCACCAAATAGTGCGGCTGTCGCGGCCCCTGCGACCACGCCGATAACTGTCCCTCGCATTGTACCCCTGACGAGTTGTGCCAACCCAGCGTCCCTTGACGACTGGGGTAGTACATGGCGGGACCTTATAATACGTAAGCTTTCGTAAGGTGCATCACGCGCCTGTTATTCGGCTGTGTTGCTGCGGCGCGGCATCAGCTGCCGGCACCGCCCACCGTCAGACCCGAGATCTTAAGGCTGGGCTGGCCGACACCGACGGGTACGCCCTGGCCGGCCTTGCCGCACGCGCCGACGCCCGGATCCATCTCGAAATCGTCGCCGATCATCTCGATGCGGGTGAGGGCGGTCGGCCCGTCGCCGATCAGCGTGGCGCCCTTCACCGGTGCAACCACTTTCCCGTCCTTGACCCGGTAGGCCTCGGTGCACTGGAAGACGAACTTGCCGGAGGTGATGTCGACCTGGCCGCCGCCGAAATTCACGGCATAGATGCCGTCTTTCAGGCTTTCCAGCATTTCCTCGCGCTTGTGATTGCCGGCCAGCATGTAGGTGTTCGTCATGCGCGGCATGGGCGGATGGGCATAGGATTGCCGGCGGCCATTGCCGGTCGGCTTGTGGCCCATAAGGCGGGCATTCATGCGGTCCTGCATGTAGCCGGTCAGGATACCGTCCTCGATCAGCACGGTGCGCTCGGTCGGCGTGCCTTCATCGTCGATGGTCAGCGAGCCGCGCCGCTTCTCCATCGTACCGTCATCAATCACGGTGACGCCTTTAGCGGCGACCTGCTGGCTCATGCGTCCCGCAAATGCGGATGTGCCCTTGCGGTTGAAGTCGCCTTCCAGGCCATGGCCGACGGCCTCGTGCAGCAGCACGGCCGGCCAGCCTGGACCCAGAACCACGTCGAACACGCCGGCCGGCGCATCGACGGCGTCCAGATTGACCCGGGCGATACGCAGTGCCTCGTCCGCCAGCGGCTTCCAGGCGTCCGGCGCAATCCAGCGGTCGAACTCGGCGCGACCGCCGGCACCGGCGGATCCGGTTTCGCGGCGGCCGTCGCGTTCGACGGTGACCTGGACGTTCAGGCGTACCAGCGGCCGGATATCGGTCTTGATGTCGCCGTCGGCGCGGATGATCGAGATATTGCGCTTGGCGCCGGCGATGGAGGCGGAAACCTGAACCACGCTGGCGTCCTTCGTCCGGCAGTAGGCGTCGATCTCCTGCAGCAGCTTCACCTTGGTGTCGAAGGCGGGATGCGCCACCGGATCGACGGCGTCGTAAAGCTTGCGATTGGTGCCGGCCGGCGGCGGGGCCAGTACGCCGGCATGGCCGCGCTTCACGGCACTCGCGGTTTCCGCGGCGCGCTTGACAGCATCCAGCGTCGGATCGGAGGAGTGCGCATAGCCGAAGGCCTCACCCGCCACGCAGCGCAGACCGAAGCCGCGATTGGAGTCGAAGCTCGCAGACTTCAGGCGCCCGTCGTCGAAAACGAGGGATTCAGAAACGGCCGTCTCCAGAAAAAGCTCGCCATCGTCGGCACCGGACATGGTGTCGGCAAGGACCGGTGTAACGTCCTCGACGTCGAATTCGAATTGTTCGATCGGTTCCTCAGACATGGCGGCACTCCAGAAGCGGTTTCACGAGCATGACATAGTCGACCGGGGAGGACGAGGGAACACGCGTAGGTCAGCGAAGCCGCACAGCCGACAGGCAATACCCGAGCATTCCGTTCCAGGCGGCTGAGACGTTTGGCCGCATACTGAGTCGGTGTCAGCGGCCTATAGTCGCATCACCAATCGGGGCTTAGGCGCGCGAATGCTTCGCAGTGTCGGTTGGACGGGGAGTGTAGAGCTTTTAAAATCAGTGAGTTGCCGGCTATTCTGATATCATGTGCGAATGCCGGTACAAAAAATGCCGTTGACGGCCTGACACGGCCGTGACCGGGCTCTATATTCCGCCGCCATCGGCGGGGGATTCCTGCCTTAATGCCTGACTTGTATGGGGAAGCCATGCGATTCCTGACCGCACTCGTGCTTACTTGGACAACCGCCGCTGCCGGCGCACTCGCAACGCCCGGCCAGCCGACGGACGGCCATCTGGGTTTTCAGCCGGCCGTCACGCCGATCATGGAACGCGTGACCAGTTTCCATAACATCCTGCTCTGGATCATCATTCCGATCACGCTCTTCGTGATGGGTCTGCTGCTCTGGGTGATGATCCGCTACAACCGCAAAGCCAATCCGCAAGCCAGCAAGAACAGCCATAACACGCTGCTCGAAGTCGTCTGGACGGCGGTGCCGGTCATGATCCTGATCGTCATCTCGGTCTTCTCCTTCCCGCTCCTGTACTTCCAGGACGAGATTCCGGAAGCCGACTTCACCATCAAGGCGACGGGCTATCAGTGGTATTGGGGCTATGAGTATCCCGACCACGAAGTGCCGCAGTACATCTCCACGATGGTTGCGGAAGAGGATCTCTCCGAAGGCCAGCTGCGCAACCTGTCGGTCGACTATCCGCTGGTCGTTCCGGTTGATGCCGTCGTTCGTCTGCAGGTCACTGCGGCCGACGTGATCCACAACTGGGCGATGCCGTCCTTCGGCACCAAGATGGATGCCATTCCGGGCCGCATCAACGAAGCCTGGTTCCAGGTGACCGAAGAGGGCACTTATTACGGCCAGTGCTCGGAGCTGTGCGGCATCCGCCACGCTTTCATGCCGATCGAGGTTCACGTCGTGTCGCAGGACACGTTCGACGCCTGGGTCGAGGCCGGTCCGGGTTCGGACGAGGCCAATGCCGTGATTGCTGAATATTCCGCCGCGCGGGAAACGCGCCTGGCGCAACTCGACTAGGGATGGGCTGAACCATGTCTGCTGACGCCGCTACGCACGACGATCACACCCCGAGCATGTGGGACTGGCGCCGCTGGGTGCTGTCGACCAACCACAAGGACATCGGCACGATGTACCTGGTCTTCGCGATTTTCGCGGGGATCATCGGCGGTGCCCTGTCCGGCCTGATGCGCTGGGAGCTTATGGAGCCGGGCCTGCAGGTCTTCAACAACGGCTTCTGGGGCAACGAGCACAATTACAACGTCGCCACGACGATGCACGGCCTGATCATGATCTTCTTCATGGTCATGCCGGCCATGATCGGCGGTTTCGGCAACTGGTTCGTGCCGCTGATGATCGGCGCGCCGGATATGGCCTTCCCGCGGATGAACAACATCTCGTTCTGGCTGCTGCCCTTTGCCTTCGCGCTGGCGGTGATGTCGATGTTCGTGCCGGGTGCGGGTGGCGATCACGGCTTCGGCGGTGGCTGGGTGCTCTACCCGCCGCTCTCGACCTCGGGCCATAACGGTCCGGCGATGGACCTCCTGATCCTGTCCCTGCACATCGCGGGTGTCAGCTCGATCCTGGGCGCCATCAACTTCATCACCACCATTTTCAACATGCGCGCGCCGGGCATGACGATCCACAAGATGCCGCTCTTCGTATGGTCGGTGCTGGTGACGGTCTTCCTGCTGCTGCTGTCGCTGCCGGTCCTGGCCGGCGCCCTGACCATGCTGCTGACGGACCGCAATTTCGGCACGACCTTCTTCGATCCGATGGGCGGTGGCGATCCGGTGATGTACCAGCACCTGTTCTGGTTCTTCGGTCACCCGGAAGTCTATATCCTGATCCTGCCCGGCTTCGGCATCATCTCGCACATCGTGTCGACCTTCTCGCGCAAGCCGATCTTCGGCTATCTCGGGATGGCCTACGCCATGGTGGCGATCGGTTTCATCGGCTTCATCGTGTGGGCGCACCACATGTACACGGTCGGCATGCCGGTTGATCTGAAGGCCTACTTCATTGCGGCCACGATGGTGATCGCGGTGCCCACGGGCATCAAGATCTTCTCCTGGATCGCGACGATGTGGGGCGGCTCGATCGAATTCCGCACGCCGATGATGTGGGCGATCGGTTTCATCTTCCTGTTCACCGTGGGTGGTGTGACGGGCGTCGTTCTGGCCAATGCCGGCGTCGACCAGTCCCTGCATGACACCTACTATGTCGTGGCGCACTTCCACTACGTGCTGTCTCTGGGTGCCGTGTTCGCGATCTTCGCTGGCTGGTACTACTGGTTCGAGAAAATCTTCGGTGTGAAGTACAACTCGATCCTGGCGCGTCTGCAGTTCGCCTTCTTCTTCATCGGCGCGAACGTGATCTTCTTCCCGCAGCACTTCCTGGGGCTGCAGGGCATGCCGCGCCGCTATGTCGACTATGCCGACGGGTTCGCCCTGTGGAACTACGTGTCCACGGTGGGCTACCTGATCATGCTGGTGGGTATGGTTCTGTTCTTCCTGGTGCTCATCGACGCGATGGTGCGCCGCCGGAAGGCCGACGCCAATCCGTGGGGCGAAGGCGCCACGACGCTGGAGTGGACCCTGTCCTCTCCGCCGCCCTTCCACCAGTTCAACGAGCTGCCGAAGATCAAGTAGGTGGCCCCTTGGACACGCTGACCCAAACCGGCGTTACGCGCGCAGAGGGCGGGGCTGTTTCGACAGCCTCGCCCCGCGACTTTTTCGACCTGATGAAACCGCGGGTGATGACGCTGGTCGTCTTCACCGCCTTCTCCGGTCTGGTCGCGGCCCCGGCCGACATGGACCCGTTCCTGGCTTTCATGTCGATCCTGTGCGTGGCCATGGGCGCCGGTGCGGCCGGTGCGCTCAACATGGCTTATGACGCGGATATCGACGCCACGATGAAGCGCACCCGCAAGCGGCCCGTGCCGCGTGGCGCGGTGTCGGTGTCGAATGCCTACGGTTTCGGCGTGGTGGCGGCCGTGCTGTCGGTCCTGCTGATGGCGCTGTCGAGCAATTATCTCGCTGCGGGTCTGCTGGCCTTCTCCATCTTCTTCTATTCGGTCATCTACACGATGATCCTGAAGCGTTCGACGCCGCAGAATATCGTCATCGGCGGGGCCGCCGGCGCTTTCCCGCCCATGATCGGCTGGGTTGCAGCCACGGGCGAAGTTTCGCTCGATGCGGTTGTCCTCTTCATGATCATTTTCCTGTGGACGCCGCCGCATTCCTGGGCGCTGGCGCTCTACAAGTCCGGCGACTATGCCGCGGCCGGCGTGCCGATGATGCCGGTGGCCAAGGGCCCCAAATCGACCCGGCTGCAGATCCTGCTCTATTCGATCGTCATGGTCGTGTTCGCCGGTGCGCCCGTCCTCACGGGGCTGGGCGGTCTGGCCTATGCCGCGACCTCGCTGGGCGGCGGAGCGCTGTTCATGCTGCTGGCCTGGCGCGTTTTCGCATCTCGGGCCGGTGAGGCCGGTTCGGCCGAAGAGGGCGAGCTTTACGCCGTCCGCGCCGGTGACAAGGCCGCACGCGATCTCTTCGCCTATTCGATCGGCTATCTGGCCGCGCTGTTTGCCGCCCTCATTGCCGAACACGGGCTGGGCGCCTATTTCGCTGTTCCGGGAGTGACGGGATGAGCGATCGCGACGACAATTTCGGTTTCCATCATCGTGAAGGCCAGGCCACGGGCGAGCATGTCCGTCTGACGCCGGAACAGGAAAAGGCTCGCAAGCGCCGCAATGTCTACATTGCCTGGGGGCTGGTTGCCTTCATGGTCGCGGTCTTCCTGATCACGGTTGTGCGCCTGAGCCAGAATATTGCGGGAGCGGCCGGATGAAGCGTCTTTGGCAAAATGCGAACACGCGCGTCGCGCTGATGGCCGGCACCACGGCGGTGGCAATGGTCGGCGCGGCCTTTGCGGCCGTCCCGCTCTACAACCTGTTCTGCAAGGTCACCGGTTATGGCGGCACCACAACGGTCGCCATGGGCGAGGCCGGTGCAATCCTCGATCGTGAAGTGACCGTGCTGTTCGACGCCAATATCAGCCGCGACCTGCCCTGGGAATTCCATCCCGTGCAGCGATCGATGACGGTGCGGATCGGCGAGACGGCCCTGGCCTATTACACGGCCACCAACACGTCCGACCACCCGATCACCGGTGTGGCGACCTACAATGTCGCGCCCTTCAAGGCGGCGTCCTATTTCTCGAAGCTGGAATGTTTCTGCTTCACCGAACAGACCCTGGAACCGGGTGAAAGCGTCGAAATGCCGGTGCTGTTCTTTGTCGATCCGCTGCTCGACGAGGAACGCCGGCTGGACGACATCTCGACACTCACCCTGTCCTACACGTTTTTTGAAACCGAGGGGGATGCGGCCTCGTCCGACGCCGCGCCTTAGCATTGAACCTTGACGCCCCGCCCTGTAATCAGGGCGCATCAAGGGGCTGATTTGAAATCGCAGGAGATTCGCGATGGCTGGGCATGCCGCAAAGCACGACTATCACCTGGTTGATCCGAGCCCGTGGCCGTTTGTGGGCTCGCTCGGTGCCTTCCTGCTGGCCGTGGGTGCGGTCGGCAATATGAAGGGCCTGGTCGGCGCGGATCACCCGCTGGCCTTCATGTATGGCGACGGCGCCTTCGGCGGCCTGCTGCTCGGCTTCGCAGTTGTGATCTATACGATGATCGGCTGGTGGGGCGACGTGATCAAGGAATCGCGCCGCGGTGACCATACGCCGGTCGTCGACCTGCACCTGCGCTACGGCATGATCATGTTCATCGCCTCCGAAGTGATGTTCTTCGTCGCGTGGTTCTGGATCTTCTTCGAATACGCCATCTTCCATGAAGTGCGTGCCGGCTGGGACGGCGCAACGCTGGCCGCCGACTTCCAGGGCCTGGGCACCTGGCCGCCTGTCGGTGTGGAAACCTTCAATCCGTGGCACATCCCGCTGATGAACACGCTGATCCTGCTGCTCTCGGGCACCACGGTTACCTGGGCGCACCACGCCCTCCAGCATGGCGATCGCAAGGGTGCCACGCTGGGCCTGATCTTCACGGTCATTCTCGGTGTGTGCTTCACCTCGCTGCAGGTGGTCGAATACATGGAAGCGCACTTCGCCTTCTCGATCGCCGATGGCGGCAATCTCTACGGTTCGGCCTTCTTCATGGCGACGGGCTTCCACGGCGCGCACGTGGTCATCGGGACGATCTTCCTGGCGGTCTGCCTGTTCCGTCTGCTGGCCGGCCAGTTCACGCCGGAGAAGCATTTCGGTCTCGAAGCCGCTGCCTGGTACTGGCACTTCGTCGACGTGGTCTGGCTCTTCCTGTTCGCCTTCGTCTACGTAACATTCGGCTAGGAGCCGGACCGTCATGACCAAACCCTCCCCGTTCCAGGCCGGCGTCTCAGGGCACTGTCCGAAATGCGGGGAGGGGGCCATGTTCGACGGCCTCCTGAAGATCGCGCCGCGCTGCGATGTGTGCGGTGCGGACTTCGACAAGGCGGATGTGGGCGACGGGGCATCGGTGTTCGTGATGTTCATCGTCGGCTTTCTCGCCGTCATTCTCTACCTGCTGGTCGAGGTCGCCTTCTCGCCGCCCTGGTGGGTGCACCTGATCTTCCAGATCCCCTTCATCCCCGTCGTCTCGATCCTGCTGCTCCGGCCGATCAAGGGGCTGCTCTTCGCGCTGCAGTTCGAACACGACGCGCAGGAAGCCCGGCTCGACGACTAGACGGGCTGCCTTCCGGCCGCAGACATTCAAGCTTCCCGGAGGGACCGGGCATCCCATGCCGCACTTCCGACCGCTTCCGCTCCTCACCCTGTTCAGCCTGCCGGCGCTCGCCCTGCTGCTCACCCTTGGCACCTGGCAGATGCAGCGCATGTCCTGGAAGGCCGACCGGATCGATGCCTTCGAGGGACGTGGCGAGGTGGCAAGCTTCCAGGCCGCATTGTGCAACGGTTTCGAGGGCGATTTCGGACCCAGCGTCACCGGTCCCGCGCCGCTGACGGGGGAAACCCTTAGGGTCTACACGCTGCGCGACGCGCCGGGCTGGGCCCGCGTCGGCCTGATGGCCGTGCCGGCTTGCCAGGCCGGAGAGCCGGACCGGCTGGTCTTCGTGGAAACCGGGTTTGAAACCCTGATGCACGGCGATCGCACGCCGGTCTCGCAATGGCGTATCGAACCCCTGCCGGCGGCAGGCGTTTTCAGCGGACGCAACGATCCGGATACCAATCAGTGGTATCGTTTCGATGTTGACGCCATGGCTGCGGCGCTGGGCGCCGATCCGGCGCGCATTGCCCCGGTGTGGGCGCGGGCCGATCTCGGCCTGCCGCAGAGCCTCGCCCAGACCCCGCCTTCGCGGCATCTGGGCTATGCGCTGACCTGGTACGGGCTGGCACTCGCGCTGGTCGGTGTCTACGCAGCTTTCCACGTCGCGCGTGGCCGGCTGCGTCTTTGATGCGGCGCACGCCGGTCGAATGATGTAGAGAGAAGGCGGACAACAAGCCGCCCGGACGGGAGAATGGACTGGTGGCAGTTTGGCGCGAAACCCCGTGGGACGACCCGCTGATCGGCGAAGGCATCCGGCTGCGCATGCCGCAGCTGGAGGATTACGAGGCCTGGGCTCGCCTGCGCAGCGCCAGCCGCGCGCACACCGAGCCGTGGGAACCGGCCTGGACCCAGGACGAGCTGTCCAAGGGCGCCTTCCGCCGCCGTATCGAGCGTTATGACGCGGACCGAAATGCTGGAACCGGCTATCCCTTCTTTGTCATGCGTGCCCGCGACAATGTCCTGCTTGGCGCCTGCAATCTGAACAATGTCCGCCGCGGCGTGCTGCAGAGTGCGGATATCGGCTACTGGATCGGCAGTCCCTATGTGCGCCAGGGCCACACCCGCGCCGCGGTGCGCCGTGTCCTGGCCTTTGCCTTCGACGAGTTGCGCCTGCACCGGATCGAGGCGGCCTGTCAGCCGGCGAACACGGCGTCCCGCACGCTTCTCGAGGCCGTCGGCTTTACCCATGAAGGGCTCGCCCGTGCCTATCTGAATATCGCCGGGGAATGGCGCGACCACGAGCGCTACGCCATTCTCTCGACCGATCCGCGGTCATGACGGGAACCGACTTCGAGGCCGGTGCCCGGGCGGCCGGCGCAGTCGCCTTCGCCTGCGATACGGTTGCGGGCCGGGTGCGTTTCACCGGCGATATCGCCCGCTTTGGCCTGGATGAAGCCGAGCTCGCCTGGGCCGGCTTTCTCGATCGCCTCGGTCCCGCCGACCAGTCGCGCCTGACCGCTGCCCTGGACCGGGACCGGATCGATATCCGCCTGCGACTGATCGGTGACAAGGGACGGCTTGCCTATGTGCGCCTGCTCGGCCGCCGCAATGGCGAGGGGCGGGTCGAGGGCCTGATGACACCCGCCGGCAGCACCGCCGATGGAGCTGGCCGGATCAGCGAGGAACATGCGCTGGCCAACGGCGTCGGGAACGGGGAGGTGCTGGCCTGGTACCAGCCGGTGATCGATCTTTCCACGGGCCGTCTGGCGGGCTTCGAGGCACTGGCGCGCTGGGAGCGGCCGGGGCTGGGCGTGCTGGCGCCGGACGATTTTCTCGACATGGCCCAGGATCTCGATCTGCTCGAGCGCATTTCCGATCAGGTGCGCAGCAGTGCGGTCGCAGACCTGTCGTCCTGGCGCACCGCTCATGTGACATCCGGCGCCCTTTTCGTGGCCGCCAATGCAACAGTTTCCGAACTTGTCGACCCGGTTTTCTGCGACCGTCTGATTGCGACGGTGAAGGAGGCGCAGCTGCCGGACGGGGCCTTCAAGCTGGAGATTGCGGAAACCGAGATCATGCGCGATCCGGAGCAGGCGGCGGGCGCGATGAAGCGTCTGTCCGAGGCAGGGATTGCCCTCGCGCTGGATGATTTCGGCACCGGCTATTCCTCGCTCGCGCGGCTCGACATGCTGCCCTTCGATGTCGTCAAGATCGACCGCTACTTCATCCGCGCCATGAGCGCGGACGAGAGCGCCGGGACGGTGGTGAAGTCGGTGATCCAGCTGGCAAACCATTTCGGCATGAAAGTCGTGGCCGAGGGTGTCGAGAGCACCGAGGCTGCGGATCGGCTGCGCGAGATGGGCTGCCAGTTCGTGCAGGGCTATCGCTATGCCGGCGCCCTCTCGCCGGACGCGGCAGCCGATGCCGTCGCCAACGGTATCGCCGGGCGCTTTGCGGCGCCGGGCGTCTAGGCCAGGGCGCGCAGTGCGAAAATCGCTGTCATCAAGCCGCCGGTCGCGATGATCACCCCGCGCACCACGCTGTCGGGCAGGACCCGCGCCAGCGGCGCGCCGAGATAGCCGCCGGCGGTCGCTGCGGCCATCATCGCCAGCGCCGGTGTCCAGGCGACCAGGCCGGCCAGCGCAAAGGCGGCAACCGAGATCGCCGAGACGATCAGCGAGACGGCGGTCTTCAGCCCGTTCATCGTGTGCAGCCTGGTCATGCCCTGCAGCGCAAACAGCGCCAGCAGCATGATGCCCAGCCCGCCATTGAAATAGCCGCCATAGGCACAGACCAGAAAAAGCTCGGCTGTGCTCGCGATCCGGCCTGTAGCGGTCGTGCCCGCGAGACGGGCGCGCAAGGCGTCGCCAAAGGCAAAAGAGAGGGTGGCGACAAGCATCAGCGCGGGGATGATTTGGGTGAAGGCCGTGTCGGGTGTGAGCAGCAGGAGCCCGGCTCCCGCAAGGCCTCCGGCCAGCGCCGTGCCGGCCTGATGCAGCAATTGCGCGCGGGGCAGAGTGCCGAGTTCGCGGCGATAGCCGGCCATGCCGCCGGCATAGCCCGGCAGGACGGCGACCGCGCTGGTCGCATTGGCAGCGACGGGCGGCATGCCGGTCAGCACCAGTGCGGGGAAGGTGAGGAAAGTGCCGCCGCCGGCCAGCGTGTTCAGCACGCCGGCGGCGAAAGCAGCGGCGATGAGGATCAGGAGATCGGGCACGGCGCCGGCGGCCTAGCGTTCGCGCAGCCGCTTGATCGTGCCGGAGAAGTTCAGGCAGGGCTTGCCCTCGGCGGTGATCACCCCGCGCACGAAGATCAGCGAGCCGCCGGCCCGCAACACCTCGCCGCGCGCTTCCATGTAGTCGCCCTCGCGCGCACTGCCGAGAAACTCGGAGGTAAAGGCGACCGTGACGCCATAGCCGGACGGTCCCATCTCCTCATGCGCAATGCCGAACAGGGCGAAGTCGGCGAAGCTCATCAGGCAGCCGCCATGAATGATGCCCATGCCGTTCAGCTGCTTCTTCTGCACCCGGAAGGCACAGACCGCCTCGCCGTCGACATGGCGATAGAAAAAGGGACCGGCGGCTTGTTCGAAAGGATCGGTCGGCCAGTAGTGCCAGCCGGCGAATTCGCCGCTTTCAAAGGTGTGCGCATTCATGAGTGGGTCTTTTCGTTGCGGGGAGGTCGTTCGGCTCAGGCGTGGCCGGAGATCATGGACAGGTGTTCGGGCGTTACGCCGATCAGGTCAAGAGCGGCCTCCCACTTGCCGGCATCCTCGGTGTCGAAGATCAGCCCCTCGTCCGGATCGGTGACCAGCCAGGCGTTGGCGGCCAGCTCGTTCTCCAGCTGGCCGGCGCCCCAGCCGGCATAACCCAGCGCCATCAGGCTGCGCCGTGGCGGGTGGTCCGATGCGATGGCTTCCAGCACGTCACGGGTGGCGGTGAGCAGGATGCCGTCGCAGACGGGCAGGGTGGACTCCTCGGCGTGGAAGTCGGTCGAGTGCAGGACAAAGCCGCGATCCCGGTCGACCGGACCGCCCAGCAGGACCGGCCGGTCGGGCGCGCCCTTGCCGCCCGCGATATCGAGCTGCTGGAACAGTTCCGGCATGCGCAGGCCTTCGACGGGCTTGTTGATGACAATCCCCATCGCGTGATCGGCGGCATGGTCGCACATCAGGATCACGGCGCGGTCGAAGCGCGGATCGCCGATGCTCGGCGTGGCGACGAGAAGCTTGCCGTTGAGGAAACTCTCGTCCACATCTGTGTCGGTCGCACGGTCCATGGCCGCCATGTTCGCCGCAAAGAGGGGATGCGTCCAGCCAGGTTCCCGCTATCTTGCCGTGCGTGTTTGCATGAATACTAACTCATAGGAGAACTGACATGACCCTTTCGGTCGGAGATCGCCTTCCCGAAGCCAGCTTCATGACGATGACGGCGGACGGGCCGACGAAGCTGTCGACGGACGATGTGTTCGCGGGCAAGACCGTGGCGCTGTTTGCAGTGCCGGGCGCCTTCACGCCGACCTGCTCGGCCAAGCACCTGCCGGGCTTCGTTGAAAAAGCGTCCGAGATCAAGGCGAAGGGCGTCGATACGATCGCCTGCGTGTCGGTGAACGACGTGTTCGTCATGGACGCCTGGGGCAAGTCCCAGAATGCCGGCGAAGACGTGGTGATGCTGGCCGACGGCAATGGCGAGTTCGCCAAGGCTGCCGGCCTGGAAATGGACGGATCCGGCTTCGGCATGGGCACGCGCTCGCAGCGCTTCTCCATGATCGTGAAGGACGGCGTCGTGTCCGAACTGAACGTCGAGGCACCCGGCGAATTCAGGGTGTCATCCGCTGACCATATTCTCGGTCAGCTCTAGGGATCTGCCCTGGACCGGTCCGGGCGGCATGGCGCCGCCCGGCCGCCGGCAAGACAAACAAGAAAGGGGTTCCGCATGGATTTCGGTCTGATCGGTATTGGCGTTTTCTTCCTTCTGGCACTCTTCATCATCGCTTCGGTGATCAAGACGGTGCCACAGGGGCGGGAATTCACGGTCGAGCGCTTCGGACGCTTTACGCGGACCCTGAAGCCGGGTCTCCACTTCATCGTGCCTTTCATCGACTCCATCGGCTACAAGATGAACATGCGCGAGCGCGTACTGGACGTGCCCAATCAGGATGTGATCACCCGCGACAATGCGACGGTGTCCGTCGATGCTGTCGTCTTCATCCAGGTGCTCGACGCGCCGCGCGCGGCCTATGAGGTCGACAATCTGGAATTCGCCATCATCAATCTGGCCCTGACCAATGTGCGGACCGTGATTGGCGCCATGGACCTGGACGAGACCCTGTCCAAGCGCGACGAGATCAATGCGCGCCTCTTGGGCGTGATCGATGCTGCCACCAATCCCTGGGGCGTGAAGGTCACCCGGATCGAGATTCGCGACCTGTCGCCGCCCGTCGACATTACCGAGGCCATGGCGCGCCAGATGAAGGCGGAACGCCTGAAGCGTGCCGAGATCCTCGAGGCGGAAGGCGCCAAGCAGTCCGCCATCCTGCGCGCCGAGGGCGAGAAGGAAGCCGCCATCCGCGAGGCCGAGGGCCGCAAGGAAAGTGCCTTCCTCGACGCCGAGGCCCGCGAGCGCGAAGCCGAGGCCGAAGCCAAGGCAACGCAGCTGGTCTCCGACGCCATTGCCAAGGGCGATGTGTCCGCCATCAACTATTTCCTGGGCCAGAAATACGTCGAGGCCTTCGGCAAGCTGGCGACCAGCGAACAGCAGCGCACCGTTATCATTCCCGCCGAATTCTCCAACATCATCGGCACGATTACCGGTGTGGGCGAACTGGGCAAGGCGGCGCACGACGCCATCAGCGAGGCGACCCGCAAGGGTCAGGGCTGAGCAGACAGGCGACAGGAGGTTTTTGTCATGGATATCCTCTTTTCAGTCTTCGACCGCATGAACATGTGGGCCTGGTGGGCGATTGCCGGCGTCATCCTGATCGCCGAGTTGCTCACCGGCACCACCTATCTTCTGTGGCCGGCGGCCGCGGCTTTCCTGACCGGTTTTGTGGCGATGGAAACCTTCGGCGTCAGCTGGCCGATCCAGCTGGGTGTGTTCATCGTGCTGACCCTGCCGCTCCTCTGGGCCGGCGACCGCTGGGTCCGTCCGGCGCTGAAGTCGGGATCGGACAGCGGTCTCAACGACCGGTCCGGCCGGATGGTCGGACAGCGGGTGACCGTGGTCGGGGCCTTTTCAGCGGGGCAGGGACGGGTACGCTATGGCGATACGGAATGGTCGGCGCAGACGGCGGACGGATCCGATCCGGAAACCGGTGCGCACTGGTTCGTGACCGAGGTTCGCGGTGTGATCCTGACGATTGCGCCCGCTGCAGCGGCACCCGACTCGCAGGCCACTGCATAAAGTTTCGGGTTCGATCAAAATTTAGGGATTCCGGAAGCGAGGTGGCAAGACACAGGCCCTAAACCTTCGCTCGCAAACGCACCTAACCTCGCTGAGTGAACGCCATGAACAAGAACATCCTCTCCGCCTGCCTGAGCCTTTCCATGATTGCAGCTCCGGTTGCCCTGGCCGGTGCGGCCTCTGCCGCCGACGCGCCGGAGCGCGAAGCGATCGAGCGTGTTGCCCCGGAGTATCCGCGTGGCGCCGAACGCCGCGGTATCGAAGGCTCTGTCCGCGTGACCTATTCGGTCGCCCCGAGCGGTGAAGTCGTCAATGCCGAGATCGCCGAAGCCACGCCGGCCGGCGTGTTCGACCGCGCCGCCCTGTCGGCCATCGAGGCCTGGCGCTTTGCGCCGGCCGCGGCCCAGACCGACGGTCATTCCTACGAGCTGGAATTCCGCCTGAGCAACTAGCCTCCGTCTTCGGGGGACGGCAAAGCCGGCCTGGGGCCGCGGCATCACTGCCGCGGCCCTTTGTCTTTGTGGCTCGAAGTATTTGTTGCGATGCAGCGAATATTCGTATTCGAACGCAAATGCACAATCGCCGTTTTTAAATCCATCGTAACGCGCAGATCCTAGGCTCGTGGAAAATCGGGCGCGCAATGACAGGCCGCCCGCTTGTCCGGGGGTAGGATTGGCTGACCGTCACAGCACACCAGCACTCGAAAACGCCGATATCGCGACGGCCAATGAAGTCCTCGCCGCGATCGCGCGTGTGCAGAGTGTGTTCATCTCCGGCGAGGGCGCCGAGCGCGAAGCGTTCGACGATCTGCTGGAGACGGTGCTGCGCCTGACCAAGAGCGAGTACGGCTTTATCGGTGAAGTGCTGCAGGACGCCGGCCGCCCCTATCTCAAGACCTGGGCGATCACCGATATCTCCTGGAACGAACAGACCCGCGAGTTTTACGAGACCAACGCGGAAAACGGTCTGGAATTCCGCAATCTCGACACCCTGTTCGGCTACAGCCTGAAGACCGGCGACCGGGTCATCGCCAACACGCCGGTGGAACATGCTGCAGTAGGCGGATTGCCGCCCGGGCATCCGCCGCTCAACGCCTATGCCGGTATTCCGCTTCACTCGCATGGCGAGTTCGTTGCCCTTCTGGGGCTCGCCAACCGGCCGGATGGATATACGGATGCTGCGTTGAAGGATATTTCACCGCTGCTGCAGACCATCGGCGATATCATCTATGCACGCCGCACCTCCAGCGACCGTGACAATGTTCTGCAGCGGCTGGCTGAGTCCGAGCGCCGCTTCAGCCTGGCCATCGCCGGCATGACGGCCGGCATCTGGGAAGTCGATCTCGTCAACGATGAGCTGTTCACCTCGAACCGCCTGCTCGAGATTATCGGCCGCCCGCCCAGTGCCGAGGACCGCGGCACCTATGCCCGTGACGGTCTGGATCTGTTGCTGTCGCGGATTCACCCGGACGACCGGACGCGGGTCCACGAGGCCCTGCAACACGCCTGGACAACCTGTGAGCCGCTGGAGATTGCCTACCGTTTCCAGCACGCGGACGGCCACTACCTGCATCTGCATGTGCGCGGACAGGCCGAGCAGGACATGTCCGGATGCGCGATCCGCATGGCCGGTTCGGCCGAGGACATCACCGAAAAGATGCGCCTCGTCGATGTCGAGGAGCGCACGCGCGCCCGGCTTGCCGCTGTCACCGAGCTGAGCGGGATCGGCAGCTGGGAAGTCGATCTCTTGACCGGTGCAGTGGAGTGGGACGCAACCACCCGCCGGATCCTTGACGTGCCGCCGAACCGCGAGATCACGCGCGAGGATCTCATCTCCTTCATCGCGGAAGAGGCACGCGCGGATGTGCGCACGACGGTCGACGGATTTATCGGCGATCTGGGCAGCTGGGACATGGAAGTCCCGATGGTCACGGCTCGCGGCCGCCGCATCTGGGTGCAGGTGGTCGGCAAGCCGGTGATTGCCGATGGCCGCGCGATCAAGCTGATCGGATCCTATCGTGACGTGACGGAACGGCGCTCACGCGAGGCCGAGATGGCAACCCTGTCGAGCCGTTTGTCCATGGCACTGGAGGCGTCGGCCGTCGGCGTCTGGGAGTTCGGCATCGACAAGCCGTATTTCTGGTGGGACGAGGCCTGCAACCGCATCTTCGGGCGGGAGGGTTTCGACGAGGAAATGACCTTCCAGAAGTGGCGCGAATGCGTGCATCCGGATGATTTCCACCGGGTCATGGCCGTTGTCGATGAGGCGATCGAAAGCGGCGGGCCGGCCATCTTCGAGTACCGCGCCATTCTGCCGGACGACAGCGTCCGCCATGTCCGCGTGAGTGCGTCCATTGTCCGCCGCTATGACGGAAGCCGGGTCATCTCCGGTACCAATTTCGACATCACCGACGATGTGAACACGGCCCGCGAACTGGACCGCCGCCGCAAGGAAGCCGAACAGGCCAATGCGGCCAAGTCGCAATTCCTGGCCAATATGAGCCACGAGATCCGCACACCGCTCAATGGTGTTCTGGGCATGGCGCAATTGCTGAAGATGACGCACCTCGACGGGGTGCAGGCGAACTATGTCGAGACGCTGCAATCCTCCGGCCGGGCATTGCTCAGCCTGATCGAGGACGTGCTGGATATCTCCAAGATCGAGTCAGGGGTGGCTGAAGCGGCCTTCGAGCCGTTCGACCTGCACGACATGGTCGCCGATGCGCTGCGTGTGGTCGAACCGATGGCGCGGGAGAAAGGCCTGGCGGTCGCTTGCGACATGGCGGCCGATGTGCCGGCCATTGTGGGCGGCGATGAGGCGCGGCTGCGCCAGGTGCTGATCAATATCGCCGGCAATGCCGTCAAATTCACCGATACGGGCCATGTCGACGTAAGAATCTACCGAACAGAGGGCGACCGGATCCGGTTCGAAGTCCGTGACAGTGGTCCGGGTATTCCGCAAGACCGGCTGGAGCACGTCTTCGACCGCTTCGCACAGGTCGATGCATCCGTGACGCGCAAGCATGGCGGTTCCGGGCTGGGCCTGACCATCTGCCGGGAGATCGTCCGGCAGGCCGGCGGCGAGATCGGCGTCGACAGCCGTCTGGGCGAGGGCGCCTGTTTTTGGTTCGAACTGCCGCTGCCGCAAATGGCCGCTGTCGAGGACGAGGATTTACGCAGGGAGAATCCGGCGCTGCCGGTGGCGCCGGGCCGGATTCTCGTGGTGGACGATGTCGAGACCAATCGCGTCGTCGCCGCTGCGCTGGTGCGTTCGCTGGGTCACGAGGTGGATACCGCCACCGACGGGCTGGAGGCGATCGAAGCCCTGGCGAACACGCCCTACGATGCGGTGCTGATGGATATCCAGATGCCCGTCATGTCCGGCGAGGACACGATCATCCAGATCCGCAGTTCGGGCGAACGCTGGGCCGATCTGCCGGTCTTTGCCGTCACCGCTGACGCGACGGCCGGCGCGCGCGAGCGCTATCTCGATATCGGCGCGACGGACTATCTGTCCAAGCCGCTCGATCTGGAAAGCGTGCGCCGTGTGCTGGATGCGGCCCTGTCTGCCGAGCGGGAGTCTGCGGAGCCGGACAGCCTTGAGACCGGCGGCCGGGCAGCGTCGGGTTAGCGCGCTTCGGCGAGACCCTCGCGGGCGAGTTCGTCGGCCCGTTCGTTCTCGGCGTGGCCGGCATGGCCCTTGATCCACTGCCAGTCGATATCGTGCTTTTGCGTCAGCGCATCGAGGCGTTGCCAGAGATCGACATTCTTGACCGGCTTCCTGTCAGCGGTCTTCCAGCCGCGCTTTTTCCAGCCATGGATCCACTTGGTGATGCCATCGCGCAGATAGACGCTGTCGGTGACCAGTTTCACCGTCTGGCCGGGGCGTTTGAGCGCTTCGAGCGCCTGGATCGCCGCCATCATTTCCATGCGGTTATTGGTCGTGTCGCGCTCACCGCCCTTGAGTTCCTTGCGGTGGCCGTTCCATTCCAGGATCGCGCCCCAGCCGCCGGGCCCCGGATTGCCGGAGCAGGCGCCGTCGGTGTGGATCACGATCAGGGTCATTCGGGATATTTTTCCGCCATGTCGGCCAGGCCGGCCCGGATCAGCTCTTCGAGCACGTCCAGATCGACATCGGCCAGCTTGTTGATATTGAGGCAGGACTTGCCGGACTTGTGCTTGCCCAGGCGGGCGAGGATGGCGCTGTGATCGGAATAGCCGGGCATGATGTAGACGGCCATGTTCGCCTTGCGCGGCGAGAAGCCGGTGCGCATGAAATCGCCTTCCCGGCCGCTGTCATAGCGATAGTGATACTGCCCGAAGCCGACGATTGCCGGTCCCCACATCTTCGGCTCCCAGCCGGTGATACGGGTCATCATCTCCAGCAGGGTTTCCGCATCGGCGCGGCGCACCGGATGCTCGATCGAGGCGATGAAATCTGAGGGCGAAACGCTGGTCGGCCGGGTCTTGTTCTGGCTCATCGCCGGTGTCCTCAGGCCACCGCACGCGGCAGTTTGAAGACCACGTCTTCCTTGGTCACGCTGACATGCTCGACGGTCACATCATAGCGCTCGCGGAAAGCCTCGATCAGACCCTGGACCAGGTCTTCCGGTGCCGAAGCTCCGGCCGTGATGCCCACGGTGGAGACCTCGCCCAGCGCGTCCCAGTCCACATCGGCAGCGCAGGACACAAGTTCGGCGCGCGGTGCGCCGGCCCGTTTCGCGACCTCGACCAGGCGCACCGAATTGGAGGAGTTGGGCGCGCCGATCACAAAGACCATGTCGCTGCGCGAGGCGACGGCCTTCACCGCGTCCTGGCGGTTGGTGGTGGCGTAGCAGATGTCTTCCTTGTGCGGCGCCTTCATATGCGGGAAGCGCGCCTGCAGAGCCTCGACGATGGCCGAGGTGTCGTCGACCGACAGCGTGGTCTGGGTGACGAAGGCCAGCTTGGCCGGGTCGCGCGGTTCGAAGTGCTGCGCATCCTCGACGGTTTCCACCAGCGTGATGGCGCCGTCGGGCAATTGCCCCATCGTGCCGACGACTTCGGGGTGGCCGGCATGGCCGATCAGCACGATCTCGTCGCCATTGGTGAAGTGGCGCTGGGCTTCGACATGGACCTTGGAGACGAGCGGGCAGGTGGCATCGACATAGATCATCTCGCGCCGCTGCGCTTCCGCCGGCACGCTCTTGGGCACGCCATGGGCGGAAAACACCACCGGCCGGTCATCCGGGCACTGGTCCAGCTCTTCCACGAAGATGGCGCCCATGGCTTCCAGCCGTTCGACGACATGCCGGTTGTGGACGATCTCGTGGCGTACATAGACCGGCGCGCCGAAGCGCTCGAGGGCGCGTTCGACGATCTGGATCGCCCGATCCACACCGGCGCAGAAGCCGCGCGGAGCGGTCAAGAGAAGGGTGAGTGGTGGTCGGGGCGCGCTCATCGGCTCGCAATCTCCTTCAGCGATGCCGTTGCGGAAGCCGCATGTGCATCGTATGACCGTCCTAACAAAGTGCCCGGCCGCTATCCAGTGGCGGGGTCCGTTTCCAGGACAGGTAGTGCACAATGTATTTCACTCGGGCGTTTTCCAGTCACGTGCGGTCCATCGCCGCCCTCGCTGTCACAGCCGGCCTGCTGAGCGGCTGCCAGTCGGTGTCCGATGCCCTCTCGTCGCCGGAACCGAATGCCGGACCGTGCCCGTCGGCCCTGTCGCTTTACGAAGCGCAGCGTCTGGTCGAGCTGGAAGGCGGTGAAGTGGCCTACGAGAATGTCGGCTTTACGGGTGAGATTCTCGCTGTGCGCTCATTGTGCAGCTATTACGGCGAACGTCCGATCCTGGCGAATCTCGAGATCGATATGGGCTTCGGCCGCGGTCCCGCCGCACGCGGTGATGCGCGCACTTATGAGTATTTCGTCGCCATTACCCGCCGTGACTACGACGTGATCCACAAGGAAGTCTTCCCGATCCGTGTCGAGTTCGACGCCGGTGAGGACCGCGTCTACCTGACCGAGGAGATCGACGCGATTTCGATCCCGCGGGCAGACGAGGGCACGTCGGGCGTGAACTTCGAGATCATCGTCGGCTTCGAGCTGACGCCGGAACAGATCGCCTTCAATCGCTCCGGTCAGCGTTTCCGCGTGGCGGCCGGCCAGGACTAGAAACATGCCTTCTATTGCCGAACAGCTCAGCGGTGTGCTGGGCGACGCGTTTGCTTCCCTCGAGCTTCCGCGGGAGCTGGGCCGTGTCACCCCGTCCAAGCAGAACCCGGAACGCTTTCCCTTTCAGTGCAATGGCGCCATGCCGGCGGCCAAGCAGGCGGGCAAGCCGCCGCGCGAGATCGCCCAGGCCGTGCTGGACCGGATTTCCGGTGATGCGCTGATCGAGAAGGCCGAGATCGCCGGACCGGGTTTCATCAACCTCCTGCCGGCAGGCGCGGCGATCAATGCCCGCGCTGCCGAGATCGCGTCGGACGACCGTGCCGGTGCGCCACAAGTGTCCGAGCCGCGCAAGGTTATGATCGATTTCGGCGGGCCGAATGTGGCCAAGCCGATGCATGTCGGCCATCTGCGCTCTTCGGTGCTGGGGGACAGCCTGCAGCGCCTGTTCCGCTTCCGCGGCGACACGGTGATTTCCGACATCCATCTCGGTGACTGGGGTCTGCAGATGGGCCACCTGATCACCGAGCTGGAAGAAGAACAGCCCGATCTTCCCTATTTCGACGCCGCGATCACGGACGGCTATCCGTCCGAACCGCCGGTCGATATCGAGGATCTGGCGCGGCTCTATCCGCAGGCCTCGAAGAAGGCCAAGGAAGACGCTGACCGGCTGGCAAAGTCCCGCCGTGCGACGGCCGAGCTGCAGGCCGGCCGGGCCGGCTATCGCGCCCTGCTGCGTCACTTCATCGACGTTTCCGTTGCGGCGCTGAAGAAGGATTTCGGCGATCTGGGTGTCCAATTCGACCTGTGGAAGGGCGAAAGCGACGTCAATGATCTGATCGACGGGCTGGTGGCCGACTTCAAGGCACGCGGCGTGGCCGAGGAAAGCGAAGGCGCCTGGGTCGTCCGGGTCGCCCGTGACGGCGACAAGAAGGAGCTGGCGCCGCTGATTCTGGTGACGTCGGAAGGCTCCTCCCTCTACGGCACCACCGATCTCGCCACCATACTGGATCGCAAGCAGACCGTTGGCCCCGACCTGACGCTCTATGTCGTCGATCTGGCGCAGTCGGACCATTTCGAACAGGTCTTCCGCGCTGCCGACAAGGCCGGCCTGGCACCGGAAGGGTCGCTGGAACACGTCAAGTTCGGCACGGTCAACGGCACCGACGGCAAGCGTCTGCGTACGCGCGATGGCGGGACGTTCCGCCTGGCCGATCTGATCGCCAGCGCCATCGAACGCGCCGATGAACGCCTCAAGGAGGCCGGTCTCGCCGAAGATGTCGGCGCGGAAGAGCATGACCGGGTGGCGCGCATGGTGGGCCTTGCCGCGATCAAATTCGCCGACCTGCAGAACTATCGCACGACGAACTACGTCTTCGACCTGGATCGTTTCACCAGTTTCGAGGGCAAGACCGGTCCCTATCTGCTCTATGCCGCGGTGCGGGTGAAATCGCTGATGCGCCGGGCGGCCGAGGCGGGCGTCGAGCCGGGGCCGATTTCGGCCGAGGCGGCCGAGGAGCGCGATCTCGTTCTGGCGCTGGACGCTTTCGGCGCGGCGCTGGAGCAGGCGTGCGAGAACCGGGCGCCGAACGCGATCTGCGACCACGCCTTCACGCTGGCCCAGGCCTTCTCGAAATTCTATTCGGCCTGCCCGATCCTGTCCGCCGGGACGGATGCGGTGAAGCGTTCGCGGCTGGCGCTGGCCGAAGCGACGCTGAAGCAGCTGGAGCTGTGCCTCGGTCTGCTCGGTCTGGAAGCGCCGGAACGGATGTAGCGCTCTCCCCCGAACGGGGGAGTTTGCGTGCCGGGCGATCGGGTAGGGTGGCGAAAACCGGGAGTTTCCGCATGATCCTGACCGTCCTTGCCACGTTTCTTGTCGCGTCCGAACCTGCGACCTTCTCCGAAGATCCGGCGGATCATTCTGCCTGGATGCAGCACGCCTGCCGTATCCAGCAGGTCGACCGCAGCGGCGGCCTGCCCGAGGACCACGACGCGTTCTGTTCCTGTCTCGATGGCTATCTGCAGGACAATGCGACACCGCAGGTCTACCGTCTCTTCGCACTGGGTTCCCAGGGCGCTATCCAGGACCGCTCCATGCTGACGGACTGGGAAGCGGCCCGCGATACATCCGCGGCCGAGGCGGCGGCGCTTCCCGCGGAGGAACAGGCTGGTTTGATGGGATTGCTGCAGGGCGGTCTGGGCGCCTGTTTCTCGCCGTGGGAATCGGTGGATTAACGGCGCTGCGACATTGACTCCGGGGCGCGGAATCATAGAGTCCGCTGCAACCGCGAGGCGGGCGCAGTGTGCGCCTTGCGGGACCAAACTCCCCGCGGGAGAGACCGGCAAATAACGCCGGCGCCGAAGGCGCAACCGCCCCGGAAACGCTCAGGCCGAAGGACCGCGGGAGAGATAAACGCTGGAAAGTGGATGGGGCTCGCCTTCATCCCACCGACGGAGCAAGCGACTTCCGCCGTGATCGGACGGCATGAGGAAGGTCGCGGAATCTCTCAGGTTATCGGGACAGCGGGGGCGAAGGCTTGCAGGCACACAGGCTTGCAGGATCGCCCCCATGCAAGGACCCGATCGATGACCGGCACGCTTTTCAAGACACCCCTTCACGCGCTCCATGTCGAGCTGGGCGGCAAGATGGTGCCGTTCGCCGGCTATGACATGCCCGTCCAGTATCCGCTGGGGATCATGGGCGAGCACAAGCACACGCGCGAGAAGGCCGGCCTGTTCGACGTCTCCCATATGGGCCAGGCGCGCTACATCGGCGACGAGGCCGCGCTGGAAGCGCTGCTGACGGCCGACCTGTCGGCGATCAGCGCCGGCGAACAGAAATATGCCCTGCTGCTGAACGAGACCGGCGGGATCCGCGACGATCTGATGGTATCGCGCCCGGACGGGGAGGGGATTTTCCTCGTCGTGAACGCGGCGACCAAGGATAATGATTTCGCGCTCATCGAGAACGCGACGAAGGGCAAGGGCGCGCTGACCCGCATCGAGGACCGCGCGCTTCTGGCGCTGCAGGGCCCCGCGGCGAAGGATGTGATGGAGCGCCTGTGCCCGGACGCCTGCAAGATGGTGTTCATGCAGTGCGGCGTCTTCACGCTGGACGGCGCGCACGTGCTGATCTCCCGGTCCGGCTATACCGGCGAGGACGGGTTCGAGATTTCCATCCCGGAAGGCGATGCCGAACGTATCGCCCGCCTGCTGCTCGAGCAGCCGGAAGTCGAGGCGATCGGTCTGGGCGCGCGCGACTCGCTGCGCCTGGAAGCCGGCCTTTGCCTCTATGGCCATGACATGGACGAGACCCGCACACCGGTCGAAGCCTCGCTGATCTGGGCCCTGTCGAAGACACGGCGCGAGCGCGGGGATTTTCCGGGCGCTGACGTGATCGCGGCGCAGATCGATGCGAAGACCTGCCAGAAGCGGATCGGCCTTACCCTGTCCGGCGCGCCGGCGCGCGAGGGTGCCGAGATCGCGTCCAAGGACGGCAAGGTGATCGGCATTGTCACTTCGGGCGGTTTCGGCCCGACCGTGAACGGTCCGGTCGCCATGGGCTATATCGATCGCGATTTCATGCAGCCCGGTACCGAGGTCGACATCCTCGTGCGCGGCAAGCCGCGGGCCGCGAAAGTGGTGAAGATGCCGTTCGTGACGGCGAATTTCTATCGGGGCTGATGCCGTGGACCGGGCAGACCGGACAGGCAGGCGCCAGGCGTTTTTCAGGCTTTTATTCTGGGGCAGGAGACAATCATGACCACCCGCTATACCGAAGACCATGAGTGGATTTCCCTCAATGGCGATATCGCCACCATCGGCATCACGGCCTATGCCGCCGGCCAGCTGGGCGATGTCGTTTTCGTGGAACTGCCGGATGTCGGCAAATCCCTGAAGAAGGGCGACGAATTTGCTGTCGTCGAATCCGTCAAGGCGGCCTCCGAGGTCTATGCTCCGGTCGATGGCGAGATCGTCGAGATCAATGACGCGCTGGAGAACGAGCCGGCGAAGGTCAATGAAGACCCGGCCGGCGACGGCTGGTTCGTAAAGATCAAGGTGTCCGACACGTCCCAGCTCGACGGGCTGATGGACGAGGCGGCCTACCAGGACCACACGGCCTGATCATGTGGCGCACACTGCTTCGCCCGGTTGTCCTGATCCCGTCCGCGGCTTTCGTCGCGATGATGGTGTTGTTTGCACTGCGGGACAGCCCGGCGCTGTGGTTTGCCCTTCTGATCGGTGGCGGCGCGGCCCTGCCGGCAATCGCCATGTATTTCAGCCGCAATTCGGACGAGGCCGATGCCTCGCCCGGCAACACTTCCAAGCCGGAGTAGCTTGATGCGTTACCTCCCCCATACCGATACCGATCGAAAGGCGATGCTCGAGGCCATCGGCGTCGCTTCCATCGACGATCTGTTCCAGGACGTGCCCGAAGCGGCGCGGCTGGACGGGCTGATCGACCTGCCTACTAAGCAGGGCGAGCTGCAGGTCGAACGGGCGCTCGGCGCCATGGCGTCGAAGAATATCTCGGCAGGACAGGCGCCCTTCTTCGTGGGGGCTGGCGCCTACAAGCACCATATTCCGGCGACCGTGGATCACCTGATCCAGCGCTCCGAATTCCTGACGGCCTATACGCCGTACCAGCCGGAAATCTCCCAGGGCACGCTGCAGACCCTGTTCGAATTCCAGACCCAGGTCGCGCTCCTGACCGGCATGGATGTGGCCAACGCCTCCATGTATGACGGCTCCACGGCCTGTGCCGAGGCGGTGATGATGGCCGCCCGCGTGACGCGCCGGAACAAGGCCGTGATGGCCGGCGGCGTGCACCCGCACTATGTCGAAGCGTCAAAGACGCTGGCGAAATACTCCGACGTGAAGATCTCGGTCACCGATCCGGACGTCGCCGACCTGTCCGCCGTGATGGCGGCCATCGACGACGAGACCGCCTGTGTCGTCGTCCAGACGCCGGATGTGTTCGGCCGCCTGCACGATCTGCGCGCCCTGTCCGAAGCCGCCCACGAAAAGGGCGCGCTGGTGATTGCCGCCTTCACCGAATGCGTCTCGCTGGGGCTGGTGGAAAGCCCGGGCGCGATGGGTGCCGACATCGCGGTGGGCGAGGGCCAGTCGATCGGGGTCGGCCTGAATTTCGGCGGACCCTATGTCGGCCTCTTCGCCTGCAAGGACGATCGCCGCTTCATCCGCCAGATGCCGGGCCGCCTGGCCGGCGAGACCGTCGATGCCGATGGCCGCCGCGGCTATGTGCTGACCCTCTCGACGCGCGAGCAGCATATCCGCCGCGACAAGGCGACCTCGAACATCTGCACCAATTCCGGGCTGTGCTCGCTGGCCTGGACGATCCACATGACCCTGCTGGGCGAGCGCGGCATCACCCGCCTGGCCCGTCTCAATCACGAGATGGCCTGTGCCCTGGCCGACCGCCTCTCGGCGATCGAGGGTGTGGAACTGGTCACCGACACTTTCTTCAACGAATTCACCCTGCGTCTGCCCAGGCCGGCGGCGCAGGTGGTCGACGATCTGGCCAGGATCGGCGTGCTCGGCGGCGTTCCCGCCAGCCGGCTCTATCCCGGCAAGTTCGAGGACCTGCTGATCGTGGCGGCCACGGAAACCAATACGGATGGCGATCTCGTCGCCTTCGAAAAAGCGCTGCGCGGAGTACTGTAAGATGGGTATGAACACGCAAGGCCGTCCCACCCGCATGGCCGAGAACATCCAGACCGGCGGCTATGCCGATACGGTCTCGGGCAGCCGCGGTCTCGACCAGGCCGAACCGCTGATCTTCGAGCGCGGCAATCTGGAGCATTGCGGCGTCGACCTGCCGGAGCCCCGGGGTACCGCATCCCGTCTGGGCGGTCTGGAGCGCCAGGGCCAGATCGGCCTGCCGGGCCTCGCCGAGCCGGAGACCATGCGCCACTATGTGCGCCTGTCGCGGAAGAATTACGCCATCGATCTGGGTCTCTACCCGCTCGGTTCGTGCACGATGAAGCACAATCCGCGGCTCAACGAGAAGATCGCCCGCCTGCCGGGCTTTGCCGATGTGCACCCGCTGCAGCCGGCCTCGACGGTGCAGGGCGCCTATGAGCTGATGGGCGAGCTGGCCCACTGGCTGATGACGCTGACCAACATGCCGGCCGTGGCCCTGTCGCCCAAGGCCGGTGCCCATGGCGAGTTCTGCGGCATGATGGCGATCCGCGCCAAGCTGGATGCCGACGGGCAGACCCATCGCCGCCGCGTGCTGGTGCCGGAAAGTGCCCACGGCACCAATCCGGCAACTGCCGTGCAGTGCGGCTTCGTGTGCGACGAGATCCCCGCCGACAAGACCGGCCGGGTCGACATGGAGGCCTTCAAGGCCAAGCTGGGCGACGATGTCGCGGGCATCATGCTGACCAATCCCAACACGTGCGGCCTGTTCGAGCGGGATATCCGCGAGATCGCCGACCTGATCCACGAGGCGGGCGGCTATTTCTACTGCGACGGGGCGAACTTCAACGCCATTGTCGGCCGGGTGCGCCCGGGCGATCTCGGCGTCGACGCGATGCACATCAATCTGCACAAGACCTTCTCCACGCCGCATGGCGGCGGCGGTCCCGGTTCAGGCCCGACCGTGCTGTCGGACGCGCTCGCGGCTTTCGCGCCGGTGCCCTATGTCGTCAAGGATGGCGAGACCTGGAAGATGGTCGAGCACGCGGCCGAGGCCGAGGGCGAGCCCTTTGGCCGTATGGCGGCCTTCCACGGCCAGATGGGCATGTTCACCCGCGCGCTGACCTACATGATGAGCCATGGCTCGGACGGTCTGAAGCGCGTTGCCGAGGATGCGGTGCTCAACGCCAACTACATCCTCGCCCGGCTGAAGCATGTGATGACGCCGGCCTTCGAGGGCAGCTGCATGCACGAAGCCCTGTTCGACGACCGGTTCCTCAAGGACACCGGCGTCTCCACGCTCGATTTTGCCAAGGCGATGATCGACGAGGGCTATCATCCGATGACCATGTATTTCCCGCTGGTCGTCCACGGTGCCATGCTGATCGAGCCGACCGAGACCGAATCGAAGAGCGGGCTAGACCGCTTCGTCGACGTGCTCGAGGCGCTGGCTATGGCCGCGAAGTCTGGCGAGAGCGAGCGCTTCCTGGCGGCTCCGGTTCACGCCCCGACCAAGCGTCTGGACGAGACCCGTGCGGCCCGCCAGCCGGTGCTGCGCTGGACGCCGGACAGCGGCGCGGCCGCAGCGGCGGAGTAGTCCTGCCCCGTGGCAGAATGTTGCGGCCCTTCCCTGGTGGAGGCCCGGCACTGAAAAAACACCGGCGCCCCCGCTGACATCCGGCGGGGGCGTTACTATTTTATGCCTGCAGCTTCGCTCCGGATGGGCCCGCCCGTGATTGTGTGCGCTGCAACACGCGGCAAGATACCAAGCCGCCAAGGAAATGCCGCCCCGGCGTGAGAACCGGTGCGCAGATGCAACAACCCGCTGCTGACTCCGGGCCGCTGCCTGAATTTCGGCTTTTTTGTCTCGCATTGGGGTCATGTTTACGCGTTTAGTGTTGTCTGTCCCGATGGGCGCCTCTCCATCATGCGGCGCCTCAGGAACGGGACGGGTTGGAAGATGGTCACGGCGATGAATGAATCCCTCAATGGATGGGCCCAGCGGAATGCCTTCGGTGCGATTGTCGTGCTGATCATCCGCACTGTCTGCGTCGCCGTCGGGCTGGCGCTGATCGCGCTCGCCGTGCCGATCGGCTTCCTGACGCCCTTCATCCCGATCGGTCTGCCAATGGGTCTGCTCGGCCTGGTGCTGGTGGCAGCCGCGTCGAAGACGCTGCACACCTATATCACCAATACGCTGCGCCGCTTCCCCTGGGTGTGGAAGCGCGTCCGCTTCGCCTTCGGCGAGAAGGAGCCGGCGGAGTAGTTCCGCTGCCCCTCATTCGAATTCCAGCCTGAAACCATTGTGTGCCCGGCGCGAGAGATCGCGCGGGACGCCGGCTTCCTCGGCATAGTGGTCCCACTGCGCCGCCGCCTGCAGGATATCGTCCAGCATGGCTCGCAACTGTGCCGGCTTGAAATCGGCATAGCGGCCGAACGCAACGAGATCTGCGAGGGTGAAACCGTCGGTCTTGCCGGCGAGCGACATCTGGTGCTGTGACGTCCAGGCCCCGCCGGGATTACAGGCATAGACGACGTCGAAGGCCGGGGCGAGCGACCAGTTGCCGGCCTTGTCCATCAGGAAGGCGATATTCTTCACATGGTCGTCCTGGTTGCGGATGACGATGTTGAGGAGCGCCCGGCGCACCATCTGCTCCATCGCCGCGCGGTCCAGACCGAGCAGGCGCAGGGTCTCGATGGCCTGTTCATAGGCATAGGCGCGCGGCTGGTTGTAGTCGAAATGGCGCATCGCCCCCAGCGACTGCATGTGCAGCTTGCCGCCGCCCGGTGTCCGGTCGAAGCGCCGTGTCATGAAGTGCGCCCGGCCGCCTTCCTCGTGAAGGCGGCACTCGGTCATCTCCACCCCGGCCTCCACGGCCAGGCGGTAGCAGGCATATTCCAGCCGGCCATAGCCCTGGGGATCGGCGATCTCCTTGTCGGCATTGCCGCTCACGCCGTCGAACTTCAGCAGCCAGTGCTCAAACCCGTCGGGCAGGTCGAGCTGGCCGGAGCGGAACTCTCCGCTTTCCCGGTTCCAGGCCAGAACCGCCTTGGCACGGGCGCCGCCTGCCGAGGTGCCGACGCGCAGGATGTCCTCCATCCCCCGATGATCGTCAGCCCCGGCAAGTTGCCCCTTCACTTCCAGGCGGCTGCGTGTCATCCGGTCGGCCAGTTCGACGAGTGCATCGATCTTAAGCGGCCGGCCGCGGCCGGACGGGGCGGTGCTGGACGGTTCAAACTCCAGCGCGCCCATGCCGCGGCGGCCGGTATAGCAAAGCCGCTCAACCGGGTCGAAATCGCCTGGCGCGCGGCCCTGTTCGGCCAGCCAGCGGTCGATCAGCAGATTTCCGAACTTGTCCGGCAGGCTGTCGGCGAGCAGGCCGGGCAGGCCCTTGAAGGTGTCGCGGGGCAGGGCGGGGAATTCGAACACCCCGGTACGCAGCGGCATGGTGAGCGGGGCGACCTCGATGCCCGAGCGCGTGAAGGCGGGTTCATATTCGAACGTGCCGAGCTGCCGCCGGTCGTCCCACAGCACGGCGCCGATCCGGCGGCCCCACAGGATGACGTCGGCTCGGGTCATGTCCCTTCAGCCTCGTCACGCCAGGTCCAGGGCGTATCGGGATCTTCCGCCCGGTGCCTCACCCGCTGCCGCGGTTGCTGCGCAACGCTCCGTCTGTCGAGCGGACTGGCCGTGGCATCGGGAATGACATCCAGCAGGCGATGATCGATCTCGAGCGCGCGGAGCAGGCGGGCGAATGTGTCCAGCGTGCCGCTCCCGTGGGTTTCCAGCCGGCGCAGCGTACGTGCGGAGATGCCGGCCTTGCTGGCAAGCTCTTCCTGTTTCATCTGCCGGGAGATGCGGTAGGCTTCCATCCTGCGGCCCAGCTGTTCGAGCAGATGGGCGAGGGGGACAATATCGGTATCGTTATTACTATCGGACATAATCGTCCTCTAAAAGTGATTAATGCTGATAAACAGACGAATATGTCCCTTTATAGAATAAGTCAATAGGCGGACAAAGGTGTCCGATAAAGGGCATTATCCGCGCTTTGGGGACAAAAACGTCCGGTTTCAGGGGGGCAAACACAAGAAAAAGCCCGCGGGAAACCCGCGGGCTTTGCAATCTCGAAATCCGGGAAGAGCCTAGTTCAGCTGTTCGCCAACAGCCTTGATGTCGGCATCGACGATCTTGTTCAGATCGGTCTTCTTCAGCCTGGTCTTCAGGATTTCCTCGGCCGCGCTGGCCGCCAGTTCGGCGGCTGCGGCCTTCACCTCGGCAGCGGCGTGAGCCTCGGCTTGCGCGATGCGCTGCTCGGCAAGCGCCGTGCGGCGTTCCAGGCGCTCGGTCATTTCCTTGCGCGCTTCCGCCTTCAGCGTCTTCGCCTCGGTCTTGGCCTGGGCGACGATGGCTTCGGCCTCGGCTTCGGCTTCACGCTGCCTGCGCTGATAGGAAGCCAGCATCTCCTGGGCTTCCTCACGCAGGCGCTTGGCTTCTTCCAGCTCCGACCTGATCGCGTCGGCGCGGTCGTCCAGCGTCTTGGCGATGGTCTTGTGGACGCCGAAATACCCCAGCACCGCGAAGAAGGCGATGAAGGCCAGGAAGGCGTAGAAGGTCGGATCGGCCGGCTGGGCTGCGAACCATTCACCCGAGAACAGGGCCGGGCCGTGGCTGGCGGCGGCGCCGTGGGCGGCGTCTTCAGCGAACAGGGTCATCTATGCCTCCTTCGCCTTGATCAGGCCGTCCACCGTCTTGCCGGCATCGGCTTCGGTGATCTCGACACCCGCCAGCGCCTCGACGGCAGCCGCCGTGGCGGTTGCAGCGATACCGCGGACTTCGGCGAACGCCTTGTCCTTGGCCTTGCGGATGGCCGCCTCGGAGGCTTCCTGCTTGGAGGCCAGCTCGGCTTCCACTTCAGCCGTCTCCTTGGCGATCTCGGCATCGAGCGCCTTGCGCGTATCGGCCGCAATCACGTGCGCCTTGGCACGCGCTTCGGCGAGCGCCTTCTCATAGGCTTCACCCGCGGCATCGGCATCGGCCTTGGCCTGGGCAGCAGCATCGAGATCGTCGGCGATACGGTCGCGACGGTCTTCGATCGTCGTCTTGATCTTCGGCAGGATAAAGCGATCGAGCGCGACGTAGAGAATCACGAAGAAGATCGCCAGCCAGAAGAGCTGGGACGCGAAATAGGTCGGGTCGAACGGCGGGAACACAGCTTCCGCAGCGCCGTGCGCTGCTTCGGCCGCGTGCTGTGCGACGTCAGAATGCGGTGCATGCGTCATGGGACGCGGGCTCCCTTGGAAAGGTGGAGCGAAAACGGGAGCGGCCGGATCCGGATGAGCCGGCCGCCTCCGGTATGGTTTAGGCCACGAACAGCAGGATCAGCGCGACCAGCAGGGAGAAGATGCCCAGCGCTTCCGTCACGGCGAAGCCGAAGATCAGGTTGCCGAACTGCGACTGGGCCGCAGACGGGTTGCGCATGGCACCCTGCAGGAAGGAACCAAAGATGTTGCCCACGCCGACAGCAGCACCCAGCATGCCGAGGCAAGCGAGACCGGCGCCGATGTATTTGCCCATTTCTTCCATTTGAAAACTCCTTCGAGGATATGTCTGGCAGTTGGTTGGGTTGGACTGTGACGTCTGCGGTCTAGTGACCCGGGTGCAGAGCGTCGGAAAGATAGATGCAGGTCAGGATGGCGAACACGTAAGCCTGCAGGAAGGCGACCAGGAATTCCAGCGCCGTCAGGCCCAGCGTCATCGCGAACGGGGCGATGCCGAGGACATAGCCGCCCACGCCGAGACCGGCGCCGAGCATCACGATGAAGCCCGCGAAGACTTTCAGCAGGATGTGGCCGGCCAGCATGTTGGCGAACAGGCGCACCGAGTGGCTGATCGGACGCGAGATAAAGGAGATCACCTCGATCAGCGACACGAAGGGCAGGATGTAGGCCGGAACGCCGGACGGTACGAACAGCTTGAGGAATTTCGGGCCGTTCTTGAACACGCCATAGATAATGACGGTCAGCCAGACCAGCATCGCCAGCGCCACGGTCACGATCAGGTGGCTGGTGATGGTAAAGGAGTGCAGGCCCGGTCCCGGGAAGTACGGGAACATGCCCAGCATATTGGCGACCAGAATGAAGATGAAGAGCGTGAAGACAAACGGGAAGAAGCGCAGTGCGTCAGGACCGGCGGTCGAGCGCAGCATGTCCGCCACGAAACCGTAGATGATCTCCGCCACCGACTGGGCGCGGTTCGGCACCAGGGCGCGGCTGGACATCGCCAGCATGAACAGCACAACGGTCAGAACCGTCGTCAGCATCATGAAGAAGCTGGAATTGGTGAAGGCCAGATTCAGGCCGAAAGCTTCGAACGGAACCAGTTCGTGAACTTCGAACTGCTTGATCGGGTTGGTGTCTGCCACGCCCGGCCTCTCTTCAATCGCTATAGCGGCCAGGGCCGCGATTCTTCCGGCAGAGCCCGGTGCGCCTAGCGCTCCTGCGACTCCGAACTGATTTCCTGCGCAGCCCTTACGACATTCAGCGTACCGGCTGCAAACCCTAACATCGTTCCGGCAATCAGGCCCCAGGGCGAAATGCCGGCGAAATGGTCGAGGGCAAAGCCCAGACCTCCGCCGACCAGTACCCCGCCAAAGAATTCCGAGCCATAGCGCATCCCCAGCTGCCAGGCAGATCGCTGGCCGTTATCCGGTTCCGGTCTGTACTTCTCGCGCCGCGCGTCGATGCGCTGCTGCAGGGAGTCCAGATCGGCTTTGGATGGGTCGCGCGGGCTTTCGTCTTTGCGTGACATGATTGACCGGTCAGCCAACGGAAGAACAGCCCCCCGCAGGCGCGCGCACACTATCCACGGCCCCCCGGCAAGTCAAGCAAGGGTGCAGGCAATTTAAGTTGCTGAAATAACAAGAAAAAATGCCTATTCGGCGGCGATGAGTTGTTCCGCACTCACCAGGTCGACCGAGACGAGCTGGGAAACGCCGCGTTCGGCCATGGTGACACCGTAGAGCCGGTCCATGCGCGACATGGTCAGGGCATTGTGGGTGATCACCAGGAAACGTGTCTCGGTCAGCCGGCGCATCTCGGCCAGCATGCGGCAATAGCGGTCGACATTGGCGTCATCGAGCGGTGCATCGACCTCGTCGAGTACGCAGACCGGCGCCGGATTGGACAGGAAGACCGCAAAGATCAGCGCCGAGGCAGTCAGCGCCTGCTCGCCGCCGGACATCAGCGACATGTTCTCCATCTTCTTGCCCGGCGGACAGGCCATGATCTCCAGGCCGGCCTCCAGCGGATCGTCGCTCTCGGTCAGCCGCAGCTCGGCATGGCCGCCTTCGAACAGGGTGGAGAAGAGATTGCGGAAATGCCCGTCGACGACATCGAAGGCTTCCAGCAGGCGCGCGCGCCCTTCGCGGGACAGCTCGTCCACCGCCTTGCGCAGGCGCGCGATGGCCTCGATCAGATCGTCCCGCTCGCGCGTCATCTCTTCCATGCGCGTGGCAAGTTCCTCGGCTTCCTCGTCGGCGCGCAGATTGACGGCGCCCAGCCGCTCGCGGCCCTGGCGGGCCTCATCCAGACGGCGCTCCAGCTCGGCCGGGGTCAGTTCGGAAATCTCGTCCTCATCGACTCGTTTCGACAGCGTGCCCGGTGCCTCGCCGGTCGCGTCCTGCAGGCGCTCCGTCGTTTCGTTGAGCCGTTCCCTGGCCCCGCTGAGGCGGGCTTCTGCGGCGGCGCGGCCCTCACGTGCAGCAGACGCGGCGGCTTCCGCCTGGCGGGCGGCGCTGTCGGCTTCCTTCACCTGGCCTTCGGTGGTCGATGCCGCTTCACGGGCTTCTTCCGCGGCGCGTTCGGCGGCCTGCACCTTGCCGGTCAGGGCGAGAATCTTTTCCTGCAGCACTTCGGGCTTTGCCCGCGCCTCGTCCAGCGCCTTGCCGGCCTCTGCCGACTGGCTCTCGATATCGGCGATACGGGCTTCGGCCGCCTTGCAGCGTTCCGCCCAGGCATCATGATCGCGCTTGAAGCCCATGCGGCGCTGACGGCGCAGCTCGCCTTCGCGCCGCACGCCATCCAGCCGCGCCCGGGCATCGGCAGCCGCCTGGCGGGCTTCGTCAGCGGCTTCGCGGGCTGCATCCAGGGCCTCGGTATCGCCATCGCTGGCCTCGGCGTCTTCCAGAACGGCCTGTGCGGCCTCGCGGCCGGACCGGGTCTCGGCCTGTTCGGCGGTCAGCCGTTCGATCCGCTCCTTGAGCGCCGTGGCCCGGGCGGCGTCCTGGGCACTCTTCTCACGCAGGGACGAGACCCGGGCGAGGGCATCGCGCGCTGCCCTGTCGGCCGGACCGATTGCGGCGCGGGCCGATTGTTCGCCGGCGCGGGCGGTCTCGGCAGCGGTGCGGGCGGCAGCATCGGCCGCGCGGGCCGATTCGTGGGCCTCCGCCGTATCCTCCAGCTCGGCGCGGACGGCATCCAGGCGATTGCGGTTTTCCAGGCGGGCAACGGCGGCGGAAGGCGCGTCGGCGCGGGCGACCAGCCCGTCCCAGCGCCACAGATCGCCGTCACGCGTGACCAGGCGCTGGCCCGGCTTCAGCTTTGCGGCCGCCTCGGCGGCCTTTTCCGGCTTGATCACGCCGATCGCGTCCAGCCGCGCCTTCAGTGCTTTGGGCGCCTCGACATGATCGGACAGGGGCACGCAGCCGCCGGGCAGCATCCCGGCCTTCACGCCGGCTTCCGACCAGTGGCGCGATGCCGACGGATCGAGGGAGGCTTCCAGATCGTCGCCCAGTGCGGCCGCCAGCGCCTGTTCATAGCCCGGCCGGGCGCGCACGGCGTCCAGCGCCGGCGAGACGGTTTCCTGCATCGAGGCGGCGAGCAGGCGTTCCAGCGCCTGGGCTTCCCGCTCCAGCCCGTCGCGGGCCGAGGCCATTTCGCGCCAGGTCTCTGCGGCGGTCTCCAGTGCAGCATCGGCCGCCTGGCGTTCGGCTTCGGCGCTCTCCAGCCGGGCGCGCGCCTCGGTGAGGGCGGTTTCAGCCTGTTCGGCATCGACCTGTGCGGTCTCAAGCTCGTGCAGTGCGGGCGAGGCTTCCAGCCGTTCGCGCTCGTCATTGGCGCCATGGATCTCGCGGGCGATCTGCTCCAGCCGGGTCTCGAACCGGCCCAGATCGCGGCGGGCCGTCTCGATGGCTGCCCGCTTGTCGGCGGCCTCGCGGGCGCGTTCGTCCAGTTCGGCCTCGGCGGCGAGGCGCCGTTCCTCCGTCGCCTCGGCAGCTGCGCGTGCGGCGTCCAGATTGGCGCTCTCGCGCTCGATTTCGGCGTCGAGGCCGGCGATGGCCCTGGCCGCCTCGTCACGGCTGGCCTGGGCGTCCTCGACGATCTGCCGCTCTCGGCCGGTGGCCGAGGCAAGTTCTTCCAGGCGCGCTTCCAGGCGTTCGATGGTGCGCTCGATCTCGGCGGCATCGCGCTCAAGCAGATCCCGTTCACGTTCCAGACGGCGCAGGGCCGCAGCCGCTTCGGCCTCAGCCTGGCGAGCCGGTTCGCGGGCCGCCGCCAGGATTTCGGCCTGGGTACGGGCTTCAGCCGCGGCGCGCGTCGCGGTCTCGGCAGCGTCGCGCTTGTCGGTCAGCTCCGCCTCGGCGGTGTCGACGGCGGTCGCTGCCTCGCGCCAGCGATTGAGCCAGACGGCGGCTTCCAGGGCGCGGATCGAGGCGGACAGCTGGCGATAGCGCGAGGCCTGGCGGGCCTGGCGTTGCAGCGAGCCGTGGCGGGAAGAGATGTCGTCGATCACCTCCTGCAGCCTGTCGAGATTGGCTTCGGCGCCCTTCAGCCGCAGCTCGGCCTCGTGGCGGCGCGCGCGCAGGCCGGACACGCCGGCCGCCTCTTCCAGGATGCGGCGGCGATTCTGCGGCTTGGCGGCAATGAGTTCGGAGATCTGGCCCTGACGCACGAGGGCGGGCGAATTGGCGCCGGTGCCCGCATCCATGAAGAGGAGCTGGACATCCTTGGCGCGCACTTCCTCGCCATTGATCTTGTAGGCCGAGCCGGCCCCGCGCGTGATGCGACGGGTGATCTCGAGGCTGTCGGCATCGTTGAAGCGGGCCGGGGCGAGCTTGTCCTCATTGTCGACGGTCAGCACGACTTCGGCATGGTTGCGCGAGGGGCGGGCATCGGTGCCGGAGAAGATGACGTCTTCCATGCCGTCGCCGCGCAGCGACTTGGCCGAGGTCGCACCCATAACCCAGCGCAGGGCTTCAAGCAGGTTGGATTTACCGCAACCGTTGGGTCCGATCACGCCTGTAAGGCCCGGATCGATCCGCAAGTCGGTGGGATCGACGAAGGATTTGAATCCGGCCAGCCTCAGCTGTGTGAACTTCACCCGACCTCCATTGCGCCGCCTGCCCACTCTTGTAGCGGAGGATTGCGGCGCTTTCCTGATGCGATTCTAGTTTTGCGAATCGGACTCGTTCAGGAAGTGAAGGATGATTCGGCGGAAGGAGTCTTCGTCCATTTGGCCGGGAGCCCTTTCCCCATTGAGAATAAGGGGTTCGTCGCCATAGTAGAAGAGCGGACCTTCCCCGCGATTGGTGCCGATCAGGACATCGCCACCAACCAGGAAGGCCGGCGTGCCGGGGATTTCGTACTCGACCGACTGCCGGGCGGACGCATTGAGCGCCTCATTCATCGCCGGGTCCTGCAGGCAGCCCATCAAGGCTTCCGGCGTCAGACCGACAGCACCGGCGATCCGGTTATAGACACCCAGCACATCGCCACCGGCCCGCGCGGTCTCGAACAGATTGTCCTGTTCGGCAAACAGCAGGTCGACCGCATCGAAGAAACGGTCTTCCGGTGCGCATTCGGCAAGGATGGTGCTGGCGGCGGCGAGCTGGACCGGATTGGTCAGCATGGGCCGGAACACCCAGCGTACCCGTCCGGTGTCGACGAACTCCTCCTTCACCATCGGCCATACGGCTTCCTGGAAATGGGCGCAGTGCGGGCAGGCAAAGGACGCGTATTCCACGATCACCAGCGGCGCATCGGGATCGCCCAGCGCGTGATCGTCGGCGGTTTCGGCCTGGCCGGGATGCTGGCCCAGCGCTGCCGGAACGGCGAGCAGAAGAAGGGCCAGCCCGCCGGCGATGCGGTTGAGAAAGCCGGTCATTCGGCGGTCTCGCCGGCTTGCGCCAGAAGATGGTCGATCAGGCGGGTGAAGGTTTCCGCATCGGCCAGGCCCGGCAGCGGCTCGCCGTCGATCATCACCTGCTCGCCATCGAGGAAATAGGTGTACTCGGTCGCACCTGGCGCGCGGCGTGCTTCCAGCATGCGGCCGTTGAAGATAAAGCGCGGCGTACCGTCCACACCGTCGGCGATCGCGCGGTCATGCGCGGCGACGATCGACTGGTTGATCTCCTCATTGTTGAGGCAGGCGATGAAGTCCTGCTCGCTCAGCCCCATCGAGCGGGCGATGGCGAGATACTGGCCGCGGGCGCTGCCCTGGGTCTGGGCGGCCTGGAAGATGGCGCGCTGCTGCTGGAACAACAGGTCGACCATGTCGAAATAGCGCTCTTCGGGCACGCAATGGGCGAGCGAGAAGCCGGCAATGGCAAATTGCGGCGAGCCGGTGATCATCTCGCGCAGCACGTAGCGCATGCGGCCCGTCTCGATGTAGTTTTCCTCGATCGTCGGGAAGACTTCCTCGTGGAAGGCCGCGCAGTGCGGACAGGCGACCGAGGAATACTCGATCATCGTTACGGCCGCGTCCGCATTGCCCATGCCGCGATCGCTGGCGCGCTCATAGCGGGACTGGCCCTCGCCGGGCGCGTCGCCGCCGCCGCAGGCACCCAGGACAAGGCTTGCCGTCAGGGCGGCTGCGGAAAACACACGTCGTGTCAGGTTCATCGAAAGGGCACTCCCCGAGAAATTGCCAGTTGCCGGCACGGCCCCGTCCCGTGCGGTCTCGCCGCAGCTTAACCGCTCAGGCGGGGCTGTTGCCACCACCTCGCTCAGATTTGATCAGCGCTTTTTGCGATCAGCCGCCGGCGGACTGCGCCAGAAGATGGTCGATCAGGCGCGAAAACGTCTCCCCGTCCTGGCGCGCCGGCAGCGGTTCGCCGTCGATCATCACCTGCTCACCGCCCAGGAAATAGGTCGGCTGGGACGCCCCCGGTGCGGTGCGTGCCTCCAGAAGCTCGCCATTGAAGGCGAAATTCGGGGTCAGGCTGACGCCGCTGGCCAGCGCGGCTTCGTGCGAGGCGACAATGGCGCTGTTGATTTCCGTGTCGTTCAGGCAGGCGTCGAACTGCGCTTCGCTCAGCCCCATCGAACGCGCGATCGTCACATAGCGCGCGCGGACATTGCCGCTGCTGCGGGCGGTATTGAAGATCGCCTGCTGCTGTTCGAACAGCACGTCGATCGTGTCGAAATAGCGCTCTTCGGGCACGCAGTGCGCCAGCGCAAAGCCGGCGACGGCGAATTGCGGCGGGCCGTTCAGCATCTCGTGCAGCACCACGCGCATCTGGCCGGCCTCGATATAGGTCTCCAGCGCCGGATACACCTCGTCGTGGAAGCGGGCACAATGGACGCAGGCAACCGAGGAATATTCCGTCATGGTAACAGGCGCATCCGCCGCACCGAGGCTGCGGCCGGTTCCGGCCATCGCGCTGCCTCCCGGATTGTCCGGAGCGTTGCCGCAGGCGGCCAGCGCCGTGGCTGCCGCCAGGGCGGTGGCGGTGAAGATGCGTCGTGTCAGTGTCATGTGTCCCCCGGGAAACGCCTGGATGTTATGGCTCGTCCCGGCGGTGAATCGCACGGGAAAACCGGTCGAGTGCCGACAATAGCCGCGCTTCCGGCGTTGTCGCCTCTGTCTCGCCGGTGTGTGAAGATGATTGCAGTTTTTTCACGCTGCCCCCGGGTGCGTCGGCGGGCTTGCTCGCCTGTCCCTGCACGATGCGCAGACGGGTCGGGGCCCGGTCGCCGGAATGGGTGCGGATGCGCTCGAGAATCCGGCGGCTCTCCGCCTGCAGGATGGCACCCGCCGGACCGCGCGCCTCGATCACCAGCGTGCTGATACCGCCGCTGCGCTGGACGGTTTTCGGTGTGCTCCAGTCGGCCAGGCGCTTGCCGACGATTTCCGGCCAGTGTTCACGCAATTGCTCTACACCGATGCCGAACTGCCGGGTCAGGGGCTTGAGCACCCGTTCGGCGGCCCGCCCGGCGGAGGGCGCGGGCTGGATGGCCCGCCGGCCGCGGCGGCTGCCGATATAGGCGCTGGCAGCGGCTTCCAGTGTTGACGAGGGCGGTTTGCGCTTCATGCTGCGCACTCTCGCTGCGAAGCGGCCTGCCTGCAAGTCCTGCCCGCAAGTCCAGCCCGCAAGTCCTGAAGGTTTCGATGAGCGCATCCCTTTCCCCGCGTCAGGATATGGCCCGTCTGCGTTCGGCGCTGCTGGACTGGTATGACCGGGAAGGCCGGACACTGCCCTGGCGGATCCGTCCGGAAGACCGCGCGGCCGGCCGGGTTGCCGATCCCTATGCGATCTGGTTGTCGGAAATCATGCTGCAACAGACCACGGTGCCGCATGCCACGCCCTACTGGTTCCGCTTTCTAGACCTCTGGCCGCGCGTGGAAGATCTGGCGGCCGCACCGCGCGAGGATGTGATGCGGGAATGGGCGGGGCTGGGCTATTACGCCCGGGCACGAAATCTCCACGCCTGCGCGCGCCATGTCGCCGAAACGCTGGGCGGCGCTTTTCCCGATACGCTGGACGGGCTGAAGGCCTTGCCGGGGGTGGGCGAGTACACGGCGAATGCCGTTCTGGCCGCCGCTTTCAACAAGCCGGCCAGTGTGGTCGACGGCAATGTCGAACGTGTGATCACACGGCTCCACCGGGTGCAGACGCCGCTGCCCGGGGCCAAGCCCGAGATACGCCGTCTGGCCGCCGCCATCGCCTCGCCGGACCGGCCGGGCGACTATGCCCAGGCGATCATGGATCTGGGTGCCACCGTGTGCACGCCCCGCACGCCGGACTGCGCGGCCTGTCCCTGGGCGTTTGCCTGCGCGGCCCGGGCCGAGGGCGACATGACGCGCTATCCGCTGAAGGAAAGGAAAAAGCCAAAGCCGGTACGCCTCGGCACGGCCTGGCTGGTCAGGGGCGAGCAGGGGCTCTGGCTGCGCCGGCGGCCGGACAAGGGCCTCCTCGGCGGCATGGTCGAAGTGCCCTCGACGCCCTGGACGGAGGTGCCGCCGGATGAAGCGCCGCCCTTCGAGGCCGACTGGGTTTCGCGCGGCGAGGTGCGCCACGTCTTCACCCATTTCGAACTCCGGCTCGACGTGCGCGAAAGCGCTCCCGCCCCGGACTGGCAACCGGAAGACGGCTACTGGGCCGCCGAAAACCAGCTCGACAACCAGGCCCTGCCCAGCGTCATGCGCAAGGTGGTCAAGCTGAGGCGATGAGCGCTCTAAACACCCTCGGTTTTTCCCGGCTGGAAGCCCGGCGAAAGCCGGGCGGAAGCGCCGGGATCGACGGGAAACACATCGCTTGAAGTGATCTTCGGTAGATCCCGGATCTGCAGCCTGCCTGCGCAGGCCTTCGTCCGGGAAAAGTGAGAGCGTTGGAAGAGAAGGCACCAACGCTCCAACAAGCACCGTCACCCTGACACCCGCTTTCGCGGGCGCATGCTTCGGTCAGGGCCCAGTTCATAGAGCTGGGTGGTCGCGATCTCGCACTTATCCCTCACATCGCCGACATTCGATCTGAGCCCGCCTGGCGAAAATTTCCCTTTACGATCTGGGTCCTGACTTTCGTCAGGATGACGGTGCGTGGGGGCGGGGCCGGAAACTTATCCCCGCCCCCTCATTTGCCCTTACCATCGTCAGCGGTTTCCGGGATGGGAGGCATGAGCTCAGTCCCTTGTGCCCGGGAGCGTGCGGAGCTCGTCCGCGCCTGGTGGGTGACAGCATCAGGCTCCGGCGTGGCCATCTGCGGGGACACCGGCACAAAGCTCGACCGGAGCGTGCCTGCAGGTTTCGAGACGGGGCCCGCAAGGGACCCGGGTAAATCTCCGCGTGCGGGATGCCCCGGGCATCACCACCAAACCTTCAAATCCGGACACGATGTCCGCCGTGCATCCCGCACCCCTCTCATCGCTCCAGAGCGCAAGCTCGTGGAGGGTTTCGTGCTGACACGCCTTTCCTCCCCATTCCATGGGGAGGTGGATCGCCGCAAGGCGGCGAGACGGAGGGGCGCCGCGCCAGCGGCGTCGTGCTTGAGACAAGCTCCACCGCCTCCCGGCGCTCCGCGCCGGCCCCTTCGACCCCTCCTTCGCCAAGGCTATGGAGGGCCCACTTCCCCATGATATGGGGAAGAAAGAGAGAGCCGCTTTCCCCGGATTTATTCCGGGGTCTGGTGGCGCTTCAGGAGGAGGCTCCTCCAGGCCCCGGCACGGGGCCGGGGGAAGTGGAGCGAGTGAGGGAGAAAACCGCGGCCTCAGTCCCAGTCTTCCTCGTCCTCGTCGAGATAGGTGGGGTCGTTGCGGCCGAGGACTTCGGGGATGTCTCCGAAATCCTCGTCACCGTCAGGCTCGGGCTGCCAGACCTCGTCGGTCTCGACCGACCAGAAGCCTTCGGCCTGGGCCGCGCCTTCGGCCAGGCGGGCGGCCTGCTCTTCGGTCTCGGCCACCACGCCATAGGCGACAAAGCACGGGCCGACCGCGTCCTCGGCCTGCAGCATCACGTTGAAGCCCTTGAGGGCCATGGTGTTATCCCATCTTCCGCCAGGTCGAGCCTTCCGGCCCGTCATCGACCTGGATCTGCCGTGCATTGAGTTCGTCACGCACCTCGTCGGCAAGCGCCCAGTCCTTGGCCTCGCGCGCTTCCTGGCGCTTGAGGATGAGGGCATCGATCGCGGCGCGTTCCTCCGGGTCGATATCTGTCAGACCGAACCAGGCGTCCGGATCGGCCTGGCCCAGCCCCATCAGGGCACCGGCCGCCAGGAGACGCCCCTTGGCCTCGGCCTTTTCCTGCGGCGTTTCGGCCTTGTTGGCCTCGCCGGCCAGCGCGAAAAGCTCCGACATCGCCTTGGGTGTATTGATGTCGTCCAGCAGGGCGTCGAGGAAGGCCTCGGGCACATCGCTGGGCACGGCTTCAAGATGACCCAGGCGGCGCAGTACGCCATAGATCCGGTCCAGCGAGCGGCGCGTCTTGGCCAGGAGATCCGAATTCCAGGTCAGCGGGGCCCGATAGTGTGCCGTCAGCAGCGCGCAGCGCAGCACCTCGCCCGGCCATGATTTCAGCAGGTCATGGATCAGCGCGACATTGCCCAGCGACTTGGACATCTTGTCCGAGCCCATGTTGAGAAAGCCGTTGTGCAGCCAGTAATTGGCCATCGCCTTGCCGCCATGGGCGCAGGTCGACTGGGCGATCTCGTTCTCATGGTGCGGGAAGACCAGGTCGATGCCGCCGCCATGGATGTCGATCGTTTCGCCCAGATGCGTCTCGCACATGGCCGAGCATTCCAGGTGCCAGCCCGGACGGCCGCGGCCCCAGGGGCTGTCCCAGCCCGGCTCGTCATCGGCGGACGGCTTCCACAGCACGAAATCGCACGGGTCCTTCTTGTAGGGCGCGACCTCGACGCGGGCACCGGCAATCATGTCGTCAAGCGAACGCTTGGACAGCGCACCATAGGCTTCGTAGGACTTCACCGAGAACAGGACATGGCCTTGCGCCGCATAGGCATGACCGCCATCGACCAGGCGCTGCATCATGGCGATCATCGGCTGGATGTGATCGGTCGCCCTGGGCTCCAGCGTCGGCGGCACGATGCCCAGCGCATCGAGATCCTCGCGATAGATGCGGGCGAATTTCGTCGCGACGGCCTCGATCCCCTCGCCGCTCTCGCGGGCGGCCGCCATGATCTTGTCGTCGATATCGGTGATGTTGGCTGCCAGCACGACGCTCTCGGCACCGTAGAGATATCCGAGCACCCGGCGCAGCACATCGAACACGACCGGCGGGCGCGCATTGCCGATATGAGCGTAGCTGTAGACCGTCGGGCCACAGACATACATCGTCACCCGGTCCTGATCGATCGGTTCGAATGCGCGCTTTCGCCGCGCCATCGTATCGTAAAGGGTGAGCGATTTCATGTTCTTGTCTGTTCCGTTTGTGTCAAGGGCGTGAAAAATTCACATCTTCCCTGCGGTCATATCATTGGAAATCCCGCAGGGAAGGCCTAAATACCGTCAAGCGCCGAGGCGCGAAAACAGAGGATTTCAGGCTCCGGGTGAAAAAAATCCGGTTCTGCATCCTCGATCCGGAAACCGGCACTACGGCCCTGTCGTATACGCGCAGGACCGACCCGACAACGAAAGGATCCATGGGGATGGACGCCGTGACACCTGAAGCTGCGCGCCTGGCTGGCGTGACAAACTCCAAACCGACCCGCGAGGAGGCCGAGGAGGCCGTCCGCACGCTGATCGCCTGGGCGGGCGACGACCCGGCCCGCGAAGGCCTGATCGACACCCCCAAGCGCGTCGTGAAAGCCTGGTCGGAATGGTTCTCCGGCTATGAAGCCGATCCGATGGCCGCCCTCGGCAAGACGTTCGAGGACGTGCAGGGCTATGACGACATGGTCATGCTGACCAATATCGATGTCGAGAGCCATTGCGAACACCACCTCGCACCGATCCTGGGCGTGGCCCATGTCGCCTACCTGCCGCGCAAGGCCGTGGTCGGCATTTCCAAGATTGCCCGCGTGGTGGAGATCTTCTCCAAACGCATGCAGACGCAGGAAACCATGACGGCGCAGATCGCCGACGCCCTGACCGAGGCGATGCAGCCGCTGGGCGTGGCCGTCCTGATCGACGCCAAGCACCAGTGCATGACCACCCGCGGCGTGCACCACCCGAATGTGTCGACCATCACCACCACCTTCACCGGCGAGTTCAAGACCGACCCGGCCCTGAAGGACCGCTTCATCCGCATGGTCGAACGCGCCTGACGCGAAACACTCATTGCACGAGAAAAGCCCCGTCCGGCCGGACGGGGCTTTTTTCTTACCGCCACGCTCCGGGCTGATAGGGAACGGCCGCCCTCACCCGGCTTCCGGCCGATGCGGTGCGGTACGGAATACCCCGAGGCCCGGCCCTGGTTGGATTCCGACGAAATACAATCTCAGTAATTTTGTCACGCCCTATAACAAACCGCACAAAACCACGAGCTGTATACATGTGGTGAAATTGTAATGGAACATTGTTAGACCGGTGTCGTTCCCACGCTATTGGGCCGTTAAACCCAGATACTGTTCAGCAACCGGGAAGACACTCTCATGATGCACAAGATTTTCACCGCCGCCCTGTCCGCAACCGCGCTGGCAGGCGCCGCCGCCGCCCCCGCATTCGCCCAGGACCCGGCCCAGGCCGGCGCCGAAGCCGGAGCGGCCGAGACCTTCACCCTCACCGATGCGCAGGTCGCCGCTTTCGTGGAAGCTGCCAACGGCATCAATGCCCTTGTCCAGGATATCCAGCCGCGCATGCAGGCGGCCGAAGACCAGGAAGCCCAGGCGCAGATCCAGCAGGAGGCCCAGGCCGAGATGGAGACGATTGTCCAGGACGCGGGACTGACCGTGGTCGAGTACAACTCCATCGCCAATGCCGCCCGCACCGACCAGAGCGTGGCGGCCCGCATCCAGGCCGAAGCCCAGGCGCAGGCCGGCAACTAGACCGCAGACGTGCCTGACGGCGGGAATGAACGGGCGGCTCTCGGGCCGCCCGTTTTCGTATCCGGCTCAGGCCGCCGGCTGCAAGAGACCTTCCGCCTCCAGCGCCGCCAGAACGGCCGGCCGCTGGCGCACGCGATCCATGTAGGCGATCAGCTTCGACCGGCTGCCCAGGCCGACACCCGTGGGGCCGGTCCAGTTGGTCAGAGTGAAGAGATAGGCATCTGCGATGGTGAATTGCTCGCCGGTCAGATAGCTGCGCCCGTCAGCCAGCACGCTTTCGACATGGTCGAGGCGACTGGCGACGCGCTCGATCGCGGCGGCCTTCACCTCCTCGCTGTTGTCGGGGCGGAACAGGGGCGAGAAAGCCTTGTGCAGTTCGGAGGAGAGGAAGGTGAGCCACTCATTCACGCGGGCCCGCTCCAGCGTACCGGCAGCCGGCGCCAGCCCGGCCTCGGGATGGGAATCTGCGATATGCTGCACGATTGCAGCGCCTTCGGTGACGATATCACCAGGCGCCACTTCCAGCGCCGGTACATAGCCCTTCGGATTGACCGAGCGGAAGGCTTCGCCCGTCGAGACGATCCGGCCCTCGGCCAGGTCGACGCGCTCCAGCTCGACCGGCACACCGGCTTCGCGCAGGACGATATGGGGCGAGAGCGAGCAGGCGCCCGGAGCAAAATAGAGTTTCATGGGTTTGTCTCCTTGGTTGGTTGGGAGTGAAAAGGCTCGGGAAATAGTGTCAGGCCACAGCCCGGGCCTCGGCAGGCCGGGTCAGGTCTGCCATCAGATCGGCCGCCTTGCGGTGACGGAGCAGGGGGGCGCCCTGGCCGGCATAGAGCGAGGCGAAGTCCTCGTCGCCGGACGCAATCGCGGTATGCTTGAGATGACCCAGGAACCAGGCCTGCACCGGGAAGGGCGGAAGGCGGTCAGCGCGCGCCTCCATTTCGGCGATGACCCGGTTGGGAATGCCGCGGGCCAGACGGCCGGTATAGGCGCGGGTCAGGACAGTGTGCCGGGCCCGCGGCGAGAACAGAACATCGCGATGGGCGTCATTGGTGCCGGACTCGGCGCAGGCCAGGAAGGCCGTGCCCAGTTGCGCTGCACCGGCCCCCAGCGCGAGCGCGGCATCGATACCGGCCCGGTCGGCAATCCCGCCCGCCGCAATCACCGGCACGCGAAGATGCGCCGCGATCTGCCGGGTCAGCGGCAAGGTGCCGACCAGATTGGCTTCGGCCGGTTCCAGAAAGGCGGGGCGATGGCCGCCGGCCTCGAAACCCGTCGCGAGCACGATATCGACGCCGGCATCTGCGAGCGCCTCGGCCTCGGCCAGCGTCGTCGCGGCGCCCAGCGTCAGGATGTCCCGGTCGCGGCAGGCCTCCAGTATGGCCCGGTCAGGCACGCCGAAGACAAAGGAGAAGACCCGCGGCTGCACGGCCAGGATCGCTTCGACCTGGTCTTCAAAACGCGGATGGTAGCGCGCCGCGGGTTCCGGCCGGTCGAGGCCGTATTCGCGGAAATAGGGCTCGAAGGCCGGCCAGACGGCGTCGAAGGCTTCTTTTGGGAAAGGATACCCGCCCGGATCGTGATCGCTGACCCACAGATTGAGCGCGAAGGGTTGGTCAGTCGCGGCTCTCAGGTCGCGCGCCAGGGTTTCGATCCCGTCCGGTTCGAGAATATGGGCACCGAACGAGCCGAGCCCGCCGGCATTCGACACAGTTGCCGTCAGCGCGACCGTCGACAGCCCGCCGCCGAACGGTCCCTGCACAACCGGATGCTCGATCCCGATCCGTGATTGAACCTCGCTTCGCTCCGCCATCGCTTGCCTCCTGTCCGCTGCGGTCGGGAGACAGATGGGAGCGCGATTACAGAATGTAACCTTGTGAGTAGGCGTAAGCGGCGTTTTGTACTATCCCGGCGGTAAGCAGCTTTCCGGAGCCCCAGCATGCTGAAACGCCGCCGCAACACGTCCCGGCCGCTCGATGACGGCACCCACTGCCCCGTGAACGAGTGCATGCAACTGCTCGGCGGGGCCTGGACGCCCTATGTGATCTGGCATCTCGCCGGCGGTCCGCGCCGCTTTTCGGAGCTTGAGGCCGACATCCCGCCGATCTCGGCCAAGGTGCTGTCTGCGCGCCTTAAAGAGTTGGGCAGGAAGGGCGTGGTGGTGCGCACCGTGCAGCCGACCTCGCCGCCCAGCGTCGAATACGCGCTGACCGAGCTTGGCCGCGAACTCCTGCCCGTGATCGAGGCCATCGTCGACGTAGGGACACGGCTCAAACGGTCCGCCAATGCCTGCTCTACGAGTTAGCCAAGCCGCTCGACGCGCGGAACACTGCCATTGGACGGACGGCCGATACGCCACTGACTGTCCAGTCCGGCCCGGTAGTCGCGCTGCAGAATGGTCGACACGGTGACATAGTCGGCCTGTGCCTCGCCGGGCGTCAGGGTCAGGCGGATATAGCCATGATCGACCATGTTGCAGTGGGCAACATCGGGATTGGCGTCGCGCATCATCTGGCCATAGTCGACACCGGGTGCAGCGAAGCTGGAGAAGGGCGCCGGCGAAGTGACGGACGACCCGACAAATTCCGTCCCGATCCGGTTGCCCTGCGCATCGGTCAGCTCGTTGGCCCAGAAGGAGTGCACATCGCCGGTCAGCGTGATGACGTCGGCACCGGCCTCGCGCAGGGCAGCGAACAGACGCTCGCGTTCGGCCGGATAGCCATCCCACATGTCCAGATTGAACGGGATTTCGAACCGGGTGCGCATGATGAAATTGCGGGCGAACTCGCTGTCCCGCGTCGCCCACCAGCGCAGCCAGCCCGGCATTTCCTCCGCAAAATTGGGGAAGTTCACCCGGCTCATGATCACCTGGTTGGCCAGGATACGCCAGGGCTTGCCGGCGGCAACAGAGGCCGCGCAGGCCTCGCGAATACCGGCGATCTGCGCCGCGCCGATCAGCTCGCGATCCTCGGCGCCGACGACATCGCGCTTCCACGCCTCGACCGCGGCGATCACGTCGGGATCGTCGACATCGGCGTCCGAGGCAACCGGGAAAGTATCGTTCAGGATCTCCTGGTCGCGCGCCGACAGACGGCTCTCGATCAGGCACAGCGTCGCCAGATTGCCGATTTCGTAGACGCCGTAGCGATTGCGCAGATCTTCCGGCTCGCGCGAGGGCGTCCAGTCATACCAGGCCCGCAGCGCGGCATCGCGCCGGTCTTCCCAGCGCCCCTCGCCGTCATTGTGGTTCTGCGCGCCGCCGGTCCAGGAATTGTTCGCCGTCTCGTGATCGTCCCAGCTCATGATCCAGGGCGCAGCGGCATGCAGCGCCTGCAGGTCCGGGTCGGACTTGTACTGGGCGTGCCGCGCGACATAGTCGGCGTGCGACACGATCTCGTGCAGCGGGTCGGGCACGCGGTTCAGTGCCTCGGCATCGCCGGTCGCATACTCGCCCATCGCGTATTCGTAGATGTAGTCGCCCAGGTGCAGGACGAGATCGAGCTCGCCATTTTCCGCCGCCTCGCGATAGACGTTGAAATGCCCGGCCGGAAAGTTGGAACAGGAGAAGACACCGATCCGGAATTGCCCGACCGCGCCCTCGGGCAGGGTCCGGGTGATGCCGACGGGGGAATAAGTCTCGTTGAGGCTAAAGCGGTAGAAATACCGTTCGCCCGGCTCGAGCCCGGTTGCGAGGATTTTCAGTGTGCCCAGCGCCTGCGGCTGGACGTAGGTGATCTCCTCACCCTGCCGGAACACCACGTCCTCAAAGGCTTCGTCGCGTGCAACCTCGACGCCGCGCCAGCCGCCGGCATCGTCGCTCAGTGCGGTCCAGAGCATGATGCTGTTCGTGTCGGGATCTCCCGACGCCACGCCGTGCCGGAAATGTCCCTCGGCACGCGGTTCGAACCGTTCCGGCCCGCTCGAGCAGGCGCTTACGGCCAGGCCCGCACCGGCAGCACCGATCAGGGCGGTACGGCGTGTCAGCTTCATCTTGCTCATGGGTCTCCCCCCAGACTTCCGCGCGCAGACCGGCGGTTAACACCGATCACTAGCGCAATTTCGCGACGGGTTCACTACGATCATAAACGAAGGGGGCGCACCGGGCTCCCCGCCCGGCGCGCCACCCGCCCCAGCCCCCTGGGGAACTAGAATTCGACGCCGCCGCGGATGCCGTAGAGCAGCGGCGAGCCGGCGATGAAGGTCGGCATGCCGAAGCTGCCGCCGGTATTGCCGGCATCGATCAGGTATTGCTCGTCGGTCAGGTTGGTGCCGTAGAGCTCGACGTGGAAGCGTTCGTCGGCATTCTCGTAGCGCAGGCGCGCATTGAGCAGGCCGTAGGCGTCCTGGTGCAGGATGCCACCGAAGCGATCGTTATTGTTGTCGAAGTAGATTTTCGACTGCCAGCTATAGGTCGGCAGGAAGCGCAGCGAACCCCAGTTTCCGGCCGCCATTTCCCAGTTCAGACCCAGCGCGAGCGTGTGTTCCGGGGCATAGCGGAAGGTATTGCCCGCCAGCTCCAGCGCATTGCCGTTCGAGTCGGTGTCGTCGAAAGTCGCCGAATTATAGGCATAGCTGGCGAACAGCTCGGCCCGGTCGGTGATGTCGAACTGGCCCTGCAACTCGGCGCCGTACTGGGTGGCATTGCCGGCATTGTCGGTGACAAAGCTGACCGTGCCCGGATCGAAACGGGTGGTCTGGAAGTTCTCGTATTCCGAATGGAAGACCGAGCCGGACAGCGTGCCGCGCGCGAAGGTCCAGAAAGCGCCGGCCTCCACCGAATCGACGATTTCTGCCGGAGCTTCCGAGAAGAAGGTCGGGCTGTCGGTATCGACCGAGATCACGTCGGGACGGCGGCCGCGGGCATAGCTGATCCAGGTGTTCAGCATGTCGTTGACGGCGTAGGACGCCGCAAAGCGCCAGGTGAAGTCGTCGAACTCGCCGGACTGGCTGACCGTTTCGCCATTCGGCGTGTAGGGCGTCACCAGCGTGTTGGCGAAGGTCACGAAGTTGGGGCCGTTGACATTGCGGCCATAACCCGACGAGGTCTTGTCCTCATAGGTCCAGCGCAGACCGGCGGTCAGGGTCAGGCGGTCGGTCACGGCGTAGGAGGTATCGGCAAAGATGTCGAAGGACGTCGTCTCGCCGGAATTGGAGCCCTCTTCCAGGTAGAAGTCGCGCAGCGGCACCAGCTGTTGCTGTTGCAGCAGGGCAGCCACCGAATAGGGGAAGGGGTTGAGCGGGTTGTCCAGATCGACCCCCGGGAAGCCGTTGAGCGCCAGCAGACCCTCGAGCTGCGCCACGGTGGCGCCGAAGCCGGCCGCCAGGGTCGGTGCGAGGATCGCCTGGGCGACGGCCTCATTCATGCCGATCGGAATCCGCTGCTCGCCTTCCTCGTGGAAGTAGAGCGCGCCGAGCGACCCCGTCCACGCGCCACCGGCGTCGTAGGACAGGCGGAATTCCTGGCTGAACTGCTCGCCGGTCGCGTCTTCGGCGATGACCAGGAAGGGCAGCGCCATACCGTCCGGATCGAAGATCTCGACCGAGTCGAAATCGCGCCAGCCGGTGATCGCATTCAGCGTCCAGGCGTCGGACAGCTGGAAGTCGGCCAGGAAGGTCAGCTCGCGCACTTCGCGGTCCAGACCCAGCTCGGCGCCGCCCTCGAAGCCACCGAACGTGTTCAGCGAGGCCGCGGTGAACGGATCGGTGTCACCGCCCACAGCCGGCAGCGTGCCGGACTTGAAGGAGGTGCCCGGCGGCGTGTCCTGCTGGTAGTTGGCGATCAGGTCGAAGGAGAAGACGTCATTCGGCGTGCCCGACAGCACCAGGCGGATGGCCTGGGTGTCGCGGCCCTGCAGGTCGCCGCCTTCGGTGTTCTCGATATAGCCATCGCGTTCACGCGACACGCCGGAGACACGCAGGCCATAACCGTCGGCGAGACGGAAATTATAGTGACCGCGCGCCTCGATCTGGCCCTCATTGCCGAAGCCCATTTCGAACGAGCCGGAATTCTCGTCCTCGGCCTTGTTCTGGATGATGTTGATGCCGCCGATCAGCGCGCCACGGCCGAACAGGGTCGGCTGCGGGCCCTTGGCCACCTCGATACGCTCAATGTCGAACAGCTCGATATAGGAGCCGCGCGAACGCGTGATCGACACGCCGTCGCGGAACACGGCCACGCGGGTTTCCGATGTGGCTTCACCGCTGTCGGTCGTAATGCCGCGGATCGAGTAGCCGGTATTGTTCGGCGACTGTTCCTGCACGATCAGGCCCGGCGTGAAAGCGGCCAGGTCCTCGAAGTCGGCAATGGCGAGATCCTCGAGCAGGGCCTCGTCGAAGGCGCTGACATTGATCGGCACGTCGGCGACAGACTGTTCGCGGAACTGGGTGGTGACGGTGATCACATCCACCGTGTTGTCGTCCTGGGCAATCGCTGCGGGTGCGAAAATCAGGGGCGCAGCAATCGCCGCGGCCGCCATCAGGCGCGCTTTCAACGTCATGGCTAAGTCCTTGCAGTTACGCGGCCCCCTCGGCCGCGATCCGATGCGCCTGTCTATGAAGTGGCGGTGACGCTTTGCCGACAGAGCCGTGACAGGTAGATGACGCACTGCAGCATTCAGCCGCGCGTTGCATTCCTGCATCGCCTGGAGGACGATCCGCCCATGACCGCAACCGACCAGCTCACCGAACTCACCGCCGACGCCGATGCCGCCGGCGAACGCCTTGACCGCTGGCTGGCCGGCCAGATCGAGACCCTGTCGCGCTCGCGCCTCAAGGCGCTGATCGAGCAGGGCCAGCTTCGGGTTGACGGTACGGTCCTGACCGATCCGTCCGCCAAGATCGCCGCCGGCTCGGTCTATGCCCTGGAAGTCCCGGCGCCGCGCGCGGCCGACCCCGTGCCCGAAAAGATGGATCTCGACGTGCTGTACGAGGATGACGATCTGATCGTCCTGCTCAAGCCCGCCGGCCTCGCCGTCCATCCCGCTGCCGGAAACTGGACCGGCACGCTGGTGCACGGCCTCCTGCATCACTGCGCCGGCTCGCTGTCCGGCATTGGCGGGGTGGAACGTCCGGGCATCGTGCACCGGCTGGACAAGGACACGTCCGGCGTGATGGTGGTCGCAAAGTCGGATGCCGCACACCAGGGCCTCGCCGCGCAGTTTGCCGCGCACACGGTCGAACGCGCCTATATCGCCTTCACGCGCAATGCGCCCTCGCCCAAGGCCGGCCGGATCGAGACCCGCATCGCCCGCGCGCCGCAGGACCGCAAGAAGTTCGTCGTGCCCCGGGATCCGCACAGTGAAGCCGGCAAGCATGCGATCACCAATTACGCCACGCTCGCCCGCTACGGACAGGCGCCGGGTGCCGCGATCGGTACCGGGCTGGCCGCCAAGGTGGAATGCCGTCTGGAAACCGGCCGCACGCACCAGATCCGCGTCCATATGGGCCATATCGGCTGTCCGCTGCTGGGCGATCCGGTCTATGGCAACAAGCGCGGCAACATCCTGGCGATCTCGGACAATGGCCGCGAGCTGAAGGATTTCCGCCGCCAGGCCCTGCACGCCGCCATTCTGGGCTTCGAACACCCGGTGACCGGCGAAGACATGCGCTTTGAAAGCGAGCTGCCGAAAGACATGGAACGGCTGGAGAAGTTTCTCGAGCGGCTCTGACCGCAGCCCAGTTCAGGAGGAGATGATGGCCGAAATGGCGATGACACGCGGGGTTGGCGGATCTGACGCTGCGACCGAACTCTCACGCCTGAGCGACATGCTGGGGCATTGCAGGCCGATCCCCGAGGCGACTTTCCGCCGCCGGCTGGACGGATTGCGCGAGCGGATGCGGGAAGCCGGGATCGATGCGATCTGGCTGAATGCCGGTTCCAACCTCACCTACTACACCGGGCTGCGCTGGCCGGCGACGGAGCGGCTGGTCGGCGCCCTCGTCGGCGCGGAAGGCGATCTTTCCTATGTCGGCCCGGCTTTCGAGACCGGCACGCTGGAGAGCTATCTGCGTCTCGACGCGCCGCTGGCCGTGTGGGATGAGCATGAAGATCCCTACGCCCTCGTCGCATCGCTCGGCCGGGCGAACGCGACACTCGCCCTGTCACCCGACACGCCGTTGGTCACCGCCAACGCCCTCAACAACGCCTGGACTGGCCCGGCGGCGGATGCGGCCGGGATTGTCCTGGGCGCCCGCGCCCGCAAGGATGCCGACGAGCTGGCGCTGATGCAGGCGACGAAGACAGCAACGATCGAGGTCCACAAGGCTGCCGCCCGCATCCTGCGTCCGGGCATCTCGACCGCCGAAGTGACCGAATTCATTCATGCCGCGCACAAGAAGATCGGTGCGCCCGGCGGCTCGACCTTCTGCATCGTGCTGTTCGGACCGGACACCGCCTTCCCGCACGGGGTAGCGCGGCCGAAAGCGCTGGATGAGGGCGACATGGTGCTGATCGACACCGGCTGCGCCATGCATGGCTATCAGTCCGACATCACCCGCTCCTATGTCTTCGGCACGCCGACGGACCGGCAGCGCAAAATCTGGGACGCCGAGAAGGCCTGCCAGCTGGCCGCCTTCGACGCTGCCCGGATCGGTACACCCTGTGCCGATGTCGATGCGGCCGCACGCGCCGAGGCCGAACGCCGCAGCCTGGGCCCGGGCTATGCCCTGCCCGGCATCCCGCACCGCACCGGCCACGGGATCGGGCTGGATATCCATGAAGGACCCTATCTTGTCGGTGGCGACACGACACCGCTGGCGCCCGGCATGTGTTTCTCGAACGAGCCGATGATCTGCGTGCCAGGCGAGTTCGGCATCCGGCTGGAAGACCATTTCTACATGACCGAGGACGGCCCGCGCTGGTTCACCGCGCCCTCGAAGTCGATCGACGATCCGTTCGGCTGAGGCCGGTCAGCCGGCGCTGGAGCCGCTGGTCGCCTTCAGCCCGATAATACCGATCAGGATCAGTGCCAGAAAGACGATCCGGGCCAGCGTCGCCGGTTCCTTGAAGACCAGGATGCCAAACGTTGCAACGCCGAGCGCGCCGATCCCCGTCCACACGGCATAGGCCGTACCGGCGGGCAATTGCTTCATTGCCAGGAAGAGCAGCGTCATCGATCCGATCAGCGCCAGAACGACGCCGCCCTGCTGCCACCAGGGCGCGTCGCGGCCGACATATTTGAAGCCCAGCGCCCAGACCATTTCCAGGATTCCGCCGAGCACGAGCAAGGTCCAGGGACCGAACAGCGCCATCATCAAGAACGCCCCTTGCGAATGGCGGCCTGTACCTTGAGTGCCTGCACCGTCATGCGCACATCGTGCACGCGCACCATTGCCGCACCGGCCTGCGCGGCGCGCAGGGCCGCGGCCAGCGAGCCGCCCAGCCGTTCCAATTCAGCGGCGCCTTCATCGATCGCTGCGATGAAGCGCTTGCGAGAGGCGCCGAACAGCACCGGATAGCCCAGACCGATCACCTCATCGAGGTCGTGCATGAGCGCCAGATTGTGATCCAGTGACTTGCCGAAACCGATGCCCGGATCGAGCCAGATGCTGTCCGCGCTCACCCCGGCCGCCATGGCGATATCGGCGCGCTCGGTCAGGAAGTCGCAGACCTCGGAGACGACATCGTCGTATTGCGGGTTTTTCTGCATGTCCTGCGGCGTACCGGACATGTGCATCAGGATCACCGGCACACCCAGTTCGGCCGCCGTTTCCACCGCGCCCTCATAGCGCAGCGCCATGACGTCATTCCAGATATCCGCACCGGCCTCGATCGCGGCACGCGCGACGGCCGGCTTGAACGTGTCGACGGAGATCCTTGCCGCCGTTTCGTCGCGCAGCGCCTTGATGACCGGAATAACGCGGCGCAGCTCCTCGGCCTCGGGAACCGGATCGGCGCCCGGCCGGGTCGACTCACCACCGATATCGATCACATCGGCGCCGTTCTTCAGCATTTCCAGGGCGCGGCGCACCGCGGCATCCTGGTCGATCCACTGCCCGCCATCGGAAAAACTGTCAGGCGTGACATTGAGCACGCCCATGACAAAGGGGATGTCTGAATTTCGACGGGTGCGGAACTTCGGCATGACCGCTAGCTAGTCCCCGCCGTCAGGCTTGGCAAGCGGACTGATTGGTCAGCTATTCATTTCCGGGCACGCATCGCCCCCGGCATTGGCGTTGGAATGGTGATCAACCCCGCCAAGCCGCAACCAACGCTGCCAGAAGGGCCGCTGGTCGATCCGCACATCGAAGCGCCAGTAATTTTCGGGATTGGTGACAAGGTCATCTTCTGTGCCGGCGCTGGATATCTTCCATTCCCCGGCAGACGCGCCCAGCTGTGCCGAGATCTGACCGTGCCATTCGCCGCCCTCGCCCGGAACCAGGCTGAGCATGGCAGGTGCATCGGGAACTTCGCCGCTCACAATGGTGACAAAGTCAGCCAGGATCAGAATCCTGAGCTCGTCGAGGAGCGGATTGAGCAGCCCTCCCCCGGCCGGCACGTTGAAGCCTTCCTGCATGAGGCCGGCGTCCAGAATGAGCGGCCCGGATGCCGGCAGCTCGACGAGCCGCTCGATGCTCAGACCAACGGCGTTATGAGTTCCGCAGTCCGCGGCGCTCATGTCGATCTTGATCAGCGCATGACCTGGCTCGCCGGCTGGCGCGCGCCGACTCGCACCCGCCAGGAGCGAGACCGCGACCACGGCCGCAACAGCGAGGGCCGCATGCCTTTGAGTGCCCATGGATCCCTCCGCAAAAGCGCAGAACGCGCAACTTTACGTCGAGATCTCGAGCGATGGAACCCCGGAAAGCGAGAGCGAGCGTGCCCTACTCCGCCGGGACACTGCCTTCCTTCTTCTTCATCTTGTCGAACATCTCCCACACGCCGTTGTCGCCATGCCAGGCGCCCTTGGTGGCGCCCTTGGAGTATTCGGTGGCACGGGCTTCGAAGAAGTTGGCGTGCTCGACACCGTTGAGGATTTCCGTCAGCCACGGGATCGGGTGTTCCTTGACGCCGTAGATCGTCGGCAGTTTGAGCTGCTTCATGCGCCAGTCGGCGATGTAGCGGATGTACTGCTTGATATCCTCGGGCGTCATGCCTTCCACCTCGCCCGCCTCGAAGGCCAGCTCGATGAACTTGTCTTCCAGCTTCACCACCGTCTTGCAGCAATCGGCAATGTCGTCCTTCACGCCCTGGGTCAGGGCGCCGGTCTCGGCCGCGAAGGTGTGGAAGAGGCGCATCATGCCTTCGCAGTGCAGCGATTCATCGCGCACCGACCAGGAAACGATCTGCCCCATGCCCTTCATCTTGTTGAAGCGCGGGAAGTTCATCAGCATGGCGAAGGAGGCGAACAGCTGCAGCCCCTCGGTGAAACCGCCGAACACGGCCATCGAGGTGAGGATGTCCTTCTCGGTCTCGCAGCCGAACTGGCCAAGATAGTCATGCTTTGCCGCCATCTCCTGGTATTCCATGAAAGCGGAGAATTCGCTGTCCGGCATGCCGATGGTTTCCAGCAGCAGCGCGTAGGCCGCGATGTGGATCGTCTCCATGTTGGAGAAGGCCGCCAGCATCATGCGCACTTCAACCGGTTTGAAGAGCGGCATGTAGTTTTCCATGTAGTTGGCGCCGACCTCGACGTCCGACTGGGTAAAGAAGCGGAAGATCTGCGTGAGCAGATTGCGCTCCTTGTCCGTCAGCTTGGTCGCCCAGTCCTTGCAGTCCTCGCCGAGCGGAACCTCTTCCGGCATCCAGTGAACCTGCTGCTGACGCTGCCAGAAATCATAGGCCCACGGATAGCGGAACGGCTTGTAGGTCAGGCTCGGGCTCAGAAGAGTCGGCGCTTTCTCGGCAGACAGGGTCATGGTCGCAGCTCCCATGGGGCGGAACGGATTCGGATCGAACACAAGATATTGTGCCTATCCTTTCCAAAACGTCTACAGCTTGATGCGCTCCGGACGACAGGCGGCTGTGGAGAGTGCGCGATTCGCCTGCAATTCGCCATGCCTGGCTCACCCGGGTGCGGCGCTGTGTCCGGCCCCAAGCGCCCTACCAGGTCCAGTTCACCGTGACGGCGCCGAACTCCTCGGTCTCGTCGAAACTGGTGACGCCGGCGACGTGCTTGTACTCGCGGCGCACATAGGCCAGCGACAGGTCCACCTCGCCCACCCGCACCGCGACACCGGCCTGGGCATCGCCCACGACCTGCCGCTGCGCCAGCTGCATGGCGTTGGAAAAATCGATCCCCTTGGACGGGTCGTACATCAGGGCGCGCCGGTCGGCACCGGCGAAGACATACCAGCGCGGCTGCTCGCCTTCGCCGCCGCGCAGATACTGGCCGACCCGCACCTCCGCGCCGGCCCCGGCTGCTGACCCTTCGGGACCGACGCTCAGGCCGGCTCTGGGCGTAAAGGAGACATCGAGCTCCTCGCCCTGCCCCTGGGTCTCGAAGCGCCGCTCATAATTGACCGCCACCGTGGCTTCGCGCTCGCCCCGATCGATCACGACCGGAGAGTACCCGTCTCCGCGCGGCGAGAAGAGACGCTGTGCCCGTCCGTCGCCAGCCGGATCGACAATCGCCACTTCCAGCGTGCCGGCTTCGCCCAGATCGACGCGGGCGCCCTGTTGCGGTGTCAGCGAGGCAAGCGGCACGCCGCCGAAGGGATCGTCATTCATGGAGAGCGCCGACAGGGCAACGCGGGCCGCCGCCGGCGACAGCGGCCGGACCTCGCCCTCGGCGCGGAACTGGTCCTGGATCATGCGGGAGGAGGACGCCCACTCGCTCGCGGCATCGCCCGGCTCGATGAGCACATAGGCCATACCGCCCAGCGCAATTGCGCCGGCTGTTGCAAGCTCGGCTGTCCGCCCCAGTCTCATCATTCATCCCCTCTGCGCCCAGACTAGCAATCGGCGCGCGAAGCGCATGCCGATTCACTCCAGACGCGAGGAAAGGTTAAACCGCGCACGTCAGACGGTCCATCACAAGACCATGGCACAGCGCAATATCGCAGGCGCGTTCATTGACGAGACGAATGGGGGCACACACCGGCAGGGATGTAATGAGAAAGGGGACAGCGAAGCGCCATCCCCTTTCCGGGGCCGGTCTCTCCCCCTCGAAGGACCGGCCGGTATTTCGTATTCGCCTACTGGCAGGCGAGGCATTCTTCATAGTCTGTCGGCGCGGCGGCTTCCATCGACTTTTCCGTTTCCGACTTTTTCTCGGAACCGGCATAGGCCGCCCGCTGCACCGATTTGGAGCGGCAGTAGTAGAGCGACTTCACGCCCTTCTCCCAGGCCGACCAGTGCAGCATGTGCAGGTCCCATTTATCGATATCGCCCGGCAGGAAGATGTTGAGCGACTGCGACTGGCAGACGAAGGGCGTGCGATCGGCCGCATGCTCGATCACCCAGCGCTGGTCGATCTCGAACGCCGTGCGGAACAGCGCCTTCTCGTGTTCGTCCAGCTCCTTGAGATGCTGCACGGAGCCCTCGTGTTCCAGGATCGAGGCCCACACCGCCGGCGTGTTCAGCCCCTTCTCCTCCAGCAGCGCCTCAAGTTGCGGGCTCTTCACCGTGGTCGAGCCGGACAACGTCTTGTGGGTGTATACATTGGCCGGGATCGGCTCGATGCCGGCAGAGACACCGCCGCAGATGATCGAGATCGACGCCGTCGGCGCAATCGCCAGCTTGTGCGAGAAGCGCGCCTTCACACCCGACGCCTCGGCATCCGGGCAGGCGCCGCGTTCTTCGGCCAGCTTCACCGAGGCCGCATCGGCCGCCGTGCGGATATGCTTGAACAGCTTCATGTTCCACGACTTGGCCATCGCGGACTCGAACGGCGCATTCATCTGCTGCAGGAAGGTGTGGAAGCCCATCAGGCCCAGACCGACCGAACGCTCCTGGATCGCGGAATAGACGGCGCGGTCCATCTCGGCCGGCGCGCGGTCGATAAAGTCCTGCAGGACATTGTCGAGGAAGCGATAGATGTCCTCGATGAAGTCCGGATCGTCCTTCCACTCCAGATATTTCGCCGCATTGAGCGAGGAGAGGCAGCACACCGCCGTACGCTCCTTGCCCTTGTGGTCGAAACCGGTGGGCAGCATGATTTCGGCGCACAGGTTGGACTGGCGCACTTTCAGGCCCAGCTTGCGCTGGTGCGCCGGCAGGGCGTTGTTCACCGTGTCGGAGAAGATGATGTAGGGCTCGCCGGTCTGCAGGCGCAGCTCGATGATCTTCTGCCACAGCTTGCGGGCATTGACCGTCTTCACCACTTCGCCCGACTTCGGCGACTTCAGCTCGAACTCCTCGTCATTGGCGACGGCGTTCATGAAGGCGTCGGAAATGTTGAGGCCGTGGTGCAGGTTCAGGGACTTGCGGTTGAAGTCGCCCGACGGCTTGCGGATCTCGAGGAATTCCTCGATTTCCGGATGGTGGACGTCGAGATAGACAGCCGCCGAACCGCGGCGCAGCGAGCCCTGGGAAATCGCCAGGGTCAGGCTGTCCATCACGCGGATGAAGGGAATGATGCCCGAGGTCTGGCCGTTCTTGCCGATCTTCTCACCGATCGAACGCACGCTGCCCCAATAGGTGCCGATACCGCCGCCATTGGAAGCGAGCCAGACATTCTCGGTCCAGGTGCCGACGATCTCGTCGAGCGAATCCCCGACGGAATTCAGGAAGCAGGAGATCGGCAGGCCGCGATCGGCGCCGCCATTGGACAGGACCGGCGTCGCCGGCATGAACCACAGGCGCGAGATATAGTCATAAAGACGCTGGGCGTGCTCGCCATCATCGGCATAGGCCGTCGCGACGCGCGCAAACATGTCCTGATAGGACTCACCCGGCAGCAGGTAGCGGTCTTCCAGCGTCTTCTTGCCGAACTCGGTCAGCAGCGCATCGCGCGACCGGTCGATCTTGACGCTTTCAACCAGACGCAGATGTGCGCCGGCCGAGGATTTGGGCTTGCCGCGGCGCGCCGGACGCGTCTTGGCAACATCGGTTTCCATCTGGCGATTTGTGGCCGTATCCAGTGGCGACATGATGGCATTACTCCCCAAGCCCGAGGCAAAAAAGTCCTGTCGCGCGGTAGACAGCGCCGCGCAGCGAACGAACCCGAAAGGTCAAAAGAAACTCTGTATAGTGTGTCGCTGTGTCCAGCCGACCCAACATATAGTGGATCAACGCGACGGGCTGGTCAACGCCCAGAATGGTCCGCGGGCGGATTTTTTGGTTAACAAATCCTGAATGCGCAGCGGGGCCCGTCACACCCGATTAAACCGGATGAGAGGGCCCCGCAACAGGGTTAAATCCCGTTAATACGGGCGATCAGGACAGGTTCAGCAGTTCCGGGTCGCCGCCCTGGGCAGCGATGTTGATCGTGACCGTCCGCTCGCCGGCAAACCGGTGCAGATAGTGCGGGCCGCCGGCCTTGGGACCCGTGCCTGACAGGCCTTCCCCGCCGAAGGGCTGAACGCCCACAACGGCGCCGACCATGTTCCGGTTCACATAGACATTGCCCGCCGGAACGATGGACTGAATTTGCCTGTGGAAAGATGCCAGGCGCGAATGGATGCCCAGGGTGAGGCCGTAACCCTTCGCCGCCAGCTCGCGTGCGATGGCACCGACATCACGGCGCTTGTAGCGCACCACGTGCAGAATCGGGCCGAACACTTCGCGGTCCAGCATGTCTAGCGAGGGCAGTTCGACCAGGGCGGGCCCGAAGAAAAAGCCGCGCTCGGAAAGCTCCACATCGTCGATCTTCTTGATCACCTTCGCCGCCGCTTCCATGCGCTCCATATGGCGCAGCAGGAGTTCGCGCTGTTCATTGTCGATCACCGGGCCGACATCGGTTGCGGGGTCCATCGGGTCGCCCAGCTGCAGCTCGTCCATCGCACCGGCCAGCGACTCGATCAGCTCGTCCGCCGTATCTTCCGGCACAAAGATGATGCGCAGCGCCGAACAGCGCTGACCGGCCGATCCGAAGGCCGACATGATGGCATCGTCGACGACCTGCTCGCGCAGGGCCGTGGTATCCACGAACATGCCGTTCAGGCCGCCGGTCTCCGCGATCAGCGGTGCGATCGCGGTCTCCCGCGCGGCCAGCGAGCGGTTGATCGCGCGCGCCACTTCTGTCGAGCCCGTGAAGGCCACGCCCTGGGTGCGCGGATCATTGGTCAGCGCCGCACCGATGATCTCGCCCGTGCCGGGCAGGAAGTGCAGCACGCTGGCCGGCAGGCCCGCCTTCTGGAACAGGCGCACGGCCTCGAACGCCACCAGCGGGGTCTGTTCGGCCGGCTTGGCAATAACGGCATTGCCCGCGGCCAGAGCCGCTGCGACCTGGCCGGTGAAGATTGCCAGCGGGAAATTCCACGGGCTGATGCAGACAAAGACGCCCCGGCCCTTCAGGCCCAGATGGTTCGTCTCGCCGGCCGGTCCTGGCAGGCGCACATCCGAATCGAACTCGCGCTCGGCCTGGGCCGCGTAGTAGCGGCAGAAATCGACCGCCTCGCGGACTTCGGCAATACCGTCATTGAGCGTCTTGCCGGCCTCGCGCGCCATCAGAACGATCAGGCGTTCCATGTCCGCTTCCAGCGCATCGCCCATGGCACGCAGGATTGCGCCGCGCGCCTTGCCGCCGCGCGCATCCCAGGCCGGCTGGGCCGCGATGGCGATTTCAAAGGCGGCATTCACATCGTCGACCGACGCATCGACCGCCGTCCCCACATACTCGCCGGAATCCACCGGTGACATGATATGGTGAGCAGCGCCGTCGAGCAGCTTGCCATTGACCAATGGCGCGGCCGTGATCGGTTCGGCCGTCTCGAAATCGCGAAAGGCTTTCGCCAGGCTGGCGCGCACACGCGCCTGGGCCAGGTCCAGCCCCTTCGAGTTCGCACGCTCCTCGCCGTACAGATCGCCGGGCAGCGGGATGCGGGCATGACGGTCGATCGTCTCGGCATCGCGGAACGGACCGCGCGCCACGTCTTCGACCGGGACTTCCGGATCGAGGAAGGAATGCACGAAGGACGTGTTGGCCCCGTTCTCCAGCAGGCGGCGCACGAGATAGGGCAGCAGGTCCTCGTGGCTGCCGACCGGCGCATAGATGCGCACCGGACGCGCCTCGTGAAGCTTGGCAGCAGCGGCATAGAGCGCATCGCCCATGCCGTGCAGGCGCTGGAACTCGTAATGCTCCACACCGGCCTGCTGCGCCATTTCCCGGACAGCGCACAGCGAGTGGGCGTTGTGGGTGGCGAACTGGGAGTAGATCTGGTCCGGCGCGGTCAGCATGACCCGTGCGCAGGCGAGATAGTTCAGATCGGTCGCCGGCTTGGTGGTCCAGACCGGGAAGTCCGGCCAGCCCATCTGGTGGGAGACCTTGATCTCGGTATCCCAGTAGGCGCCCTTCACCAGGCGCACCAGGAAGCGGCGCTCGGTTTCGCGGCCCAGCTCGATCAGGCGCTCGATCACGAATCGTGCGCGCTTCTGGTAAGCTTGTACCGCCAGGCCCAGCCCCTGCCAGCCGGCCAGGTCCGGCTCGCGTGCCAGCCGCTCAAGCAGTTTCAGCGAGATGACCAGACGATCCGCTTCCTCGGCGTCGAGGCAGAAGCCGATATCGTAGGATTTGGCCAGCTTGGCCTGTTCGAGCAGTTTCGGATAGAGCTCGGCCATCACCCGCTCTTCCTTCACCGCCAGGTATTTCGGGTGCAGTGCCGAGAGCTTCACGGACACGCCGTGTTCCAGCTCGACCGGCTTGTCGCCGCGCACCTTGCCGACCGCATCGATCGCCTCGAGATAGCGCTTGTGATAGCGCTCGGCGTCAGCCGCGGTGCGGGCGCCCTCGCCCAGCATGTCGAAGGAGCACAGGGCACCCTCGCCCTTCTTCGCCCGCTTGATGCCTTCGGAGATGCTGCGGCCCAGAACGAATTGCTCGCCCATGATCCCCATGGCGCGGAACACCGCCGCCCGGATCACCGGCTCGCCCAGGCGCGCCGTCATCTTGCGCCAGTAGTCGCCGGGGTTCTGGCGCGCATCCGGATCGACATCGATGATCGAACCGGTCAGCATCAGGCCCAGCGTGGACGCATTGACCAGCCAGTTCTCGGACCGGCCCATATGCTCGGCCCAGGCGCCACCGGAAATCTTTTCCGCGATCAAGCGGTCGGCAGTCGGCGCATCCGGGACACGCAGCAGTGCCTCGGCCAGGCACATCAGGGCGAGCCCTTCCTTGTTGGACAGGCCGAATTCCTGCAGGAAGCTGTCCATCAGGCCGCGCGAACGCGTGGTCGCACGCGCCGTCTTCACCAGCTCGATAGCACCGTCATGAACGCGCTTGCGAGCGCCTGCATCCAGGCCCGTCTCATCCGCGAGACGCTTCACGGCAGCGCTCTCGTCGGCGAACTTCACCGAATCCAAATCATCCCAGCGCAGCGCTTCACGGGTCTGGACATTCATGACTGAAACTCCCACTCCAGCAAGTGAACGGCCCGGACAATGGTCCGGTCTTTTCGTCAGGGCAAGACAAGTGTGCGGGTCATTTGTGTTCACATGCGGCTAATTTATAACCGCGAAACACCGAAGGGCCCGTAACTTCGCCCAAACATTGCGTGATCTTGGTTCGCGCCCCGCATGCAGACAATTTTCTGTCCGCATCCCGACGTGCAGCGGCAGGGTATTTTGCGCAGCGGGGCGCCCAACGGACGCAGTCCGCGCGGCGGATAACCGCTTTCTTTCCTTCAAGCCAGCGCTTTCGCCAGTATGCTAATGGCTGACATGCCGGACCGGTTCCGCTAAACGCGGCGGGACCCCGGTTGAACCGGCCACACTATCGGCCCGAAAGCGGCCCGGAAAACGGATCGAGATGACCGACAACAGCCAGCCCCTCGAAGACGAAACCGCCCAGACCGGCACGCAGCTGCAGACCACGGCGGACGATACCGAAGAACGCCCCCAGCGGATCATGCTGGTCACCGATGCCTGGGAACCGCAGATGAACGGCGTCGTGCGTACCCTGTCGCGCACGGTCGATGAATGCCGCGCCATGGGCCACCAGATCGAGGTGATCCACCCGGGCCTCGGCTACAAGACCTTCCCGCTGCCCACCTATCCGGAGATCCAGCTCGCCATCAATGCGCGCGGCGACATCGCCCGGCGCTTCAAGGAGTTCGAGCCGGAAGCGATCCATATCGCGACCGAAGGCCCGCTGGGCCAGGCGGCGCGGGGCATCTGCAAGAAGTGGGGCCTGCCCTTCACCACCAGTTATCACACGAAATTTCCGGAATACGTCCACGCCCGCTTCCCCTTCATTCCGCTCTCGGCGGGCTATGCCTTCATGCGCTGGTTCCACAACGCATCGGGCCGCATCATGGTGACGACGCCATCGATGCGCGACGATCTGGCGGCACGCGGCTTCAAGAATCTCACGGCCTGGGCGCGCGGCGTCGATATCGAGCTGTTCAACCCGGACAAGCGCCGCGTGAACGGCGAGGACGTCTATGAAGGCCTGGAGCGTCCGATCTGGGTGAATGTCGGCCGGATCGCGGTCGAGAAGAATATCGAGACTTTCCTCAAGCTCGATCTGCCGGGCACCAAGGTCGTCGTCGGCGACGGCCCGCAGCGCGAAGAGCTGAAGCAGAAATTCCCCGGCGCCGTCTTCCCGGGTCCGAAGTTCGGTGACGAACTGGCGCGCTATTTCGCCGATGCCGACGTCTTCGTCTTCCCGTCCTGGACCGACACGTTCGGGCTTGTGAATCTCGAAGCCATGGCCTGCGGCACACCGGTTGCGGCTTTCCCGGCCCACGGCCCCAAGGACATCATCCCCGGCTCCGGTGGCGGCTTCATCAATGACGATCTGCGCCAGGCCTGCCTGGACTGTCTGGAGATCGACCGTGCCGCGCCCCGGGCCCACGCCGAAAAGCACTCCTGGAAACAGTGTGCCATCGACTTCGTCGAGAACCTCACGCCGCACCCCAAGCCGGAACGCCGCCGCTTCTGGCGCCGCCTGCGACGCCAGAAGTCGCTGTACTGAGGTAGCGGCGGCCCTTCCGGACCGCCTCTCCCTATTCTTCAAGGACTGGCCGCAGCGGTTCAGGCCCCAGCTGCTCGAGGGCATAGCCGACGCGGATGACGACGCTGTCATCGCCACCACCGGCCAGAATGCCCAGGCCCAGCGGCAGCCCGTCCGTAGCACCCATCGGCACTGTGATCATCGGATATCCGGCCATCGCCGGCAACCAGGTCGCGCCGACATTGCGGCGCAGAGCCTGGGTTTCCGGATCCCGCTGCAACGGCGCAGCCGGCGGAGCGGCCGGCATGACCAGCACATCCACGCCATGCTCCTCCAGAAGCCGGTCGATTCCGTGCTCGCGCGCTGCGGTTCGGACGGCGGCGACGCGGTCGCGGTGTTCCGTCGTGTCCACGCCGGGAGCCTCAGCGGCACGCTCCAGAATTGTCTGGCCGAAGCGTGCAGTCTCCTCGCGCGGTTCGGATGCGTTGAAAGCCAGCAGGTCCGCCAGCGAGCGCACCTCAACGGTTTCGGGCGTACCGGCCAGATAGGTGTCCAGATTGGCCGCCAGCTCGCTCATCAGAATGATCTCGCCGTGTTGCCACATCGCCGGGTCCGGCTCGAAATGATCAATCTCGACCAGCGTGGCACCGGCCGTTTCCAGCAGGCCGACAGCCGAGTCGAAGGCTGCCGACACGCCGGGGTGACCACCCTCGGCCCAGCGGAACACGCCGATGCGCAGTCCCGTGAGATCGGCATTCAGCGCGGCAACGAAGCCGTCTTCGGGGTCATCGCCTGTCATCGCGTCCATCGCCAGCGCGATATCGGCAACGCTCTGCGCCATCGGTCCCGCCGTATCCTGGCTGCTGGACACCAGCACCATCCCGTCCTGCGGCAGGAACCCCACCGTCGGTTTGAAAGCGACAATACCGTTCACCGCTCCGGGGCAGATCAGCGACGCGCTGGTCTCCGCTCCCAGAGACAATGGCGCAAAGCCCGCAGCCACGGCCACCGCAGACCCCGATGACGAGCCGCAAGGCGAGTGATCGGCACTGAACGGGTTTTGCGTCTGTCCGCCGACGGCACTCCACCCGGCCGGCATGCCGCCGGCGCGAAAGTTCGACCATTCCGAAAGATTGGTCTTGCCGAGGATCACCGCACCTTCGGCACGCAGGCGGGCGACGATCCGGGCATCTTCGGCGGCCACATTGCCGGTCAATGCCAGAGAGCCGGCCGTGGTCGCCACCCCCTCTACGTCGATCGTATCCTTCACCAGGACAGGTATGCCGTGCAGCGCGCCGGCAAAACGCCCCTGGGCCGCCAGCGCGTCCAGGCGCGCGGCCTGCTCCAGGGCCGTCGGGTCAAGCGCAATAACCGATTGCAGCTGCGCGCCGCTGCGGTCGTGCGCCGCAATACGGTCCAGATAGTACTGCGTGGCCTCAACCGCCGTGATCCGGCCCTGCCGTATCTCCTGCGCCAGCGCCGCTGCGGTCATGCCGGACAGATCGGCGGCAGGCCTGGCGGCAGCCGGCGGCGACACGGCTTCCGGCCGCGACACGGCACAGCCGGCCAGCGCCAGCGCGGCACACCCCGCCATCAATGTGGTCCAGTTCATCCGTATCCCCTGTTCTTCTTTGGCAGGAGAACAGGATGCCGCGCCGGAAGGGTCCAGTTAAAGCTTCGTACGGTTTTCGTCAGCTTCACGAAAAACCCCGGGGCATGCCCCGGGGTTCAAATCGTCACGCATGAGGCTGACCGCCCCTATTCCGGCGCTTGCGTCATCGCTTCCAGCGACTGCGCCTGGTTGGCGATCGCATCACGGTCAGCATCCGCGAGCGGGATCAGGCCGCGATCGGTCAGATAGCCGAACTCGCCCCAGGCCGCATCCGAGGTGAACTCGGCGACATAGTCGGCCAGGCCTGGCACGATCGCCGCGTGCTGGTTCTTCACATAGAAGAAGAGCGAGCGGGAAACCGGATAGCTGCCGTCGGAGATCGCGTCGAATTCCGGCGCCACGCCGTCAATCGTCACACCGTAGAGACGGTCGTAATTCTGGTCGAGGAAGGAATAGCCGAACACGCCGAACGCGTCGGGCGTGTTGACCAGCGTCTGGACGATGGCGTTGTCATTCTCGCCCGCATCGATCCAGCGGCCGTCTTCGCGGATACGGCCGGCAATGGTTTCAAAGCGGTCGTGATCGGCATCGGCGAGGTCCGACATGCAGTCGATGCCAGCGGCGCCGGCCTGCATGGCCAGTTCGACGAAGGCGTCGCGCGTACCCGAGGTCGGCGGCGGACCGAACACCTCGATCCGCTGACGCGGCAGGGACGGATCGATGTCCGACCAGCGCTCGTTCGGATTGGCGACAAAGGACGAGCACGTGTCGTCGGCCGGCACTTCAGCCGCCAGCGCCAGCCAGAGCTGGGTCAGCGTCAGGTCGAGTTCTTCCGCCGCTTCGCTGGCAGACCCCATGACGATACCGTCATAGCCGATCCGCACCTCGGTGATCTCGCGTACGCCATTGTTCTGGCAGCGCTCGAATTCGGAGGCATGCATGCGGCGCGACGAATTCACGATGTCCGGATGCTCGGCGCCGACACCGGCGCAGAACAGGCGGAAACCACCACCCGAACCGGTCGATTCAACGACCGGCGTCGAGAACTGGGTCTTGGCGCCGAAGCTCTCGGCCACCGCCGTGGAGAATGGAAAGACCGTCGAGGAACCGACAATGCGGATCTGCTCGCGCTGCTGGATGGCATAGGCGCCGGCGGTGCCGACAGCGGCCGCCAGGAGCGCCGCGGTGAGTTTGTTGAACGCTGACATGGGTGGGGTTCCCCCGTGGTTGGCTTTTCGCGGTTTCGCCTAGCGCCGAATTGGGACGAAACCAAGTCCTATCCGATGAGCAGGCACCGTCCGGCTAGACCAGGCGCTTGCGCAGCAATTGCGACAAGAGGTCGATGGCGCTGACGGCGATGACGATGACAATGACGATGGCGGCGGTGCGCTGGTAGTCGAAGGCACGGACGGCTTCGAACAGGATCTGGCCGATACCGCCGGCGCCGATCAGGCCCAGCACGGTCGCCGACCGCGCATTGGACTCGAACCGGTAGAGGCCGAACGAGGTCCAGAGCGGCGCGACCTGGGGAATGACCGCCCAGATCACCTCGTGCAGCGGCACGGCACCGGTGGCGCGCACGCCCTCGACCGGACCGTCGTCCACCGCCTCGACGGCCTCCGAGAACAGTTTTGCGAGCACGCCCGTGGTGTGCACGGCAAGCGCCATCACACCCGCAAGCGGCCCCAGGCCCACCGCGGCGATGAAGACCAATGCGATGATCAGCTCGTTGATCGATCGGAACACGTCCATCAGGCGGCGCACAGGCTGGACAATCCAGGCCGGCGCGACATTGCGGGCCGAGAGCAGGCCGAACGGGATCGCAGCCAGCACGGCAATGAACGTGCCCCAGATCGCAATCTGGACGGTGATGATCATCTGCGGCACGGCTTCGCCGAAACCATGGGTCAGGTTCTGCCAGTAGCTGGCGCGGGAGGCCGGCGAAAGGTCTTCCGGGAAGAAGCCGGCAATGAACTCGCCCATATCGCCGGCGTTCTCGACCAGCAGGTAGGACCGGTCCATGTCGGCGCTGTCGAAGCTCCAGACGAGGATGATCACCACACCGGCCGCGATCACGGCATTGGCAACCCGTTCGGTCAGCGGCACGCGCGGGCCGGGGCCGCGCGGTGCCGAGGCCCACAGAAGGAGGGTCAGCAGCACCACTACGAGCACCAGTATCACGCCGGAAGCCATCCAGTTGATCTGCGAGCCGGCAGCCGCCTCGGCCGGGCCGGCCGCCGCGAGACCTTCCACAGCGCTCGCCTGGCTGATCAGACCGGTATTGCCGGCCTCGACTTCGGCAAGGCGCTGTTCAAGCTCGGCCACCCGTACTTCGCGTTCCGCCTCGGTCAGGTCCGGATCGTTCCGTGCTTCGGTCAGGTCGCGCACGATCTCCAGCTGGACGATGGGATCGAGATGGGCATTCGAGGACGGCAGGAAGAGACCGAAATACAGCGGGTTCAGCACATCGCGCGCCGCGGCGATTTCTTCCGGCGTGCCCATGCGGCCGTAATTCATGAAGAAGTATTGCAGGCGCTGCTTGGCTTCCTCGTCCAGGTCCGCACGCCAGATGATCGGGTCGGTCTGGATCGCCGGCGAGGTCCACACGACGCGGATACGGCTGGCGATATCCGGACGCGTCCGCGCCAGCAGCGTCATATTGGTCGTATTGTTGGTCGCCACATCGACCAGACCGTTCGCCACGGCGAGCGCATTGGCTTCGTGATTGGCGTTGCGCACCGAGTTGAAGCACTCGCCCGGATCAATACCGCGCGGCGCGAAGATGAAGGCCGACGGGACGAGATAGCCCGAAGTGGAGTTCGGGTCGCCCATGCCGAAATCGATCGATCTGTCACAGGCCAGCACGTCCTCGACGGACTGGATCGGACTGTCGACCGGCACGATGAGCACCGAGTTATAGCCTTCCGATCCGTCCGGATAGGTCGCCTTGGCAAACACCTGGCCGCCGCCCAGGCGCACGGCTTGCAGGCCGGAGAAGTTGGAGAACCACGCCACCTGGATCGAGCCATAGCGCATGGCCTGGATCATCCCGGCATAGTCGGACGCGTAGAAGGGCTCGACATCATAGCCGGTCCACTCCTCCATCGCGGCGATGAAGGGGCGCCAGTTGGATTCCAGGTTGGACGAGCTTTCCGTGGCGATGATGCCGAAATTCAGCGTGCGCCGTTCGCCGCTTTCCGGGTCGGCACCGGACGCTGCATCCGGTCCGGCCTGCGGAGCGGAACAGGCCGACAGGCCCAGAACAAGGCTGACAAGCGTGATCCGGACGAGGATCTGACAGAGCGCGCGGATCATTCCTCGCCTCCATAGAAGGCGGTTTCAAACTCGGGACCGTAGATCTCGATCAGCTTTTCCCGATCGAGGCCATTGGACGGACCGTCATAGACAATCCGGCCCTTGTTGAGCGCAACTGTGCGGTCGCAATAACGCTGGGCATAGTCGACCTGGTGGAGCGTCACGACGACCGTCAGGCCGTCGCTCTGGTTCAGCTCGCGCAGCAATTCCATCACCTTGCGCGCGGAGACCGGGTCGAGCGAAGCAATCGGCTCGTCGGCAAACAGCACCTCGGCACCCTGCACCAGTGCGCGGGCAATCGCGCCGCGCTGCTGCTGGCCACCGGACAGGTTGGAGGCCCGCCGGGCCGCAAACTCTTCCATGCCGACGCGTTCCAGCGCGTCCATGGCGGCCTGCTTCACCGAATTGGGGAACATTCCCAGTGCGCCGCGCCAGACCGGCAGACGCCCCAGCGCGCCCAGCATGACATTGCCGAACAGCGACAGACGCCCCACGAGATTGAACTGCTGGAAGATGAAGCCCAGCCGCGCACGGTTCTTCCGCACCCGCGAGGCGATCCTGCCGCGCGACTGCATTGTGTGACCCAGCACAGCGACCGGCCCGGACGTGTTGTCCGCCGGCTGCAGCGCGGCAGCCACGCGCAGGAGGGTGGATTTGCCCGATCCGGACGGCCCGATCAGGGCCACCATCTCACCTGGTTCAACCGCAAGGCTGACATCGTCGAGCGCTCGGGTCTCGCCGAATGTCATACGGACATTTTCGGCTTTGAGCGCCGGCACGGCGTCTGTCATCTTGAAAACACCCCTTGTACGCCCCGCCCTTGTGGCGCAGTCGCATGACACTTTTGTGACAGGAGCAGCATGTTTCTCACCCACGCCGCAACCCTGATTCTCATCATTGCGCTTAGCGCCCTGTTCTGGATCGACTTTCGTACATACCGCCTGCCCGACGCAATGACATTGCCGCTGATTGCAGCCGGCCTGGCACTCAACGCCTTCGTGTTCTCGACGCCCTGGGCGTCACTGATCGGGGCCGCGGCCGGCTATCTGGCCTTCGTTGCGGTCGAGATTCTCTTCCGCCGTATCACCGGCCGCAACGGGCTCGGTCGCGGCGATGCCAAGCTGATCGCGGCCGGCGGGGCATGGTGCGGTGGCTGGCTGCTGCCGTCGATGGTGCTCGTGGGCACGGGCAGCGCGCTCCTGTTCGTGCTTGGCAAGGCCGTCGTGCAGCGCCGCCTGCCGCGACGCGACGAGGCCTTTGCCTTCGGCCCCTGGCTGGCAGTCGGGATTGCCGCAGGCTGGATCTACCGCGCCTACGGGCCGGGGCTTTATCCGGTGCTGTGAGACAGCTGACTTTAAACATTGTCATTCCGGACGCATGCCCGGCCTTGAGCCGGGCGGAGATCCGGGACCCATAATCCCGGTGCTCACCGGGCTGCCTTCAATATCGAACCTGCTTCCGGCCGACAGGGAGCGTACGGGTCCCGGCTCTGCGGCCCGCTTTCGCGGGCCATCCGGCCGGGATGACAAGGGAAGCGACCGCCCTCACCCCTCCGCCACCGTCCGGCAGGCATAATGCCCGATCAGCGGCACGACGCGCGTCTGGCCGTTCGGCTGCAGCACCCGCATCACCACACGCTCGATACGCTGGCCGGTCGGCAGAGGCTCGCCGACCCGGCCGGTGAGGCGGATATCGAGCCCGCGGGCCGGATCGACATAATCGCGGCGATAGGTCTCGCCCGCCACATAGGGCGCCTCGCGTGGCGGCGTGTAGAAGCCATGCTCGGCACCGTTGGCGAAGACGCGGGCAAAGCCCTCGGTCTCGTTTTCGAAGGCGACAAAGCGATGCGCCGGATCGGCGGTCCAGAAAAACGTGGCACAGGCACCGGCTTCCAGCGTCTGCGGCGGCAGCGCGCCGGCCGTTTCAACGGCCGCTGCCGGAGCCGGGTCGGGCCGCGCCTGGCTCAGCGCCGGCGGCCGCGGCAGTTGCGTCGAGGCGCTACCGGCCGTCGCCGTGCAGGCGGAGAGGGCCAGCCCGGCCGCAAGAAGAAGTCCGTCAGCGGTTCGCACCATACACTCCCCGTCCCTGCGCCTGCCAGGTTTCGCCTTCAGCCTCGAAACCGGCCAGCGCCAGCGCTTCGGCCAGCTCCGGACGTACCGTATCGACCGAGACCTGCCAGTCATAGCCCTCAAGGCGAAGCCGGGCGCTCCCCTCGACCGTCATGTCGGCACTCCGGCCGGAAAAGACGAGTTCGAGATCGTCGCCATTGCAGGCGAGCATGCCGTCCAGTGCCGGCGCGTCGATATCATAGGGCGCAGCGAGCGCCGCCAGCGCATCCGACCGCGCCGAACCGGTAGCGCTTTCGCAGCGCCCGTCGGTCAGACCAAGCTGGGCGATACGGACGAAGACCGGCGCACGGGGGTCGAGCCCTGTGCGGCCCGTCTCCGCCAGACGGCCCAGCGGAACCGTCAGCGACACGTTTTCCAGTTGCACCCGGCCTGGCGCGATAGTCGCGTGGCCATCGCCGGACAGACCACTGTCCGCTACGCGCCAGTCCACCGCCACACGTCCGGTAAGAAGCCCCAGCGGCGACACCGACACGGCCGTCTCGCGCACGCGGTCACCGCCGAGACGCAGACCATAGACGCGCCCGCTCCAGACCGTGCCGAACACATCATCATAACCCAGCTGCGCGGCGCCACCGGCGGCAATCGCCACGGCCTTCAGCGGCATGAGCACGACCAGCCAGACCGCCAGCAGGACGAGAACAAGGAGAATGCGCCCGATCATCGGCCGCCTCCCTGACGGCGCAACACAAAGGACGCCTCGACAACACCTTCGCCCGCCCGGTCCATGGTGGAGGAGGCCACCTGGATGCCGAAGCCGGTCTCCAGCTCGACAAGCCAGGCCATCACGGCGCGGCTGTCGGCGCGGTCGATATTCACGGTCAGCGAGCCATCATCTGCCGGCACCATGCGCGCCAGGGAAATTTCGTGGCGCAGGGCCGTCGCACCGGCCACAGCCCGCAGCGAGCGGCCGGTATCGGTCTCTTCGCGCGCTTCCGCTGCCAGCAGGCGATAGGTGCGGGCATCGTCCTGGATCGAGCGGTAGAGCCGCATCGCCGCGGCGTAGTCGTCACGGGCGCGATCGTTGAAGCCGATCAGCGGCTGCACGACCAGCACACTGACTGCCAGCGCCAGGACCAGGCCGCCGGCGACCCCGAGCAGCACCTGCTCGCGCAGGCTGCGGCCGCCCCAGACCTGTTCGAACATGCGGGTCACAGCATTCATCGCAGCCTCACCGTAAACTCGCCCTGGATGGCCTGGCCGCTCTCGCGCGCGCCGCCATCCTCCAGCACAATACCCAGCGTGCCCGCGCGGGTATTGAGCGCATCGAAATCGGCAAAGTCGGTATAGATCGCCGAGACGGACAGTTCGGACCGGGCCTGGTCGAACCGGACATGATCGATCCGCACCCGCTCATTGCCCGACGTCAGCTCGCCCAGTGCCGCCATCAGCTGCAGGTAGGACGAGGTCTCCCCGCCGCCGAGACCGGACAGGCGCGCCGCCAGCAGGCGCTCGGCCTCGGCCGGAATGACCCGCCGGGTCACGTCCGGCACCGCGGCGCGGAATTCGGCGATGCTGGCCGCGTCGAAGCGCTCGGCCTGCAGGCGGTAATAGACGCCCTCGCCCGCCATCAGCGCACAGAAAGCCACCAGCAGACCCGCCGCCAGCATGACCGGTCTGCGGATCGGTCCCAGCAGGCTGTGCCAGTCGACCGTCGCCTTCAGCCGCTCGCCGAGCAGCGGCGGCAGCGCAGCAATGAATTCGGCCGGCAGGGCACTGGCCTTGAGGTCGAGATCGCCGCGCGGCACCTGTCGGAAGTTCTCGCCGGCCAGGCCGAGCGAAGCCGAGACGGCGACTGTGCCGCCGCCCGTGCCCTCGACCAGCGGACCGATCACCGGACCGAAGAGCTTGGGATCCATCGCACCGCCCGCCGCCTCGCCGGGCTTGCGGGTGCCGGCGCCGTAAAGCCAGAGAATGCTGTCGCCGCGATCGAACAGGGTCAACGCGACATCGCGCTCGGCGGCAGCGATACAATCGGGCATCACCCAGGCCGGGCGCACGATCGCCTCGCCGATCCGTTCCGCCCAATGGGCGACACGGTCGCGGTCGGCCGCCATCACCCAGCGGCGGCCGTCCTCGGTGCGGGCACCGGGCACGATCTCGGTCGAGGCGAGCGAGGAGGCCAGCGCCTCCTCGATCATGAAGGGCGCCGCCTGGCGGGCCTCGCGCTCACCGCGCGCGGGCAGATCGATCAGGCCGAGAAAGACATCTTCCGACGGCACCAGGATCAAAGTCCGGCTGACGCCGTGTATGTCCGGCAGGTCCAGCGGCTCGCCGGGTCCGGCGGCACCGGACGCGCGGCGCACCTGGCCGGCGCGGTCGATGATGGACCAGTGCAGCCTGTCCTGCCCGTCCAGCCTGAGGATCAGGTCCTGGCTCATGAAACGCTTCCGTAATTCTGCGAGAGACGGCGCACCTGCCCGCCTCCCAGACTCTGCACAAGCGCGTTCAGCGCAAAGCGCTGTCCGGCATGGGCGACATGGATCTCGATCTCGAAATAGCGGGTCTCGATGCCGACGCGTTCGCGCACCGTGGCGTCCGGATCGAGCTCGCGCACGGCATCGAGCGCCCAGAACGCCTCTTCAGTCTCGAAGCCCGAGGCCGGCCGGTTCAAAAGCAGGCCCTCGATGGCCGAACGCGACAGCCCGCCATCGAAGGCCACAGCGAGCAGCGGCCACTGCGCGGCGGTCAGTGTGTTGATATTGAGCGCCAGCGCCTCACCGGTCGGGCGCACACAGACCAGCGGCCGCAGGCGCTCGTAGATATCCGGTGTCATCGCCTCCAGCGCCAGCAGTTCGGCCCGTTCAGCCATCGGCGCATTGGCGGTGCGATAGCCCGGATAAAGCTCGTCCTCGCCACCCGAAGCAACCGGCCGCATATCGCTGTCGATCCAGTCGGCGGCCTGCGCGGCGATCCGCACGGCGCGGGCGGCCGGGATCTCGACGGCGCGCATCAGCTGCTCGAAACGCTGGATCCGGGCAGTATCGGCCTGCCGGTCGCCCGACGCACCGGCCGGTGCCAGGCTGTTGAGGTTGAAGCAGTTGTTTCCGTCGCGCACCCGGCCGGTCAGGGCTCCCTGCTCGATCGGGAAAGTACGCGGTCCGTTCAGCCAGTCGGCATCCGGCCGCAGGGCCCGGCGGGGATCGTCCATCGCCCGGGCGATCAGGCCTTCGGTGAACTCGCGCGCGCCGATCGCATACCAGTAGGCCTGGTCGCGCACATCCATATTGGCAGAGCGCCGCATGGCAAAGCGCAGATCGCCGGCCAGCGCCATGGCGAGGCTCGCCATCACCGCCACCAGCAGCAAGGCCGAAACCAGCGAGGCGCCGCGCTCGCGATGACTGTCGAGGACCGGCCGGCTCATGGCTGCGCCTCCGGGGTCAAAAGCACATGCTCCATCGCCCCCAGCGGCGGCAGGTCGTAGCGCAGGCGCACGGCCGCCGGCATCGCGCCCTGGCCGGCTTCCGACAGGAAGACCCGGTTCTGCCAGGCGGCGCCGACAAGAAACTCGACATTGAAATCCTCACCGCCCGCGATCAGCACCTGGTCGGTGATGCGCGTCGCCTCGCCGGGGTCGGGATAGTCGCGCACCCGGCGGACGAGATTGCCGCCGCGTATCAGATAGGTGACATGAACCAGCGAGCTGCGCGGCCGGATCAGGCCCGGATTTGCGCGGCCATGCCGCGTGAACACCATCAGCACCCGCTCGTCCGTATCGGTCTCGTAATCGGCCAGGCCCGTCGCTGCGCCGGCCAGGATCCAGGGATCGCGATAGCCTGCCTTGTCCCGCACCGCGCGCCGGGCGATCTGGCCCAGATCCTCACGCAGCAGGGTGCGCGCACGGTCGATCATCGCGGTGCGCTCCAGCACCTCCGAATTGATCTCCCGCGCACCGACGCTGGACGCCATCAGGGCGACCGAGATCGTGCCGATCACCGCGAAGACGAAGACCGAGACAAGGATCTCGACGAGGGAGAAGCCGGCCTCGCGCGCCGGTGCGGCCGCACTCATTGCGCCCTCCGGAACGTGTCGAGTTCGGCGCCGAGATGACCGCTTTCTACCTCGCGCACTTCCAGGTGCAGGCGGACGAGACCGGCATCGTCGGTCGGGCTGACCGCCAGCGACCAGTCATAATCCACCCCGGCAATCGCATACTCGCCCGTGCCCGATTGCGGCGGACCGGGGCGCAGGATCTGGCTGTTGAGAATGTTCTCGGCCGCCACCATCGCCAGCGCCCGCTCCTGCACGGCAGCGGTGTTGCGCGTCGTTGCCTGGGTCATGTTCATCAGGGCGAGCCCCGCCACCGAAAGAACGGCGAGCGCCATCATCATCTCGATCAGCGTGAACCCGCTTTCAGGACTGGGGACCGGCGCGCGCATGGATCAGCCCCGCGCCGTGCGTTCGATCCGGCCGGCCGCCTGCCAGTCCAGTTCGATCTCGGCACCGTCATCGGCCGACAGGCGCAGGCGAAAGGGTTCGGTCATGCCGGCCGGGTCGAACCAGATCGCCGGGTAGAGCGCGGCACGGGCCGCCGCCTCGGGCGCGACCGGCCGCGTCTCCTCGGCCCGCAGGCGCAGCGCGCCGTCAAAGCGGTATTCCGTCAGCGTGGGATGATCGCGCACCGGCCACCAGCGCCCGTCGACCAGGCGGTAGAAGGCATAGCCTTCGCCCGCCCCCTCGACCGCCAGCCCCACCGGCGCGCCGGACGCAATCGCCTCGGCCTCGGCCTGGTTGAGCCGCGCGGCGAGACGGTCGGCCTCGCGCTCGATCGCCGGCCCGCCCGGCGTGATCGACAGCGTCACCGCAAAGGCGACAATCGCCAGGATCGAGATCCCCACCAGGATCTCGATCAGCGACACGCCGGCTTCGCGGCTGGACGTATGGGCGGGCCCGGCCGTCATCAGCCCTGCCAGTTACCGATATCGGCGTCGAGTTCCTCGCCGCCCTCGCGGCCGTCCCGGCCCAGCGACCAGATGTCGAGCATGCCGTGCTGGCCCGGATAGGCGTACTGGTAGGGATTGCCCCAGGGATCGTCCGGCAGGCGGCGCACATAGCCACCCTCGCGATAATTCTCCGCCCCGCGCGGCGCCTCGACCAGCGCCTGCAGCCCGTCCTCGGTCGAGGGATATTCACGCATGTCGAGCCGGTAGGCATCGAGCGCCTGTTCCAGCGTGGCGATATCGGTGCGGGCCTTCTGCACCATCGCCTGGTCCTGCGCGGGCAGGACATTGATCACCACGATCGTGGCCAGAAGGCCCAGAATGGTGATCGAGATCATGATCTCCAGCAGGGAGAAACCGGCCTCGCGGTCTTCCTGCGTGTCCTCAATCGTGTGAGGGGCCGAACGGGTCTGCATCGACGTCTCCCTAGCCAAGAGCCAAAGTGTTGAGTTGCAGGATGGGCAGCAGGATCGACAGCACGATCATCACCACCACCACACCCAGGACGAGAATGATGCCGGGTTCCAGAAGGTTGAGGCCGACAGTGATGGCCCCGTCGATCTCCTGGTCCATCTGGTCGGCGGAACGGCGGAACATCTCCCCCAGCGCGCCGGAGCGTTCGCCGGCCGCGACCATGAACAGCATCAGGGCGGGGAAGCGGCCGCGGGAGGACAGCGCGTCCGACAGGCCGCGTCCGCTTTCCACATCGGTAACGACCTGGCCGATCCGCTTGCGGATGGCGAGATTGCCGGTCGCGCGCGCCGCAGCCCGCAGGGCATCCGGCAGCACGGCGCCACTTTCGATCAGGATGCCCATCGTGCGGGCAAACCGCGCCGCCTCGGCCTTGCGCAGGAAGGCGCCGAGCAGGGGCAGCCGCACCATGAGCCCGTCAAACGCGGTGCGCACCGGCGCCTGGCGCAGCGCCAGCGCAGCACCGGCGACGAGGATGACGAGGGCCGCGACGATAAACGGCCAGCCGGCCTGCAACGCGCCCGACAGGCCGATCATGATCCGGGTCAAGAGCGGCAGCGCCATCCCCATGCCGGTGAATTGTTCGGCGATGCGCGGCACGACGAACGTCATCAGCATCGTCACCACGCCCATGGCGACCACGGTGAGCACGGCCGGATAGACCAGTGCGCCGGTGATCCGGTTGCGCACCGCCTGTTCCTTTTCCAGATAGTCGGCCAGCCGTTCGAGCACATGGCCCAGACCGCCCGCCCCCTCGCCCGCCGCGATCATGGCGCGGTAGACGGCCGGGAAGGATTTGGGGAAACCGTCCATCGCGACCGACAGGCGGTCGCCTTCGGAGACGCGGGCGCGCACCGCCATCAGCACGCGCTGCATGTTGTGGCGGCCGCCCTGGCGGGCCAGCAGGCCCAGCGATTCGGCGATCGGCATGCCGGCACCGATCAGACTGGCGAGCTGGCGTGTGACCAGCATGAGTTCGCGGCTGGAGATATCCTGACGGCGCAACCGGTCCACCACGGATGTCCGGTCGCCTGCCGCCGCAGCCGCGCGCCGGCCATCGGCCGAGCGCACGGAGAGCGGCGCCATCGAACGGCCGCGCAGTTCGCGCCGGGCTGCCAGCTCGCTGTCCGCGGTGATCAGGCCTTTCGACTTTTTCCCACGGGCATCCAGCGCTTCATACTCAAACGCCGGCATGTCGCTCCCCTTCCTCGCGGCTGACGCGCAGGACTTCGGACAGGCTGGTCGTGCCGGCCAGGACCAGATCGACGCCATTCTGGAACAGCGTCTTGCGGCGGGCGAAGGCGTGGGCCGCCATCTCGCTCTCGCGGGCATCGTCGTGGATCTGCTTGCGCAGCGTGTCGTCGACAACGACGATCTCGTAGACCCCGGTGCGGCCGTCATAGCCGGTCTGCTTGCAGTGCGAGCAGCCCGCCGGGCGGTGCAGCGTCACATCGCTGCGGCCTGCCAGACCCAGCAGCTCCAGCTCGGCCGCGTCCGGCGTATAGGCCTCACGGCAATGCGTACACAGGCGGCGCACCAGGCGCTGGGCGACAATCGCCGACAGGGTCGAGGCCAGAAGATAGCTCTCCACGCCCATATCGCGCAGGCGGGCAATAGCGGCGACGGCGGAATTGGTGTGCACCGTGGACAGGACGAGGTGGCCAGTCAGGCTGGCCTGGACGGCGATCTGGGCGGTCTCCGCATCGCGGATCTCGCCGACCATGACGATGTCCGGATCCTGGCGGAGAATGGCGCGCAGACCGGCCGCGAACGTCATGCCGACCTTGGCGTTGACCTGGGTCTGGCCGATCCCGTCGATGGCGTATTCCACAGGGTCCTCGACGGTGAGGATGTTGCGGGTTTCCTCGTTGAGGAGGTTGAGCCCCGCATAGAGCGTGGTGGTCTTGCCCGCGCCGGTCGGACCAGTGACGAGGATGATGCCATTGGGCTGGGCCAGCGCCTTCTTCATGTCGGTCAACATGGCCTGGGGCATGCCCAGATCATCGAGGCGGAAGCGGGCCTGGGAATTGTCCAGCAGGCGCAGCACGACGCGTTCGCCATGGCGCGACGGCAGGGTGGAGACGCGCACATCGATCGACTTGCCGCCCAGGGCAATCGTCAGACGTCCATCCTGCGGCACGCGCTTTTCGGCGATATCCAGCCGCGCCATCACCTTGATCCGGCTGACCAGAGGCGGCGCCAGACGCGGCGAGACTGAGACTGTCTCATGGAGCACGCCATCGACACGGTAGCGGATGGAGACGCGGTCCTCGAAGGGCTCGACATGGATGTCCGACGCCGCCGTGCGCACGGCCTCGGCGATCATGCCATTGATCAGGCGGATGATCGGTGCGTCGGATGCGCTGTCCAGCAAGTCCTCGGTCTTGGGGATCTCGTCGATCAGCCGGGACAGGCTTTCGCCGTCTGCCGCATCGGCGTCCGCACTGTCAGCCCCCAGGCCGGCATAGGCATAGATATCCGACAGGGCCTGGTCGAACCGGCCGGCATCGCACTCGACAACGGGATGCGTGGCCCCGACCACGCGCCGCACTTCCAGCAGCGCCCGGCGGTCACCCCCCTGACGCAACAGGAAGGCCGGCTCGGCACCGGGCCGGTAGGCGACGCCCTTCTGGCGGGCGAAGGCATAGGTGACCGGGCTGGCCTCGCGGGCCGGGCTGGTATCCGCCTCACTCGCCATCGTCGGCGCTGCCCTGTGGCATGTCGATCATCATCATCTCGACGATGGATTCCAGCGAACTCGCACCCTGCGGATCATTGGCGATCTGCTGGCCGCGGATATAGCCGTAGCGATTGTCGGTCACCGCGCGCATGTCCGCCTCGTCGCGGATGATGGTCGGGCGGATGAAGACCATGAGATTGGTGCGGCGGCGTTCGGTGCCTTCGGAGCGGAAGAGACGGCCGACACCCGGCACGCGGGACAGGCCCGGCACGCCGGTCACCGAATCCTCGTCTTCCTGCTGGATCAGCCCGCCCAGCACGATGATCTCGCCATTATCCGCCAGCACCGTCGTCTGGATCTCGCGCTTGTTGGTGATCAGATCGGTCGTGTCGTCATTGACGGTGCCCGCGACCGAGGAGACTTCCTGCTCGATCAGGAGGCGGATCGTATTGCCCTCGGTGATCTGCGGACGCACATGCAGGCGCACGCCGACTTCCTGGCGCTGCACAGTGCGGAACGGGTTGGAATTGCCGTCGCCGAGCACTTCGCCGGTCGTGACGGGAATTTCCTGGCCGGACAGGAAGGACGCTTCCTCATTGTCCATCGCCAGGATGGAAGGCGTCGCCAGGACGTTGGAATTGCGGTCGCTCTCCACCGCGTTCAGCACCAGGCCGAACAGGGTGCCATCACCATTCTGTCCGCCGAAGCCGATCGTGCCGCCCGTGGCACCGAGCAGCGAGTTGAGGGCTGCCTGACGCAGATCGTCATTGAAGTCGCTGTCATCCTCGCCGGGCGAGGTGATCGCCCCGGTCAGGGCCAGAAGATCCGGTGTGTTCGAGCCGAAGCGGGTCATCGCCAGGGGCGCATCGCCCTCGCCGCCGGCCAGCAGCATCTGCACGCCCAGCTCGTCGGCGACCGTGTCGGACATCTCCACCACGATACCCTCGACCAGCACTTGCGGACGGCGGATATCGAGCTGGCGGATCACCAGTTCCAGCTCGCGCTGGATGTCCGGGTCGGCATTGACCACCACGGCATTGGTCGGCGCGTGATAGGAGACGGACGGACGCCGGGCCATGGTCTCGTCATCGGCCATGGTCTCGACCACCTGCTGCAGGATCGGCAGCAGATCCTCGCCATCGGCATGGCTGAGATAGATCACCCGGAAGCCCTGGTTCGAGCGGCTGACGCCGTCGACCCGCCGGATCAGCGACATCATCTCGGCCACCGCCTCGCGATTGCCGCGCAGCACGATCGTGTTGGAGGCCGGGATCGGCGCCACCGTGACGCCGAAGGCCATATCGTCTTCGCCGGACGTGTTGCGGGTGCGGATCGTCTCGATGATCCGCGCCATCTCGCCGGCCGACACATTGGACAGTTCGACCATCTCGACCACCGAGGTATCGCGATCCAGGTCGCGCAGGACCTGGCGGATACGCGCGACATTCTCGGCATAGTCGACGATGACCAGCGCATTGCCGCCCTCGGCCGCGTTGACGAAACCGTTCGGACTGACCATCGGCCGCACCACGGTCAGCGCGTCGCGCGTGCCGGCATGGGTCAGGCGCACCACGGCAGTGACATACTGGTCGCCGCGCAGATTGGAATTGACCGGGCTGGAGGTGCGCGCACCGGCCTGTTCGGGAATGATCTGGTAGGCGCCCGAGGCGGTCGGCACGACGGCAAAGCCGTGCACCCGCATGGTCGACAGGAAGACCTGGAAATACTGGTCCGGCGTCAGCGGCGCCTGCGAGGTGATGGTCACCCGGCCGCGCACATTGGGATCGACGATGAAGGTATAGCCGGTCACCGACGACACATCGTCGATCACGGCCTGGATCTCGGCCTGGTTGAAATTGACCACGCTGCCCTGGCCGCCGGACTGGGCAGAAGCGGCAACCGGCGCCATCGCAGACAGGGCGAGCGCCAGGAGGCCCGCAATCAGTCGGTTCACGAAATCGGTCATCACGGCAGGTCCACTTGAAGGGTCAGGGGCAGGCCGCCCCGATTGATCGACAGGGTGAAACCGTCCTCTTCGCGCAGACGGCGGAAGAGAGCGGGAAGATCGGAGATATCGGCGGCGGAGCGGCCATCGACGGCCGTGATCACATCGCCATTGCGCAGGCCGGTCGCCGACAGGAGGGCCGGGCTGGCCTCGCTGACGCGATAGCCGGTCAGACGGTTGCCCTCACGCACCGGCTCGGCATGGAACAGGCCCGCGACAGACTGGCCGCCAGCAGCGGCGGGCGCCCCGGCCGCGCGCGGCATGTCCTCGTCACGCAGGAAGAGCGATTCGGCGATGCCGCGGCGGCGGATCAGGACATGGTCGACATGCACTTCCTCCAGCGTCACGCCATCGAGGACTTCGGCACCGACGCCAAAGAAGCTCTGGCGGCCGCCGGGGATCTGGATGATGGCGCCGCCGGTCTCGGGCGTTGCGCCGCGGCGGATGCCGCGCAGGGTGAGATCGAGGCTGGTTTCCTGGATGGTTGCCGCAACGGGCGTCGCATCGACAGGGCCGGCACGCCGGTCGGCGAACAGGTCGGTTTCAGCCAGTTGATCGAGGTCGGCCTGGTAGGCCGGGGCGCCGCCGAAGCGCGGGCCGGCACCGGCCGGATCCTGCTGGAAGTCGGTCGCGCTGGCGCCGAAGGCGATGAGCCAGATCAGGCGTGCGGCGATATAGGTCAGGCCGGCGAGCAGGACGAGTTCGGCCAGGGCGAGCACGGTCGCGAGACCGCGCGGAAGGCGCGATCGCCCTCCCCGTCCGGCCGGCAGTGATTGCGACTGATGCGTCACGATGATTGCCTGTCCCTTCGGTCGCCATCCGCTTCGAACCGGCGTCCGGCGCCCGTCCGGGGCGCGCCGTATCGAAGCTTCGGATATCCGCTCCCCGATACACGTGGCGTACGTCAGTTTTACGACGTTTCGGGATTAATCGTCGGATGAATGCAGACGGGCGGACCCGAAGGTCCGCCCGCCCGAATGCGTATTACCAGCTGCGGCTGACACTGACGCTGAAGGACGTACCCACTTCATAGGTGTCCACAGGCAGTTCCACGCCGCCGGCATTCTGGGTCGCCTCGTAGTCGTCGCCCAGGATGTTCCGGATCGAGAAGCCGAAATCCCAGTCGTTTCCGCCCAGGTCGAGCGTGCGCGAGTAGACGAGGTCCAGCGACGACGGCACCTGCTCGACGATCTCCGGGAGATTGTCGGACAGGTTGGCCACGGCCCGCGAGCGTTCGCCTGTGTAGTTGTACAGGATCGCGCCGCGCGCCCGGCCGTCGAAGGTTTCGAAGCCGAGCTGGACGTTGAACAAGTGCTCGGACTGACCTTGCAGCGCCCGCCCGTCATCGACGAAGCCGGCCGCATCCAGCACGATCGCCTGCGGCTGCCCGAAAGCACCCTGGGCGATCGTCACCGTACCGTCGGCCGAAACTTCCGACTGGATGTAGGTGTAGTTCGTCTTGATGAACCATTCCCGGTCGTTGAAGAAGGGACGGTCCCAGCGGCTGGAGAGGTCGAACACCTTCTCGAACTCGAACTCGGCGCCCGTGAGCTCCGCTTCCGGTGCGTTGATGAAGGAGGTGTTCAGCCCGTCGCCGATCGGAACGATGTATTCCTCGATCGGGTTTTCCAGGATCTTGTGGAACGCACCGACGGTCACGAACTGGTCACGGCCGAAATAATATTCCAGACGTGCATCGTAGCTCTCGATCTCGGTGTTCACGAGGAACGGATTGCCGAGGAAGCGCTGGTCGGTATCGGTGTTGAAGAACTCGGCGAAGGCCAGTTCGCGGAATTGCGGCCGGGCGATCGACTGGGAATAGCCGGTGCGCAGCTGCAGATTGTCGGCGAAGGTCCAGGTCAGCGTCACCGCCGGCAGGACATAGTCCTCCTGGATCTGTGTCTCCACCGCACCCGTATCGGCCGGATTGGCCGGGAAGGCGAAGGTGTCGACGCTCTGTTCGCCGTCCTCGAAGCGGGCACCGATGGCCGCGCGGACAAAGTCGGTCAGGGCGATGTCAGCACCGGCATACCAGGCCTCGACGTCCAGCTCGCCGCGATAGGCTTCCGGAAGCGTCAGACCGCCCGTTTCGATGAGACGCAGGCGTTCGTCGGTGATGTTCTGGGCTGCAAAGATGTAGTCGATACGGCTGTCCAGAAGATCGGCGGGCACGCCCTGGGAGCCGGGCGTGAACGAGAAGCGGCGCGACCAGGCATCGCGTTCGCGGCTCGTCATCGAGTAGCCGGCCGTGAGTTCGAGATCGAACGAGCCCAGCTGGACGGGCAGGGCAAAGTCGACGCCGTAGTCCGAGGTGTTGTCCTCGATCTCGGAGAAGCTCGTCGAATTGCCGTTGGTGGTCGCATCGTACTGGTAGTGATCGACACCGAAGGCATAGCGGGCCCGGCGCTGGTAGGGCGCGTCCCGGTTGGCCGTGGCATCGGACACCCGCCAGTCGACGGCCAGATCGCCGAGCGATTCGAACACGTGCTCGCCCGACAGCTGGTTGAAGATCACCTGGCGCTCGAACCACTCGGTCGAGTCGTTGCGGAAGACGCCGCTCGAACCGGCGTTGAACTCTTCCTGTATCCGGGCCTCTTTCGAGGTCGAACGCAGGACCATGCTCAGTAAGTTTATCGAGTGGTCGTTGTAGAAGTCGACGCCGAGCGAGACCATGCCCGAAACGTCGATCCGGTTCTCGGTGCCGAAATAGTTGTCGATACCCTCGCCCACCGGGGCAAGACCCGAGCGGTCTTCCGACGGCGGACCGTTCTCGTAGCCCAGTTCGCCGCCGGCGCCGATGGCGCCCTTGCCACGCTGGCCTTCGCGGGTTTCCCACTCGTTGGCGTAGGAGAAGGCGCCGAGAATGCCGAAGGAGAAGTTGTCGAAGTCGAAGCGATTGCCGGCCTCGACGGAGAATTCCCCATTGGCGTCGGTGTCGAGGTTCTGCACGACCCAGAGTTCGGAATTGACCAGCGAGCGGCCGATTTCCTGCTGCTGCTCGGCCGGCAGATTATTACCGATCCGGGTGGTCTCGAAGATCGCCGCCATCGGCGAGGGCAGGTCGCGCAGACCGTCGTCATAGCCCAGCCAGTCCGTATCCGAACCGTCATAGGTGATGCCGCGATTGCCGGTCGTGACCGTGTCGAAACTGCCGCCGACCGAGACGGTCAGGAAGCGGTCGTCCGGCAGGGTGGCCGTCTCGATGCCGATCACGCCGCCGCCGAACTCGCCGGGGAATCGCGGCGAGAAGGTCTTCTGCACCAGAACGCTGGACAGAACGTTGGTCGGCAGGATGTCCAGCGGCGCCGCACGGCGGAAGGGCTCCGGCGAGGGCATCGGCGAACCGTTGAGGAGCGTGTTGGAATAGCGCTCGTTGAGACCGCGCACGACGACGAAGCGTCCCTGCGTGGTCGACAGGCCGGTGACCCGGACCAGGGCGGCAGCGAGGTCGTCGTCGCCGGTGGTTTCAAGGTCGTCGATCGAGAGCCCTGCAGAGACTTCCGAGGTGACGCGGCGGTCATCCGGAATGTACTGGAAGCGGACCTCGATCACGTCTTCGGGTTCGGACGTCGTCTGAGCGTCCTGCGCGAAGGCGGCTACCGGGACCAGCGTGGTCGACGCCAGTAACGCAGCCGAAAGCGCATATCGTTTGGTTTGCATTTTCATCACCATTTGACTGCGATGGAACATCGCTCTTGCCCGGCCGGCTCAAAGCCGGCCGGGTTGAGGCATGCGCGTTACTGGGGAACGTAGGTCCAGCCCTGGTACCAGGTGTCGTTCGCGTCCTCGACGGCGCCGACATAATCGACATCGACGAACCAGGGATCGATCGCGTTCACGTCGGTCGCGGCTACGGCCTGCTCGGTCGCCCCCGGAACCACACCGGTCGAGCCGGCGAAGAAGGCGAAACCGCCCATCGTGTTCGTGATCGTGTCGTTGTTGGCCTGACCCAGGAACCAGGTCGAGATGTCGACCGGGTCGGAAGCGTCTTCCTTGAAGTTGGTCACGCAATCGAGAACCGTCGACTGGAAGACCAGGTCTTCGTCGCCGGCGGCGCCGGAAGCGCCGATGCGGTCGAAGGTCTCGGTCTGGTCGATGTTCAGGCAGGCATTACCGAAATCGATGACGATACCGTTGTAGAACTCACCGGCCGTGCCTTCGCGGATCAGCATGCCTTCGTCGGAGTCGTTCGAACCGGTGCCGTTGCGGCGGCCGATCAGGGTGAAGTTCGAGATCGTCGGGTTCGAACGCGGCAGCAGCGTGTTGTTCGACGAACGGTTGTCGAATTCCCAGCCCTGGTCGCCAGACGGACCCTGGCGAACCAGCACATATTGCGCCCGGCCCTGCCAGCCGTCGGTGTAGTCCATCGAGTCGTCGGAATTGCCGGTCAGAACGACGTGGCGCAGATCCACGGCACCGCCGAACATCTCGATACCGTCGTCGGCATTGTTGTGGACCTGGATGTAGTCGACTTCGGTGCCGGAGCCGATGCCCTGGAAGGCGATGCCGTTCAGCTCGTCCTCATTGTTCACCTTGAAGCCGGCGAAACGGACTTGGGTGTAGAAGATATTGCCCGAGTCGTCGGCCGGATTGGCGCCGCCGAACAGGCCCGAAGAGCCTTCGCCCGACTTTTCGCAATCCACCGTACCGCCGGCAGCGGTGCCATCGATACAGGCATTGATCGGCGCACGGCCATTGATCACAAGACCGCCCCACAGGCCGATATCGGCGATGCCGACCGTGCCTTCGACATCGTCGCGGGCCGTGAAGACGACCGGCGCAGTGCGGGTGCCGTTGGAGCGGATCGTCGAGCCGCGGGCCACCACGATATAGTCGGAGCCGGCGGAACCGAAGACGGTCACGCCCGGGTCGATGCGCAGCTCGGCCTCGATGCCGGAAGGCAGCGGGCTGGCCGCATCGGCGCCGCGGTCGACGCCGACAAAGACCGGACCGACGAGTTCGTAGATCGAACCGCGGGTCAGGTGCACGTCGGTCGTGATATTGCCGGTGATCTGGCAGACGCGCTGACCGTCAATGGTCTCTGCCGATTCCGTGGTGCCCGCCGGGCAGCCCGGATCTTCGAACAGATCGTAGGTCCAGCCCGCAGCCCAGTTCGAGGCGTCGGTCTCGTCGGCGGCGAAGGCGCCGATATAATCCGTGGTCTCGAACCAGGGATCGATCGCATTCACGTCGGTCGCGGTCACGGCCAGTTCAACCGGGCCCGGGAACACGCCGGAGAGCGAGTTGTCGACAGTGTCGTTGTTGGCCTGACCCAGGAACCAGGTCGAGATGTCGACCGGGTCGGAAGCGTCTTCCTTGAAGTTAGTCACGCAATCGAGAACCGTCGACTGGAAGACCAGATCTTCATCGCCGGCCGCGCCCGATGCGCCGATGCGATTGAAGGTCTCGGTCTGGTCGATGTTCAGGCAGGCATTACCGAAATCGATGACGATACCGTTGTAGAACTCACCGGCCGTGCCTTCGCGGATCAGCATGCCTTCGTCGGAGTCGTTCGACCCCGTGCCGTTGCGATTGCCGATCAGGGTGAAGTTGGAGATCATCGGGTTGGAACGCGGCAGCAGCGTGTTGTTCGACGAACGGTTGTCGAATTCCCAGCCCTGGTCGCCGGACGGACCCTGGCGAACCAGCACATATTGCGCGCGGCCCTGCCAGCCATCGGTGTAATCCATCGAGTCGTCGTCATTGCCGGTCAGCACCATGTGGCGCAGATCGACCGTGCCGCCGAACATCTCGATGCCGTCGTCCGAATTGTTGTGCACCTGGACGAAATTGACGTCCGTGCCGGAACCGACGCCCTGGAAGGCGATGCCGTTCAGCTCGTCCTCATTGTTCACCTTGAAGCCGGCGAAACGGACCTGGACATAGTTGAGCGTGCCGGAATTGTCGGCCGGATCGGCGCCGCCGAACAGGCCCGAAGAGCCCTCGCCCGACTTTTCGCAATCGGCAGAACCGCCGACCGCCGTGGCATCGATACAGGCATTGATCGGCGCGAAACCGTTGATCACCAGGCCGCCCCAGAGACCCTTGTCGTTTTCGCCGGCGTTACCTTCGATGTCAGCGCGTGCGGTAAAGACGATCGGCGAGTCGGCGGTACCGGCCGCTTCGATGCGCGAACCGCGCGCGACCACCAGATAGTCGCCACCGGAGGCGCCGAACAGGGTCGCACCCGGCTCGATCGTCAGGGTGGCGGAGGCGCCGCCATCGACGCCGACGAAGACCGGACCCGTGATGATCACGCCAGCGTTCGCGGCGATCGTCGTGTTGGTCGTGATATTGCCGGTGATTTCACAGGCATTGATGGTGATGTCGCCATTGGTGACGGAGGTTTCGCGGATCGAACCCGTACCGCAGCCACCGGCCGGGATCAGATCGATCGTCTGACCGGCGGGCGGCGGGTTGCCGCCGCCATCGCCCGGAGGCGTGCCCGGGTTTTCGGCACCCGGAGAGGAAATGGACGTATCCGCGCACGCTGCAAAGAACGCGCAGGACGTGGTCACAAGCAGGAGCTTGCGGAAATTGTGCTTCACCGACATGGAAGACCCCCAAGAGGAATGAATCTCGACCACGGTGGCGCCGGCGGATCCGGCCCAGCCGCTTGGAGCGGGGATAAACATCAGCTTTGTAACGGCTGAATGACAAAGCGCCGGTCCGGCCACCCGCAAAACCCGCCGCAGGATCACCAAGGGTGGGGATTCCGGCCCGGGACACCCACTAGATACTGGCCATGCAAGGGATTTCACGCCGGTGGCAAATCCGCCACATCGGAAGAATTCGAAATTGAAATTTTTGCGACAATCCGCAGCATGACACTTGTTTGACGGAATTCACGCCTGCGATGACTGGAATCGCCCAAATCGATAACAGGCGAATATTGGTTTCTATACGGATCACATGGAGCGACGGTTGCACTTCCGGCGCCAAGCCGCAACACTAAGGTCTCGTTCAGCAACCGAAGGGGCCCTGAAATGACCCCCGACATGACAAAGTGCGTCCGAGGCAGAATTCGTGCTTTACACAGCCCGTATTTGACTTTAATCGCGCACCTCCCGGCGGAGGCGACGATGCCGGATTGGGTTAACTGCCAACAGGGGGTCACGTGAATTGCACACGTACCATACTCCCCTGGACCTGGTCCGCTCACGGCACGTAGAAAGCCCGGTCGTCTGCGCACGTCCGGATCGCGTTGCACAAGCGAGCCACTGGTTCCAGGAAAACTTTCCGGGCGAAGTCCTCTACGCGGTGAAGGCGAATCCCAGCCCGTGGATTCTCGACGTGTTGTATGCCAACGGCACGCGCTTCTTCGACGTCGCTTCGATTCCGGAAATCCAGCTCGTCCGCGAACGGTGCCCCGAGGCCCGCATGGCCTTCCTGCACCCGGTAAAAAGCCGCGAGTCGATCCGGCGCGCCTATTATGAATTCGGCGTGCGCATCTTCGCTCTCGATTGCGAGGCGGAGATGGCCAAGATCGTCGAGGAGACGAACCACGCCGACGATCTCATCCTGATCGTGCGCCTGGCCGTGTCGAATGACGGTGCGATGTTCTCGCTGGCCGGCAAGTTCGGCGTGCCCGCCTATGAGGCGTCCGACCTGATCCGCAAGGCGCGGGCCCACGCCTGGGAGCTCGGTGTGAGTTTCCATGTCGGCAGCCAGTGCATGCAGCCCTCCGCCTATCGCTCGGCCATGATGGAGGCTTCGCGCCTCATCGCCCAGGCCGGCGTGACGGTCGACATCGTCGATGTCGGCGGCGGCTTCCCCTCGATCTATCCGGGCATGACCCCGCCGCCGATGGACGACTATATCTCGTCCATCGAGGACGCGTTCGAGGAGATGATGGTGCTGGAGAATGCCGACCTCTGGTGCGAGCCGGGCCGGGCCCTGGTCGCCGAGGCGGAAAGCGTTCTCACGCGGGTCGAACTGGTCAAGGGCGACGCCCTCTACCTCAATGACGGCGCCTATGGCCGCCTGTTCGACGCGGCGCACGCCAAATGGCCCTTCCCGGTGCGCCTGCACCGCCGCAAGGCCGACGGACCTGCCGGCGAAACCGGCGGCGAGACCGCATCCTTCCGCCTCTACGGCCCGACCTGCGATTCGATGGACGCCATTCCCGGCCCCTTCGACCTGCCGGCCGACATCGCCGAGGGCGACATCATCGAGATCGGCATGCTCGGCGCCTACGGCACCGCGCTGGCGACGAATTTCAACGGGTTCGGTGCCATCGAATACGTAACGGTCGAGGACATGCCCTGGCCGTCCATGTTCGAGGTTCAACCCGACAAGGCCGACGACAGCGAAGCGACGGTCATTTCCTTCGCCCGCGCCCGCCGGCGCCGGCCCAAACTCAGGAGACGCGCATGACCGATATGTCGAACCGGAAGGCGGAACTTCTCGCCAACCCGATCCATCATATCGACATCACCGAATTCGACGGCCGCGAGCTGATCGACAGCTGGGAGAAGATGTCCTTCACCTCGCGCGATGCCGCGCGCGCCGCCCGCATCCTGCAGGCTGCCGTCGCCGATCCGGACTGCTCGGTGATCCTCACCCTGGCCGGCTCCACCTCGGCCGGCGGCTGCATGCATGTCTGGCGTGACATGGTGCGTCACAACATGGTCGACGCCATCGTGTCGACCGGCGCCTCCATCGTCGACATGGACTTCTTCGAGGCCCTGGGCTTCAAGCACTACCAGGCCCGCGAGATCCCGGACGACCGCGAGCTGCGCGATCTCTATATCGACCGCATCTACGACACCTATATCGACGAGGAAGAACTGCAGGCGTGCGATCACGTCACGCAGGAAATCGCCGACATGCTCGAGCCGGGACCGCGCTCCTCGCGCTCCTACATCAAGGCGATGGGCAAATGGCTGTCCGAAGGCAATGCCAAGAAGCAGGGCTCGCTCGTCCAGGAATGCTATGAGCACGGCGTGCCGATCTTCTGCCCGGCCTTCTCCGACTGCTCCGCCGGTTTCGGCCTGGTGAAGCACCAGGTGGAACGCATGAAGGCGAACAAGCCCTATCTGTCGATCGACAGTGTGGCCGACTTCCGCGAGCTGACCGACATCAAGATCAAGGCCGGCACCACCGGCCTGTTCATGGTCGGCGGCGGCGTGCCGAAGAATTTCGCCCAGGACACGGTCGTGTGCGCGGAAATCCTCGGCGAAGAGGTGCCCATGCACGCCTATGCCGTCCAGATCACCGTCGCCGACGTGCGCGACGGCGCCTGCTCCTCCTCCACCCTCAAGGAAGCCTGTTCCTGGGGCAAGGTGGACGTGGCCCTGGAACAGATGGTCTACGCGGAAGCCTCCACCGTGGCCCCGGTCATCGTCTCCGACGTCTACCACCGCCGCGCCTGGGAAAACCGCCCGCGGCACCGCTATGGCGACATGTTCAAGGACTAGGGTCCAAGGGCATTGCTGGAATGAAGAAGCCCCGGTGCGCTGCGCCGGGGCTTTTTTTCTTCTCCCCCTGTCACCGCGGTGTTCGTCCAGCCGGGATGACAATGAAGTGCGTGAAAGCGCAAAACCTGAACACCCCTTCTCCCCGGCCGGGGAGAAGGTGGGCGGAGCCCGGATGAGGGGCGGCCGCGGCAGCGGCCCACTTGAAGC
>NZ_BSFE01000006.1:0-204322 GCF_027922185.1 Maricaulis virginensis | reverse complement strand
CACCTTCAAGGGGCGTGTCTGGCGCGTCCCCAAGGCCTTCTGCGGCGAACGCCTCGCCCTGCGCCCGCTCGATACAGACGGCCAATACGCCCTCTGCTTCGGAGCCATAACCATCAAAACCATCAACCTCAACACACCGAAAATGTGTTAGCCATGTCCCCGAACAGGTGTCAGCCATGTCCCCGGGCTGAACACTTGTTCCGGGGAAAGTGCGCTTGAGTGAGTGAAAAGTGCGCTTGAGTAGGAGAACTGCCCTATTTGCTGCCCAGCACTTCCACCGTCAGGTTCTCGTTCGTGTAGACGCAGATGCGGGCGGCGATGGCCATGGATTTGCGGGCGATGACTTCCGGGTCGTCCTCGTAGTCGAACAGCGCGCGGGCGGCCGAAAGGGCGTAATTGCCGCCGGAGCCGACAGCGACGATGCCGTCTTCCGGTTCCAGCACATCGCCGGCGCCGGTCAGCAGATAGGTTTCCACGCTGTCTCCGACGATCAGCATGGCTTCCAGGCGCCTGAGATAGCGGTCGGTGCGCCAGTCCTTGGCAAGCTCGACACAGGCACGGGCGAGCTGGCCGGGATATTGTTCCAGCTTGACTTCCAGGCGTTCGAACAGGGCGAAGGCGTCGGCCGTGGCGCCGGCGAAACCGGCGACCACATTACCGCCGGCCAGGCGGCGCACCTTGCGGGCATTGCCCTTCATCACGGTCGGCCCGATCGACACCTGGCCGTCGCCGGCGATCACCAGCTTGCCGGCCTTGCGGACCGCGACAATCGTGGTGCCCCGCCACTGGCTGGCATCGGCATAGTCGGTCGGGGAAGTCATGACGGTCTCTCCGCAATCAGGATGAGAACAGGATGTGGCCGACGCGACGGGCAGGATCAACCCCCGGGGTCTGCTGAAACCAACCGCAATTGTCATCCCGGCCGAATGCCCCGCGCAGGCGGGACGCAGGGCCGGCACCTATAAACGCCGCGGCTGGCCGGAAGCAGGCGCGTTGCCGGGACCGATAATTGTCTGGAGACGCACCGTGCCCATGGGTCCCGGACCTGCGCCCGGCACAAGGCCGGGCATCCGTCCGGGATGACAAGCAGGCTTTGCCGTATCGAGCGTGCCCTGGGCGCCGGGCGCGGCTATTCGTTGACGGCGCGGTCGGCGCTGGAATCGGTGGCGAATTCCACCAGATCGGCACCCGGCATCGGGCGGCCGAACAGGAAGCCCTGGGCCAGGGTGGCCCCCTGGGCACGCAGCATGTTCATCTGCTCGGCGGTCTCCACGCCTTCCGCGACGGTTTCCAGTTTCAGCGACTTGGCCATGGCCAGGATCGTCTCGACGACGATGCGGGCGTGCGGGTCGGTCGCCATGTCGCGCACGAAGGACTGGTCGATCTTGAACACGTCGAACGGCATGCGCGTCAGGTAGGACAGGGAGGAGTGGCCCGTACCGAAATCGTCGATGGCGAAGCTGACACCGCGATCGCGCAGCGGCTGCACCTGTTCGATCACCCGTTCCGGGTTTTCCATCGCGATCGACTCGGTGAGCTCCAGCTCCAGCAGGTGCGGCGGCAGATTGGCGGCGTGCAGCGCGTCGAGCACGGAGTCCGAGAAGCCCTCGCGTTCGAACTGCATGGCCGAGACATTGACCGCGACCGGAATTTCCAGACCGCGGGCCCGCCAGGAGGCGGCTTCGCGGCAGGCGGCGCGCAGCACCCAGTCGCCGATCTCGCCGATCAGGCCGCATTCCTCGGCCGCCTCGATGAAGGCGCCCGGCGACAGGAGGCCCGCCGTCGGATGCTGCCAGCGCACCAGCGCCTCGGCCCCGGCACACGTGCCGTCCTTCATCAGGACTTTCGGCTGGTAGTAGACGACCAGCTGGTCCTGCTGCACGGCGTCGCGCAGCTCGTTCTCCAGCACCAGGCGCTCGAAGGCGGACTGGTTCATGGTCGGCTCGAAGAATTGCGCGGCCGAACCGCCGGCGCGTTTGGCATGGGCCATCGCGAGGTCGGCATGGCGCATCAGGGTTTCCGGGTCGGCCCCGTCCTGCGGGAAGACGGCGACACCGATCGACACACCCAGGAAGACGTGGTGGCCGGAGATCTCGAAGGGCATGCGGATCGCATCGACCAGCTTGTTGGCAATACGGGCCGCGTCGGCGCTGTCGGCGATCTGTGGCAGCAGCACGGTGAACTCGTCCCCGCCGAGACGGGCGACCATGGAGGGTTCCTCGCCGCTGGCGGAGGCCATGTCACAGCCGCGGGCCACCTCGGACAGACGGCGGCCGACCATTTCCAGCAGGCGGTCGCCCTCGCCGATACCCAGCGAATCGTTGACGCGCTTGAAGCGGTCGAGATCGAGGAAGAGCACGGCACCGGACGTGCCCTCTTCCAGCGCCTTGCGGGCCACGCGCTCGGTTTCCTTGCGGAAGCGCTCGCGGTTGGGCAGCTCGGTTACCAGGTCGACATAGGCCAGGCGGTGGATGCGTTTCAGATTGCCGTCCAGGCGCGCAAACATGCGGTTGAAGGCATTGGCGAGCACTTCCAGCTCGTCGCCGGTCTTCACATTGATGCGCATGTCGAGATTTTTCGACGAGGCGAGGCGCGCCGCATCGGTCAGCGTCTGCACCGGCTTGAGGGCGCGGCCGACGATGAGCGCGGCCAGCGGCAGGAAAATCCCCAGGGCGAACAGGGCGATCAGCGTCTGGCGCTGGATCGCGGCATTGCGCGAGGCAACGAGTTCGACCAGTTCGCGCTTGGCATAGACGACACCGACCAGGCGGCGTTCGGCCGTATAGACAGGCGCGGCCATTTCCAGGAAACCGTCATGCACGGAATAGCGCAGATCGCCGGCGCCCAGGGCCATGACGGCCATGTCGGCGGCGCGCAGGCGGCCCTGTTCGCGGTCATCGTCATAGGCTTCGCCGAGCACTTCCCGGCGATTGTTGAGGACGTACATTTCCGACGCGCCCAGCGAGGCGATCAGTTCCTCGACATACAGGTCGACGAAACCGTTATTGTTCTCGGACACCGCGTTGGCCAGCCGGCTCGCCGTGGTCTGCAGCGAGGCCACGGACCGGTCGATCAGCAGGTTACGCGTTTCCCGTTGCGCGGAAATGCTCTCCAGCGTCATCAGCATGAGTGTGGTCGCGAAGATAAGAGCGCCGGTGAGGAGCGTGAACTTCATCACCAGCGAACGCATTACTCGCGACACCGCTTTGCGGATGGGTGCCATGTCTACCCCTGAGCGCACTCCCGTTCCGGAGCGCGTTTTCGCCACCAAATACGCAGGCAAGAAGACCTTCTCGCCCGTTCTCAAGGGTCACGGTGACACCAAGCACTTGAATTGTGGTTAAAATGCCGGAGTTTTTTCGTTAAGTTTTTAGTCGAATACCGGAAACGCCTTTACTCGAAGGCGATTCCGGCCTCTTCGGCGAGGTCTTTCAGACTGCAGTCGGGACGTGCGCCGTAGTGCGAGATGATCTCGGCGGCGCAAATCGCCCCCATTTTCCCCGCTTCGGCCAGCGGCCGGTCCTGGGCGATGCCCAGAAGGAAGCCTGCCGCGAAGAGATCGCCCGCGCCGGTGGTGTCGACCAGTTGCGAAACCGGTTCGGCCGCCACGGTCACGGTCTCCTCGCCGGCGACGATCACGGCACCCTTTTCCGACCGCGTCACCGCGGCGATCGCCACATCCTGGCGCACGGCCTTGAGGGCGGTGTCGAAATCCCCGGTCTCGTACAGCGCCAGCAGCTCGGCCTCATTGGCCAGCAGGATGTCGATGTGATTGGCCACGAGATGGCGGAAGGAGGCGCGGTGCCGGTCGACGCAGAACACGTCGGACAGGGTCAGCGCGGTGCGGCGATTGGCAGCGGCAGCCATTTCGGCGGCGGCGACATAGGCGCGCTTGGCTTCTTCGCGGTCGAAGAGATAGCCCTCCAGATAGATGATCTCGGCAGCCCCGAGCGCCTCGGCACCGGCCTCGACATCGTCCTCGGTCACCAGGGCGGCGGCGCCCAGGAAGGTGCACATCGAGCGCGCCGCATCCGGCGTCACATTGATCAGGCAGCGGCCAGACGCCGGACCTTCCTGCAGGGCCGGCGTGTCGAAATGCACGCCGATCGTGCGGATATCATGGGTGAAGATCTCGCCCAGCTGGTCATTGGCCACCTTGCCGATATAGGCCGCCTTGCCGCCCAGCGAGGCGACACCGGCGACGGTGTTGGCGGCGGATCCGCCCGAGGCTTCCTTGCCCGGCTGCATGCGCGCATAGAGCGAACGCGCCCGGTCCTCGTCGATCAGTGTCATGGCATTCTTGGCGATGCCCTCGGCGGCGAGAAATTCGTCGCTGGCCGGCGAGAGAACGTCGACAATGGCATTGCCGACGGCGAGCACGTCGAAACGGGCTTGGGACATGGAAAATCCGTTCAGTGGCTGAAAGACAGCGGGTTGAGCCGTGACACCTAACCGCAGCGCCGCGCGAGAACAAGGCTTGCGGCCGGACGCCGCTCTGCTAAAGCCCGCGCCATGACCCGTATCGCCTTCCTCACCGCGGCCTGCATGTTCCGCGACAATCCCGCCGCCCGCGCCGACTGTTTCGAGTACGAGCTCGAGATCGCGGCGCTGCAGCCGGCCTGTGCGGCCGCCGGCTTCGACCTTGTCCCGGTGATCTGGGACGATCCGGACTTCGACCCGGCTGCCTTCGACGGCGCCATGATCGGCACCTGCTGGGATTATATGGAAAAGCCCGACGCCTTCATGGCGAAGCTGGAGGCGATCGCGGCGGCGACGCGCCTGTTCAACCCGCTGCCCATGGTGCGCTGGAACAGCCGCAAGACCTATCTCAAAGACCTCGCCGGACGCGGCGCGCCGATGATCCCGACCGTCTGGGCCGGGCGCGCCACGGCGGACACGATCGCAGCGGCCTTCGAGACGCTGGACTGCGACGATATCGTGGTGAAACCGGTCCTGGGGGCCGGGGCCTGGCGCCAGGCCCGGATCCGCAAGGGCGAGCCCGTTCCCGCAGCCGAGGCCCTGCCGCCGGCAGACTGCATGATCCAGCCCTTCCTGCCGGCCGTGGCGGAAGAGGGCGAATATGCCTTCCTCTTCTTCGGCGGCGAGTTCTCGCACTGTGCCCGGAAAATCCCGGCCAGCGGCGATTACCGCGTGCAGTCGGAATATGGCGGACACGAGGAAATCCATGTGCCCGGCGAAGACGAGCTGGCGCTCGCCCGTTCGGTACTCGACTGTATCGATGGCGAGCCGCTGTATGCGCGGGTCGACATGCTGCGCGGGCTCGACGGCCAGCTGGCGCTGATCGAGATCGAGCTGATCGAACCCTATCTCTATCCCGAACAGGGCCCGCAAATGGGCGAGACCCTGGCCCGCGCGCTGGGGCGGATGCTGGCTGTGCCGGCCTAGAAAAGCGGCGGTCCGGGGAACGCGCAGGCACTCGCGCCCGTTGGTGTCACGACTTCGCCATCGACTGCGTATAAAGCCGCGCCCATGACCGAGAAACTGCGCAATGAAGACGATCTGACCGGCGTGACGCGTCTCGTCCGCCTGGAGATCGCCAATGCCCGCCGCGCCCTTGACGGCATGGGCGAGGATCCCCTGCTGGCCGTGCACGAGGCGCGCAAGAGCATCAAGCGCGCCCGGTCGATTGCGCGTCTGCTGCGCGAGAGCGATCGCGAGGTGGCCAGCCTGGTCAATGCCGCCGCCCGGCGCGCCGGACACGTGCTGGCCGAGGCCCGCGATGCCGACAGCCTGGAGCAGCTGGCCCGTGCGATGGTCCGTGACTGCGACGACGATGTGGCGCGGCCGGCCCTGTCGGAACTGGCGGCGCAGGCGCGCGCCGACCGTGAACGGGTCGATCGCGAGACAGCGGCCCGGCAGGCCGCCCGCGCGCTGGACGAGATGGACCGGGCGCTGGCCGGCCTGCCCACGCCCGACGATGCGCCGGATGTGGTCGCCCGCGGCATGGCGCGCACCTATCGCCGCGCCGCAAAGCGGCTGGGCAAGGCGCAGTCCGTGCCGGACGGCGAACGCCTGCACGAATTGCGCAAGCGAGCCCAGGACTGGCGCTACCAGGCGATTGCGCTGAAGCGGGCCTGGCCGGACGAGGTGGCGCGCCGCAAGTCGCAGACCGACGCGTTGGTCGATCTGCTCGGCCTGCACCACGACCTCTCCCGTCTCGCCCGCCGGCTGGACGATCTGGCCGACGCCGATGCCGCGATCGAGCGGGTCGAGGCGCGCTGCGAGGCGCTGGCCGCCCAGGCGCTGGAGCGGGCCGAGGCCGTGTTCGGCGACAGGCCGAAAAAGGTGAAGAAGGCGCTGAAATCCGGCTTTCAGGACGCGGGATAGCGCTGACCCTGAACGGGGACCGGAAGGGGCCTTGAAATGGCCCGGATTGCCCGTCCTGATGAGGTCTTTCCACGCCCAGACCCGTCCCGTGCGAGGCCGCCATGATCCGTCACAGTCTCTCCGCCCTTCTCCTGGCTGCCGGCCTGTCGGCTTGTGCCGCGACGTCCGGTCCGGCCGCACCGGACACCTATCGTGCGATCAGCGTCACCGAGACACCCTGTTTCGGCTTCTGCCCCGCCTACACGATCACCGTCACGCCGGATGACCGCTATGTGCTCGAGGCGCGCAGCCATACGCAGACGCAGGGCCGCACCACGGGCGCACTGGAAGCCGGCAGTTTTGCCCGCATGACCGCCGTGCTCGAGCGCGAGGATGCGGCCAGCCTGCCGGTCTCGATCGACACGCAGGACGGCGACACCTGCCCGCTCTGGCACACCGATGCGCCGGGCTATGAGCTGTCCATCGCCCGCGTGAATGGCCGTCAGGATGTCAGCTGGTATCGCGGCTGCTCGGGCCACCCCGCCATCGAGCGTCTGGAGCGGATCAGCGATGAGTTGAGGGCGCAGTATGACTACGACACGCTGATCGCCGTGGAGCGGTAGGGTCCGGGAAAAGCGGGTGTTGTGATTCTCCCCCACGATGTGGGGGAAGAAAACGCCCTCCCGCCTCACCGCACCGGCGGCACCTCGATCACCATCGTTTCGCCCGCGCGTTCCACCGTCAGCGCGCCGCCATCGGCCTCACTGTATTCGCCCATCAGCCAGTGCACGTCCTCGCAGCCGTGACCGCCCAGCGCTCGCCCGTCGATCGCAGTCACCCGGTCGCCCAGGCGCAACCCGGCCTCATCTGCCGGCGAGCCCTCGAACAATTGCACCACTTCGACTCCCTCACCCGCAAAGGCCAGGGCAAAGCCAGGCTCGACCCGTTCCGGCGCCGGCGCGTCGCGCGGTGACAGGGTGAAGGCCGCGCCGGGATAGTCCAGCGTCACGATGAACCGATCCATCATCCCCGCACCCACCAGGCTGGGCGGGACCGTGCGTGTGGTGGCGCGCACAGGACCGGGCGAGGTCTCGCCGATCCGGAAGTCCTCCAGCGAGAAGCGTACCAGTTCGCGGTTTTCAGACCGTCCGCCCGCGCTTTCGCCTTCGCTGCCCTGGCCGGTGACTACCGAACCGCGCACGATATGCGCCCGCGCCGGACGGCTGTCCGCAACCTGGTGGAACAGAACGACCTCTTCCTCGCTGCCGGTATCGAACAGCGCCTTGTCGGCAATCTCGCCGAGCGCATAGTCGAGCACGGGCGCGTGCGGATAGCCGAAATCATGAAGAGGGGCAGACAGCACCGTCTCCAGCGGCGCCAGGGCGGCGGCGCTTTCCGCGATCTCCAGCCGGCCCGCCGCGGCATCGATCCGCCAGGCACTGCCGGGCAGGATTTCCGACCCGATCACCCCGCCATCGATCAGGCAGGCCCCGGTCGCCAGGCCGGAGAAATCATGGATCAGCACCGGCACGCGGGTGAAGGTGACATCGCCCAGGGTCAGCCGGTCGATAATCGCGAAATCCATGGTGACCGGCGTGCCATTGGCATCGCGACCGGTATTCCGGCCGACAATTTCCAGCCCCAGCGCATCGGCGAGCTGGCGCGACACGATGGTCGGCGAGCCGGTATCGAAGATGAATTCATGAGTCTCGCCGTTCACCGAAGCGTCGAGATAGAATTTCCGCACACGCGTCTGGAAAGGCACGCTGGAAACCGGCGCCGTGCGCTCGACCCCCACAGGGGCCGACAGCAGGGCCTGCAGATCGTCCTGCCGGGCGAAGGCCGGTGAAGTGGATGGAAGGGTCGCGGCCAGCACACCGGTGAGCACCGGTAGGGCCAGTCGGACAAATGAAAATCGCCGGGTGAAGGGCGTCGGGCATGGTCTGGTCAAGGGTCATCTCCCCGTCAAGGAAACACCCGCACCGACCCATCCCCCGATGTGCCTGCGGGCACTCTAGCCGGGGTGGCTCAAGGGCGCCAGCGTTCGTGCTGCGGAACATCATCAAGCACACTCCCGCCTTTCCTCCCCATTTTATGGGGAGGTGGATCGCCGCGTGAGCGGCGAGACGGAGGGGCGCCGCGCCAGCGGCGATGTGTTGAAGCAGGCTCCACCGCGACAAGTGGCCTGCGCACGCGTGCTGAAACACCGCAGAGGAGGGACAGCTCCTTAACCCCGAACACACTTCCCCCGGCCTTGTGCCGGGGCCTGTGACTGCTGACAAACTGAGCACAAATGCCTTCGTATGCCGGGCCCCGGAACGGGGTCCGGGGGAAAAGGTCGGGGGAAGCGGAGCTTTGGCGCGTTCCACCTGCTAAACCGGCAATATATCTCTTCTTTTGCTGCCCTCCTGCGTGTAGCGTTCACGGCGTTTTGTCCGGAGGGTGCGATGTTGCGTTCACTGTTTCCTGTGCTGGTGGCGGGTCTGGGGGCCGGGCAGCTGGTGGCGTGTGCGCCGCCATCTCCATCGACACCGGCAGCGGATCTCGATGGCGGACCGGGGGCCGCCGGTGCGCGGGCCGCGCTGCAGGACTGGCAGGCCGAGGCGGAGCATCCGTGCGAGGCGCTCGTGGTGGCGCGCGGCGAGGCGCCGCTGTGGGTCTGGGGCCGGGATGCCACGCGCTACAACACGCATTCAGTGCGCAAGAGCCTGCTCAGCGCGCTTTTCGGTATCGCGATCGAGCGCGGCCTGATCGACCCGCAGGCCAGCCTGGCCGATCTGGGGATCGACGAGAGCGCCACGCCGCTGACCCCGACGGAATTGTCGGCGACGGTGCTGGACCTCCTGACCTCGCAATCCGGCATCTATCTGCAGGCCGGCGGCGAGACGCAGGGCCAGCGCGACGGCCGGCCGGGCCGCGGCAGCCATGCGCCCGGCAGTTTCTATTTCTACAATAACTGGGATTTCAACACGCTGGGCGCGATCTTCGAACGCGAGACCGGACTGGGCATTGGCGAGGCGTTTGACAGCTGGATCGCTGCGCCCCTGGGCATGCAGGATTTCCGGCCGCAGGACGTCTATTACGAGGCCAATTCGGAATCCGATTATCCCCAATATATCATCCGCCTGTCGGCGCGGGACCTGGCCCGTTTCGGCGTGCTCTACCTGCAGGACGGCGTGTGGGCCGGCGAACAGGTGGTGCCGCAGGCCTGGGTGCGCGAAAGCCTGCAGCCGCTGGCGGACATGCGCGGCGAGCAGGGCGCCGCGGCGGTGGATGCGTTCGGCTATTCCTGGTGGATCGACAGCGATGACGGGCTGGCCTGGTCGCTGGGCTGGGGCGGTCAGAACCTGCTGGTCGACCGCGCCGCTGGCCTGGTCACGGTGAGCCGCAACAATACCGGCCGCTCCAAGCTGGAATATGGCTGGCTGATCGCCACCGGCCATCCCGATCGCGGCGCAAACTTCTGCCACCCGCAGATCAATCTCGACATGACCCGCACAGCCCGCACCGCACTGGACGCGCCGGAAGACTAGCCCTTCACCCCAAACACACTTCCCCCGGCCTTGTGCCGGGGCCTGTGATGGCTGACGAACTGAGCGCAGTTGCCTTCATGGGCCGGGCCCCGGAAAGGGGTCCGGGGAAAAGCGTGTTTGCTGCAGCGCTTGATGCGTCACACCTTTCCGGTGTCATCCCGGCCACCCGCATACGCGGGCGCAGGCTTCTGCCCCGCGCAGGCGGGGCGCAAGTCCGGGACCCATAATCCCGATGACCATCCCGCTGCCACGGACTTCGCGCCTGCTACGCGGCACAACGAGCGTATGGGTCCCGGCCCTCCGGCCTGCCTCCGCAGGCCATGCGACCGGGATGACAAGAAGAACGGGCCTTACGCCGCGAAAATCTGGTCGTCGTTGCGGAAGGTCTTGAATTCCAGATGGTTTCCGGCCGGGTCGCGGACGAAGAATGTGCCCTGTTCGCCCGGTTGGCCCTCGAAGCGGACATAGGGCTCGATGACGAATTCGAAGCCGGCATCGCGGAATTTTTCCGCCAGGCTTTCCCAGTCGGACCAGTCCAGCAGAAGACCGAAATGGCGGCAGGGCACCTGGTGGCCATCGACCGCGCCGGTGGGCGGCGGCGTGCATTCGTCCGGCGCATAATGGGCGACGATCTGGTGGCCGTAGAGGTCGAAATCGACCCAGTTCTCGGCCGAACGGCCTTCCGGACACCCGAGCAGACCGCCATAGAAACGGCGCGCTTCGGCAATATCGTTGACGGGAAAAGCCAGGTGGAAACGGGGACGGCTCATGGGCGTTCTGCCTTTCGGGACTGGTTTCAGGCCATAGCCCTGATTACATCATGCTGACCAGCAGGCAACGCAAAGCTCTCGATGACCGATTTTTCTCCACGCGAAATTGTCTCCGAACTCGACCGCCACATCGTCGGCCAGTCCGACGCGAAGAAGGCCGTGGCCATCGCCCTGCGCAATCGCTGGCGGCGGCGGCAGCTCGACGAGACACTCGCCGAGGAAGTCACGCCGAAGAATATCCTGATGATCGGGCCGACCGGTGTCGGCAAGACCGAGATCTCCCGCCGCCTGGCCAAGCTGGCCGGGGCGCCCTTCATCAAGGTGGAAGCGACCAAGTTCACCGAGGTCGGCTATGTCGGCCGCGATGTCGACCAGATCGCCCGCGACCTGGTCGAGATCGCCATTTCCCTGGTGCGCGAGAAAAAGCGCGAGGAAGTGAAGGCGCGCGCTCATACGGCTGCCGAGAACCGCGTGCTCGAGGCGCTGGTCGGGCCGGGCGCGTCGGAGAGCACCAAGGACAGTTTCCGCAAGCGCCTGCGCGCCGGCGAGCTGGACGACAAGGATGTCGAGATCCAGCTGTCCGAAACGTCTTCGCCCATGCAGATGCTGGACATTCCGGGCATGCCCTCGGGCGGGGCCGGCGTGCTCAATCTGGGCGAATTGTTCGGCAAGGGCTTCCCGAAGAAGACCAGGACCGTGCGCATGAAGGTGAAGGATGCCTATGCGCCGCTGATCGAGGAAGAGGCCGACAATCTGCTCGACGACGCCCAGATCACCGCCGAGGCGATCAGGCTGGCCGAGAATGACGGCATCGTCTTCCTCGACGAGATCGACAAGATCGCCGCGCGCTCGGACGCCCGCGGCGGCGATGTCTCCCGCGAGGGTGTGCAGCGCGATCTTCTGCCCCTGATCGAGGGCACGACGGTGGCCACCAAGCACGGGGCCATCAAGACCGACCATATCCTGTTCATCGCCTCGGGCGCCTTCCACGTCGCCAAACCCTCGGACATGCTGCCCGAATTGCAGGGCCGCCTGCCGATCCGGGTCGAGCTGACCGCGCTCACCGAGGCCGACTTCATCCGCATCCTGACCGAGCCGGAAGCCAATCTGATCAAGCAGTACACCGCGCTGATGGGTACGGAAGGCGTGACGCTGGACTTCACCGAAGACGCCGTGAAAGCGCTGGCCAAGCTGGCCGCCGACGTCAATTCCACCGTCGAGAATATCGGCGCACGGCGGCTGCAGACCGTGATGGAAAAACTGGTGGAGGAGGTCTCCTTCACCGCCTCCGACCGCTCGGGCGAGACGGTCACGATCGACGAGGCCTATGTCGCCAAACATGTCGGCGAACTCGCCAGGAATGCCGATCTGTCGAAGTTTATTCTCTAGGCTTCACCCGCAGCGTCACATAGAAGGCGCCGCCGCCGCCATGACGGATGTGGGCGGGCGCTATTCCTGACACCTGCTGACGGAATTCCGGACTGCCCAGCCATTCCGGCAGTTTGCGGCGCAGGACGCCGGGTTCCTCGACATAATCCCAGGGCTCGGCATCGCGCTCGCGGGTCTTCAGCCCCTTGCCGGTGATCACCAGCACGGTGCGATATCCCCCCGTGTGGGCCATCGTGATAAAATGGCGCAGCGAGGACAGCGCCTGGTCCTGGGTCAGGCCGTGCAGGTCGAGCCGGGCATCGATCTCCACCCGCCCCCGGCGCACGCGTTTTTCCGTCGAGCGGTCATGCGGCACCGGCGGGTGATGGGTCGCAGGATCGCGATAGGCATGACGCTGCGGCAGCGGCCTGTCCGGCTTGCGGGCGGAAACGTCACCGGATGGGTCATCAATGTTACGCGAAGGGGGCACCAATGCGGGCTCTTCGTCATGCTCAAGTGACTGCTTCTTGGCATCATCGAGCGGGGTCACCGAACGGGCCACCTTCCGCCAGAGCGCACGCTCCTCGGGCCGTATTGTCCGCTTGCCCTTCATCGGCGATCACGCGGGCTGGCGGTCGGCGAACAGGCGTGCAACCACTGTGTGCGGCAACAGCATCACCCATTCCGCCTGCGCCCGCGTCGAGCCGGCCCGGCGCTCTGCCGCCTCGCCCCAGCCCCAGAAAAAATCCACCCGCAACGGACCGGTGATCGCCCCGCCGGTATCCTGGGTCACGACCAGGCCGGACCAGGGACCCAGCTCGGGCAGGTCGGCACTCAGCCAGACCGGCACGCCATAGGCATGCCGGGACGGGTCGACCGCGATCGAGGCCATCGGCGTCAGCGGCACGCCGGCCGAACCGGACGGACCGGTCGCGGGATCGTCCAGCATCTGGGTCTGGAAGAAGACATAGCGCGGATTGACCGAGAAGAGCTCGGCCGTGGCCTGCGGACCGTTCTCCGCCAGCCAGGCCTCGATGCCGGCCTTGGACGCCGCATGCGCCTCCAGCTCGCCCCGCTCGATCAGTTCGCGGCCGATCGAGCGGTAGGGCAGGCCGTTATGGGCGGCAAAGGCGGCACGCTCCTGATGCCCGTCGGGCCAGACCAGCCGGCCGGAGCCCTGGATCTGCAGGAAGAAGACATCGGCCGGACGGCCCCAGGCGAAGACCTCGCCGGCATCCTGGCGCTCGATCTCGCCGCGATCCTTGTAGAGCACCAGCTCGCCGCCACGCACCTCGCCGACGATCCGGCGCCCGGCCAGGGCCGGATCGAAGCGGCCCAGATCGACGGTGACAAGATCGTCGGGACGGCGGCGCAGGGGCTGGGTGAAACCGTCTCCCGGCTCCGGACGGACATGGACGAAGGGTTCGTAATAGCCTGTCATCAAACCGGTTTGCGCCTGGGCACCGCTTTCCGGATCGGCAGCGACGACACGGACCGGTGTGAACACCGCCTCGAAGACCGGCTGCAACGGCGCCGTGCCTGATTCCACCGCATCGAGCTGGGTACAGGCCTCGCGCCAGTCGGCGACCGTTCCGGCCCAGGCGGCCCGTTCGCTCAGCGGCACAGCCCCGTCGCGCACCCGCAGGCGTTCGCAGCTGCGCAGGAAAGCTGATTGCGCATCGGCGAGATCGGCCTCCGCCCAGCCGGGCAGTGCATCCCAGCTGGCGGGCAGGAAGTCGAGCGTATCGGGGACGGGTGCCGGTGGTTCTTCCGGCTGCGGCGCGGGTTCAGGCTCCGGCTGGCAGGCAATCAGCAGCAGACAACCGGCCGCGACCGTCCAGGGTGCGCGCCGGCCTCTAAGCCGAGGCGACACGGGTCAGCACCCAGTTCGGATTGCTGTCGTCCGTGCGGCGCTGGAAGACCCAGTCCTCATGCACCGTCGAGAGGCGATTGAAGTCGCCGGCGACGGACTTGCCATTGGCATCCAGGGTCTCGGTCGCGATCTCGGCATCGAAATGCACCTTGATCGTCGCGACATGATCGGCGTGATCCGCCTCGGTGATCTCGGCCGAGCGGATCCGCTCGATCTCCGTGCGCACGGTCTCGCCCCTGGTCTCGCGCCTGGCAATGGCGGCCTCATAGCGTTCATAGACGGTCGGCGCGAGCAGCGGTTTGAGGGTTTCGCGATCGCCGCGGGCAAAGGCCTCGACGATCATTTCATAGGCGGCGCGGGCCCCTTCGAGGAAGCGGGCCGGGTCGAAGCCGGTATCGGCAGCGGCAATGGCTTCCAGACCCGCAGCGGCCGGTCCCTCGAAGGCCGGCCGCAGATGCGCGGCGTTTTCCGGCGCGAGGTCCTTGCGGGTTTCGACATCCCGGGGGGCGGGCGCTTCCATATGGCCTTCGCGCCGTCCGAGCACGGAATACAGGCGGATGGCGAAGAAAACGGCGATGGCACCGAAGATAAGGGTCGAGAGAAGTTCGATCATCAAGGTCCGCCAGACAGGGCAAGCAACAGGTCCAGTCCCTAGATATAGGCCGGATTGGCGGTCACGTCAGCCTCTGCGCTGTGGTGCTGCCAGCTTGCCGCAGGCAGGCCCGCATGTTAACGGGCCCGCCTTGTTTCAGTGCGGCCCTTTCGAGGGGTCCGACATTCACCTTGCCCGAACCGGGGCTCATCCGGGGACTTACATGACCGACGCACCGTCAACGCCGACCGATAACCAGACGCCCGCCCAGCCGCAGCTCCGCGTGCTGGCGCAGTATGTGAAGGACCTCTCCTTCGAAAATCCCGGCGCGCCGGACACGCTGCGTCCGGGCCAGCCGGCCCCCGGTATCGATCTGTCGATCGACGTGCGCGCCCGCGGTGTCGGCGACGATACGTTTGAAGTTCTCCTGGTGATCAATGCGCGCGCCAGCCGCAAGACCGAAGCCGGCGAAGACAGCGTCGTCTTCATCGCGGAACTGTCCTATGGTGGCCTGTTCCAGCTGGCCAACATCCCGGACACCGAACGCGAGCCCTTCCTGCTGATCGAATGCCCGCGCATGATCTTCCCCTATGCGCGCCGCATCCTCGCCGACACCACGCGCGACGGTAATTTCCCGCCGCTGATGCTGGATCCGGTGGATTTCGCCAGCCTCTACCGCCAGCAGCTGGCCAAGCGTGCCGCCGCCGTTCCGGGCGCCGACACCAACGGCAATGGCGATCCGGCCGCGTCGAACTGACGCAAGCCGCTAGACGTTCGACAGACGTTTCCAGAGCGCGTCGTCGCCCAGCTCGTCGATAAAGGCGGCATGGGCGGCGCGCTCTGCGTCGGACACACGCGAGACCAGCGGCTGCGGCCGCGGCGCACGCGCGGGAAACGTCACCTTGCCATCCGCTGAGGCATGCCGGCCGGACAGGTCGAGTGCCCGGGTGCGACCGCCGGTCAGTTCCAGATAGACTTCCGCCAGCAGCAGGGCGTCGATCAGCGCGCCGTGCTTGTCACGCGTGTCGAGCGAGATGTCGAACCGCTTGCACAGCGCATCGAGCGACACATAGGAGCCGGGAAACTTGGCGCGGGCGATCCGGGCCGTGTCCTTGAACCGGTCTTCCAGATAGATCGGGTGGCCGAGCCGCGCGAGCTCCATATTGATGAAGCCGCGGTCGAAGGGCGCATTGTGTGCGACCAGGACGGCGTCGCCGACAAAGGCCAGAAAGTCCTCGGCGATCTCCTCGAACAGCGGCTTGTCGGCGAGGAATTCCGCGGTCAGGCCGGTAATCTCGATCACTTCCTTGGGGATGGAGCGCTGCGGATTGACGTAGGTGTGAAAGGTCTTGCCGGTCGGAATGCAGTCGATCACCTCGACGCAGCCCAGCTCGGTCACCCGGTCGCCGGTATTGGGATCGAGACCCGTGGTTTCCGTATCGAAGACGATTTCCCGCATGTCCGCCCCTGGACCTCTCTGGCTTGTCGGCCGCTTGCCCGCCGGCCGGAATGTCTAGCTCGCGCGCAGCGCGGCAATGATCTTGCCAACCTGCTGACGCGCATCGTCAAAACCGCCCGATGTTTCAACGATATAATCCGCTTTTTCCAGCTTCACCGAATCAGGTGTCTGGCGCGCGATTATGGCGGCCAGCTTGTCTTCCGTCATGCCGGGCCGCTGCAGCACACGCTCGCGGCGGACATCGTGCGGTGCATGCACGGCAATCACCGCATCGACATGTTCATGACCGCCGGTCTCGAACAGCAACGGCACATCGAGGATGACGATATCGGCGCCATCGTTTCTCGCTGCGTCGAGAAAATGCTGCCGGGCCTCTGCGACCAGCGGGTGCACAATAGCCTCAAGACGGGCAAAGCCGTCCGGGTCGTCATTCAACTGTCTGGAAAGCCGCGCTCGGTCGATCGAGCCGTCTTCGGAAAGCGAGCCGGGAAAGGCGGCTTCGACCGGTCCGACCGCCGCGCCGCCGGCGTCGTAGAGCGCATGCACGCAGGCATCGGAGTCGAAGACCGGGATGCCGGCCTCGCGGAAAAGCCTCGCCGTCGCCGATTTTCCCATGCCGATGGAGCCTGTCAGACCGATGATTTTCACGGGCGGGCTCCCAGCGCTTCGAGCAGGACCGGACGAACCGGCGGATCGGCCGGCGCATCATGACCGAAGAAAGCCCGGAAGCTGGGCCGTGCCTGGCCGATCAGCATGTCCAGCCCGTCGATGGTATTAAGCCCGGCCTGCCTCGCCCCGGCGAGAAAACCCGTGACGAGCGGCGTATAGACGCTGTCGAACACGATCGCGCCGGACCGCGCTTTTGCCCAGTCCATGACGAGGTCGTTCTCGCCCTTCAGGCCAAGCGCCGTCGCGTTGACGACGATATCAGCCTCGGCCAGTGCTGCATCGCGGTCTTCCCAAGGGACAATGCCGGCATCGGGGGCAAGTTCAGCCGCCAGCGCCCGGGCCCGGTCGGCAGTCCGGTTGGAAATGAGCAGGTTCTTGACACCCGATGTCACCAGCGCGTGAACCAGCGCCCGCGCCGCACCGCCCGCGCCGAGTACAAGAGCCGTCGAGCTGGCATAATCGGGTTCGGCGGGTTCGAGCGCCGCAAGAAAGCCCGCTGCATCGCTGTTGTCGGCCAGAATGCCGTCAGGATGAAATGTCAGGAGGTTGGCGGCACCGACGGCCTTGGCGGCCGGTGTCGCCCGGTCGGCCAGGGCAAGGGCAGCTTCCTTGTGCGGCAGGGTGACATTAAGACCGCTTGCCTGGGTGCGGGCCAGCCCGCGCACAAAGGCCTCGAAGCCCGAAGGCGGTACAGCGAATGGCAGATAGGCCGCATCCAGGCCGAGCATGCGGATCCAGTGCCCCATCAGCCTGGGCGACAGGGAGTGCGCGACCGGATCGCCTGCCACACCGGCGAAGACCGCCCGGCCTGTCAGCCCGTCCGTCATGCCGGGATCACGTCGAATTCGCGCAGCGCGTCCAGCAGCGGCAGGAGCGGCAGACCGAGAATGGCGTAGTAGTCGCCCTCGATCTTCTCGAACAATTGCGCTCCCAGACCCTCGAACGCATAGGCGCCGACGCTGGCCGTGAGCGCAAAACCGGCCCGCTCGAGATAATCGTCAAGAAAGGCGTCGGAAAAGGCGCGCACATGCAGCGTGGAAGATTGTTGGTGCTGCCAGACGCATTCACCGTCCCGATAAAGCGCCAGGCCGGAATGCAGCTGGTGCGACCGGCCGCGCATCGCCATCAGACGATCGCGGGCGAGGCTGGCGTCCGGCAGTTTGTCGAGGAGTGCGCCGTCCAGTTCCATCGTCTGGTCGGCACCCAATACCAGGGCGCGCGGCCGGCCGCGCGACACGGCTTCCGCCTTGGCCTTGCCCAGCACCAGCGCCATCCCGGCCGGCGAGAGATCGCTGCGCCGGTCCTTGATCACGCTCTCGTCGACATCGGGCTTTTCGACCGTGAAGTCGATCCCCGCATTGTCGAGGATCTGGCGGCGGATCTGGCTGCCGGAAGCGAGGACGAATTCGGTCATGATTTGGCTGCGCGCTTTTCGTTGACGAGATTGATGATCTTGGCGGCCGTTTCCTCGATCGAGCGACGGGTGACATCGATGGTCGGCCATTTGTGCTTGGCGTAGAGCCGCTTGGCATAAAGGATTTCGTCGCGCACCGCGAAGTCGTCGATATAGTCGGTATCGCGATCCTCGTTCAGGCTCAGCAGGCGGTTGCGGCGGATCTGCACGATACGCTCAGGCGAGGCAGTCAGGCCGACAACCAGCGGATTGCGCAGTTTGAAGATCGCCTCGGGCAGGGGCACGTCCTTGACCAGCGGGATATTCGCCGCGCGATAGCCACGATGGGCGAGATAGACGCTGGTCGGCGTCTTCGAGGTACGGCTGACGCCCAGCAGCACGATATCGGCCGCTTCATAGTCATCGCCCTGGCCGTCATCATGCGCCATCGTATAGTTGAGCGCGTCGATGCGGCGGAAATATTCGGCGTCCAGGGAGCGCTGGGCTCCGGCGCGGCTGGCGACCGGCCGGCCAAGATAGGTGCTCAGCGTGGCAAGCATCGGATCGAGCACGGCAATGGCGGGCACGCCGAGTTCGGCGCAACGCGTTTCCAGCTCCCGGCGCAGATCGGCATTGACGATGGTGTACATCACGACGCCGGGATAGGCCTCGACCTCCTCGAACACGCGTTCCATCTGCCGCGACGAGCGCACCAGGGCGTAGAGATGCTCCAGCGGATGCGTGCCTTCGAACTGCGCGACCGAGGCGCGCATGACCTCCATCAATGTCTCGCCGGTTGAATCCGACACCATATGGATGTGGAAACAAGTTTCGAAGCGTGTGGATGGCGGAACGGTCATGACGCGTTTTTGCCCCTCGATCGCGTTTACGATCTGTTAACAAATTGGGAAAACCGGCCACATTCCGGCCATTCGCTTCCCGCCCTGTGAGTAGTACCGGGTGTTACCCGGCAGAACCAACACCTCTTTCCACACGCCGGAGGCTGTGAACAAGCCTGTTCAGGAATATCGGCAATTCACAGGGTGGATCCGGTTTTCGACACGATATTCTGCGAAGACTGCCGAGCAACAGTATGAATTTGTTTTGTTATTCAGGTTTTCAAGGACGTCCTGATTGCCGGCTTGTGGATATCGTGCCGGGGACGGGGATATCCGGCAAAACGGTATAACCGTATTCGCCCACACGATTCACGGCCCTACAATCACATCAATTCAATTAAATGGTTTTGGGAAGGAAAAGGGGCTGGTGAAAAGGACGCATTGATCGAACGCCCGTGGATGCCTAATCAGGCGGTATGACACTGACTTCGAAAAAGCCGATGCTCGCCGTCCTCTCCGGAGAGACGCGCACCCCGCCTCCGGTCTGGCTGATGCGCCAGGCCGGCCGGTATCTCGACGAGTACCGGGAGGTTCGTTCCCGTGCGAAGAACTTCATCGATTTCTGTTTCTCGCCGGATCTCGCTGCGGAAGTGACCCTGCAGCCGATCCGGCGGTTCGGTTTCGACGCAGCGATCCTGTTTGCCGACATCCTGCTGATCCCGATCGCGCTGGGCCGCAAGGTCTGGTTCGTCACGGGTGAGGGGCCCAGGCTGGAACCCTTCGATCCGCTGGCGTTCGAGACGCTGACGCCGGAGCGTGCCCGTGAGGTGCTGGCGCCGGTTGGTGAGACCCTGCGCCGGGTTGCGCCTGAACTTCCCGATGAGACAACGCTGATCGGCTTTGCCGGGGCGCCCTGGACCGTTGCGACCTATATGGTCGAGGGCGGTGGATCCAAGGACCGGTTTTCCGCCCGGGTCGCGGCCTGGCAACATCCCGAAGCCTTCGACGGCATGCTGGACCGGATCGCCGATGCGACGGCGGAATATCTGGTCATGCAGGCCGAAGCCGGGGCGGAGGTTCTCAAGATTTTCGACAGCTGGGCGGAAGGGCTTCCGGAGCCCCTGTTCGAGCGGGTCGTGATCCGGCCGACGAGGCGGATTGTCGACACGGTGCGGGCTGCCGGCGTGACGGTGCCGATCATCGGCTTCCCGCGCGGGGCCGGGGCCTTCTATGCCCGCTATGCCCGCGAGACCGGCGTCACGGCCGTGGCGCTCGATACCGGCATGGATCCGGCCTGGGCCCAGTCGATGCTGCCCGAGGGCATGCCGGTCCAGGGCCATCTCGATCCGGCGGCCTTGCGGGCGGGCGGTGCGGCCCTGCGCAGTGAAACGCAGCGTTTGCTGGATAGCTGGTCGGGACGGCCCCATATCTTCAACCTGGGTCACGGCATTACGCCCGATGTCCCGGTCGCGCATGTCCACGAATTGCTGGCGTGCATCCGGGGGCGGGCCTGAAACAGGAGAGCGCCATGGGCGATGCGCGCCGCAAGCTGGCTGTTGTGCTGTTCAATCTGGGCGGCCCGGACGGTCCGGACGATGTCCGTCCCTTTTTGCGTAACCTCTTCCGAGATCCGGCGATTATCCGCGCGCCCGGTTTGATCCGGGAGGCGCTGGCGCTGCTGATCTCGACGACGCGGGCGAAGGAAGCCAGGGCGAATTACGCCAAGATGGGCGGCGGCTCGCCGCTCCTGCCGGAGACGCGCAAGCAGGCCGAGGCGCTGAAGGCCGAGCTGCAGAAGGCTTTCCCCGATCACGAGATCGGTGTGTGGCCGGCGATGCGCTACTGGCATCCGCTGACGGAGGACGTGGCGGATGAAGTTTCGGCCTGGGCGCCGGACGAGTGTGTGCTGCTGCCGCTTTATCCGCAGTTTTCCACGACGACGACGGCAAGCTCGCTGAAGCGCTGGCGCGAGGCGGGCGGTCCGGAAACCCGCACGGTGTGCTGCTATCCCACCGAACCGGCCTTTGTGGATGCGCATGCAGCGCTGATCCGCAAGACCTGGGAGAAGGCGGGCCGGCCGGACAATGTCCGTCTGCTGTTCTCGGCCCACGGCCTGCCGAAGAAAGTCATCGAGGATGGCGATCCCTATCAGTGGCAGGTCGAGCAGACGGTCGGGGCGGTGATGCGCCAGTTGCCGGAATTTCCGGACTGGCAGGTGTGCTATCAGAGCCGCGTCGGACCGCTGGAATGGATCGGCCCGTCGACCGAAGAGGCGATCGAGGGCGCTGCGAAGGACGGCCGGAACATCCTTCTCAGCCCGATCGCCTTTGTCTCCGAGCATATCGAGACGCTGGTCGAGCTTGACGAGGAATATGGCGATCTGGCCCGCGAGCACGGCGTGACATCCTATGTCCGTGTGCCGGCGCTGGGTCTGGATGCCGTTTTCATTGAATCCCTGGCGACATTGGTGAAGTCTGCCCTGGCGGGGGCGCCCGGTCCGCGATGCGATACGGGCGGGCGGATCTGTCCGGCGGAATGGTGCGGATGTCCCTGCCGGAACGGGGAACCGGTAACAGCATGATCCTGGCAGCAGCGTATGACTGGTTGCGGGCCCTGCACATCCTGGCGGTGATCGCCTGGATGGCGGCGATGCTCTATCTGCCGCGGCTTTTCGTCTATCATTGCGGCGCCCGGCCGGGCGGCGAGCTGGACGAGACGCTGAAAATCCAGGAGCGCCGTCTGCTCAAGGGGATCATGAACCCGGCGATGATCGCGACCTGGCTGTTCGGCCTGCTTCTGATCTGGTCGAATGCCGAGCGCGCTGGCGGCTGGACGATCTTCCTGCACTGGGCCTGGATGGCCAAGTTTGCACTCGTGCTGGCAATGTCGGCGATGCATGGCGTCTATTCCAAACGGGCCCGTCTGTTTGCTGAAGGCACCAATGACTGGTCGGACAAGCGCTATCGCATGCTCAATGAAGTGCCTTTCCTGCTGGCCTTCTTCATCGTGCCGATCGCGGTAGTGGCGCTGAAATAGCCGACGGCCCCCGCTTGTGCTTGACGAGGATGGCGAGGCGTGGCAAGGCTTTGCGTAACTCCTCTTATGGATCCTTTCTTTGCGTGGCGCAGGACATCGGTCCGACGACGCGCCAGCCCATTCCACATGTCACAGGTCGTGTCCGGGTCATCCGGCACGCCGATTGTTTGAACGCGACAGCTCCCCGTCCGGGGATGGTCGCCCGTAATGTCTGACAGATAGACCCATCATGACCGACGAAACTTCCCTGCCCGCCCCGCTCGAAGGCCTGGAGCGGATGACCCTGCAGGATCTCAAGGAAAAGAAGCCGACCGAACTTCTGCAGTTCGCCGAGGCCCTGGAGATCGAGAACGCCTCGGCCCTGCGCAAGCAGGGCATGATGTTCGCCATTCTCAAGGCGCTCGCCGAACGCGACGTCGAAATCCATGGCGGCGGGGTGATGGAAGTCCTCCAGGACGGGTTCGGTTTCCTGCGCTCGCCGGAGTCCAACTACCTGGCCGGCCCCGACGACATCTATGTCTCGCCGACCCAGATCCGAAAATTCGGCCTGCGCACCGGCGACACGGTCGAGGGCGAGATCCGCAGCCCGCGCGATGGCGAGCGCTATTTCGCGCTGCTCAAGGTCTCCTCGATCAATTTCCAGGATCCCGAAAGCGCCCGCCACAAGGTGCATTTCGACAATCTGACCCCGCTCTATCCCGAGAGCCGCTTCGTGATGGAGTCGCAGGATCCGACGGTGAAGGATCGCTCCGGCCGGGTGATCGACATCGTTGCCCCGCTCGGCAAGGGCCAGCGTGGTCTGATCGTGGCGCCGCCGCGAACCGGCAAGACGGTTCTGTTGCAGAACATCGCCCACTCCATCGAGAACAATCACCCGGACTGCTACCTCATGGTGCTGCTCATCGACGAGCGCCCGGAGGAGGTCACCGACATGCAGCGCACGGTAAAGGGCGAGGTGATCGCCTCGACCTTCGACGAACCGGCAACGCGTCACGTCCAGGTGTCCGAAATGGTGATCGAGAAGGCCAAGCGCCTGGTCGAGCACGGCCGAGACGTGGTCATCCTGCTGGACTCGATCACGCGTCTGGGCCGCGCCTACAACACGGTCGTCCCCTCCTCGGGCAAGGTGCTGACCGGCGGTGTCGACGCCAACGCCCTGCAGCGGCCCAAGCGCTTCTTCGGTGCCGCGCGGAATATCGAGAATGGCGGCTCGCTGACCATTATCGCCACGGCGCTGATCGATACCGGTTCGCGCATGGACGAAGTGATCTTCGAAGAGTTCAAGGGTACGGGCAACTCGGAAATCGTGCTGGACCGCAAGGTTGCCGACAAGCGCGTTTTCCCGGCGATCGACATCCTCAAATCCGGTACGCGGAAAGAGGAACTCCTCGTCGACCGCAGCCAGCTGCAGAAAATGTATGTGCTGCGCCGCATCCTCAATCCAATGGGCGCCCAGGATGCGATCGAGTTCCTGCTCGACAAGCTGCGCCAGACCAAGACCAACGACGAATTCTTCGACTCGATGAATACGTAGGGACTGCATCGCCGATGTTTGTCATCCCGGATGGATGCCCCGCGAAGGCGGGGCGCAAGTCCGGGACCCATAATCCCGGTGCCGACCCAGCTGTCGCGGACATCGAGCCTGCTTTCGGCAGAGATCGGCGCGTATGGGTCCCGGCCCTCCGGCCAGCCTTCGCAGGCCATACGGCCGGGATGACATCGGCGAGGATCGCTACGGCACCAGCACGCTGGCACCTGTCGTCCGCCGTCCCTCCAGATCCTCATGCGCCCTTTGGGCGTCGGCCAGGGCGTAGCGCTGGTTGATGTCGATCGAGATGGCGCTGCGGGCGACGGCGTCGAAGACGTCGGCGGTGTTGGCGGCGAGGTCTTCGTCCGATGCCACATAGTGCATCAGCGAAGGCCGGGTGACGTAGAGCGAGCCCTTCTGGGTGAGGATGCCCAGATTGACGCCGGTCACCGGTCCGGACGCATTGCCGAACGTGGCCAGCAGGCCGCGCGGTGCCAGACAGTCCAGAGACATCTCGAACGTGTCCTTGCCGACCCCGTCATAGACGACGGGAACGCCGCGGCCGCCGGTGATCTCGCGGACGCGCTCGACGACATTCTCTCTGGAGTAATTGATCACATGCGCCGCGCCCTTCTGCCGGGCGATTTCGCATTTCTCGTCACTGCCGGCCGTGCCGATCAGGGTAACCGCCATATCGGCTGCCCACTGACAGGCGATCTGGCCGACACCGCCGGCGGCGGCATGGAAGAGGATCGTGTCGCCCGCCTTGAGCGCATAGGTGTCCTTGAAGAGATAGCGCACCGTCATGCCCTTCAGCATGAGGGCTGCGGCCTGTTCGTCGCTCACACCGTCGGGGATTCTGGCGACGCGCCCGGCCGGCAGGATGTGAGCCTGGGAGTAGGCGCCGACCGGCCCCGATCCATAGGCGACCCGGTCGCCCTCCTTCAGCGTGGTCACGCCATCACCGAGGGCTTCGACGATACCGGCCGCTTCCAGGCCGATCCCGCTGGGAAGAGGCAGGGGATAGAGACCCGAGCGATGGTAGGTGTCGATGAAATTGACGCCGATGGCCGTGTGCCGGATGCGGATCTGACCCGGTCCCGGATCGGGCAGATCGAGAGTGTCCAGGCGCAGCACGCCCGGTCCGCCGGTCTCGTGAATGCGGATCGCCTCGATGCTCATTGAGCGTGCTCCCGTATCAACATCCTTTCAGATAAGATGTTTCCCGTGAAACACTAGCCGATGAAGCGGTCGGGCATCAGAAAGGCGTTGCGGCCTCGGGGATCCGCCAGGCGCGCTGGCGTGTACCAGGTTTCAAGCAGTCCGGGATGGGGACTGTCGCCGTTTTCCTGGATCAGCGACAGGAAGGCGAGGGTCTTGGTGACCGAACGCTTCTCCGGAACGCCGGCATGCTCAGTGATGCGTGTCAGCGCACGGTCATAGAGGACTGCTGCTTCCAGAAAGCTGGAACGCTCCAGCAATTGCCGCGCGAGAAGGACGTGTTTCGCGTGACTGAAGGTGGACGGGTCCGTCTGTCCGGCGAGGAAGGCGTTCAGTCCGGAATCATTATCGGGCAGGGTCGTCATCGCCGGCCTCGTGCAGTGAGTGGCTGTCAGCGGCGGTCAGGTCGAGGCCGTAGACGGCTTTCAGCTGGTCAATCTTCGTCAGTGTCTCGGGCGAAAACGCGACCTTGCCCTCGAAAGCGTGCCACACGATCCCTTCAAGAAGATCGCCGAGTGACAGATCGAGATATTCGGCGAGACCCTTGAGTGTTTTAAGCGTGCGGGTTTCAAGCCGCACGCCGGTCTGGGTCCGGGTCAATGCAGTCGTCATGGACCTATATTGTTACCAAGGTAGCGAACTGTCAATCAACAATGCAGGCCGCGATCTGTGCCTGCAGCACATCCGCACCGCCCAGCGCGACAACAGCCGTGTCCACATCGTCGATCGAGAGCAGTTCCACACCCGCCGCTGCGGCTGCCTGGTAGACGGCGGGATCGCCGTTCTCGAGCCTGAACAGGCCGGCGGAGGTTTCCAGTCCGGCTTCGGCGAGGCGGGCATCCTGGTCGGCGTCTGCGGCACCGACCCCGGTCCAGATATAGACGGCCTCAAGATTGGCTCCGGCGGCTTGAAGCGCAGCGGGGTCGTTGGGAGCGGACAGGAGAAGTCCGTCATCAAGCGCGTGGATCGCGGCAGCCTGGTCGACCGAATAGGCGATGATGGCGACTTCGTCGCGCGCATCATGCTCGTGCACAAAGCCGATGATCTCCTCGGGGGAGACGGATTTCAGGTCGAGATTGAGCACAAGGCCGGCCTCACGCGCCACCGTCAGAGCGTCGGCCAGGGTGGGGATGGTGTCCTCGACAATCGTGCCGTCCGGATCGCGCAGTGTCGTGCCGGAAAGCGTGCCCCAGGCGAGACCGTCCAGGGAGCCGGCTCCGGTCGTGGTGCGGTCCAGCGTGTCGTCATGCAGCAGGAATAGCACGCCATCGGCGGACCGGCGCACATCGATCTCGGCATAGAGCACGCCCAGATCGGCAAGGCGGCGCAGCGTGGACAGGGCGTTTTCCGGATAGCCCGGCGCGGGGCCGGCACGGTGGGCGGCCAGCATGGCAGCCCCGGTTTCCCGGAAACAGTCGAGCTGGATCGCCGGTGCGGCCAGCGCGGTTTCAGCCACTGACGGGGCGGAGGGCGAACAGGCGGCGGCCAGCACGAGAAGGGAGGGGATGAGGCGCTTGAGCATGGGTGTCTCCGGAAAGTGTCGCGAAACACTATCCCATGCGCGCGACAGAGTTGTATCTGTGACATGCTGAAATTCAGCGCGGCGGCGCAAGATCGCCGTGGAACGGTAGGACACGCACAAGCACGGATAAGGGGAGACCGGCCATGGCCGATACGTCAGGAATTCGCGTCTATCACGCACCGCGCACGCGCTCGATCCGGGTGTTGTGGCTGTTGCAGGAAATGGGTTTGCCGCACGAGATCGTGCCGGTGAAGTTCGACTCGCGTCCGGCCGGTGACGAGGCCTATGCCGAGATCCACCCCTTGCGGAAGGTTCCCGCGCTCGACGACAAGGGCACCATCGTGCTGGAGTCGCTGGCCATCGTGCAATACCTGTTGGGCCGCTACGGACCGTCACCGCTGGAGGTGACACCGGACGAGGCCGATTATGGCCGGTATCTGCAATGGCTGCATTTCGGCGAAGCCGGAATGATGATGCCGGTCAGCCTGCTGCTGGCGCACACGGTCTTGCTGCCCGAAAAGGCGCGCGATCCGAAACTGGCGAAGTGGGCCCGTTCAGAAGTGGATCATCTTCTTGAATTTGTTGGGAAACATGGGGTCGGAGACCGCGAATACCTGGCCGGTGACCGCCTGACCGCGGCCGACATCTCGATCGTCTACATGCTGTACCTGATCAAGGTGATGCGTCAGTTCGACGGCGCGCCGGAGAATGTACAGGCCTATTTCAAACGCCTGACCAAGCGTGAAAGCTGGGTCGCCGCGACGGCGGTGGAATAGATCGACGGGTTGCGTCTGCGGCGCCTGCCCCGGGAGGCAGGCGCCGGCAGATACGGCCTATTCGGATTTCAGATTCTTCCGGAAGAATTCCAGGGTGCGGCTGTCGGCGAGATGGGCGCTCTGCGGATTATAGTGCTTGCCTTCGATGCGCGAGAAGGCGTGCTCATCGTCGGGATAGTCGTGCAGCGTCACCTGCCGATGCGGGTCGAGACCGGTATGCATCGCAGCCTGGCTTTCCGGCGGTACGAACTCGTCACGACCGGCAATGTGCAGCATCAGCGGTTTCGAGATCTTGCCGGCCTCGTCGAGAAAGTTCGGGATATTGACGCCGTAATAGCCGACCGTGGCATCACTGTCGGTGCGCGCTGCGGTGAGATAGGCCATCAGCCCGCCGAGGCAGAAGCCGATGGCGCCGACCTTGCCGGTGCACCCATCCAGCTTGCGCACATGGTCGAGGGTCGCCTGGACGTCCTCGATCCCGGTATCCGGGTTGAACTTTCCCATCAGGTCGAAGGCCTTGTCGAGTTCGGCCTGGCTCTTGTCGGTAATGTCGACACCCGGCTCGATCCGCCAGAACAGGTCGGGGCAGACCGCGATGAAACCCTGCGAGGCCAGGCGGTCGCACATCTCGCGCATCACGTGATTGACGCCGAAGATTTCCTGCAGGACGACGACGCCGGGTCCGGTACCGCTCGCCGGTTTGGCCAGATAGGCCGAGAATTCGCCGGCCGGCCCGGTGATGCGGATGTCTTGACCTGTCATGTCATGCTCCTGTTCATTGGAAGAGGACCCACCATCCTGCGAGGCGGCCATGAAGGTCAACATCGAGATCGAATGCACACCGGAGGAAGCGCGCAGCTTTCTCGGCCTGCCGGACGTCACGGCGCTCAATGAGAGCCTGATGACGGAAATGCAGAAGCGGGCTGAAGCGAATATGGATCAGCTGGACCCCGAGGTTCTGATGCGTCAGTGGTCGGCCTTTGGCGGCGAGATGACGAACCAGTTCATGGAGCTGATGCGCAGTGCGGCCGGGCCCGCTGCCGGCGGCAAGACGGGCAGCAGCAAGGATCGCTAGGCCGTGAACACGACAATCTATGCCCTGTCCACGCCCCCGGGACGCTCCGGTGTGGCGGTTGTCCGCCTGTCCGGTCCCGGCGCGGGCGGGATGCTGGATGCTCTGGCGGGTCTGCCCCGGCCCGAACCGCGCCGTGCGGCGCTGCGCACGCTGAACGCGCCTGATGCGTCCGTGATCGACCGGGCGCTGGTGCTTTGGTTTCCGGGCCCGGCGAGCTTTACCGGCGAGGACTGTGTCGAGCTGCACCTGCATGGCGGGCCGGCCGTGATCGAGGCTGCGCTGTCTGCGCTGGATGAAAGCGGCGCGGTACCGGCCGAGCCGGGTGAGTTCACGCGGCGTGCTTTCGAGAATGACAAGCTGGACCTGACCGAGGCCGAGGGGCTGGCGGATCTGATCGAGGCCGAGACCGAAGGCCAGCGTCAACAGGCCCTGGCCCAGATGTCCGGGGCTCTGCGTGAGCTCTATGAGGGATGGCGCGAGGATCTGATCGTCGCCATGGCCTCGATCGAGGGCGAGATCGATTTTCCCGACGAGGCCGATGTTCCTGACGCATTGTCCCACGTGGCACACGCCCCGCTGAGCCGGCTGATCGCCTCGATGGAAGCGCATCTGGATGACGGCCGGCGCGGCGAGCGCGTGCGGACCGGCTTTTCCATCGCGCTGATCGGGGCCCCGAATGCGGGCAAGTCGAGCCTGTTGAACCGGCTCGCACGGCGCGAAGCGGCCATCGTCACGGATATTCCCGGCACCACGCGCGACGTGGTCGAGGTGCGCGTCACGATGGCGGGCTTTCCGGTCATCATCTCCGACACGGCGGGTCTGCGTGAAGCGGTGGATGCGATCGAGGCCGAGGGCGTCCGGCGGGCGCTCGATCGCGCCGACAATGCGGATCTGCGGATCGGTGTCGTGGATGCGCGTTCCGACGAGGACCTGCTCGATCTGCGTGGTCGTCTGAAGGATGACGATCTGCTTGTCCTCAACAAGCTCGACCTGGCGCCCCAGAAACGCTCGGAAGGGGCCTACCGTCTCTCGGCCAAGTCCGGCGACGGTGTGGACATGCTCGAGGCGAAGATCGAGGAGATCGTGCGCGAACGCCTCGGCGCGCGTGAGCTTCCGGCATTGAGCCGGGCCCGGCATCGCCGTGCTGTAGAAAGCGCGCTGGCAGCCCTGAAGCGCTGCCGCGAGCGGCTGGCCGATGCGCCGGAGCTGGCGGGTGAGGATGCGCGACTGGCGGTTCGGGCGCTGGAAAGCCTGACCGGCCGTGTCGATGTCGAGGACGTTCTGGACCGGGTGTTCAGCCAGTTCTGCATCGGCAAGTAGGCTCTCGTGAACCGCGCGGCGTGTTTCACGTGAAACACGCGGGCCCGCCCCTCGACTCGACGGCCCGCGGGCATTATGTAGGCCGACCTTTTCCGCAAGACAGAGCGTCGGGATCGAGCCGGTCATGAAGCAATGGGATGTCATCGTTATCGGGGGCGGGCACGCCGGCTGTGAAGCCGCGTCCGCAGCCGCGCGCCTCGGCGCATCGACCCTGTTGCTGACCCATCGTCTCGACACGATCGGCGAGATGTCCTGCAACCCGGCTATTGGCGGTCTGGGCAAGGGGCATCTGGTGCGCGAAGTGGATGCGCTGGACGGGGTCATGGGCCGCGTCGCGGACGCGTCGGGGATCCAGTTCCGTCTGCTCAACCGCTCCAAAGGGCCCGCCGTTCGCGGTCCGCGGACCCAGTCCGACCGGGCGCTTTACAAGGCCGCGATGCAGTCGGTTCTGGCCGCGATGGAGAATCTGGAGATCCGCGCGGCGGCGGTCGAGGACCTGATCATCGATGGGGGCCGCTGCGTCGGGGTGACGGACGCGGAGGGCAATGAATACGCCGCGGCATCTGTCGTGCTCACGACGGGGACTTTCCTGCGCGGCATGATCCATCGTGGTGCCGAGCGTATTCCCGCCGGCCGGACCGGCGAGGCGCCGGCTGTGGGTCTGGGCGAGACGCTCTACGGGCTAAAGCTGCAGATGGGCCGCCTCAAGACCGGGACGCCGGCGCGGCTGAAGAAATCGTCGATCGACTGGGACACACTGGAACAGCAGGCGGCGGACGAAACGCCGGTACCGTTCTCCTTCCTGACCGACCGGATCGAGGTGCCGCAGATCACCTGCGCGATCTCCCGGACCACGGAAGCGACGCACGCCATCATCGCTGCAAATCTCGAACACTCGGCCGCCTATTCCGGCGCGATTGCCGGGCGCGGGCCGCGCTATTGCCCGTCCATCGAGGACAAGGTGGTGCGCTTTGCCGACCGGACCAGCCACCAGGTTTTCCTGGAGCCGGAGGGTCTGGACGATGACACCGTCTATCCCAATGGCATCTCGACCTCGCTGCCCGACCATGTCCAGGACGCCTTCCTGAAGACCCTGCCGGGTCTCGAACAGGTCGAGGTCAAGCGCTACGGCTATGCGATCGAATACGACTATGTCGATCCGCGCGAGCTCGACGCCACGCTGCAGGTGCGCGCCGTGGCGGGGCTTTGGCTGGCCGGTCAGATCAATGGCACGACGGGGTATGAAGAGGCGGCCGCCCAGGGCGTGATGGCCGGCTTCAATGCGGCGCTGTCCGCCCAGGCGCGCGAGCCTTTCGTGCTCAGCCGGTCGGACGCCTATATCGGTGTGATGATCGACGATCTGATCACACGCGGGGTCAGCGAGCCCTATCGCATGTTCACCTCACGCGCGGAGTACCGTCTCACCCTGCGGGCGGACAATGCAGACCAGCGCCTCACGCCGAAAGCGATCGCGCTTGGGGCGGCGTCTGTTTCACGTGAAACACGCTTCACCGGCAAGATGGCGGCGCTCGAAGCGACCCGCAGTCAGGTGCAGGCTCTGACCCTGACGCCGAACGAGGCCAAGGCGCACGGTCTCGCTGTCAACGCGGACGGCAAGCGCCGCACGGCGAGCGAGCTGCTCGCCTATCCCGATATCGCCTGGAGCGACCTTGCGCCGATCTGGCCCGAGCTGGACGGTATCGCGCCGGACATTGTCGAGCAGATCGAGATCGATGCGCTCTATGCCGGTTATATCGATCGTCAGCAGGCCGATATTCTCGCCTTCCGCCGGGACGAGGCGGTGCGTCTTCCGCGCGATCTCGACTATCGCGTCGTCGGTGGCCTCTCGAACGAGGCCCGCGAGAAGCTGGAGCGCGCGCGTCCCGAGACGCTGGGCCAGGCCTCCCGCATCGAGGGCGTTACGCCGGGCGCGCTGACGGCGGTTCTGGCGCATGTGAAGCGGCTCAGCAAAGAGGCCAGCTAGGTGACACGCGACGACTTCCAGGCCCGCACGGGTGTTTCACGTGAAACGCTCGACGGCTTCGACCGCTGGCGGCAGATTCTCGTCGAGACGAGCGCTCACACCAATCTCGTGGCGCGCAGTTCGCTCGATCACTTCTGGGAGCGCCACGCCCTGGACAGCTTCCAGCTGATGCCGCTTGTTTCACGTGAAACGCGTCTCGTCGCCGATCTCGGTGCGGGGGCCGGCTTTCCGGGCATCGCCCTGGCGCTCGGTTTCCGCGATCGGGGACAGGCAGCGCGTGTCGTCATGGTCGATTCCGTGGGCAAGAAGGTCGCCTTTCTGCACAAGGTGATCGAGGAGCTCGGCCTCGACGCCGAGGCCCGCCCGGTGCGGGTCGAGATGCTCGATCCCTCGGAAGGGTTCGATCTCGTCACCGCGCGCGCCTTCGCGCCGTTGAATAAATTATTGGGCTATGCCGAGCCCCTGTTGAAAAACGGGGCAGAAGGCCTCTTCTTCAAGGGTCGGCAGTACCGGGATGAATTGACCGAAGCCCGCAAAAGCTGGACAGTCGATCCTGAAGTCATACCCAGTCAGACGAGCGACGGTGTGATCCTGCGCATCAAAGAGGTCGAGCGTGTCCGATAAGAACGAGCGCCGCAGAGCGCCCCGCGTCATCGCCATCGCCAACCAGAAGGGCGGGGTGGGCAAGACCACCACCGCCATCAATCTGGGGACTGCCCTGGCGGCCATTCGCCAGAAGGTCGCGATCATCGATCTGGACCCCCAGGGCAATGCGTCAACGGGACTGGGCGTGCCGCCGAGCAAGCGCACCCTGACATCCTATGACGTGCTGGTGGGCGGCGATCCGCTGAAGTCCGCTCTGGTGCCGACCGTGGTGCCGGGCCTGTCCATCGTGCCCTCCGATCAGCTCCTGTCCGGAGTCGAGCTGGAACTGGCTGACGACCAGCGCCGCTCCTACCGGCTCAAGCGCGCCGTCGACCAGAGCATTGCTGCCCTGTCGCACGACGAAGACGGGCTGGACTATATCCTGATCGACTGCCCGCCCTCGCTGAATGTGCTGACGGTGAACTCGCTCACCGCGGCCGACGCCATCCTGGTGCCGTTGCAGTGCGAATTCTTCGCCCTCGAGGGCCTGTCCCAGCTCCTGCGCACCGTCGAGCGTGTGCGCGGCCATCTGAATACCAAGCTGGAGATCCAGGGCGTCGTGCTGACCATGTATGACGGCCGCAACAATCTCTCGGCCGAAGTCGCTGCCGATGTGCGCGAGCATTTCGGCGACAAGGTCTACAGGACCATGATACCGCGCAATGTGCGGGTCTCTGAAGCGCCCTCCGTGGGCAAGCCGGTGCTGCTCTACGATCTGCAGTGCTCCGGATCGCAGGCCTATATCAGCCTGGCCAAGGAAATCGTCCAGCAAGAGCGCAAACGCCGCCGGGAAGAGCAGGGTGAAGCCGCATGACATCCACTGACAAGAACCGCCGTCTGGGCCGAGGCCTGTCCGCCCTTCTGGGTGAGGTCGAGACCGAGGACTATGCCGCGCCGGACAGCGGTGATGCACCGGCCTCCGCGCCGCGTTCGCGTGATGGTGTGCGCACCCTGCCGATCGAGCTGATCCGGCCCAATCCGGACCAGCCGCGCAAGACCATCACCGAGTCCGAACTGGAAGCGCTGTCGGAATCGATCGCAGAAAAGGGCGTGGTTCAGCCGATCCTGGTACGGCCCGTCAAGGGCGAGGACGAAGCCTATGAGATCGTCGCCGGCGAGCGCCGCTGGCGCGCGGCCCAGAAGGCGCGGCTGCACGACATTCCCGCGCTCGTCCGCGAGCTCACCGACAGGGAAACGCTGGAAATCGGCATTGTCGAGAACGTCCAGCGCTCGGATCTCAACCCGGTGGAAGAGGCGCATGCCTACCGCCAGCTCATCGATCGCTTCGGTCACACCCAGGACGATGTCGCCCGCGCTGTCTCGAAAAGCCGCAGCCATGTTGCCAACATGATGCGTCTTCTGGCCCTGCCGGAGGCCGTCCTGACGTCTCTTGCCAGCGGTGAAATCAGCACGGGTCATGCCCGGGCGATCGCCACCGCGCCCGATCCGGAAGCACTGCTCCGCATCATTGTCGAAAAAGGTCTGTCCGTGCGCGAGACCGAGCGCCTCGCCCGCGACGCCCAGTCCGGAAAAGCCGCTGACAGCAAGCCCGGCAAGACGCCCAAGCCTGGTGACAAGGATGCTGACACGCGGGCGCTGGAGTCAGACGTCACGGCCCGTCTCGGCCTGTCCGTCGATATCCGGCATGGCAGCAAGGGCGGCGAGATCCGGGTGCAGTACAAGACGCTCGAACAGCTCGACGATGTCTGCCGCCGGCTGTCCGGAAACCGCACAGCCTGACGTCTTCAATAAGCTAGAGCTACCGGCTGGCCTGTGCGGCGCCGCGCGCCAGCCGGATCAGCAATTCGCTGACCAGCGCTTCGGCCGGGCTGCCCGACCGCTTCACATCCCGCTCGGCCTGGAAGGCCAGTTGCCGCGCATGATCGAGCCGGCGGCCGCGCCACAGGCTGACCTGCCGCTTGAAGGCATCGGCCTGGGGACCGAAGCGCGGCGCACCCGAGCGTGCCAGGGCCGCATCGTCTCCGCCGGAGCCTTGCACGACACCGATCTGATCGAGCCGCCGCTGCAGCGCGCGCAGGATCGCGACCGGACTGCCGCCGGCGCTCACCGAGCGGACATAGGCCTTGTCGGCTTCGGCGAGCCGTCCGAGCAGGGCGGGCTCGATGACGGCGTCCATCTGGGCCTCGCCCTGGTCGGCGGCGATCGCCTCGACATCCTCGAGCGTCACGGTGTCGTCGCCCTCGGCCCGCTGGCCGCGGAGACCCTTGTAGAGAATCAGCTTGTCGATCTCGCCGCGGGCGAGTGCCCGGTCGCCTTCGAGCCGCGGCAGCCAGAGCATGCGCGCATCGGATGCAATCGAAAGCCCTTCATCCTTGAGTAGGTCTTCCGCGAGGTTTCCGAGAGATCGTGCATCGTCGGCGTAACACGCTATAGATAAAGCCTTTTTCGCCGGTTCGAAGGCTTTCCGAAGCTTCCCTCGCGGCGTTAGGTCTCCGGACTCGACCACGAGCACGGTTTGCGGCGCGAGAGAGCCGCTCTCGATTTCAGAAATCACGTCCGCAACGGGACCGCCGCCGGTCTCGCCGCTGAGCCGGACCCGGACCAGGCGCTGACCACCGGTCAGCGACATCGCGACCATCGCATCGGCAAGCGCGGCCGGATCGGACTTGAGGTCTTCCTCGGTGAGAAGGGTCAGCGCGAAGGGATCGTCCGGATCCGGCAGGATCGACTTGACCAGCGTGCCGGCGCGCTCGTGAGCGAGGCCGCGATCCGGCCCGTAGATCAGATAGGCCTTGATGGCCGGATCCGGGGTCCGGACGCGCGCATCGGCGTCGCGGGCCGATACCTTCATGGCGTGGCGGGTCCGTGGGTCTGGATCTCGTCCAGCGCCCGCACAAGCTGCATGGAGACCCGCTGGGCCGCCATCCGCGCGGCGCGGGCCTCGGCATCCTGTTCGGAGATCATGGAGGCGTAGACGGACCCTGACAGATTGTAGGAGGCCTCGCCATAGGTGGAGCCGACAAGAACCGGATCGGTCTCTCCGTCGCGATAGAGCGCATAATCGACATCAAGCCGGATGGCAAAGCGCCGGACAATCGCGTCGGCACCGACGCCCAGTCCGGTCGCGCCCAGATCCGTCTCCGTCCGCAGCGTCAGATCGCCATCGGCGTGGCGCGAGCCCATCTGGTCGATCAGGGCCTCCTGAAGCAGGAAGTCGACCCGTTCGTCGCCCGTCTCGACGCGGATCCGGGACAGCGTGCTGCCGACAGCGCTCGATCCGTACATCGGCGAGAAACCGCAAGCGCCCAGCGCCAGCGTGAGGGAGGCTGCCAGAGAGCCCAGGATCACTCGACGGCTGGTACGCATGGTTTTCCTACCCCACGACGATATTGACGATCCGGTCCGGTACCACGATCACCTTGCGCACTGTAAGCCCTTCGGTGGCGCGCACCACCCCGTCATGCGACAGGGCGAGCGCCTTGACCACGTCTTCCGGCGCGCCCTTGGCGACATCGATCTGGGCGCGGCGCTTGCCATTGACCTGGATCGGCAGTGTCACCGTATCCTCGACCAGCAGCGCCGGATCGGCCTCTGGCCAGGCCGCGTCGATTACCAGGCCCTCACCGCCCAGCACGGACCAGCACTCTTCGGCGAGGTGCGGTACGAAGGGGGCGATCATGCGCACGAGAATGCCCAGACCTTCCGCCTTGGCGGCCACACCGGCCGCATCGGACGGTTCGAACTTTCGCAGTGCATTGACCAGGTCGTGGACCTGGGCGACGGCCGAGTTGAAGCGGAAACCTTCGATGGAATCCGTAACGGATTTCAGGGCCTTGTGTGCGGTCTTGCGGATCTCCAGCGCGTCGCCTGTGGCGTCGGCCGCAATCGTTGCGGGCCCCGGGGCGCCCCCGGGCAGCGAGGTGACGGTTGTCCACAGGCGCTGGATAAAGCGCCAGACGCCCTCCACGCCGCTGTCGGTGTATTCGACATCGCGCTCGGGCGGGCTGTCGGACAGGACGAACCAGCGTGCCGCATCGGCGCCATAGTTCTCGATGAACTCATCCAGATCGACGACATTCTTTTTCGACTTGGACATTTTCTCGATGGCACCGACGGTCACCGGCTTGCCGGTGGCGATCTCGACACGCGTTCCGTCGCGCTCCTCGATCTCGTCGGGGCCGAGCCATTTGTCATCGGCCGACTTGTAGGTCTCGTGCGTCACCATGCCCTGGGTGAACAGGCCGGCGAAAGGCTCGCCGCCGTCCAGCTTCATCAGGCCGCAATCATTCAGAGCGCGCGTGAAAAAGCGGGCATAGAGCAGGTGCAGGATGGCGTGTTCGATACCGCCGACATACTGGTCGACCGGCATCCAGTGCTCGGCCTCTGCGGGCGCGAAAGGCGCGTCCCCGGTCCAGGGCGAGGTGAAGCGCAGGAAATACCAGGACGAGCACACGAAAGTGTCCAGCGTGTCGGTCTCCCGGCGCGCCGGCTTGCCGCATTTCGGACAGTCCGTGTTTTTCCAGGTCGGATGGCGTTCCAGCGGGTTGGACGGCTGGTCGAACGTCACATCCTCGGGCAGGACCACCGGCAGCTGGTCTTCCGGCACCGGCACGGCGCCGCAATCGGCGCAATGCACGATCGGGATCGGGCAGCCCCAGTAGCGCTGGCGCGAGACCAGCCAGTCGCGCAGGCGATAGCTGGTCGCGCCCTTGCCGAGGTCCAGCTTTTCCAGTTCCTCGATAGCGCGCTCGATCGCCGCCGGCGTCTCGAGCCCGTCCAGGAAGCGGGAATTATAGATCGTGCCGTGGCCGGTGAAGGCTTCGTCCTCGATGGTGTGCGTCGCGGCATCGGCATTGGGCGGCAGCACCACCGGATTGACCGGCAGACCGTATTTGCGGGCAAAGTCGAGGTCGCGCTGGTCGCCGGCGGGCGAGCCGAAAATCGCGCCTGTACCATAGCCCGACAGCACGAAATTCGCCGACCAGACCGGGATTTCCCAGCTTTCGTCGAACGGATGGCGGACCTTGATGCCCAGATCAATCCCCTTCTTGGGGGCCTTCTCGATCTCTTCTTCCGTCGTGCCCATGCGGGCGCAATCCTGGCAGAAGGCCTCGATCTGCGGATTGTCCTTCGCCAGCGCCTTCACGATAGGATGATCGGGCGCCAGGGCCAGGAAGCTCGCCCCGAACAGCGTGTCCGGACGGGTGGTGAAGACGTCGATCGTCTCGCCGAAACGGGTGTCGGTCAGCGGAAAGCGGACTTCGGCACCGCGCGACCGGCCGATCCAGTTCGACTGCATCGTGCGGACCTTGTCGGGCCAGCGGTCGAGGCCTTCAATGGCATCGGTCAGCACATCGGCATACTGGGTGATCTTGAAGAACCACTGGTCCAGCTCGCGCTGTTCGACCTCGGCGCCGGAGCGCCAGCCCTTGCCGTCGATCACCTGTTCATTGGCCAGAACAGTCTGGTCGACCGGGTCCCAGTTGACCTTCGCCGTCTTGCGATAGGCCAGGCCGTTTTCCCAGAACTTCAGGAAGATGGCCTGCTGATGGCGATAATAGGCCGGGTCGCAGGTCGCGATCTCGCGGCTCCAGTCGAGGGCCAGGCCCAGACGCTGGAGCTGTTTGCGCATGACGTCGATATTGCCATAGGTCCACTTGCCCGGATGCACGCCGCGGTCGCGGGCGGCGTTTTCCGCCGGCAGGCCGAAAGCGTCCCAGCCCATCGGGTGCAGCACGTCAAAGCCGCGGGCGCGCTTGTAGCGCGCCACGACGTCGCCCATCGTGTAATTGCGGGAGTGGCCGACATGGATGCGCCCCGACGGATAGGGGAACATCTCCAGGACATAGTATTTCGGCTTGCCGGACTCAGGGCCGCCGGCACGGAAGGCATCACGCTCCGCCCAGGCCGATTGCCATTTCGGTTCGGCCTCGCGGGGATTGTATCGGCTCATGGTCATGCTCGCTGCGAGGCCGTTATGGCGTCACTAGCCTTCCAGCTGGGAAATACGCAGCTGGCGGGCCCGGGTCAGGATCGCATTCTCGATCTCGTAGGCGGTGTCGTCGCCGGACTGCGCGTCGGTCCACTCGCCGCGTTCGTCACGAACCTGGCGGAAGACGTTAACGGCCAGCGCGTCGGCACGCAGGCGTGTATCGAGAATATAGACCGTCAGCTTGAAGCGCTCGGTCGGCATCTGCGGATTGGCATACCAGTCCGTGATGATGACGCCGCCGAACGGATCGACTTCCGACAGCGGCATGAAGGAGATGGTGTCCAGGCTGGCGCGCCACAGGAAACCGTTGACGCCGATGCCCTCGACCTCGACCGGGCGATTGCCGCCACCCAGCGGGTTGGGCAGGGACGGAAGACGCAGGCCGGACCGGCTCTCCGACGCGGCGGATTGCTCGGCCGCATTGTTCGAGGCACAGGCCGACAGGCCAAGAATGGCGGCGGAGAGGGCTACTCCAAGAATCCGACGGTCGGACATAAGCCGAGACTCCTTCGAAACAGACAGCGGTAACACGCGGGGAACCGTGAACGCGGACGCGCTCCTTGCTTTGACGATTTGTATAACATGCGAAACGGGACACGCCAGCGCCGAAAGGCACCCGCTGCGAGCGTGGCAGGATCGCAACAACTTTGTGCCAAGTTTTCCGCAAACCGTCCGGGGTGCTTGACCGGACGGGCGTGCTGACCTCCTCTAGGGGCGCGACGTCCGGGGGGACGGGGCCGATCGGCGGGACCGCGAGACATGGTACGGACACTCAGCGCGACCTTGATCGCCGCTCTGTCCGGAGCGCTTGCGGCCCCGCCGGCATTCCCCCAGACGGACTCGTTCTCCGGCATATTTTCCAATGAAAACAGTGGCTTCGGCGCAGCGTTCGAGACGCGTTTCCAGCTGGATGCCGGCACGGTACTCGCCTCGGGCGACAGCGCCGATACGCCCCTGTTCGACATCGATACCGCCCTGACCGTTGAAGGCTTCACCGATGCCGGCCGCCGCTATGGCCTGGTCGCCGGCGGGCGGATCGAGCGCGACAGCGGCCGCCGGGGATGGGGCGGGCTGGCGGGCGATTGTCCGGCCGGGCGCGGCGATTGTGCCACGGGGGTGAGCCCGGCGAGCGGCTATCGCAGCAGTGGCGCACCGGTGGGCGACGCCACCCGCACGGCTCTGGAAGAGGCCTATCTTTATTATGACACGGGCTGGGGCGAGCTGCGCTTCGGCTACGGACCGGGCGCTGCCCAGCTGGACACGGCCGGCGGTCCGGCGGCCTTCCGTCTCAGCCGCGCCGATGGCGGCCGGGTCGCCACCGACCGCTTGTCGGGCGCACGCACGGCCAACCTCGCATCCGGCTGGTCGCCGAAAATCCTGTTCCGCTCCGTTGCCCTCGGACAGGAAAGCACGATCGGAACCTTGCGGGCCTCGGCCTCCTGGACCCCGGCCGTGCGCGATTGCGGCGTCGATGTCTGCCATCGCGAATACGGACCGGCCGGTCTGGTCAGCCCGGTCTTCGACGACGTGGCCGAGCTGGGCCTGATCTATGCGATCCGCCGCGGCGATCACGAGATCGAGGCCTCCTTCGGTATCGCCAGCGGCGCCGACGCCACCGGCCGGCCGGGCTTCGAACGTCTCCTCGCCTGGGATGCGGGCCTGTCCTGGCGCCTTGGCGACTGGTCGGCGGGGCTGCGCGGTCTGGTGAGCGATAACGGTCTCGCCGGCGACCGGGGGTATCAGGCCTGGTCGGCCTCGGCCGGGTATGAGGCCGGGCCCTGGCTGTTCACGCTGGAATATGCGGGCTTTTCCGACGACGCGGTTCATGTCGACGGCACCAGCTGGCAAGTGGGCGGATCGCGCCTGATCGGCGAGCGCTGGCTTGCCGGCGTCGGACTGCGTAATGCAAGGCGGTGGGATCCGGTGCTCACGCCGGGTGGACGCACGCAGGTCCGGTCCGGGGACACCGTCGGATTTCTTGAACTCGGCTGGCAATTTTGACAAATCCGCCACAGGCGGCGTGAAACTGTTGTAAGCGCCGCAGAATCTTCTTGGGACGCACAGCTTCGATACGGTAGAACGAAAGCTGTGTGAGGGAGAGTGCAATGAGCGGGCGGAGCTATCCGTTTGACATCATTGGCAAGACGGCGCCTGCAGTTGTAACGGCTGCGGCCCTGTGCCTGTGTGCGCCTGCGGCTTTCGCCCAGGACGATACCGCTGCTGCCGTCGCGACGCCGGCTCCGGCTGCGTCCGGGGCCGAGACGCCGTGGTATGAGGCCTTCACCCTGTCCATGAATGAAGCCGCCCATCCGGGCCTGGAAGAACCCGACACGTTCGACTGGGAATCCGCCGGCGGCCGCTGGGGCATCACGCTGGGCGTGGAAGACCATTCCGACACGCGCTTCGAGATGGAAGACGTCAGCGCCGGCGCCTTCGTCAATCTCGGCGAACGCTTCCGCCTGGGCGGCCAGGTGCGCTTTGCCGCGCCGGACAGCGAATATTTCACACTTCGCGAGAACCGCCAGGATCGCCGCGAACCGGAAATCAAGTTCGAGTCGGCCCTGCGCTTCTGATCGCGCCGACACACGCTATTCCTGAAAACCCGAGACCTGTCAGCCGTTTCGCCGTGCGCTCATTGACGCCGCCCAGCGCATAGACCGGCAGATCTGCTGCCCGGGCCATGGCACTTGCGGACCAGCACCCCAAAGGCCGCCCGGCGCTGGGGCTCTGGCTGGGAAACACCGCCGACAGCAGGGCTGCATCGACACCGGCGGCGCTCGCCCGGGTCAGCGCCCGCCAGGAATGGGCGGCGGCTGTGTAAATGCCTGCATCGCCGCGGGCCCGGCAGGCGGCGGCCTCGGCGATCTGCCGTTCCGGCCAGTGCACGCCATCCGCCCCGGCCCGCCGGGCCAGATCCGGATCTCCGGAAACCAGCAGCCAATTGTCCCGCTCGCGGCAGATCGCAGCCAGCCGCTTCGCGACCTCAAGCCGGTCCGGCACGCCGAAATGCCGGTAGATCACCGCGCTGCCGCCCGGGACCGCAGCGGCGAACGCTTCCGGGTCCGGCGTGCGGGCCGGATCGGTCAGTGCCAGCAGCGCCGGCAGACCGGCCCCGCGTGCGCCCTGCACCGCAAGCGCCTGTCTTGCCAAGCCCGCCGGGGCGTCATATGGCGGCATCATGAGCGACACTTTTGCAATCTCCGCAAACCGTCAGGCCCTTCTCGACACGATCGCCGCCGCAGCCGGTGCGGCGGGGCGAGATCCGGGTGATATCACCCTGGTGGCCGTATCGAAACGCCAGAGCGAAGAGCGGCTGGATGCCGCGCTCGCGGCGGGCCAGCGCGTGTTCGGCGAGAACCGCGTGCAGGAGGCCCAGGCCCACTGGTCCGCCCGCCGCGCCGGGCATCCCGATCTCGAACTGCGCCTGATCGGCCCGCTGCAGTCCAACAAGGCCGAAGACGCCGTTGCCCTGTTCGATGTGATCGAGACGCTCGACCGCGACAAGCTGGCTGGCGCGTTGCGCAAGGCGATGGATGCGCAGGGGCGCACGCCGCGGCTCTATGTGCAGGTCAATACCGGCGAGGAGGACCAGAAGGCCGGCGTCGCTCCGGCGGAGCTGCCGGATTTCCTGGCGCGGATGCGGCAGGTGTACGGCTTCGAGATCGAGGGTCTGATGTGCATCCCGCCGGTCGAGGAGCCGGCCGGTCTCCACTTTGCCCTGCTCGGCAAGCTCGCCCGCGAGAACGGGGTGGCGCGGCTTTCCATGGGCATGAGCGGCGATTTCGAGACAGCCGTCGCGCTGGGCGCCACGTCTGTACGTGTCGGCACGGCCTTCTTCGGAGATCGGGACACCTAGAGCCATTCCATCGCAATCAAGGCCGATGAAATGGCTCCGGTTTCTTCAGTGGTCGCATTTTCGAACCGCAAAACCGGTTCCCACTTTCGCTGAAAATGCTAGCTGATCGTCAGCGTGTCGCCGGGTTTCGCCTGCGCCAGCAGGGCGCGCACATCGTCGGGATCCAGCGCGACACAGCCCAGCGTGGGCTCGTAATCGCCGCGCTTGCAGTGCAGGAAGATCGCCGAGCCGGCTCCGGGCACGGGCGGATCGTCATTATGACCGAGCACGAGAATGATGTCGTAGAGCCCGTCCTCGCGCCACAGATCCTCGTGCGAGGCGGGATAGGGTTTGCGGACGGGGCGGTTGTAGGCGGGGTCGTCCGGCGCGTCGCACCAGCCGTCATCGGGGCGGATCGCCCGCACCGGCAGCGCGGTGTCAGGCGCATCCACCCGGTCGGCCCGGTACATCACACGGCGCAGCGCATAGCGGCCCAGCGGCGTGGCACCATCGCCCTCACGCTTGTCTGACGCGTCCGTGATGCCGCCTTTTCCCAGCGCCGCGCGTACGGTGCGCCCGCCGAGGTCGATCTGCCCGGTTCGTGAGACTTGCCAATCCATGACGCCAGCATAGATGAAAAAAAAGCGGTGGTCGGCGAGGGATGCTCTTGTGCCGGAAATGGCACAGGCATCCGCTTCGCCTCCCCCACCACGGATGGGTGTCCGGCCTGCGGACTCGGCGCTAACCAAGCAATTTCGGTACCAGAATTCGTGATGGAAATACGGGACACTTCGCTATGCTTAAGCAGATATTGCCGGGCACATCCTGCCGGTGGGCAGAATTTGCCTTGCGGCCGGAAAAGGGCATGATCGCATCATGAGCGCACAGAAAACGATTCTGATCGTGGACGATGACGAGGATCTGCGCGAGGCGCTGGTCGAACAATTCGCGCTTCACGAGGAATTCCGCACGCTCAGCGCCGGCACGGCCGGCGAAGGCATGGCGACGGCCAAGGCCGAACGCGCCGATCTGGTCCTGCTGGATGTCGAACTGCCGGACATGGACGGCCGCGAGGCCTGCCGCCTGATGCGCAAGAACGGGGTGTCCGCACCGGTCGTCATGCTGACCGCCCAGGACACCGATGCCGACCAGATCCTCGGTCTGGAATCCGGCGCCAATGACTATGTCACCAAGCCGTTCAAATTCTCGGTCCTGCTGGCCCGCGTGCGCGCCCATCTGCGCAGCCACGAGCAGAGCGAGGACGCGGTTTTCCGGATCGGGCCGTACGAGTTCCGGCCGGCGATGAAGCTGTTGCTGACCGCCGACGAGAAAAAGATCCGGCTGACGGAAAAAGAGACCAATATCCTCAAATACCTCTACCGCGCCGGCGGCAAGCCGGTGCCGCGCGACGAGCTGTTGCACGAGGTGTGGGGCTATAATCCGGCCGTGACGACGCACACGCTGGAAACCCATGTCTACCGGCTAAGACAGAAAATCGAGCCCGATCCGGCCCATGCCCGGCTCCTGGTGACGGAAAGCGGCGGATACCGGCTGCAGGGCTGAGGCAGGGCGGTCTGTCTCAGGGCTCGCCCGTTCCGCCTTCCCAGATCCCGAAACAGGCTGTGAAGACCAGCAGGTCGCCCTGCTGCAGCGTGTCCTGCTCGATCTTGTCATTATAGCAGGTGCGGAAATGGAAATCGAAATCGCCCTTGCGGTTGCGCAGCGTGTCGCGCTGGGTCACCGGCAGCCAGCCGACCAGATGCAGACCCGCATGCCGGGTCCGGACCAGGCTGGCATAGCTCTGCCCGATCAGCGGATCGCCGGCCGCCAGGACACATGTCGCGAATGCTGTCAGGAAAATTCGCATCAACCCGTCCCCCCGGCGCACAGGATGCGTCGGAAAACGGCCCGATTACAAGAGATTGGGTAGAATTCGCCGGTCAGCCGCCGATCCGCAGCACCACCGGCGCGTGATCCGAGGGCTTCTCCCAGCCGCGCACATCTTCCCAGATCCTGAAGGCGTCCCGTCCGCCGGCCAGGGCGCGCTCGCGCACGGCGGGGGCGGCCCAGATATGGTCGAGACGGCGGCCGCGATTGGCCTTCTTCCAGTCCCGGGCGCGGTAGCTCCACCAGGAATAGACCTTCTCGTCCATCGGGATCAGCTCGCGCGCCACATCGGCGAAATCGCCGGCCTGGCGGATGCGCTCCAGCGCCTCGGTCTCGACCGGCGTGTGGGATACGACTTTCAGCAATTGCTTGTGTGACCAGACATCGTGCTCATAGGGCGCAATGTTGAAATCGCCGACCAGCACCAGCGGCGGGTTCTCGGCCGCGCGCGCCTTGAAATAGGCTTCGATGCGGTCGAGGAAGCCCAGCTTGTGGGCAAAGCGCGGATTGATCGCCGGGTCCGGCTCGTCGCCGCCGGCCGGGATGTAGAAATTGTGCAGCTCGATGCCTTCCACCATCACACGCTGGTGCCGGGCTTCGGCCCTGGGACACAGATCCTCGTCGCCCAGATCCTCCAGCGGGAATTTCGAGGCGATCGCCACGCCGTGCATGCCCTTCTGGCCGCGCACGTGGAAGTGCCGGAACCCCATTTCGCGGAAGGCCTCTTCCGGGAATTGCTCGTTCTGGCACTTGATCTCCTGCAGGCACAGCACATCCGGATCGGCCTGGCTGACCCAGTCGGCCACGAGCGGCGCGCGCAGGCGCACGGAGTTGATGTTCCAGCTGGCGAGCGTGAAGGCGGTCATGGGCAGTCCTTGTGCGGGTGATCGGCCGAGGGGCGGTCAGAGAATATTGTAGGTGGCGCCGGCCAGGCCCACCGGCCAGCGGCCGCGCGCAAACAGGCGCCAGCGTGCGAGGAAGGGATGGGGCGGATCGTCATCCTCGGCCTCGGCGAGCACCACCAGAACGGCGCCATTGGCCGCCTGCGCCAGGGCGCCGGCCGCCGCATGCACCAGTCCTATATCCTCGACATCCGCCAGTGCCGCGGCCTCCTCGACCGCATCACGCGCCGTATCGCCGGTCTTCTGGGCCACCAGGGTGAGGGCGGCATGGACCGCTTCCTCGTCCAGCCGTTCGAGGACGCGGGACACCAGGCCGGTGCGCAGCATCTCCTCGGCTTCCCAGCCCATGGGGTCGCGGTCCTGGGTTTCGGCCGCGCCGGCAGCCTCGTCCCAGTCCGACAAGAGGGCCGGTTCGGCTTCGGGAAAGCCCAGCCCGTCCAGATAGGTTCGTGCCAGGTCGCGCTCGCGCGCGTCCAGCGGCTCGCCAAGACGGGAGAACCAGGTGTTGGCGTTGAGGCTCTCGGCAAAGGCCCGGGCCTTGTAGAGCAGCGGAATTTCTTCGAGCAGGCGCGGGATGTCGGCGCCTTCGTCTTCGTCGTGGAAGTGCATGTGACGTATTTAGCGATCCGGGCCTGTCTTTGACAGGGGGAAGGTGTGCCGCACCGGATCGCGAATGACGGAAGCTGAAACGAAAGGCGCCCGGTCTCGAGGGGGGAGAGACCGGGCGCCAAGCCGTGCGCATGTCTTTTTACAGCGCAGCGCCGGGAGGGGATCAGTCCGGCGCGACCGAGAACGGATCTGCAAGCGGGGGGACGACGCCGATCCTTTGCCTCTCAGTCAGCGTATCAATAACGCCACATCGTCCGGATTTCTGCAAATAAAAAATGAGAAAGGATTTGCCTGTGGCAGAAAAACATCAACCATTTTACCGGTTGCGGCGCGAATCCCGGCGGTCTTCCGCCTCCGGAATGACAAACAGGCGCGGGTTCAGCCGCATGCCCGTCTCGACATTGTTCAGGCTGACCCGGGTGATCTCGCCCATCGCGTCGGTGACGAACCATTCGCGCAGCTCATAGCTGGGCTCGGCAAAGACGAACATGATCTCGCCCGGCATTTCCTCGCCGGGGTCGCGCAGCGTGACATAGAGAAAGCCGAACTCGCTCTCCATGCCCACCAGTTCGGCGTCACGGGCGATATCGATATCCTCTTTCAGCAGCCACCAGAGCGGCGTCGAGCGCAACGGGCCGCGATCGACCGTCTCCAGGGCGCTGTCCTCGATCGCGACCGTGGTGCCGTCGGCAATGATGCGGATCGGCGTCGGCTCGTCATACTCGAAGCGCAGGCGGCCGGGACGCGACATGGCCAGTTCGCCGGTCGCCGCTGAGCCGTCCGGTGCGACCTGCACGAAATCGGCACGCAGGGTCCCGATACCGTTGAGATAGGCATTGATGTCGGCCAGCGCCGCCTCGCGGTCGAGACTGGCCTGCGGCGCCGCGCCGGTTTCTTCGGAAACCGGCGTTTGCACGGCCTCGGCGGGAGCGTCGGCCGCGGGGTCCTGCTGCAGCAGGGCGAGGGAGAAAAGCAGAGCAATCATGGGCGCAAGCTGGCCCGGGATTTGGGCGCGAGCAAGGCCTGGATGTTCATTCTTCCGTCAGCCGCTGCCATCGCTGCAGCTCAGCCGCCAGGCCGAGACGGCGCCCGGCTGCCAGTGCGGGATGATCACCAGCTCGCCGTGCACGGTGAGATCATTCATCAGCACCGGCGGATCCTGGCGCTCGACAAGGTGAACCGGCGCCTCGCCCTCCACCCAGTGCCACAGATCGCCGGGCCACTGGCTGAGCATATAGCCGCCCGGCGCCGCCGGCGCGATACCGTCGGCATTCTGCAGGCCGCCGGTCAGCGGCGTGACGGCACGGGTCTGCCAGTCGATCGCCAGCACTTCGCCATTCGACATGGCCGTCACGAGCAGGCGGTCATCCTCGGGCAGCAGCCCGTTCACCCCGGCCAGCGCCGCATCCTCCAGCCACAGCGAGACCTCGCCATCCTCGAGCACATGGATCCGGCTGCGCGCACTGTCCGACACAAGGACGCGGCCCTCATGCGCGGCAACATCATTGAGAAAGCCGGCGCCCTCGATCGGGTACCGCGCAACGACCTCGCCACGCTCCGGATCGATCTCCACCAGCGTATCGATATCCGCCACGAACAGCCGCCCGCCCGACAGTGCCAGACCCTTGGGCGCGTTCAGGCCCGTCACCCAGCGCTCCGGCCCGATGCGGCGGCCCTGCGCGTCCAGCCGGGCCAGATAGCCCGCGCCATTCGCCTCAGCGCCTTCACCATTGACGTTCGACACGATGAAACCGCCGGCCCCGTCAGCGATGACGCTTTCCGGTGCATCCAGCCCGTCCGTCCGCCAGACCGGTTCCAGCACCGGCGCCAGGCAGGTGCTCGCGATCAGTGAAACAAGCATGCACGTTCTCCTCCGCTCCCGGCCCCATTCTAGGCCGGCCGGAAGCGCGCGCAGTCACATCTGTGTGAAGCCGGGGGGTTCCGGGTCAGCGCAGCGTGTCGAGCAGGCCGGGCAGTCCGCCCAGATCGCCGATCTCCCGGAAGCGGGGGTGTCCGGCCGGCGCTTCGGCGTGTTCGAGTGCCCAGGTCAGCCCGTGCGGCACGTGAACGCCCCAGCTGCCCGCCTCGATCGCCGGCACCACATCCGAGCGCATCGAATTGCCGACCATCATCGCGCGCTCGGCGCCGTCGCCATGCCGGTCGAAAATACTCCGGTAGATGTCCGGCGTCTTTTCCGAGACGATCTCGATCCCGTCGAACAGCTCCGCCAGACCGGAGGCCGCAATCTTGCGCTCCTGGTCCATAAGGTCACCCTTTGTGACGATTATGGTGCGGTAATGGGGGGTCAGTGCTTCCACTGTGTCACGCACATGGGGCAGTAACTCGACAGGATGTTCCAGCATGTCGTGACTGGCATCCAGGATCTGCCGGATCGTGGCTGCCGGCACCCGGTTCTCCGTCACTTCGACCGCCGTCTCGATCATCGACAGGACGAAACCCTTGATGCCGTAGCCATAGCGCTTGAGATTGCGCCGCTCCGCCTCCAGCAGCCGTTCCGACAGGTGGTCCGGCTCGGCATAGTCGGCCAGCATCGCGGTAAAGCTCTCCTCCGTCAGCCGGTAGAAGCGCTCATTATGCCAGAGCGTATCGTCTGCATCGAAGGCCAGTGTGGTGATCATGACAGTCGCGCTCCGGACCATTGCGGGCGCGGGAAAATGACCGCCCTCGCACCGGAAGGCAATGCGTCTCAGCCGTAGAGCAGGCCGACAGCCGCGAGGGCCAGAAACGCCGCGCCGTAGATCAACAATATCACCGTGCCGACGGTGAACCGCGAGTTGAACCTGAGAATATCCGGATTATCTCGGTTCAAGGCATTGATCTTGAAGACGAAGGGCAGGAGCAGCAACGAGCTGGACAGGCCCGCTGCCAGCACAATCCCCTGGCCCGACAGACTGGCTGTCGCAGACTGGTTCAAGACGGTTTCCGCGATTGTCGTTCCAACGACCAGAATGGAGAATACCACAGCAAGACACAGCGAGACTGCGCGTGACAGCTTGCTGTCCCGATTGGCGAATTCCTCGATTTCCATGGCCAGAGCGGGAAAGAAAAGCGGGCTGAACCACGCTCGCACGAATGCAGAGATGTTGCGGTCGTCCTGGTTCTTGATCCAGGCCCAGTTTCTCCACATCCAGAGCAGGGTGTAGAGGTTGAAGGTCACGATTGACATAATCAGGAACTTGATCGGGCCAACCGGATAGAGCACTGCGCCGGCCGGCATGCGCCGGTCCCTGCGAAAGGCGAGAATGGCGCCTGCAGCGCCGAGAACGTAGAGACCGGCCAGGAAACCGAGACCAAACAGGTCGCCATTCTCTGGATCACTCAGCCATCTTGAGACCGCGTCCAGCGGCCCGCTCTCATTGAAGTCAAAGTTGATTGTAAGGTCGGCTGTATCCAGCACCGTGTCGGCCAGGGTGTTGTAGGACAGGACATCTTCCGCACGGGCCCGGCTGGATCGCGTTTGCAGCGTGTATTCCAGATGAAGAGAATCCGCACCACCTCGGACCAGCGTCCAGTATCGCGCGAAGGGCTCGTTAAGGTTCACTTCCGGAAGACCGTAGAGCGGGGTCGGCGCGTTGACGATGTCATGGACATGCATCTGATAAACCGGCCATGGCAAGTGGATCGGAGACTGCCGCTCTCCACTGTCTACGGTGTCCAGCTGGTTCAGGACCATATCCCCGCGAAGCGGAAAGGCGTCTCGGAGACCGTCGGCGCCGAATGCTTCGGCCGAAAGCAGATAGGATTCCGTGACGGAAATCAGGTTGGCGTCACGGTCGTCTTCAATGGCGAGGTCTGCGGCCAACTCTATTCCCGGATAATAACTCCGGTAGTAGCGAAGATAGCTTTCGCTGATTGCAGCGCTGGACCGGTCAGCGAGATTGGCGCGAAACGCGTTGGCCTGCCGGTCGCGATACAGGGAGATCACATCCAGCGTGACTCCATCCGTGTCGACATCGGCCATGTCGAAGCGCTCATGAACCTCGACATACGGCACTTGAGGCTCGGCAATCTCGATAGGCATGAGCCGGTCTTGTGCCGCAACCACGGGAAGCGCGAAGTGATAGGCCGGCGCAGCGAAATAGGGGTAGCGGCCACCTTCGTGGGACGCGGTCGCATCGACCCAGACGGTGTCGCGTCCGTGGCCGATCCTCACGATGGCATGGTCGAAGACAAACGGCGACGGAGCGAGCGTCTGCAGCTCGTATCCGCGGTCGATATCCGTCAGGGCGACGCTGGCTTCAACGCCGATCGCGCGCAGCAGCGCGACAAGAAGAAGCGACTTGTCCTTGCAGTCGCCATACCCGTTGGCGAGTACAGCCGCGGGAGTTCTTGGCACATGACTTCCCAGGCCTGTTGAATCGGAGACGTAGCGGACTTCATCCTGAACGTATCGGACGATTGCAGTGATCCGGTCGCGCTGGTCGGTGTGATCCATCCGAACCCGCTCAAGCAGGGCGTTCGCCGAAGCCGGTAGCGCCACGTCCGGATCGTAGAATGGCAGCGCCCAGTCGACCACATCTGCCCAGCTGCCCATGCTCGACAGAGACAGGAACTGCCAGGAAGAGTGATCGCCGGGGACGTTGTTCTCGCCAACGACCCGCTGCGGACGAGACTGTTGCCAGACATATTCGGACCAGCCATCGCTGCTGCTGACAACGGGCTGGAGCTCGCTGGTGCCGGCGATCGACAATGGGGCGTTTGCGGGGGCGATGACCCGCAGATGATGGCTCTCAACGGGAATCGACCATTGGGTCGACAGCCGGGCGCCCAACCCGCCCGGCCAGACTTCCGAATGGGTCGTATAGGTGATCTGGTATTCGAGGACATCCCCGACACGGATGTCGGTCAGCTCGGTGAAGCTGGTCAGATCGCCGTCGACGATGCCCGAAGACAGATCGGGTTCCCGCCGGACGGTTACAAACCTGTCGGGGATCAGGCGATCGAAAACTTCGCCGTCCCTGTGCAGCCGTACGGCGTGAATGATCAGCCGGGTGTCCGAAGGGTCGAACTCGAATGAGAGGCGGCCCGCGCTCTCAAGGCCGGCCCGATCGATCACCTCGTAGGCGATGTGCACATATTCCTGCATGACAGCGCCGTCTATCCGGAACTGCGTGTCGGAAAGCAGGTAGAACAGGCCGTTGGTGGTGCCGTCAGGTGTTGTGTCAGGTGTTTGCGGAAGCGGCTGAATCTCCACCCAGTCGTCAACAGCCGCGAAAACCGGCGTATCGAAGGGCTGAGCGCCCGCGTTCGGAAAAGTGAACGACGCAAGGTAAAAAAGTCCGGCACCGGCGCACAGCACCAGCGTCCGCAAAAACCGATTACACACTCTGCTGTCCCCGCATCCCCGATTTCGGGCCGAGTGGAGCATGCAGAATGACCAAACTCAACTTCAAATCGCGGCGATGTGACGAACGCCATAGGGGAGAATGCCTCTAGACCCCGTCATTCTCCGGCAGGAAAATCTCGCGGCGGCCGGCGTGGTCGGAGGGGCCGATCATGCCTTCTTCTTCCATGCGCTCGATCAGGGTGGCGGCGCGGTTATAGCCGATCTGCAGGCGGCGCTGGATGTAGGAGGTCGAGGCCTTGCGGTCGCGGGCCACAAGGGCCACGGCCTGGTCGAAAAGCTGGTCGCCGGACCCTTCGTCGCCCATGTCGAGACCGGGGATGCCGTCCTCGTCGCCATCGCCGCCGGCGGTGACAGCCTCGATGTATTCCGGCGGCGCCTGCTTCTTCAGGAAGGCTGCGATTTCCTCGACCTCGCGATCGGAAACGAAGGGGCCGTGCAGGCGGCGCACGCGCCCGCCCGAGGCCATGTACAGCAGGTCGCCCATGCCCAGCAATTGCTCCGCGCCCTGCTCGCCGAGAATGGTGCGGCTGTCGATCTTCGAGGTGACCGAATAGGAAATCCGGGTCGGGAAGTTCGCCTTGATCGTACCGGTGATGACGTCCACCGAGGGACGCTGTGTGGCGGTGACGAGGTGGATACCGGCAGCACGGGCCATCTGGGCCAGGCGCTGCACGGCGGCCTCGATCTCCTTGCCGGCGACCATCATCAGGTCGGCCATCTCGTCGATCACCACGACGATATAGGGCATTTTCTCAGCCGCGATGGTCTCGGTCTCGTAGACCGGTTCGCCGCTTTCCTTGTCATAGCCGGTCTGGACCGTGCGCGAGAGTTCCTCGCCGGTCTTGAGGGCTTCCGCGACGCGCTCGTTGAAGCCGGAGACATTGCGCACGCCGATCTTGGACATGCGCAGATAGCGGCTTTCCATTTCGCGCACGGCCCATTTCAGGGCGACGACGGCCTTCTTCGGATCGGTCACGACCGGTGTCAGCAGGTGCGGGATACCGTCATAGACGGAGAGTTCCAGCATTTTCGGGTCGATCATGATCATCCGGCAGTCTTCCGGCGGCAGCCGGTAGAGCAGGGACAGGATCATCGCATTGATGCCCACCGATTTCCCCGAGCCGGTGGTACCCGCGATCAGCAGGTGCGGCATGCGCGCAAGGTCGGCCACGAAGGGCTCGCCGCCGATCGTCTCGCCGAGAGCAAAGGGCAGTTCCGCCTTCGCGTCCTCGAAGGCCCTGGAATTGAACAGGGCGCGCAGATAGACGGTTTCGCGTTTGGGATTGGGCAGTTCGATACCGATCGCATTGCGGCCGGGCACCACGGCGACACGGGCGGCCATGGTGGACATCGAGCGGGCGATATCGTCCGCCAGATTGATCACGCGGGAGGACTTCACGCCGGGTGCCGGTTCGAATTCGTAAAGCGTGACAACCGGTCCCGGACGCACCTGCACGATCTCGCCCTTCACGCCGAAGTCCGACAGCACGCCCTGCAGCAGCTCGGCATTCTGGCGCAGCGCCATTTCGTCGACGGCATCATTGCGCACCGAGGGTTTCGCCAGAAGATCGAGCCGGGGCAGTTTGAACCCGTCGGTCTTGACGAAGGGCAGCGCGCCCTGCGCCTCGCGGACGTCGCGGTCGGATTGCTTCGCCTTGCGGCCCGGTGCCACCTTCACCGCGCTCGAGAGCTCGGGCTCGTCGGACTGTGCCCGGGCGGCGGCTGGTGCCGGCGTGTCATCCGCAGCCCGCATGGCGCGGCGCAGGACCGGCTCCTCGCGCACGGGGCGGCGATCCTCGTCGTCCGGACCGTCATCGCCCGAGAAGCCTGCAATCCGGCCGCGCACAGCATCCAGCCAGACGCGTACCGTTGCCCAGGCCAGTCCCGCGGCATCGACGGCCGCTGCAATGTCGCGCGAGCGCAGACCGAAGGTCAGGAAGATGCCCGCAATCGACAGAAGGAGGGCAAAGCCCGCCGCCATCCCTGTCGCGCCCGGCAGATCGAAGCGGGCCGGCAGAGCGGCCAGCGTGTTGAGGAAAATATCGCCCATGGCACCGCCCATGCCCGAGGCGAACGGCCAGGCATTGGGGACGGGAAGCGCGCTCACCGCTGCCGCGAAACCGGCCGTGCCCAGGGCTGCGAAGAACCAGCGGAAGCCGGCGACCGAACGCGGGCGGGGCTGCGGCGTGCGCCAGACGAGGATCGCGCCCCAGATGGTCAGGGCGATCGCCGGCCCGCCGGCGGCCCAGCCAACCGATTGCAGCAGCATGTCCGACAGGGATGCGCCCCAACGGCCCATCCAGTTTCGCACCTCGCCCTCGGCAGCAACATTCCAGCTGGGATCGAGGACATTGTGCGACAGCAGGGACAACAGCAGGAAGAGGCCGGCGGCCAGCATCAGCCCGCCCGCCACAAGATCGTGCAGGCGCAACCGCCAAAGCGGTTTGGCGGCGCGGTTCGTGTCCCCGGTGTCGGCGTTGGCGGCGGCTTTGCGGCTCATGAACACCGTCCTAGCGGGGAAGTCTTCCCGCAGGGTAAACAGAAACTGAATGCGCTGCGGCGCTCTGACCGCTTTTCACAGAACACAAACCCCGTATTCTCCGTTCCATGACAAGCAAACCCCTTTTTGATGGCGATGTCGTGATCGCAGGCGGCGGTCTCGCAGGAATGACGCTGGCGCTGGCCATGGACCAGGCCGGTCTCTCGGTCGCGGTTGTGGATGCGCTGGAATTCTCCGACCAGCTGGCGCCCACTTTCGACGGGCGCGCCTCGGCGCTGGCCTACACGTCCTGGCGCATGTTCGAGGCGCTGGGGGTGGCGGAACACCTGCGCGAACATGCCCAGCGGATCGAGCATATCCTCGTCTGTGACGGGCGGCCCTATGGCGGCGACAAGCCCGGCGGCCCGGGACCGCACACGCTGCATTTCGACCGCAACGAGATTTCCGAAGGCCCGGACGGAGAGCCGCTGGGCTGGATGGCCGAGAACCGGCGCTCGCGCCAGGCGCTCGTCAAGGCGCTGCAGGCGCGGCCGCAGATCACCCTGATCGCACCGGCGCGGGCCGATCGCTATGAACACCGCAAGGGCGGGATCGATCTTGTCCTGGCTGACGGACAGCGCCTGTCCGGCAAGCTGCTGGTCGCCTGTGACGGCAAGTTCTCGCGCCTGCGCGATCAGGCCCGTGTGCGCACCGCAGGCTGGGGTTATGGCCAGAAAGGTCTGGTGGCGACCGTCCGTCATGCCGAGCCGCACAATGGCACGGCCTATGAATACTTCCTGCCGTCAGGCCCGTTTGCCATCCTGCCCCTGACTGACAACCGCTCCTCGCTGGTCTGGACCGAGCCGGACGCGATTGCCGATGCGCTCAAGGAGGCGCCGGAGGCGGTCTTCCAGGAGGAGCTGGAAGCGCGCTTTGGCGATTTCCTGGGCGAGGTCCGGCCGGAAGGGCCGCGTTTCGCCTATCCGCTGGGGCTGCGCTATGCCGAACAATTCTGCGACGACCGCATTGCCTTTGTCGGCGATGCCGCGCGTGGGATTCACCCGTTGGCCGGACAGGGCTTCAATCTGGGCATTCGCGATGCAGCCGCGCTGGCGGAAGTCTGCGGCGAGGCCAGGCGGGTCGGGCTCGATATCGGAGCCGTCTCGACGCTGCGCCGCTATGAGGACTGGCGCAAATTCGACAGCGCGACGCTGGCAGCGGGTACCGACTTCTTCAATCGGCTGTTTTCGAACGACATCGAGCCGATCCGCCAGCTTCGCGGGATCGGTCTGTCGATCGTCGACAGCATCCCGCCGGCGCGCCGTTTCTTCATGCGCCAGGCCGGCGGCGAGACCGGCGATCCGCCGCGTCTCCTGAAAGGCCAGCGTCTGGACGCCGCCTAGAAGGGGTTGAGCGTATAGCCGTCGGACTGCAGCCGGGCGTGAGCCGTCATGGCCGAGAGCGACATGGACACGCCCGGCAGGAGATCGCCGGCCGCGATGTCGTACCAGACCGCGCTCTGGCCGCAGACGAAGATCTCGACACCGTGCTCCACCAGGGCGGCAACAAGATCGGCATTGGCGCCGGCACTGTCGCGCGTCACATCGTGGACGGCGGTACCGTGAACGACGATGGCCAGGTGTATGTTCTCGACGGGCACGCTCGCGGCGGCCTGCATGTTCAGAAAGCGCGCTGCGGCGGTCAGCTTGGAATTGAGCTCGCCTTCGGCCGCCCGGTCCCGGGTGTCGAAACTGATCCTGAACTCTGTCCCTTCGGGGATGGGCAGGGCGCCTTCGACGGGTGCGACGGGGCCGAATTCCTCGATGACGGGGCCGGGCGCGAAATCGCCGGGACCGGCCAAGGCGAGCGCGGGCAAGGCAATGACGGCTGCGAGGCCGGCGAGAACGGGTTTGAACATCGCAGTCTCCTTGGGCCGGTGATCAGTGCGCGGTTTCACCCAGCGCATAGAGATAATCCCATGTGAAGAGGCCGGAATCATGGCCGTCATCGAAGACGAGACGCACGGCATAGCGGCCGACGGGCTCGGCGGCCGTGACCAGCACATTCTCCTTGCCGGTCACGATCCGCTTTTCGCCGGGGCCATGTCCCTGGACTTCGGCGCTGGGGCTTTCGACCCGCAGGGTCTGGAAGGGAATCGCAAAGCGCTTGCCGTCATCGAAGGCGACATGCAGCACCTTGTCGGCGCGGGAGAAGCGCAATTGCTCGGGCCAGGGGCGCGCCATCAGTCACGCTCCAGCTTGCGCGCCTCGTCGGGCAGCATGATCGGAATCCCGTCGCGGATCGGATAGGCCAGGCCGGCACTGTCCGACACCAGTTCCTGGGCCTTGCGGTCATATTTCAGCGGGCCGCGCGTGACCGGGCAGACCAGGATTTCCAGCAGTTTGGGATCAATCTCGCGCGGTGCGGTCTGGTTCTCGCTCATCGCCTTTTTCCTTATGAAAACAGGATGGCCGACAGGCGGCGGCGGCCCTCGCGGGTTACCTCGCTGGCCGGGCCTGCCGCGTCGAAGACTTTCAGCAGCAGGGTGCGGGCGGCCTGGTCGTTCCACTCGCGGTCGAGTGCGGTGATCGCGATCAGCTGGTCGATCGCGCCCTTGTGATCGCCGGCGGCGACCAGAGCCTCGGCCAGCTCGTAGCGGGCCTCAAGGTTGGACGGATCCTGCTCGACGCGGCTGCGCAGCGCCGCCGTTTCGCTGTCATCTGCCGGAGAGCCCGAGGCGAGCTCGAGTGCGGCGCGCACGCTTTCAACAGCGGGATCGCCGGCGCGGTCTTCGGGGACATGGTCGAGAATCTCGCGGGCCTTGTCGGTATCGCCATTCTTCAGCCAGACCCGGGCCAGACCGGCCAGCGCGCCGGGATGCCCCGGATCGGCCTGCAGCACGGCCGCGAAGTCCTGGGACGCACCGCCCAGATCGCCGGCCTCAAGGGCTGCCAGGGCGCGGTCGACCATCGCTTTCAGTTCGGCCTCGCTGGGGCCCTTGCCGGAAATGCGCTGGATGAAGTCCTTGATCTGGCTTTCCGGCAGCGCGCCCATGAAACCGTCGACCGGCTGACCGTTCTTGAAGGCGAAGACAGCCGGGATGGACTGGACGCGCAATTGCTGGGCGATGCCCGGGTTCTCGTCGATATTGATCTTGACCAGACGCACTTCGCCGCCCGCATCGCGCACGGCCTTTTCGATCACCGGACCCAGCTGGCGGCAGGGGCCGCACCAGGGCGCCCAGAAGTCGACGATGACCGGCACATCGCGCGACGGTTCGACCACATCCTGCATGAAGGCCTGATCGGTGGAGTCCTTGACGATATCGCCTGCCGGCGCGCCTGTTCCCAGGGTCAGATCTGCGCTCATGACCAAATTCCTTGTGTTCGCGTCACCCTAGACCGGGAGGCTTCCGCTTGGAAACCGGCCCGGTCCGGAATGTTCAAAGACACGATGCGGCCGGCACACCGGCAGTCGCATCGCTGTGTTGTGTCCTAGTTGGCCTTGCCGGCGCTGTGATGCAAGGCGTCACTGCGCCGCGCCCGCCTCGGCAGACAGTGCGTCGAAATCGACAATCTGCACCGAATGGCCGGTGTCTTCGGCAAAGCGGATCAGGTCGGCACAGCTCACCGCGGTCGTGGCGTCATTGGAGAGCGGGTGGAAGTTCACCGGGTCGTGGCGCGTCAGGGCCGCATCGAGCACGAAATGCACCCGCCTATCGACATCATTGATCAGCGCGAATGCGGTCACCGACCCCGGCGTCACGCCCAGCACCGCTTTCATCAGGTCCGGCTTGCCGAAAGAGAGGCGGCCGCAGTCGAGCAGGCGGTGGAGCCGGTTGACCGGGATCTGCGTCTCGCCGAGCGCAGAGATCAGGATGATCCGGCCCTTCTTGTCGGCAAGGAAGAGATTCTTGGTATGCCCGCCCGGCATCTTCGCCTTGATGTCACGGCCTTCCTCGACGGTGAATACAGGCGGATGATCGACGGTTTCATGGGCAATACCCAGGGCGTCGAGACGGTCGAAAAGCTGTTGGCGTGTCGCTGGCATGCGCCTGTTGAAGCGCGAGATGCGGCCATGTGCAAGTCGACGGAATCAGGTGCTTGCAATTATCCGGCGTTTGCGCGATATACCCCGCTCCCCGGCGGGGCCAAGCCCCGCACATCGTGAGCGGGCGTAGCTCAGGGGTAGAGCGTCACCTTGCCAAGGTGAATGTCGTGAGTTCGAATCTCATCGCCCGCTCCATTCTTCCTTCGGATCATTTTCAGACCGGACGCCGCCAGTGTCATGTGACCCGTGCGTGTTCGGCCAGAAAGTCGAGGAAGACCCGCACCCGTGTGGGCAGCAGCTCTCCTGCACCCACATAGACGGCGTAGAAGTCCTCGACATCGCTCTCGCAGATATGGTCCTGCAGGACGGGCACCAGTTGGCCGGCGGCGATGTCGGCGCGAACGGTAAACTCTGCAAGCCTGGCAAGGCCGGCGCCACCGAGAGCGAGGGCGCGCAGGCTCTCCCCGTCGCTGGCCAGTATGCGCCCGTCCGGCGGATAGCGGCGTTCGACGCCATCTACGCGAAAAGGCCAGGCTGAAACGGCACGTTCATAGCAGAAGCCGAGGCGGGTATGGCGGCCCAGATCGGCTGGCGTTTCCGGCTGTCCGTGACGCTCGATATAGGCGGGTGCTGCAACGATCCGGTTGCGGCTTGTACCCAGTTTGCGCGCGATCAGGTTGGACGACTTCAGAGGGCCGGCGCGGACGGCGATATCGGCACGCGCCTCCATCAGGTCGACAACATGGTCGGTGAGCGCGAGATCGACGCCGACCCGTGGGTGGCGGGCGAGAAAGTCCGGCAAGACGGGCGCCAGAATGTGTGTGTTGAAGGACGCGCTGGTATTGAGCCGGACACGCCCCGTTGCCTCCTCTCCGGACGCCACGGTGCGTTCGGCTTCGTCTATGTCGGCGAGGATGCGGCGCGCATGCTGGTAGAACAGATCGCCTTCCGGAGTAAGGCGCAGCCGCCGGGTCGATCGCGCCAGCAATTGCGTGCCGAGGCGGGCTTCCAGGCGCGAGACCAGCTTGCTGACCGCGGATGGCGTCATGCGCCGCTCGCGCGCGGCGGCCGAAAGGCCATTCTGTTCCACCACCGTGACGAAGACTTCCATCTCGGCGACGCGGTTGATCTCGCGCTGTGTCATGTGAATTCAGTTCATATATGAGTTTCTTTGTCAAAGTCTAATTCAACCTGCCGGGAGGCGCCATCTAGAGCCGCACCAGAAACCGGATCGACGAGGATCCTCATTCATGCCCCGCGCGCTCTACGCTCTCATGGTCGGTGCCTTCGGCATCGGCGTTACCGAATTTGTCATCATGGGTCTGCTGCTGGAGGTCAGCACCGATCTGGGCGTCAGCCTTTCTGCTGCCGGACTGTTGATTTCCGGCTACGCGCTGGGCGTGGTCGCCGGGGCACCCCTCCTGACCGTGCTCACGGCGGGTCTGTCGCGCAAATCGGTCCTTCTGGCCCTGATGGCGATCTTTGCCATCGGCAATGCAGCCTGTGCCATCGCGCCGGACTACGGCCTGCTGATGGCGGCGCGGGTCCTGACCGCTTTCGCGCACGGCACATTCTTCGGGGTCGGCTCCGTCGTAGCGGCCGGACTCGTCGCGAAAGACCGTCAGGCATCGGCCATCGCGATCATGTTCACCGGCCTCACCCTTGCGAATATTCTCGGAGTTCCGCTGGGAACATGGCTGGGTCAGCAGCTGGGTTGGCGGGCGACTTTCTGGGCGGTCTCTATCGTCGGGCTGTTCGCAATTGCCGTCATTGCCCGCTTCGTTCCGCATGCGCCGGCGCCCAGGCGTGACGGAGACTGGCGAACGGACTTTGCTGCCATGGCACGGCCGGCCGTGCTGCTGGGCTTCGCGACCACGACGCTGGGCTTCAGCGGGGTGTTCGCGGTTTTCACCTATATCGCGCCGCTGCTGACCCGCGTAACGGGTTTTGCTGAGCCGGCACTCTCTCCACTTCTTCTGGTGCTTGGCGGCGGGCTGATTGCGGGCAATCTGCTTGGCGGACGTCTGGCGGACCGGGCGCTGGTACCGGCGCTCGTCGGGACGATCCTCGCGCTTTGCGCGGTTCTGGCATCGATGAGTGTCCTGCTTGCGAGCCAGACGGGTGCGGTCGTGGCGATAGCCCTGCTGGGTGTTTCCGGATTTGCCACGGTTCCGCCGTTGCAGCTGTGGGTGATGCAAAGGGCGCAGGGCGCAAGCCAGAGCCTCGCTTCAAGCTTCAATATCGCAGCCTTCAATCTGGGCAATGCGCTGGGCGCCGGCCTGGCAGGCCTGGCTCTCGACAGCGGCATGCCGCTGCGAGCCCTGCCGCTTCTCGCATCTGCCTTGCCGCTGCTGGGTCTCTTGCTGGCCCTGGCGGCACTGCGGGCCGGCCGGAACCGGCCGTGTCCCGTGCGGGCGGGCTGACCTCTTTCACTGACAGGAGTTTCCAAGATGGAATACCGTTATCTGGGCCGTTCCGGCCTGCAGGTTCCCGTTCTCAGTTTCGGAGCCGGGACGTTCGGCGGCACCGGTCCGCTCTTCTCCAACTGGGGCCGGTCCGGCGAGACCGAGGCGATCCGGCTGATCGATCTGTGCCTTGAGGCGGGCGTGAATCTGTTCGACACGGCCGACGTCTACTCTGACGGGGCCTCCGAGAGCATCCTCGGTGCGGCGCTGAAGGGGCGTCGCGACGACGTGCTGATCTCGACCAAGGCGACCTTGCCGATGGGCGAAGGCCCCAATACGGCCGGTTCGTCCCGTCAGCGTCTGATCGACTGCGTCGAAGCCGCGCTGCGTCGGCTGAGGACCGACAGGATCGACATCTTCCAGCTTCATGCCTTCGATGCGTTCACGCCGGCAGAAGAAGTCCTGTACACGCTGGATATTCTCGTGAGAGCCGGCAAGCTGCGCTATGTCGGCGTTTCGAACTTCCCGGGGTGGCAGGTGATGAAGTCGCTCGCCGTGGCCGACCGGCAGGGCTGGCCACGCTATGTCGCACACCAGGTCTACTACTCCCTGATTGGCCGTGACTTCGAGTGGGACCTCATGCCCCTGGGGCTGGACCAGGGGCTCGGCGCGATGGTGTGGAGTCCGCTCGGCTGGGGCCGTCTTACCGGGAAAATCGCCCGTGACCGTCCGCTTCCGGAGGGTAGCCGCCTGCATGAGACTGCGGGTTTCGGCCCTCCGGTGGACGATGAAAGGCTCTACGATATTGTCGATGTGCTCCAGGCGATCGCCGGGGAAACCGGAAAGAGTGTGCCGCAGATTGCCATCAACTGGCTGACGCGCCGCCCGGGGGTCTCGTCGGTCATCCTTGGGGCGCGGAACGAGGCGCAACTCGTCGATAATCTCGGCGCGGTCGGCTGGTCATTGAGCGACGATCATATGGAAAGGCTGGACGCCGTCAGTCGTGTGCCGGCGCCCTATCCGCATGCGCCCTATGAACGGCAGGACGGTTTTGCACGCCTGAACCCGCCGGCAGTCTAGGCATGGGTGGCGCACACGAAAAAGGGCCCGGCGATTTCGCCGGGCCCTTTCTCTGCAGGATCTGTCTGCGTTCTAGTCTGCCAGCGAGCGCAGCAGGTCGATGACGCGGCGGCGGACCGTCTGGTCCTTGATGCCGGCAAAGGCCTGGGCCAGGGCGAGGCCGTCGGGGCTGGCGATGAAATCGTACAGCGTGTCGGATTCGGGACCCTTCAGCTCGGAGGAGCCGTCTTCCTCGAGGCCTTCGAAGAAGTAGGACACCGGGACTTCCATGACCTTGGCGACATGGAAAAGCCGGCTGGCGCCGATACGGTTGGTGCCGCGCTCGTACTTCTGGACCTGCTGGAAGGTGACACCCAGCTTTTCGCCCAGCTCGGACTGGCTCATTTCCATCAGGCTTCTGCGCAGACGCAGACGCGCTCCGACATGCTGGTCAATACTCGTTGGGCCCCTGGCACTCATGGCATCCTCACGGTTGTGGTCTAATGACGTCTATGCCGCAGAATTCTCGCGGATGACAGAACTCTTCGCGAAACCAAGGATTGTTTCTACGATTGAATATGTCGGTGATCCAGTCGCCAACACACTTTATTCTGCCAATCCCCTGACTTCCGGGCATATATTTGAGCCAAACCTTGATGTCCTGATGAAAGTCGTAGTCCAGTACTACCAATTCATCGGCATAAAGGGCGGCAAGATAGGTCGGTGCCATGGCGATACCGCCGCCATGGCGTACCACTTCAAATAACACCGAACTGAGGTCGGTGCGGAAGGAATATTTAATAAGAGTATCTGCGGCCTCGGCTTTTTCGCCCCACAACGAGAGCGAGCGGTCATACTGTTCCAGCGTCGCGAACCTCAGGTTCATGACATCGACAAGGGACCGGGGTGCACCATAGGTTTCAATAAATTCCCGTGACGCTACAGGCATATAGTGCAGGGTGGCGAGAAGCTCGGCCTGCGTGTCCATGGTCTTTTCCGGCACGAAGGTGACGGCGATAGACGACGCGTTCTCCCCCATTGCAGCCGAGTGTTCGCCGAGCAGTTTGAGGCCGATTGCCGGGTGGGTCCGCTGGAATTCCGGCACGTGTCTTGCGAGCCAGAAACTGGACAGCCCGTCCGGAGCGCGCAGCGTGACCTCGCCTTCCATTGCGCGGTCGCGGCCGGCGATCCGGGTTTCCAGCTGGTGTGCCGAGCGCTGCATGGTCAGCACATAGTCGAAGGCGTTTTCACCCGCGGGTGTGAGCATGATCCCGCCGGCATGCCGTTCGATCAGCTGGCTTCCAAGCCGGCTTTCCAGCTGGCGCATGCGCTTGGAGATGGTGGATTGCTGGCAACCGAGTGCTGTGGCGGCCGCGCTCATCGATCCCGTCGTCGCCACGGCGTGGAAAATCTGCAGATCGTCCCAGTCGAACAGGGTTCGCCGGAGAAGGGTATCTGTTTGCTGACTGTCCACTATTCCAACTTTGCAGAAGTCGCCATCAAGGCGGGATGTTAACCATTGGGTAACCGTGTTGGCATGAGGAGCGCGACGGTGACTCAAGCAACCCACACTAGCCAAACCCGAAGCGGGTTTCAATTTCCCCTGGACCGGCTGGATCAGGCTTTTGCATCAATGGATTTCGAGCCTGTCACGCTCGACAGGATCGGCGAATTTCATGCACTTGCAGACGCGCTCATAGAGGGCGAGATTGCGAGCGCCGAGGATATCGCACGTGTGCAGGGCTGGACGCAGAGATCTCTTCATATGCGCGTTTGGAATGGCACCCCTGACGGATTCGTCGCGTCTATTCCGCTGAGTGAAAAAGGCGTGTCTGCGTTGCTGGCCGGAGAGTTCGGCTTTGCCAATGCCAGGCGCGACTGGGTGTGCGGGCTCGACGAGAAGGCCGCGGCTCTGCTGTCCTGGGGGCTGGCCGGCCGCACGCCGCATGCCCAGGCAGCGGCCCTGCGGGCGCTTCTGGTCGGGTGGCGCGGCTTCTATTCGGATGTCCGCGTCTATGCCCGGGCGCGCACCACGGAGGGGCAGGCGCTGATGCGCCGGCTGGGCTTCGAGGAATGCGCGCGGCCGGACGGGGTCAATCCGCTCTATGGCAGCACCGGCTTTCCCGACAAGCTCGGCGCCATGCTGCTGCGGCACAGTATTCTTGGGGACTGGGAGGCGCCGCGATGACGGATGCGACGGACGGGACAGTGATTGACGTGACGGTGGCCCGCACGCTCGACCAGGTGGTCATGGCGATGACCTTGCGCGGTGTCATCTATCTGGGCGAGCAGGAAGCGCCCTATGCCGAAGAGTATGACGGCAACGACCTGGTGGCGGCCTCGCACCTGATTGCCTGGAAAGGGCGCGAGCCTGTCGGCGTGCTGCGCCTGCGCTGGTTCGCCGACTTCGCGAAGGTGGAGCGTGCGGCCGTGCTGCAGCAATACCGGCGCGACGGCGTGATGCGGGTGCTGATGCAGGAAGCCCTGCGCTACAGCGCCCGCCGCGGCTATCGCCGCGTCATCGGGCATGCCCAGCTCAACCGGGTGAAATACTGGCGGACGCATGGCTTTCGCGTTCGACCGGACCGGCCGGAGTTCTATTTCTCGGACTACGCCTATGTCGAGATCGAGCGCGAGCTGATCCCGCCGGCCAATGCGATCACGGCGGATACGGATCCGATGGTCCTGATCCGCCCCGATGGCGAGTGGGACCGCCCCGGCCCGTTCGACCTGTCGCTCGAACGGCTCGAGGCCGAAAAGGAACAGGCCAGGAAAGACAAGAAGAAATCGAAGGAGGAAGCGGCATGACGAACGCCCATAACCCGGCGCTGATCCTGCTCGATTGCCAGCGTGACCGGGTCGAGGGGCCGGATGGCCGGATCGATGCGGACAATCATGCAGCCATGACCCGGATCGAGGCGCTGCTGCGCCGGGCCCGGGCCGATGGCTGGTCGATCTGCCATTGCCAGCACGCCATCACAGACGGCGCACGCGCGGACCGCACACCGGTGCCTGCCCTGCGACCCCTGACGCGGGAACCTGTTTTCGTGCGGCGGGGCCTGTCGGCGTTCTCGGACAGCTATTTTCACCAGTTCATGGCGCGCAATACCGGCCGGGACTGTCTTCTGGTCGGATTTTCCGCGCCCTTTTCGATCCTGGCGACGCTGTTCGACGCCCAGACCCGGGACATTCCGCTGACCCTGGTGCCTGAAGCCGTGGGGGCGCTCGCCGTTGCGCCGCGCGATGTCGCGGAAACCCGGGCCCTGGCCTTCGACCTGGCAGGCCGTCTGGCGCCGTCACTCAGCCTCGAGGCCATCGACCGGCAGTGGCCACGCCTGGCAGAAACGGCAGGCTGAACCCGCTCTCCGGAGCGGGCCGACGGGCTCACGAGAGTGTGACGGGCCGTGCCCTTGGCGCGGAGACTGTCGCACGCCATATCGTTTCCCGAACGCGGTGGAAACGGCTGTGTCCGGGCCGGCAATTTTCGGCATTGACGGTCTTGGATTCAGTCCCCGCCTTCCTACATGAGTAACGAGTGGCCGCCCTGCCCTGTTCTCCTCCCCTCGAGCGGGCAGGATGATGGCCGCTCCAGACGATCAGGCCTCAAACGAGCGTCCCCCCAGCCTGCCGATGAGGTCTGCCAGGCACCGCCGGGTTCCCTGTCCCTACCCGGCGGTGCCGCTATCGTCACAAGCGGTACCGTCGCTGCTTGCGGCGTGAAATCTGGGCCGGCATGGCCCCGCTTCCCCAAAAATCTCCGCTCCTGCCAAAAAGAATGGCTTGTTTGCGTTTTCAACGGCGTACATGGCTTGCGTGCGGGGAAAACAGGGCTAGGCTCGCCTCAAGAACCACAACAGACCACAGGGAGCGCCACATGGGGGCGGTCGTCGGAGTCGCGCACGCGTACACCCGTGACGAATTCATGGAGGCCGCGCGTTCGCGCTGGCAGGATCGCTATGGCAGCGAGTGCGGAGAGACGGGCACGTCCTTCTTTTCGCAGATCTACGACGATGCCCTGGCCGAAGACCTGGAACAGGTCGCGGCCGCCGATCTGGCATCCATGTGCGTCGATTTCTGGCACTATGGCGAACAGCGCAATGGTGAGGAGATCCTCGTCCGGATGCGCACGGCCACCCGGGACGACGGCAGCGAGCTGCCGCGCGACGTGCTGGAGATCATCGGCCGCGACCGGCCCTTTATCGTCGACAGCGTGATGGGCGAAATCGGCGCCCAGGGTTACGACATCCTGGCCATGTTCCACCCGATCGTTCAGGTGCGCCGCGACAATGACGGCGCGCGGGTCGATCAGGGCGGGCGCTGTCTCGCCGAGTCGATGATTCAGGTCCATCTGCCGCCGCTGGACGATCTGTCCCGCCGCACGCTGATCGAAGGGGTCACCGCGACCCTCGACGATGTCCGCGTGACGGTCGAGGACTGGGCCGACATGCGCGCCCAGATGGACGAGGCCATTGCCCATCTCGCCCAGGCGACCACGAATGCCTCGCCGGAAGAGCTCACGGAGGCCTGCGAGTTCCTGCGCTGGCTGCGCGACGATCATTTCGCCTTCCTGGGCTGCCGCATCTATGACTTCGAGGTCGACGAAAACGGCGGCATGGCCCAGCGTCATCCGCGCGTACGTCCGGAGACCGGCCGCGGCGTGCTGCGCGATCCCGATCGCCATGTCCTGCGCAAAGGGTCCGAACCTGCTGTTCTGACGCCGGCCATCGAGACCTTCCTGCGCGAGCCCAGCCCGATCATTGTCGCCAAGGCCAATATGAAGTCGCGCGTCCATCGCCGCGTCTACATGGATTATATCGGTGTCAAGCGTTACCGCGAGGACGGCGCTGTGATCGGCGAGATGCGCTTTGTCGGCCTGTTCACCGCCGAGGCCTACGACCAGTCCGCCGCCCAGGTGCCGCTGATCCGCCGCAAGGTGCGCCGCGTGCTCGAGCGTGCCGGCAAGACGCCCGGTACGCACAGCGCCAAGAAGCTGCGCAATACGGTCGAGAATTTCCCGCGCGACGAGCTGTTCCAGACCGACGAGAACGATCTGCTGGAAATCTGCCTCGGCATTCTGCACCTGCATGACCGGCCGCGCACCAAGTTGTTCATCCGCCGCGACCAGTTCGACCGCTTCGTGTCGGCGCTGCTCTTCGTGCCGCGCGAGCGCTATTCCTCGAAAGTCCGCGAGCAGGCGGGCGAGCTGATCCGCGACGCGTTCGGTGGCCGCCTCTCGGCCTTCTATCCGCAGTTCGGCGACGGTTCGCTGGCCCGGGTGCACTACATTATCGGGCTCAATCCCTTCGATCACCCGGAGCCGGAAGTCGGCGAGCTGGAACGCCGTGTTGCCCGTCTGGCCCGCACCTGGGAAGACGATCTGGAAACCCATGTGCGCCGCAATGCGCCCGAGGATATCCGCCTGCGCATGCCGTCCTATCAGGACGCGTTCAAGGCCGGCTATCGCGAGCTCTACGATCCGGAAGATGCCCTCGCCGACGTGATCAAGCTGGAAGGGCTGGATTCGCCCAACCAGGTCGCGGTGCGTGTCTATCGCGAAGCCAATGATCCGGACAATGAGCTGCGGCTGAAGATCTACCGCGTCGGCAAGCCGGTTTCGCTGTCCCGGGTGATGCCGGTTCTGGAGAATCTCGGCCTCTACGTGGTGCAGGAGACCGGTTTCCCGGTGGATCGCCGCGCCAGCGATGGCCAGGGCGTCGACCGCGCCTATGTGCACGACTTCGAGATGAAGTCCGACGCGCTGAAGGGCCAGGACGTCAAGGCGCTGGCGCCGGTGCTCGAGGATGCGCTTCTGGCGATGGCCGACCGCCGCGCCGAGGATGACGGTTTCAACCGTCTGATCGTCGAGATCGGCGTGAGCTGGCGCGAGGCGGCTTTCCTGCGCACCTGCGCGCGCTACCGCCAGCAAACCGGGCTCGACCCCTCCCAGGCCATCCAGGAAGAGGCGCTGGCCGCCTATCCGGACATTGCCCGCGGCCTGCTGGAACTGGCCCGCGTCAAGTTCGATCCTGCCTTCACCGACGACCGCAAGACGCGTTCCGACGCTGTCTGGGATGTCGAGGAGCGGATCGGCAAGGCGCTGGACGGCGTCAAGAGCCTCGACCACGACCGGGCCCTGCGCCGGATCTTCCATCTGATCCGCGCCACGCTGCGGACCAATTTCTACCAGCTCGGCGCCGACGGTCAGCCCAAGGCGCGGATCTCGATCAAGATCGCCAGTGAACTGCTCGAAGAGCTGCCGCTGCCCAAGCCCTATCGCGAAATCTTCGTCTGGGCACCAGATGTCGAGGGCGTGCACATCCGCTTCGGCCCGGTCGCCCGCGGCGGCCTGCGCTGGTCGGACCGGCGCGACGACTTCCGCACCGAGGTCCTGGGTCTGGTGAAGGCCCAGCAGGTGAAGAATGCCGTCATCGTGCCGGTCGGCTCGAAGGGCGGATTCTATCCCAAGGCCCTGCCCCGCAATGGCAGCCGCGACGAGATTTTCGAAGCCGGACGCGAGGCCTACAAGACCTTCATCCGCGGCCTGCTCGACATTACCGACAATATTGTCGATGACGTGGTGAGACATCCCGACGCAACGCTGTGCTGGGATGATGAGGATCCCTATCTCGTCGTTGCCGCCGACAAGGGCACCGCGACCTTCTCGGACACGGCCAACGGGCTGGCGACCGACGAGTTCGATTTCTGGCTCGGCGACGCCTTCGCCTCCGGCGGCTCGGCCGGCTACGACCACAAGAAGATGGGCATCACGGCACGCGGCGCCTGGGAATCCGTCAAACGCCACTTCCGCGAGATGGGCAAGGACATCCAGTCCGAACCCTTCACCGTGATCGGCGTGGGCGACATGTCCGGCGACGTGTTCGGCAATGGCATGCTGCTGTCGAAACAGATCCGTCTCGTGGCGGCCTTCGACCACCGCGACATCTTCATCGATCCCGATCCGGGCGATCCGGAGACGATGTGGAATGAGCGCAAGCGTCTGTTCGACCTGCCACGCTCGTCCTGGCAGGACTATGACACCTCGCTGATTTCAAAGGGCGGCGGCGTTTTCTCGCGGGGCGAGAAGTCGATCAGGCTGACCGACGAGATCAAGGCGCTGACCGGCCTGACGAAGGATGCGGTCAGCCCGACCGAGCTGATCCACGCCCTGTTGAAGGCCGAAGTGGAACTCCTGTGGTTCGGCGGTATCGGCACTTATGCCAAGGCGACGCACGAGCAGCACTGGGAAGTCGGCGACAAGACCAATGACGGTCTGCGGGTCAATGCCGACCAGGTGCAGGCAAAGGTCATCGGCGAGGGCGCCAATCTGGGCTTCACCCAGGCGGCACGGATCGAATACGGCCGTCTTGGCGGCCGGGCCAATGCCGACTTCGTCGACAACTCGGCCGGCGTCGACAGTTCCGACCACGAGGTCAACATCAAGATCCTGCTGCGTCCGATGGTCCGCAATGGCGAGATGAGCCGGGAAGACCGCGACACGCTGCTGGAATCGATGACCGACGAGGTCGCCGAACACGTGCTGCGCCACAATTACGACCAGACGCTGGCCCTTTCCATGGCCGAGCATACCGCCGAGGCCGATCTGGATGCGCATGAGCGTTTCATGCTGTCGCTCGAGAAGCAGGGGCGGCTGGACCGCGACGTCGAGGGCCTGCCCTCTTCCGAAGGCATGCGCGCGCTCAAGGGCCGCGGCCAGGGCCTGACCCGGTCCGAGCTGGCGGTGCTGAACTCCTATGCCAAGATCACCCTGTTCGATCAGCTGGTTGCCTCCGACGTGCCGGACGATCCGCACTTCCGGGACATGCTGACCAACTACTTCCCGGAGGGTGTCCACAAATTCTCCGCCGCGATGGACGGGCACCGTCTGAAGCGCGAAATCGTGTCGACGGTGCTGGCCAACGAGATGATCAATCTGGGCGGTCCGACCTTCATCCACCGCGCGATCGATTCGACCACGGCGACCGTGCCCGCGATTGCCCGCGGTTTCGAGGCCGGCCGGGGTATCTTCGGCTTCGCAGAACTGACGGCGGCGATCAATGCGCTGGACAATGAGGCTCCGGCCGACGTCCAGATCAAGCTGCACGAGGAAATCATCCGCCTCCTGCGCCGCCAGACCTACTGGCTCGTACGCCGCGGCCGCAACGAAGCCACGGCCAATGCCAGCTCGATCTCCGACGTGATTGCCTCCTACCGGCCGGGCGTGCAGGAATTGCGCTCCATGGTGCACGAGATCATTTCCGAGCATGAACGCGCCGGTGTGAAGAAGCGCAAGTCGGCTTTCGTCAAGGCCGGCGCTCCGGCCGATCTGGCCCAGTCGGTTGCCGAATTGCGGCCGCTGACCTCGTCGACGGACGTGATCGATATGGCCAATGATTTCGACTGGCCGCTTGCCTCGACCGCCTACATCTACCACGCGGCGGGCGCGCGTTTCCGGTTTGATCGCCTGCGCGGTCTCGGCCAGGAGGTCTCGTCCGACCTGCACTGGGATCGTCTGGCGGTCCGTCGTCTGATGGAAGACTTCTACGCCAACCAGCAGGCGGTGACGGCATCGATGATGCGCTTCGCGCGCCAGGCCGGCGGGTCGCTGGAAGCGGGTATCGAGAATCCGTCCCGCGACTGGGCCGATGCGGTTGTCGAGGCCTGGAATACGGTCAATGAGGAAGAGGCCGGCCGGGTCGACTCGGTGCAGCGGCAGCTGGACGAGTCCGGCACCTGGACCCTGTCCAAGCTGGCGATTGCCTCGACCCAGATCGGCGAGATGGCGGCTGTCGCTCAGCCCTGATCGCGCAGGGTACTGTCGAGAATGCCGATAATGCGGGCGCGCGCACGGGCTGCCGCGTCCGCATCGTATTCCATCCGCGGATCCGGCGGTGCCGCCGGTTCGTCGAAGGCATGGGTCACGCCGGGCCAGGTGACGTGATCGACCGGATGACCGGCCGTGTCCGCACGCTCGAACAGCCTCACGCAGTCGCCTGTGGGCGCGACCATGTCGCGGCCGGCCAGAATGGCATGGACGGCAATGTCTGACGGAAAGCTCCGGCCGTCGGCCCGTACCGGAAATCCGCAATAGGGATAGAGCAGGATAGCCGAGCGGACACCGGCCAGCGGCGGCGTCTCCAAGGCTGTGAGGCTGGGTGGCGCGCGATCCTCGCCTGCATAGTCCAGCGCATCCAGCACGGTCCAGCCGCCATGGCTCCAGCCGATCAGGGCGAGGCGGGTTTCGTCGATGCGCGGGTCCTCGCGGGCCAGCACCAATGCCGCCTCGATATCCGCAGCCCGTTCCCGGCCCCACAGACGCAGCGCGGTGCACACCTGGCTCATCGCGGCAAACCGGCCGATGCCGCGGGCGCTGTTGGAATCCACCGTGATCACCCCATAGCCGGCCTCGAGAAGGGCGGCGGCATAGTCCGGCTGGACCTGGCGCAATCCCCCGCAACCATGCAGCAGGATCGCCGCAGGAACCGGCGCGGCGGCATCCGCGGGTATCCCGATGGTGGCGTGCAGCCTGAGCAGGGCCACCTGTTCAGCGATATCGCGCCGGGGCGTGGTGATTCCGGTTGCCTGCCCGATGGCGCAGCCGCCCAGCCCCGAGAGCAGAAGGATGAGCGTGGCCAGTCCGCCGCGCAGGATCGTGTTTCCCGACATGAAAAGACCCTGGCGGGCGGGGCCGGCCAGGGTCAATGAAAAAGGGATTCACGCGCATTGACGCGGCACGCCCCGCCCTAGTGACGGAAGTGGCGCATGCCCGTGAACACCATCGCGATGCCGGCCTCGTCGGCCGCGGCGATGACTTCCTCGTCGCGGATCGAGCCGCCCGGCTGGATCACGGCGGTGGCGCCAGCCTCGGCGGCAGCGTGCAGGCCGTCGGCGAAAGGGAAGAAGGCGTCGGATGCACAGACCGAGCCCTGGGTGCGCGGCTCGTCCCAGCCGTTTTCCTGCGCGGTTGCCTCGGCCTTGCGAACCGCCAGGCGGGCCGCTTCCAGACGGCTGGTCTGGCCCATGCCGATACCGGCCGTGGACAGGTTGCGGGCATAGACGATGGCGTTCGACTTGACGTGCTTGACCACTTTCCAGGCGAACATCAGGTCGGCCAGCTCGGCTTCGGTGGGTTCGCGCTGGGTCACGGTCCTGAGATCCTTGACCGAGATCATCGCGGTATCGCGTTCCTGGACCAGGAGACCGCCGGCCACGGTCTTGGTCAGCCAGCCGGACTGTTTCGCGTCGGGCAGGCCGCCGGTCAGCAGGACCCGCAGGTTCGACTTGCCGGACAGCACCGACAGCGCGTCTTCGTCAGCGTCCGGAGCGATCACCACTTCGGTGAAGATCTTCACCAGCTCGCCGGCCGTGTCGGCGTCCAGCTTGCGGTTCATGGCAACGATGCCGCCGAACGCGGAAATCGGGTCGGCCGCGAAGGCCTTCTCATAGGCGACGGCGAGATCGTCGTGCGTGGCCACACCGCAGGGATTGGCGTGCTTGACGATCACCACGGCCGCCTTGTCGGCCGGATCGAACTCACCGGCCAGCTCGAAGGCGGCGTCGGCGTCGGCCAGATTGTTGAAGCTCAGCGCCTTGCCCTGAACCTGGCGGGCCGTGGCAATGCCCGGCCGGTTTTCAGGCGTGGCGTAGAAGGCGGCACTCTGGTGCGGGTTCTCGCCATAGCGCAGCGGCTGGGCGAGCTTGCCACCAAAGGCACGCCAGGCCGGGCTGGCGTCTTCCAGCGTGTCGGCAAACCAGTTCGAGATCGCGGCGTCATAGGCGGCTGTGCGCGCATAGGTCTTGGCGGCCAGGCGCTTGCGCAGCGCGAGCGGCGTGTGGCCCTCATGAGCCTCCATCGCGGCGAGCACGGCATCGACATCCTCGCCGTCGGTGCACACGCTCACCCAGGCATGGTTCTTGGCGGCGGCGCGCAGCATGGCCGGACCGCCGATATCGATATTCTCGACGCAGTCCGCCTCTTCGGCGCCTTTCGCAACCGTCTCCTCGAACGGGTAGAGATTGACGTAGAGCAGGTCGATATTCGGGATGCCGTGATCGGCCATGGCAGACCGGTCCTCGCCATTGTCACGCCGGCCGAGCAGGCCGCCATGCACGCGCGGGTGCAGCGTCTTGAGGCGGCCGTCCATCATTTCCGGGAATTCGGTCACCTCGGACACGTCGCGGGCCGCGATACCGGCTTCGTTGAGGGCGCGCAGCGTACCGCCGGTGGACAGGATCTCCACGCCGGCATCGACGAGCTGGCGGGCGCGCTCGACCAGTCCCGTCTTGTCGGACACGGAAATCAGGGCGCGGCGCAGAGGCGCAAGATCAAGGTCGGACATGGCTGGGGCTCCGTTGTAACCATCCGGATGTGCGCGGCGAGGTATCCATCACGGCGCAGCAAGTCAATCCGCGGCCGTGGCAGGCCGCAGGGCGCACAGCGCGCCCAAGGCTTCGGAAACGGCTGCGGCGTCACCGCTGCGGGCCGCATCGAGCAGGCATTCCAGTTCGGCCGCAACCGCTTCGGTGTCGAGAACCGGACCGGTGATCGACCAGACGCCGTCAATGGCGGTCGGTTCGCGGCGCTCAAAGGCGTAGACAAGGTTTTCGTGGCGTTTTTCGCCGGGCCGCAGGCCGACAATCGAGATCGCACCGGGCGCGTCCGGGTCGCGGCCGCGCAGGCGCAGGAGCTGCCGCGCCAGGCGCAGGATCGAGACCGGCTCACCCATGTCCAGCACGTACAGGGCGCCATTGAGGTCGGCATCGAAAGCGGTCTGGGCGGCCGCATCGAGCACGAGGCCCGAGGCCTCCTCGACGGTCATGAAATAGCGGGTCGCATCCGGATCGGTCACGGTAACCGGGTCCCCGGCCTCGATCTGGCGCTCGAACAACGGCACGACCGAGCCGGTCGAGCCGAGCACATTGCCGAAGCGCACGACGCAGATGCGGGTCTCCGAGCCGTCGGCAGCGGCCGAGCGGGCATAGAGTTCCGCGGCGCGCTTGGTCGCGCCCATGACATTGCCCGGATCGACGGCCTTGTCGGTCGAGATCAGGGCGACGATGCGGGCACCGTAGCGTTTGGCCATCTCGATCGTGTTGACCGTGCCGATGACATTCGTGCGCACCGCCTCGCCGGGATTGAGCTCGCTCATCGGCACGTGTTTCAGCGCAGCGGCGTGCAGAACCACATCCGGGCGCTCTTCGGCGAAGGCGGTTTCCAGACGCTGGGTGTCGCGGATATCGCCCAGCATGGCGCGCCATTGCATGTTCGGCCGGTGGCGGGCGAATTCGAGGTCGATCTCGTAGAGATTGGCCTCGGACGCGTCGAAGAAGATCAGCTTTTCCGGATTGAGCGTTGCCGCCAGCCGCGCCAGCTGCGAGCCGATCGTGCCGCCGGCCCCGGTGATCATCACGCGGCGGCCTTCGATCAGCGGCCGGGCGGGTTCCAGGTTCGGCGGCCGCGGCGGACGGTTCAGCAGGTCGGCCGCTTCCACCGGCGAGAAGGCGCCCGGGCCTTCGGACGGGCGGGCGCGGGACAGTTTGGCCCCGGTGCGGGCAGCCACGCGGATCAGCTCGTTGACCACTTCCACATCGGTATTCGTGCCGGCGAGTACCAGGCGCGGCGCCAGGGTTTCGGCCTGGGCCAGCCGGTTCAGCGCCGGGGTCAGCGCATGCAGACCGCCCAGCACAGGCACGCCGCGAATGGCGTGACCGGTCAGCTGCGAGCCCGGTTCGATCAGGCCCTTCGGCCGGAAGGGTGCAGATCCGTTGCGCCGGACAATGTCGCGCAGGGCCTCATCCAGATCGGCTTCCGAGCCGACCAGGATCGCGGCGGGCTTGGAGCGGTCTTCCACCTGCAGCACGCCGCGCAGGCCCTGGGTGCGAAAGGCGGCCAGCAGGAAGCGCGGCGCCAGCAGGAGGCCGATCAGGATCGGGATGTCGATCAGGATCGCCGTCCGCGGAAAGCCGTCCAGCCGGTTGATCAGGAACAGCATCGGCAGGAAGACCAGATTGGCCACCAGGACCGCACGGACGATGCGGGCGGCATCGTTCAGGGCGGTATAGCGCCACAGGCCGCGATGCAGGCCTTCCAGCGGGAAGACGATGGCACAGGCCAGTGCGAACACCGTCACCGATTGCAGCATGACCTGTTCGGGCGGACCGTCCGGTTCGAACCGGTAGCGCAGCAGGACCGCCGCCCACATCGAGAAGGCGCCGGCGGCGAGATCGAACAGCGCAACCGCCACCATCGACAACTGGTTGCGCGTGGTGGCCAGATTGCCTGAAACGGTCTGACGCGCTCGCCTGCGGCGTCCGTCCTGAGGACGCGGTGTGCTCATCCGGTTTCCCCTTCTGCGCCGCCGACCTGGCCGAGACGCTGAAAAGCCCAGCGAACGCGATTGGGCGGCCGGTCCCCGGCACCAAAGGGTTCTGCTTCTCCCTGTACTACAATCTGTGTGGCGCGTTGTGGAGGTGCGCCCGCAGCCAGATACACAGAACGCTCCAGCCGGATCGGGCCGCCATCGGTGCGGAACCGCCAGCCATCGCCATTGGGCTGGACCAGAAGCGCGCTCATGGAATCACGCGACAGGGAGGCGCGGACATCGGGGTGCAGGTGAAAGCGGATCGCAAAGCGCCAGCGCACATCGACATCGTCCGGCGCCCCATCATTGACGGGCCGGAACAGCGCATCCTCGCCGCGGACATCGCCACCATCGGCCGCCAGGAAAATCCGCCGTCTATGCGACAGGCCGTATTCCTCGCGATAGCCTTCGTGGATGCCCTCCAGCCAGATGCCCATCTCCTCCTCATTGCGGCGCGCCGAGACCGAGGCCGGCGCTGTGGCGAGGCGCGGCCCCAGAAGGTCGCGCTTCCAGCCGGGCGGGAAGAGGCGGGCCGAGGAGGTTTCGTCGAGGATGAGCGTGGAGTGGGCCGCCGTCGCGCGCACGGCCTCGCGCCAGCTGGCAGGCTGGTCGTCATGCCAGCCGCAATTCACCACCAGGCGGCCACCGGACGTGCACAGCTCGAAAGCCAGCGCGCTGGCATGGGCGCCGGTGCTCAGCGGCCCCTTGGGGGCGTTGCCGACATCGAGCAGCACGGTGGCTTCGCCGGCTTCGGCGCGGTGATAGCCGGAATGGGGGGCAAAGCCGAAGGGGCGCGCGCGGGTGTCGTCGTGGTCGAGCGCGGCCTTGAGCGCGTGGCGATCGCCTTCGCCGCCACCATGGAAACTGGCCAGCCCGTCATCCGACATGCGGAAGAAGCGGACCATGGGCGCCAGCCGGTCGATGGCGCGGCGCACTTCCTGTGGCAGGTCTGCACCGGCGGCCTGGGCCGCTTCGCGTACGGTGACGAGGTCGATCAGGGCTTCCGCGCAGGCGCGCGGCGAGCGGGTGACATGACCGCCATCGGGCAGGATCTGGCGCTGGACCTCGCGGGCCAGCGCCTGGAAGCCGGCGCGTTGCAGGGCGTCGCGGCCGGGCAGGCACAGACCGGTCAGGGTGAGCGCGGCGGCGCTTTGCAGACGGGTCGTGCCGTCCGGCGCGATCGCGATCGAGCGCTGCAGATAGCGCGCCTGGCGCAGCAGCGAGCGGAAACGGGCCTGGCGCGCCTTGCGGCTGTCTTCGTCGCCATTGAACAGGGCATCGCCGCAACGCAGCCAGTTCAACAGGCGCATCGACAGGATATCGTGCGACCAGGCGAAACTGTTCCAGCGGCCGAAATTGTCGATCCAGCTGTCGACATAACGCCGGACAGCATCCGGGCCGTCATCGGCGTCGGCGGCGAGGCAGTCGCGCATCCAGCCGAACGCGTGCAGGCGGCGGGCAAAGGCACGGGTCGGTGCGGGCTGCAGCCAGGTGGTGGCGGGACCGTCGGTCGACAGGCTTTCCCCGGCCAGGGTGAAACGGCCGTTCAGGATCGCTTCGCCGCGCTCGCGATTGGGGGCGTAGACATCTTCCGGCAGGACACTCAGCGCGTCGGGCAGCCCGCCCAGATCGCTCAGCCCGGAGGGCAGGCCGATGGCGTGCAGCGTCGAGGAGGCCTCGCGCCGCAGTGCCATGACGGTGGCGGCGGTATAATCGGACAGACGCACCGCACGAGCCATGGCGATCAGCCGCGAAGTGCTGCGATATTGTCGCGATAGGCGTCCGGCCCGCCGCGGAATACCGCCGATCCGGCGACCAGCGCGTGGGCGCCGGCCGAGATACAGGCTTTCGCCGTGTCCGGGTTCACCCCGCCATCCACCTCGATCAGGGTCGGCAGGCCGCGGCGGTCGATCGTCTGGCGCAGACCCTCGATCTTGCGCAGCTGGCTGTCGATGAAGCTCTGGCCGCCAAAGCCCGGATTTACGCTCATCACCAGCACAAGGTCGAGCTCGTCGAGGACATAATCCAGCGTCTCGCCCGGGGTCGACGGGTTGAGTGCGGCGCCGGCCTTCCTGCCGGTGCTGCGGATCTTCTGGACCGTGCGGTGGAAGTGCGGGCCGGCTTCCGGGTGCGCCGTGATCATGTCGGCCCCGGCTTCGGCAAAGGCGTCGATATACGGGTCGACCGGCGTGATCATCAGATGCACGTCGAACGGTTTTTCAGAATGCGGACGCAGCGATTTGATGACGCCCGGCCCGATCGTCAGATTGGGTACGAAATGACCGTCCATGACATCGACATGGATCCAGTCGGCCCCGGCTTCGTCGATCGCACGAACCTCTTCGCCCAGCTTGGCGAAATCGGCCGAAAGGATCGACGGCGAGATGATTGTGGAAGCGCCCATGCAAGTCCGATAACAGGGGGGCCGGACCGGCGCAAGACGGCCGGTGGTCCGGCCCTTGCGGCAGACGGCCGGCTAACTGCTCTTTTCGAACCGGGCCGCGAAAAACCCGTCCATTCCGCCGCGGTCTGCCCACAGGGCCGGGGTCAGGCGCAGCCAGCCTTCCGGGGTGATGGCTTCGGCCAGGCCGGGCACTTCCCCGTCCTGGATCGCGACGGGCTTCAGGTCCTTGCGGGTTTCCAGCAGGCGGGCAGCAAGCTGTTCGCCCTCTTCCGGCTGCAGCGAACAGGTACAGATCACCATCCAGCCGCCCGGACGCAGCATGCGGGCGGCGGCACCGGCCATCTCCAGCTGCAGCCTGGACATGCGCTGGACATCGCCCGGCTTCTTGATCCAGCCGGCTTCGGGATGGCGGCGCATCGTGCCGGTGGCCGTGCAGGGCGCGTCCAGCAGGACCGCGTCGGCCGGACCTTTCGGCCGGAAGCGGCGGACATCCTCGACCGCGACCGCGGCGCGCAGCCCGGTGCGCGAGAGATTGTCACGCAGGCGTTTCAGCCGGCCCTCATTGTCGTCGACAGCCGTGACGCGGGCGCCCAGCGCAGCAAGCTGCAGCGTCTTGCCGCCGGGAGCGGCACACAGGTCGGCGACGTGGTCGCCGGACTTCACGCCGAGCAGGGTGGCCGGGATTGCGGCGGCGGCATCCTGGGCCCACCAGGCCCCTTCGCGGAAGCCGGGCAATTGCGTGATATCGCCGATCTCCCTGCGGCGCAGCGTGCCGTTCGGCAGGATTTCCGCGCCCAGCGCCCCGGCCCAGCGTTCGCGCTCGACGGGGTCTTTCACGGTGATGTCGAGCGGCGGCGGCTGCATCTGCACATTGGTGATGCGCGACAGCGCGCCCGGGCCGTAGGCCTTGCGCCAGGAGCGGGATACCCAGTCGGGAAGATTGTCGCGCGGGGCGGTACGGGCGGCGAGGTCCGGTCCTTCCGTGCTGACCTTGCGCAGGACGGCGTTGACGACGCCCTTCAGCCCGTAGGTCTCGGTCGTGTCCTGGCACAGGGCGACGGTGGTCGACACCACGGCGTGCGGCGGGCCGTCCATCCACAGAAGCTGGGTCGCGCCGGTGACCAGCAGGGCGGCGGCATATTCGGTGGTTTCCTCGAGCGGCTTGGCGAGGAAGTGGTCGAGCACTTTGCGGGTCTGGCCGAGGCGGCGGAATGTGGTCGCCAGAATGGCGCGCGCAAACGCACGGTCCCGGTCGCTCATCTTGCGATAGCCGGGCGTGTGTTCCAGCGCGGGTTCCAGGGCGCGCCGGTCGCGCAGGATGGTGGCATAGGCCAGGGCGGCGCAGCGCCGCGGGGGCAATCCGTCTTTCATGGCGCGGGAGCTAGCACGCGCAGGCGCGCCCGTCTAATGCGCGTTGCTGGCCTTCCTCCCCACGCGAGTGGGGAGGGCGACCGCGCCGCAGGCGTGGTGGAGGGGCGCCGCGCGGATGCGCGGCGATATGGGCCCGGTGCGAATACGCCGGCTTTGCCGGCACCCCTTCGACCCGCAGCTCCGCTGCGGCCCACTTCCCCACGGATGTGGGGAAGAAAACCGGTGCCTTTACCCCCATGGACCGCGCGGGGCCCAGGGGCCGGACTGGACCGGAGCGGCGGCGCCGGCCATTTCGCGCAGCCGGGCGATCCGGTTGGCGGTATCCGGGTGGGTGGAGAAGAGATTGTCCATCCGCTGGCCGTTCAGCGGGTTGATGATGAACATGTGGGCCGTCGCCGGATTGCGCTCGGCGCTGTCATTGACGGTGCGGCGGGCCGTGCGCTCGATCTTTTCCAGCGCGCTGGCCAGCGCCATCGGTTTGCCCATGATCTCGGCCCCGATCCGGTCGGCCTCGTATTCGCGGGCGCGGCTGATCGCGCTCTGCACCAGCATGGCGGCCATGGGGGCAAAGATCATCAGCGCGATCGAGCCGATCAGGCCGGCGCGGTTATTGCCGCCGAAGAAGAGCGCGAAATTCGCCAGCATGCCGATCGCACCGGCCAGGGTGGCGGTGACGGTCATGGTCAGCGTGTCGCGGTTTTTCACATGGGCGAGCTCGTGCGCCATCACGCCCTGCACCTCTTCCCGGTCGAGCCGGGCCAGAAGGCCGGTCGTCGCGGCGACGGCGGCATGGTTCGGGTCGCGGCCGGTGGCGAAGGCGTTGGGCTGGTCGCTCTCGATCACGAAGACGCGCGGCACCGGCAGGCCGGCGCGGCGGGCGAGATGTTCGACATCGGCGGCATACTGGCGCAATTGCGGATGGCGTTCGTCCGGACCGATCTCGCGGGCGCCATGCATGCGCAGCACCATGTCGGCACTGTTCCACCAGGCAAACAGGTTCATGCCCCCGGCAATGACCAGGGCGATCATCGCGCCGGCGGCTCCGCCCAGCACATAGCCGATCGCCATGAAGAGGGCGGTCATGCCGGCGAGCAGGAGGAAGGTTCTCAATCCGTTGGCAGTCATGGTTCTGGCAGTTTCCATTCTTGGCGACAGGCCCCTGTCGGACTAGATAAATGGGATGACCCAGAAAGAACGGCAAGACGGGACGGGCATGGCGGGAATCCCTGCTGCTGCGGCGCCCGGCAAGACATTGAGCCCGGCCGCCCGGCGGGCGCTGGAAGAGGCCGAGGCACGCCGCAAGGCGCAGGCGGAGGCCGAGCTGCCGCCGGAAACCGGCGGACGCCGCAACGGGCCGGAACCCACCCGCTATGGCGACTGGGAGAAGAAGGGCATTCTAAGCGACTTCTGAGGGGGTGCGGATAGTTGAGCACGTATCCCCGGTTTCGCGTGCCGGGTGCACGGACTTCGTAATCCCGCCCGCCCGCGGTACTGTGCCGGAATGGCACACGCTTTACGCCCTGTTTTCATGGTTTTGGCGACCGCGCTCCTGGCGGCACCGGCGGCGTTTGCGCAGACCGGCAGCGCGCCGGCGCGGGAATGTTCGCCCGAGGATATCCGCCAGGCCCTGGCCGGGGCGTATACTGGCCCTGCCTGCCGGTTCACGCAGATGCCGGACGAGGCGCAACGCCCTCAACCGTCAGGGTTTTCCGCCGATGTGACCCGGCTGGAAGGGGCGCCGCGGCAGACCCGTCGCACAGACGTCGCACAGTTGCACCATTCGTATGACATTGTGACCACATACGAGACCCGTTCCAGTGACACAGTGCGCCATAGGGTGACGCAGACCGCGGATTACGCACCGGCATCCCGCGAGACCCTCACCCTGGATCCGAGCTTCTTCACCGGTGCGCTGGCCGGCGGGGTCGAGCGTCCCTTCACGCCGCTCTACAGCTATCGCGGCATCGTCCTGATTTCCGCCTCGGGCGAGGTGCGCACGCGTTTTGCCGGCCTCTCGCACACGGCACGGCAAGTGCGCGCCATGGACACGCGCCGCGCCCACGCCCCGGCGCGGGCCTATCCTTACGATTAGGCGGGTTTCGGTTCGGGTCGACGCTGATTGCGCACATCCGCACCGACCGTCACCCTGACGAAAGTCAGGGCCCAGCTCATAGCGCGAGGTAGGTGCAAATTCGCGCCCATCCCGCACGACGGCCTATGTGATCCGAGCCCATCTCACGCGAATCCCGCTTTGCGATCTGGGTCCTGACCTTCATCAGGATGACGAGGTTTGGTTGGACAGGGAGGAAGCACCCATTTCTCCCGGACAAAGGCCCGCAGAAGCAGGCTGCAGATCCGGGATCTACCGGAGATCACTTCAAGTGATGAGTTTCCCGTAGGTCCCGGCGCTTTGCCCGGCCTTCGCCGGGCTTCCGGCCGGGAAAACGTGGAGGGGTATGGGTAAGTGCGCGCTCGCGATCACCGAGCCTTATGAACTGGGCCCTGACTTTCGTCAGGGTGACGGCGAATAGGATTGCGTCGGAGCCTTGTTTTCGCACGTCACCTGGCCGGAATGGCGTCTGTCCATCCGCGATGACAGCAGAAATGCCCCCGCTCAGGCCGGAACGCCGCGCATCTCTTCAACAATCGCCCGTGCGGCGGCGGCCGGATCATCGGCGGCGTTGACGGGGCGGCCGACCACGAGGTGGGTGGCGCCCCGGGCGAGGGCTGCGGCCGGGGTGGCGACGCGCTTCTGGTCGCCGATATCGGCACCGGCCGGACGGATGCCCGGGGTGACGATCAGGAAATCACCGCCGAAGCGCTGGCGGATCTCGGTGGCTTCGTGAGCGCTGGCCACGACACCGTCGACACCGGCTTCGAGCGCCTGTTCCACACGGCGCAGGACGAGATCGCGGGCGCCATAGGCATAGCCCATCTCGGCCAGCATGGCGTCGTCATAACTGGTCAGCACGGTGACGCCGAGAATGCGCAGGCTTGAACCTTCGCGCCCGGCGACGGCGGCGCGCATCACCGGCGGTTCGGCGTGCACGGTCAGCAGGTCGGCGCCGCCGGCGGTGATCGACCGGGTCGCCTTTTCCACCGTGGCGGGGATGTCGTGCAGCTTGAAGTCCAGGAAGACGTCCTTGCCGGCGCTCTTGAGGCGGCGGCAGAGGTCCATCCCGCCCACGGGGAGCAGCTGGAGACCGATCTTGTAGAAGCTGACGGCATCGCCGACGGCCTCGACGATCGACCAGGCCTGGCCGGTGGTCGGCACGTCGAGCGCGACAATGAGGCGGGGATCTGCGGTGTGCGACATGGGCGCTTTCTAGGTCGCATTGCCCGAAAAGATCAAGCGCAGACCGAGCCCGCCGAACGCGGTGGCGGCGATGCCGTTGAGCACGCGGCGGGAAATGCGCGAGGATTTCAGCTGCTGCTGGGCGGCGCCGGCGGCAAACACGATCACGGTCAGCACGACGCCGCCGATGGCGAAGAAGACCAGGCCGAGCGTCAGCATCTGCAGCCAGACCGGGCCCAGTTCGGCATTGGTGAATTGCGGCAGCAGCGCCAGGAAGAAGAGGCCGATCTTGGGATTGAGCAGATTGGTCACCAGGCCGCGGCGGAAGGCGCGCGCGGCGCTGCCGGCGCCCTCGGCCTCGATCGGCGCATCGAGGCTGCGGAATGTTTTCCAGCCCAGCCAGATCAGATAGGCGGCCCCGGCATAGCGCACGGCTGTCAGGGCATGTTCGGAGGCGGCGATCAGCGCCGCCAGCCCGCCGGCGGCGGCAATCGTCCACACCAGACCGCCGGTGCAGATGCCCGCGACAGCGCCCAGACCGGCGCGCGGTCCGCGCGAGGCGGCGGTGGCGAGGGTGAAGGCCATGTCGGGACCCGGTGTCAGGGCCAGGGCGATGCCGGCGGCCAGGAAAAGCGGGAAAAGCGAGAGGTCGAGCATGGCGGACTCCGGGCCGGTTTCCGGCACTATGACGCCATCCCGCCGCTCTGGCGAGCGTTGTCAGTCCGTGGCAACGCCGGCGAAGATGTGGAACGGGTAGTCCTCGATCAGCCGCCGGGAAAACTCGATACCGCGCACGCAATTGCCCTGCCGGTCGAGCCGCGGCGAGAACAGTGCGATACCGGCGATACCCGGTATGACGATCATCAGACCGCCGGACACACCGGACTTGGCGGGCAGGCCGACCGAGAAGGCGTATTCGCCGGAATAGTCGTACATGCCGCATGTCAGCATCAATGACAGTGTGTTGCGCACGATGCGCGGGTCGATCACCCGGTGGCCGGTGAGCGGACACACCCCGCCATTGGCCAGCATCGCGGCGCCCACTGACAGGCCCTGACAGTCCAGCGTCAGCGAACAGGTGCGCAAATAAAGATCGAGGGCGGCCCCGGTATCGGTGCCTTCGGGAAAGGCGTCATGCTCGTCCATCAGCTTGACCAGGGAGAGATTGCGCGCTGCTGTCTGGCGTTCGGACCGGTAGACCGCTTCGTCAAAACCGCACGCCGCGCCGCCCGCCGCCGAAGCCACGAAGCGCTGCACCAGGTCGAGCCGGTCGGCAAGGGGGCGCGAGGGGCGGATCATGGCGGCGCACATGATGGCGCCGGAATTGATCATCGGATTGTGCGGCCGGTTGTCCGGGTCCAGCGCCAGCTCGTTGAAGCGGCGGCCCGAAGGCTCGCGTCCGACATGGCGGTGCACCTGGTTCTCGCCGTTCAGCGCCAGGGCGAGGGCATAGTTCAGCGGTTTCACCACCGATTGCAGGCAGAAGGCCTGCTCTGCATCGCCCAGGGCGAGACGCTGTCCGTCCAGGCTGCACACGGCCAGGCCGAACTGGTCCGGGTCCTGGCGGGCGAGCTCGGGGATATAGCGGGCCACCGTGCCGGCGCGGTTCTCGCGGGCATAGTCGAACAGATTGGCGATACGGCCGGAAAATCCCGCGAAACCGGCAATGGCCAGCTGGCCGTCCAGCGCCCGCTCCACCAGGCGCAGTGCGTCCGCCGGAATTTCCGCGCCGGCTTCGAACACGTCGGGCTTCAGCGGACGGGCCTCCCCGTCCAGAGCTGCTTTCAGACCGGCAAGGCGCGGAATGTCGAGGTCCACGCCGTCACGCGACAGTCTTTCCGCCAGCGCCTGTGTCGTGCCGATACCGGCCTGTTTCGCCGTCCGGCACAGCGCACGCAGCCGCTCATCCTGCGCCGCCCGGTCGCTGCGATCATGCTCGAAGCGCGCACGGCGCCCGCGAAAACGGGAAAATCGGGACAGTCCGGACCGGTTCATGCGGCGAGCATGACGCGGATTGCGTGTGTGTCCAAGCGGGGGCGGCGGTTTGTCCGATTTCGCTCTGTGCTGCCTCACTCGCCGTCATCCTGACGAAGGTCAGGACCCAGCTCATAGAGGGAGATTTGGGCTTTAGGGGCTCAAATCGTGTCGAGCCATCATGTGGGATAGATGCGAGACCGCGATCACCCGGCTTTACGAACTGGGCCCTGACCTTCGTCAGGGTGACGGTGTTTGTTGCGGCGTTTGCGTTTTCTTTTCGCCTCTCTCGATTTTTCCCGGACGAAGGCCCGCGAAGGCGGGCTGCAGATCCGGGACCGACCGAAGATCATCTCAAGCGATGCGTTTCCCGTCGGTCCCGGCGCTTTGCCCGGCCTTCGCCGGGTGGAAGCCTGCGCCCGCGGAAGCGGGTGGCCGGGAAAAGCGTGGGTTGGAGTTTCAGAGGCGATGGGCGCAGCTCCAGGCACCGGTTTCCGCCTTCTCTCAAGCGAGAGCGGACGAGCAGGGATAAAGACTCCACAGAACTTTGTAGCAATGTCACTGTGTGAGCATGACTGGGGATGCGAGTCGATACTTCGTGAAATTGATGGTGCGGACGTTCCAGCCGACCGTTCGCGTCACAGACGCAATATCAATCCTGTTGTCAGCTGGAATCCCTCTTTCATACTACCTACGCGGCGACTCCATGCCTGAAGGCATGCCGGAAGCCATTGGATTGTGGGCTGCTTCCGCCGCATTGGGCGTTATTTGCTTAAGGCTTTTCATTTTCGCTCCATTCTCTATTTGGGCTGAGGAATACAAGGATCGCGAAGCATTAGCTGACGAGCTAGGCAAGCCCTAATTCCTGATCCGCAAAAGTATCGCGAAGGATCAGGCAAAAAGTCGTCGAGAGCTAGTTAAGGTGCTGGCCGAAATATCTATCTGGGCCAACTACTCATTCATGTGGCAAATCGACTCTGGGTCTGAGTATGCCGATGATCATGACGCGTATCTCAGCGCCCGAAAAAGAGCACGGCATATCGCTGAGACATTGATGTACAGCCCAGAGCTGCGGGACCGGTGCATCGCGGCGATCGAGGCGTGTGATATATACACAAGCACTTTTCGAAATGATCGCGGCGGTTGCCCGAAGGCTCGCGCACACATGGACTTAAAACTGGCAGAAGCAATTCGCTTTCTTAACTAAGCCAATCGCACCGGTATTTCATACATCAACTCCGCCGGTATGGATGGCCTCATAGAGCAGTATTGTAGCTACCAACGGGCTTTCCCCCTCATCCGCCCTTCGGGCACCTTCTCCCCGGGGAGAAGGGGTTGGGGCGGGTGTTTGCGGCCAAGTGCGAGATGGCGGCTACCCGGCCTTCGCCGGGCGGAAGCCTGCGCCCGCGGAAGCGGGTGGCCGGGAAAAATGTGGTGGAGAAGGCGGTGTTTGCAGTGCCAAACCTGTGCACCCGCTCATTCCCCTTGCGTGCGCACGGGCTTGGCGGTAGGCGAACGGCAGACGAAAAGGAAATGCGCCATGCCTGCCAAAAAGCCTGTGAAAAAGGTTGTTCTTGCCTATTCCGGCGGTCTCGACACGTCGGTGATCCTGAAATGGCTCCAGGATCAGTATGGCGCGGAAGTCGTGACCTTCACGGCCGATCTGGGCCAGGGCGAGGAGCTGGAACCGGCGCGCAAGAAGGCCGAAGCGGCCGGCGTGAAGGACATTTTCATCGAGGATCTGCGCGAGGAATTCGTGCGCGACTTCGTTTTCCCGATGGTGCGCGCCAATGCGGTCTATGAGGGTCTTTACCTGCTGGGCACCTCGATCGCCCGGCCGCTGATCTCCAAGCGTCTGGTGGAGATTGCCCACGAAACCGGCGCCGACGCCGTGGCGCACGGCGCGACCGGCAAGGGCAATGACCAGGTGCGGTTCGAGCTGGGCGTCTATGCGCTGGACCCGGACCTGCGCGTGATCGCGCCCTGGCGGGAATGGGATCTCAATTCGCGCACCAAGCTGATCGCCTATGCCGAACAGCACGGCATCCAGGTGGCCAAGGACAAGCGCGGCGAGGCGCCCTTCTCGGTCGATGCCAATCTCTGGCACACCTCGTCGGAGGGCAAGGTGCTGGAAAATCCGGCCGAGGAAGCCTCGGACATCGTCTTCCAGCGCACGGTCGACCCGGTCGATGCGCCGGACACGCCGGAATATGTCACGATCAGCTTCGAACGCGGCGACGCGACGGCGGTGAACGGCAAGGCGCTGTCCCCTGCCATGCTCCTGACAGAACTGAACGAGCTGGGCCGCAAGCACGGGATCGGCCGTCTCGATCTGGTGGAGAACCGCTTCGTCGGCATGAAGTCGCGCGGCATCTACGAGACGCCGGGCGGCACCATCCTGATGGCGGCCCATCGCGGCATCGAACAGCTCACCCTCGACCGCGGTGCCGCGCACCTCAAGGACGAGCTGATGCCGAAATACGCCAAGCTGCTGTATGAAGGCTTCTGGTTCTCCCCGGAGCGCGAAATGCTGCAGGCGGCGATCGACAAGAGTCAGGAGTTTGTCACGGGCGATGTCCGTCTGAAACTCTACAAGGGCTCGGCCAATGTCGTCGGCCGCTCCTCCGACCACACGCTGTATTCCGAGGCGCATGTGACCTTCGAGGAAGACGATGTCTACGACCAGAAGGATGCCGAGGGCTTCATCCGCCTCAACGCGCTGCGCCTGCAGCTGATGGCCCGCCGCAAGCGCCGTCTGGGCCGCAACGACTGATCCGGGCGGAGCGCAATTTCCCTGTCCCTGCCGCCCGATCGCCGCATTCCGTTGCGATGAATGAAATATTCATTGCGCCGGGCGGCGCTTTACACCGCCCCACCCCGGGTCGAGGGTTACCGGCTGCCGGCGGTGAGGCCGGTGGCGGATATGGAGCAGAGCGGGCGTTTGACCATGTGTACCCCGGTCGGGGGCGGGTGAAGACATGCACTCGGCCCTGCTGACGATATTGCTGGATCTGCTGTTCGTCGCGGCCGGAACCGTCGCGGCCGCCTATCTGTGGACGCATGCCCGGTCGATCCAGTTCGCCGGCGCGGTGCGCGCCGTGCAGGTGCTGTCCGTCGGTATCGTGCTGTGGGCGGCCTATTATCTCGCCGATGCCCTCCTGCATATTGCCGGCCCGCTGGTGCTGCCGCCGGATGTGCTCGCCGTCTGGGTCGATCTTGCCGGACACCGCATCCGTCCGCTGTCCGATGCCGTGGCCGTCGCCCTGATGCTGATCGGCTTTGTCATGCTGATCCGCCGGCTGGGACGGCTCCTGTCGCGGATGCGGCGCTCGGCGAGCCGGATGCAGGTCGAGCTGTCCTCGCGCGACACGCTGGAGGCGGAACTCAAGACCGAGGCCGAGATGCAGCGCGCCCTGCGCCAGTCGAAATCGGAATTCCTCATGGGGCTGAGCCATGAGCTGCAGACGCCGCTGAACGGCATTCTCGGCCTGGCCAGCCTCTTGGCCAATACCGAGCTGGATGCCGAACAGCGCCGTCTCCTGACCACGCTGGAACAGTCGGCCCAGGCGACGCTGAACCGGGTCAGCGATGTGCTGGACCTGTCGCAGCTGGAAAACGGCAGGGTGGAGTTGCGCAGCACGGTGTTCGAGCCGTGCGAGCTGGTCCGGTCGGTGACCGGCCTGTTTGCGCCGCTGGCGGCAGAGCGCGGCCTGGAACTGGGCCCGGCCTGCGGTGACGACGGCAAGCAGCCGATGATCGGCGACCCCGGCCGGATCAAGCAGATCCTCACCCAGCTGGTGTCCAACGCCGTCAAGTTCACGCCGGCAGGGCGGATCACCGTCGATGTGAAAGCCGAGCCCATCGATCCCGATCATGCGCGCCTGACCTTCATCGTCACCGATACCGGGATCGGCATGACGCCGGAAGAGCTCGGCCTCGCGACCGGGACGCGCACGCTGCGGACCGGATCGGGCAGCGGGATCGGCCTGTCGATCTGCCATCGCCTGGTCGATCTGATGCAGGGCGAGCTGGTCTTCGACAGCACGCCGGGCGCCGGCACGCAGGCGCGCGCCTGCATTGTCGTGCAGATCGAGCCGGATTCGGTAGACGTCTGAGCCCCTGGCGGCGTGCGGGGACCGCAATCTGTCCGCTTCCTCATGGAAGGGTAATTTGCCAGCCGGGCTGCCGCGGCTAGTCTCGCCACACTCTAAGGGGAGGCTCATCATGATCGCGACTTATCTTTCCGCACTTGTGCTCACGGCGGCCGGCCTGGACGGCGCCGCAGCGGCGGACTTCGACCGCCCGGCCCTGCTGGAGCTGGCACCGGCGGACCTGCAGGCCGATATCGCCGCGTCCGGCCGCCACATCCTGGTGGTGCGGCACGCCTACAAGATCTCGCCGGACTGCAATGGTATGGAATGTCCGCTCAGCGAGACGGGCGAGGCGATGGTGGCGCGGCTGTCCGGCCTGCTCGGCGAGGCGCCGGTCGACCGGGCCTATGCAAGCGCTGCCTGCCGCACCCGGCTGACGGCGGCGGCCGGACATGCCGAGGTGGTCGCGCACCAGGCCGTTGACGGCTATGCCGCCGACTGCACGCCGGGCGCCACGATCGAACGCCAGCGTTCCGCGGCCTTTGCCGAGGCGCGCGACGGCGAGGCCCGCTGGACGCTCGCCGGCGAGCATTCCAACACCTCCTGCCTGTGGCTGGCCGAGTTTGCCGGCACTGCCGCCGCCGAAGCTGCGGGCTGCGCAGAGGGCCGCCTGCCGGAAACCGCCTATGGCGACATCTACTGGCTTTATCAGTCCGGCGGTGGCTGGCAGCTCGCTGTGCTGCCCGGCGCCTTCAGCGTCGATGCCGAGTGATGCGTCTGCTCTTCGTGTGCACCGGGAATATCTGCCGTTCGCCGACGGCGGAAGCGGTGGCCCGGGCGCGGATCGAGGCGCTGGGGCTGGACTGGCGCGTCGAGTCCGCCGGTACCAGCGGCTGGCATGAGGGCGAGCCGCCGGACCCGCGCAGCCAGGCGGCGGCCGCCGCCCGCGGCTACAGTTTCGACGGGCTCGCGGCGCGGGCCCTGACCGCGGACGATTTCACGCGCTTCGATCACATCCTGGCGATGGACAGCGGCCATCACAGCCATCTGCACCGTCTTGCGCCGCCGGGCGTGTCGGGCCGGATTTCCCGCCTGATGGACTGGGCGCCGGGCGTGGCGATGGACGACGTTCCGGACCCCTATTACGGCACAGATGCCGGGTTCGAGGATGTGCTCGACCTGGTCGAGGCCGGGGTGGACGGGCTGATTGCTGCCCTGCGTGCACAGCCCGGTCAGGCCAGCGGATAGTCGGCCTCGGCTTCGTAGATATTGGCGTCGCCGCGGGTGATCCAGCTGGAATAGAGGCTGAAATGCGTGGCCATCCAGGCCCCGGTCTCCAGATCGCTGGCGCGCTGGGTAAAGCGGTTGGCCTTGTCCACCGGCGTGCCCTGCAGATAGGCGATCGTCATGTGCGGGTGGAAATTGCGCGTCTCCGGCTTCAGACCGGCGCGCCGCGCTGCCCGCTCGCACTTGCCCGCCAGCGTGGCAACGGCCTCGCCGGCCTCGACGCCCAGCCAGAGCGCGCGCGGATCCGCCTTGCCGAACCAGCCCGCCCCCCTGAGCCGCACGGTGAAGGGGTCCATCCGGATATTCGCCAGCTCGGCATCGAGGTCCTCGGCCGTGCGCTCGTCGATCTCGCCGAAAAACCGCAGCGTGATGTGGAAATTCTCCACCGGCCGCCAGCGCGCGCCCGGCACGCCCTTCTGCAGGCGCACCAGCCCCGCCCCGATCTCCTCGGGCACGGGCAGGGCGGCAAACAGGCGCAGGGACATGGACCGGGACTCCGCAACGGGCTCTCAAGTGCCTAGGACAATTCGTACCGGCTCGGCAATGGCGCCCGGGAGGTGTCAGCTTCTGACAGGGGGGACGCGACCCCCACCGCGTCCCGCCTTGCCATTTTGCCCGGTCGCCCCGATATTGCAGGACAAAGCGCCCTGTCGGCGCGCGGCGTGTTTCCGCACGCCCTGACTACGAGAGAGACGTAACGATGAACGACTTTTCCCGCACCTATTCCGGCGCCCAGTCGATGGACATGTCGCGGGATGCCGGCCTGCGCAAATTCATGCTCGGCGTCTACAACAAGATGGGCCTGGGCCTGCTGATCTCGGCCGCCCTGGCCTATGCGGTCGGTACCGTCGCGCCGCTGACGGCGCTGGTCTACGGCACGCCGCTGCTCTTTGTCGTGCAATGGGGTCCGCTGGCCCTGCTGTTCGGCTCGATGTTCTTCATGCGCAATCCCTCGCCGACCGGTTCGGCCCTGCTCTACTGGGCGATCGTCGCCCTGATCGGTACCGGTCTGAGCATCTGGGTCGTGATGGCGGGCGGCGCTGCGCCGGACGGCATCACCACGTCGGGCGGCCGGACGCTGGCGATCAGCTGGGCGACCATCGTGCAGGCCTTCACCATCACTGCCGGTGCCTTCCTGGGCCTGTCGGTGTTCGGCTACACGACCAAGATCAACCTGCAGCCGATCCACTCCTTCCTGTTCATGGGCATGATCGGCGCGATCATCCTGGGTGTGCTGAACGCCTTCTTCTTCCACTCGGCCGGCCTGGAACTGCTGCTGCAGTTCGGCGTGCTGCTGCTGATGGCGGGCGTGACGGCCTGGCAGACCCAGAGCCTGAAAGTGATGTACTACCAGGTGGCGGGCGACCAGCGCTCGATGGCCGTGCTCACCAATATGGGCGCGCTGAACCTCTACATCGCCTTCATCAACATGTTCCAGATCATCCTCTCGCTGCTGGGCAGCCGCGAATAGGATCGGCGGACATCGCACAGAAAACGGCCCCCGGGGAAAACTCCGGGGGCTTTTTTGCGGGTGTTGTGCGAGCGGGCAACCGCGGGCTGTCATCCCGGCCATATGGCCTGCGCAGGCAGGCTGGAGGGCCGGGACCCATACGCTCGCTCTCTGCCGAAAGCAGGCTCGACGTACGCGACATCTGGGCACGCACCGGGATTATGGGTCCCGGACTTGCGCCCCGCCTTCGCGGGGCATTCATCCGGGATGACAAGTGTCGCTGAAGTTTCAGTCCACCACGTGGAAGCGCTTCTTGTCGAAGACGCGCAGGACCTGGGCGAGGTCGTGGCCGCGCTTGAGGATCTTGCCGTCCATGCCGACCACCTTGTAGGCGCCCTGGCGCTGGGCCTCGGCAGGCGCCTTGATCACGGCATACATCGGCATCTCGCTGTGCCGGCGGAAGATCGAGAACACGGCCTGGTCCTTCAGCCCGTCGATCGCATAGTCCTTCCACTCGCCGCGGCCGACGAAATGACCGTAGACGCGCAGGATGATGTCCAGTTCCCGGCGTTCCCACATCACCGATTGTGGCGCCGGACGCACGCTGTGAGGGCTTGCTGTCACTCGCATTCTCCCGTGGGTTGAATGGCCGTTTACAGCTTACAAACATTTCACGCGGTGCCGCAAAGTCGCCACATTCCCGACCAGTTCCCGCCATACCGCGAAGCCACCGTCCAACGCGTCGGCCGGTCGCGTCAACGTTCCGGATCCTGGATTTAGACAGCCCCCCCAGCCCCCCGGGTCAAGGAGCGGCGATCCGGTCGACACCCTCACCCCCTCTTCTGCCCGCCTGTTTCGCCTCTGGCCAAGCGCGCGCCGGCACGCTAACGCTAGGGCCCTCTCAGCTTCGAGTCTCCGAGCGTTTCATGCTGGTTGCCGACCATCTGACCAAGGATTTCGGACCGCGCCGCGCCGTCGACGACGTCTCCTTCACGCTGGAGCGCGGCGAGGTGCTGGGCTTTCTAGGCCCCAATGGCGCGGGCAAGACCACCACGATGCGCATGCTGGCCGGCGCGCTGGAAGCGGACGAGGGCCGCGCCTCGATCGCCGGTCATGACTGCGTCGCCGCACGCCTGGAAGCGCAGGCCCGGCTGGGCTATCTGCCCGAAGGCGCGCCCGCCTATCCGGCCATGTCGCCGCGCGATTTCGTCGCTTTCAGCCTGCGTGCGCGCGGCTTTTCCGGCGACAGTCTGAAACGCGCCGCCGCGCTGGCACTGGAGCGCGCGAATCTGGGCGGTTATGAGCGTCAGCCCATCGGCACGCTGTCCAAGGGATACAAGCGCCGGGCCGCGCTGGCGGCCGCCATCGCCCATGATCCGCCGGTGCTGATTCTCGACGAACCGACCGACGGGCTGGACCCCAACCAGAAGGACGGGGTGCGCCAGCTGATCCGCGACATGGCGCCGGACAAGGCGATCATCATCTCCACCCATATCCTGGAGGAAGTGCCTGCCGTGTGCTCGCGGGCCATCGTGATTGCCCGCGGCCGGCTCCTGTTCGACGGCTCGCCGCGCGAACTGGCGGAGCTGGCACCGGAACGCCAGATCGAGGCGGCCTTCCGCCAGCTCACCCTGGCCCCTGACGATGATGGCAACACGCCGGAGGCGGCGGCGTGATCCACACACTCCGGGCCATCTACCGGCGCGAGCTGGGCGCCTATTTCCTGACGCCGCTGGCCTATGTCTTCCTGGCCGTGTTCGGCTTCGCCGCGCCGGCCTTTGCCTTCCATGTCGGCCGTTTCTTCGACACCAACCGGGCCGATCTCGCCCCCCTGTTCGACTATCTGCCCTGGCTGCTGGTGATCCTGATGCCGGCGCTGGCGATGCGCGCCTGGGCGGAAGAGCGCGATCGCGGCACGCTGGAATTCCTGATGGCGCTGCCGATCCCGCTCTGGGCGATGGCGGGCGGGAAATTCCTCGCCGCCTGGACGATGGCCGCGCTGGCCATCGCGCTGACCTTCCCGATGTGGATCGCGGTCAATTATCTCGGCGAGCCGGACAATGCCGCCATCGCCACCGCCTATCTGGGCACCCTCCTTCTGGCCGGGGCCTATCTGGCGGTCGGCCAGGCCCTGTCGGCGACCACGGCCAACCAGGTCGTCGCTTTCGTGCTCGGTGCCGGGGCCGCCTTCCTGCTGACCATGGCGGGCCTGCCCTTCGTGCTGTCCGTGCTCGGCGCCAGCGCACCGGCGGCGGTGACCGAATTCGTCGCCGGCCTGTCGGCGCTGGACCACTACAACGCCTTCCGCAATGGCGTGATCGGCCTGGCGGACCTGGTCTACTTCCTCGGCCTGATCGGCATCTGCCTGGCCATGGGCGGCGTGCTGGTGTCCGAACGGCGCGGAGGCGGCCGATGAAACGCGCCCTCTTCATGCCGCTGATGCTGCTGGCGCTCGCCGTGATCTTCCTGGCGGGCAACCAGATCGCCGGGCTGACCCTGCGCAGCTGGCGGCTCGACCTGACCGAACAGGGGCTCTACCGCCTCTCGCCGGGCACCGAAGAGGTGATCGGCCGGCTGACGGAACCGGTGGAGTGGCGCTTCTACTATTCCCGCGCCGAGGCCGCCCAGTATCCGGCGATCCGCGCCTATGCCAGCCGGGTGCGTGAAATGCTGGAAGCCTATGCCGACCGGTCCGGCGGCATGATCCGGCTGACCGAGATCGATCCCCAGCCCTTCTCGCCGGACGAGGACGCCGCGCTGGAGGCGGGCCTTCAGGCTGTGCCGACCGAGGCCGGTACCTCGCTCTATTTCGGCCTGGTGGCGCGCAATTCCATCGACGAACAGGCGGTGATCCCGGTCTTCCGCGAGGATTCCGAGGCGCGGCTGGAATATGATCTCACCCGTGTGATTTCCGATCTGGAACGGCCGCGCCGGCCGCGCATCGCCGTTGTCACAAGCCTGCCGATCACGCCGGATACCGGCGCGCCCAACCGCTTCGTCACCGAGCTGAGCAGCGCCTACGAGATTATCTGGGTCGATCGCGATTTCCAGGACCTGCCCGAGGCCGATGCGCTTTTGCTGCTGCACCCGGGCGAGCTGAGCGAGGCCCAGCTCTACCGCATCGACCAGCACGTGCTGACCCGCGGCCGGCTGCTCGCCTTCATCGACCCGCTGGCGCATGTCGCCATGCGGCCGGGACCGGACGGTCTGCCGCCGATCCGCGCGCGGCGCTCCTCGGACCTGGGGCCGCTGCTGGCGCGCTGGGGCGTGCGCTATGACGCCCAGAGCGTTGCCATGGACCGGGCGCTCGGCCTGCCGGTCGAGATTGTCGATGCCGACGGGCGGGCGCGCCGCCGCGCCTATCCCTTGTGGTTCTCGGTCGGCCAGGCCCAGCTGTCCGGCGAGGACCTGGCCACGGCAACGCTCGATCTGGGCATCAATTTCGGCTCGCCCGGCTATCTCGAACCGGTCGGCCAGCCCGGCATGACGGTGACGCCGCTGGTCGTCACCTCGCCGGAAGGCGCCGCCGTCGATGCCGATATCGCCGCCGGTGCGCCGGGGCCGGACGATCTTCTGCGCGGCTATCAGCCCGCACCGGCACCGCTGGTGCTGGCGGCGCGCCTGTCCGGCTTGCCGGAAACCGCCTTTCCGGACGGTCCGCCCGCGGGCGACACGCTGTTCAGCCCGGCCGATCATGTTGGCCAGGCCGATGCCCCGGTCGATATCACCGTGGTCGCCGATGCCGACTGGCTGGACGATACTTATTATGTCCGTTCCGACCCGGCGGTTGGCGACATGATGGTGGCCGACAATCTCACCCTGGCGCTGAACCTGATCGATATGGCGGCCGGCGACCGGGCGCTGATCGAGGTGCGATCGCGCACGCCCTCGCTGCGGCCGATGAGCCGGGTCGACCGGCTGCGCGAGGCTGCCGAGACGCGCTATCTGGAAATCCAGGATGCGCTGGAGCAGGAAATCGCCGATGCCGAGGCACAGCTGGACAGTCTGACCGGCTCGGGCCAGGCCTCGGCCTTCCTGTCCGCCTCGGGCGCTGCCCAGCGCGAGGAGGCCGAGCGCCTGCGCCACCAGATCGCCGGGACGCGGGCCGAGCTGCGCGCCGTCGAGCGGGATTTCCGCCGCGATATCGATGCGCTGAACGCCACGCTGCAATTCTGGACCATCGGTGCGCCGCCGGTGCTGATCATCCTGGCCGGGATTGCCGGGGCGCTGGTGCGCCGCCGCCGGGGGAGGCCGTCATGAGCCACCGCATGGACCGGACGCGCCGCAACCGGCTCGCCCTTGCAGGCGTGCTGGCGCTCGCGCTTCTCGGTCTCGCCGCCGGGCTGACCTGGAACCAGGCGCGCCAGGCCTGGCAGCCGGAGGTTTCCGGCCCGGTCCTGCCGGACTGGCCGCAGGCGGTGGCCGAGGCCGCCGAGATCGAGATCGACAGTGCCGCCGATCATTTCACCCTGACGCGCAGCGAGAGCGGCTGGATCATGCCCAGCCGTGACGGGCATCCCGTGCTCGCGAGCCGGCTGGCCGAGCTCGACGCCTTCCTGGCGGGGCTGGACTATGCCGGCGCGCGCACGGCAGACCCGGCCAAGCATGCCCGCCTGGGCCTGGGGGGCCGGGGCGAAGAGGGCGAGGCGACCCGGCTGACCGTGCGCGATGCCTCCGGCGCCGTGCGGGTCGATATCCTCATCGGACGTGAAACCGAGACCGGGATCTATGTGCGCTTTCCGGGCCGCAACCGCACCTATGCCGCGCGCCCGGGCGAGACGGCGGCCAGCCTGCCGCCGATCGCCGAGGCGGGTCACTGGCTGGATCTGGATTTCCTGGAACTGGGCGCCAACGCCATCGCCGTCAGCACGATCGTGCCGGAAGCGGGTCCGGCCTACCGGCTGGAACGCCCCTCGCCGAGCGTGCGCAGCTTCGCCCTGCGCCAGCCGGGCGGCTGGACACTGATCACCGCGGCGGCGGGCAATGGTCCGGCCAGCGCGCTGGCGCGGGTGCGCTTTCGCGATGTGCGCGCAGCCTCGCGCCTTGAAGGCGAGGTCGTCGCCCGCCATATCGCCGAGACCTTCGACGGCGTGCGCGTGAGCCTGGACGTGCTGGCGCTGGGTGAAACGCGCTGGGCGGTGTTGCGGGCGCAAGCCCTGACCGACGATGCCGGCGACGCGGCCGGAGCGATCAATGCGGCGGCCGACGGGTGGGCCTTCCTGCTGTCGGAGCTGACGCTGGACCGCCTGATCCGGCCGCTGGACCAGATTGCCGATCCCAGGCGGGAGACCGAAACCGATGCAGCTGAACCAGATAACCCTCCCCGTCAGTGACATCCCGCGCTCGAAGGCCTTCTACCTTCAGCTCGGTTTCCGGCTCCTGGTCGACAGTCCGCACTATTGCCGCTTCCTGGCGCCCGAGGGCGAGACGACGTTTTCCATCCATGTCGAGACCGGCCCGATCCATCCCGGCGCGGTGATCTATCTGGAAGATGCGGACATGGATGCGCGCGTGCGCGAACTGGAGGCGAAGGGCCTGGTCTTCGAGACACAGCCGGAGGATCAGTCCTGGCTGTGGCGCGAGGCGATCCTTGCCGACCCCGACGGCCACAAGATCAAGATCTACCATGCCGGCGAAAACCGCATCGACCCGCCCTGGCGCGTGAAGCCGGAGGCTTAGAGCTCCGGATTCGCGTCGAATGGCCCGATTTGCCCTATGAATGGCCTTTGGGCCATAACGGGGTGAGGCTAGGGTGGCGGGCATGGATACACCGCACACCATCGTTTTCCTGATCTATCCCGGTTTCCAGCTGCTCGACCTCACCGGGCCGCTGGCCATGTTCTCGGCCGCCAACCGGGCCGCGGGCCGCCGGCTCTACGATATCCGCGTCGCCGCACCGCAGGCGGGCAATGTTGCGAGCTCGTCCGGGCTGGCCGTCAACGCCGGGGACAGTGCGGCCGCCGCAGCGGCCCGGCTGGGGCCGGGCTCTACCGCGATCGTCGCCGGCGGCGAGGAACCGGGCGTGCGCGCGGCACTGGACGAAGCGGATGTGCAGGCCTTCATCGACACGGCCTTCGACCGCGCCGGCCGCGTCGCCTCGGTCTGCTCCGGGACTTTCCTGCTCGCCCGCCGGGGCCATCTGGACGGCTGCCGTGTCACCACGCACTGGCGCTCGGCGGCCCGGCTGCAGCGCTATTATCCCGCGCTGGAGGTCGAGCCCGACGCGATCTTCGTGCGCGACGGCAAGGTGTGGACTTCGGCCGGTGTGACGGCGGGGATCGATCTCGCCCTCGCCCTGATCGAGACCGATCATGACCGCGACCTGGCCCTGGCCGTGGCGCGCGAGAATGTCGTCTACCGCATGCGGTCCGGCGGCCAGGCGCAGTTTTCCGCCGATCTGGCGGCCCAGGGCGCGGACGACCGCCGGCTGGCCCGGCTGGCCGAGGCGGTGCGGGCCGCGCCGGAGCGCGACTGGTCGGTCGCCGCGATGTGCGACACGCTCGCCGTTTCGCCGCGTACGCTGAGCCGGCTGTGCCGCCGCGAGATGACCACCTCGCCGGCCGCCTTCATCGAACGCGTGCGGATCGATCTGGCGCGCTGCCTTCTGGTCGAGACCCGCCAGCGCATCGACACGGTGGCGCAGGCCTGCGGCTTCGGCACGCACCAGCGCATGGACCGCGCCTTCATGCGCCAGCTTGGCGTGACGCCCAGCGATTACCGCGCCCGTTTCACCTCCCCCCTGAAAGAAGAGGCCTGATCATGACCGCCACGCTGAATATCGGTTTCCTGCTGTTCGACGACATCACACAGCTCGACTTCACCGGCCCGCTGCAGGTCCTGTCCCGCGTGCCCGGCGCGAAAGTCCACCTCGTCGCCAGGACGCTCGATCCCGTGCGCACCGATTGCGGGCCCTTCATCCTGCCGGACACGACGATCGCCGCCTGTCCCGATCTCGACCTGATCTGCATTCCCGGCGGGTTCGGCGTGGATGCGGCGATGCAGGACGATGAGATCGTCGATTTTGTCAGACGCCAGGGCGCGCAGGCCCGCTATGTCACCTCGGTGTGCACCGGCGCTTTCATCCTGGGTGCAGCGGGCCTGCTGGCGGGACGTCAGGCAACCACGCACTGGCGCTACCATGCGCTGCTGACGGCCTTCGGCGCCGAACCGGTGAAGGCGCGCGTGGTGCGCGACGGCAATCTCTTCACCGGCGGCGGTGTGACGGCGGGGATCGATTTCGCCTTCACCGTCGTCGTGGAACTGGCCGGCGAGACCGTCGCCCAGGCGATCCAGCTGGGCCTGGAATACGATCCGCACCCGCCCGTCGATTGCGGCAGCCCGGACAAGGCCTGCCTGCACGTACGCGGCGCTGTGGAACAGCGTTTCGCACCGCGGATGGAGGCGTTCGAGGGGCTGCTGCGCGAGATGCGGGCCGCCGAGACGGTGTAGGAGGCAAGCGCGCTTCTTTCCTCCCCATTCCATGGGGAGGTGGATCGCCGCAAGGCGGCGAGACGGAGGGGCGCCGCGTGAGCGGCGTTATGGGCAAGCCGGGTCCGGCCGCCTTTTGCGGCCTGCGGCCGCAACCCCTTCGACCCCTCCTTCGCCAGGGCTACGGAGGGCCCACTTCCCCACTCGCGTGGGGAAGAAAGCTCTACTCCGCTTGTATTCCGGGACACGTACCGGAGGTACATGTCCCCTGGCCTACTCCTCCACCCGCATCAGCCGGTCGGCGGCGGCGCGGGCGAAGCGCAGGGTGAGGGCCTTGCGGCGGGCCGGGGCGAGGGCGAGCACCGGACTTTCGCGCACCACCGCGCCGCCGAACCCGTCGGCAATGATCAGGCCGGCATGATCGGGGATCAGCTCGTGCGGGAAGCGTTGAGAGACGGCGAAATACAGCCGTTCGCAATAGCCGGCGTAATTCTCCCACTTGTTGTCGGCGCGGAAGTCGGCAATGCCGGATTTTACCTCGACAATGGTGATCTCGCCCTTGCGGCCGAGCGCGGCGAGATCGGCGCGGCGGCCATCGGGCAGGATGAATTCCGGGATCGCGCTATAGCCCATCTGCCAGAGCAGGCGCGCCGCCCCGCGCATCAGCGCCTGGGCGTCGTCGATATCCGGATTGGCGGCGGAGGCAACGTCGGACAGGTCCATGGTGCAAGATTGTTCCATATTTGTTCGCATTTCAAGACCGCCGCCGAAGCGGACTGACAGGCCGGCCCGCGACCGATATACGGGGGCCATGACCCAATCCCTGCCCTACGATCTTTTGCCGCCCTCCCTGGAAGACTTCGAAGCCCTCGCCGGCCAGGCCTGGGACGGCCTGCCCGACGGTTTCCGCAAGATGTGCGGCCGCGTCGAGATCTTCGTCGCCGACTTCGCCGATGGCGAAACCCTCGACGCGCTCGGCATGGAGGACGCGTTCGAACTGACCGGCGTCTATATCGGCGTCGATCTGGCGCGCAAATCGGTGATCGACCCCTCGCCGGAACCCGACCGTGTCTTCCTGTTCCGCCGTCCGATCCTGGACGAATGGGCCGAGCGCGGCGACATTCCTCTGGGCGAGCTTGTCGCCCACGTCCTGGTGCACGAGATCGGCCATCATTTCGGCCTCTCCGACGAAGACATGCACCGCATTGAGGATGAGGGCTGACCGTGCGTATCTGTCCTCGCCCTTGATGGGCGAGGGGGACCGCTGCGCAGCAGCGGTGGAGTGGGTGGGGGCGAGGTTTTTCCAGGTTCGCCTCTACCGGGATTCACCCCTTCCGGCCCGCGCCGCCCGGTCTTTCACCCCTGCGCCAGAAACGCCTCGACCCAGGCGGGTACGGCGGCGCTGGCCGGGCCGGTGATGTGGCTGTCGAAGACGGGCGAGGTATCGGTTTCGGCCAGGTTGATCTCGGTGAGGTGCGCTCCCGCGCGGCGGGCGATCTCGGAGAAGCCGGCGGCGGGATAGACCGTGCCGGACGTGCCGATCGCGACGAAATGGGTGCAGCTCTCCAACGCCTGGAAGATCAGGTCCATCTCCAGCGGGATCTCGCCGAACCACACCACGTGCGGCCGCAGAAAGCCGGGCTGCCGGCAGCGCGGGCAGGGCGTGTCCGTGCCGATCTCGTCGGAGGCCGTGGCGACCGTGTGACAGGCCTCGCAGCGCATCTTCTTCAGCTCGCCATGCATGTGAACGAGGCGCTGCGAGCCCGCCTGCTCGTGCAGATCGTCGACATTCTGGGTGACCAGCAGGAAGTCGCCGCCGCGCGCCAGCCAGTCGCGCTCCAGCCGGGCCAGGGCCGCGTGCGCTGCATGCGGCCGGGCGGTCGCCAGATTGGCGCGGCGGGCATTGTAGAATTCATGCACCTTGAATGGCTCGGCCGCGAAGGCTTCCGGCGTCGCCAGCGCCTGCCAGTCGAACTTCGCCCACAGCCCGTCCGTATCGCGGAACGTGCCCAGCCCGGATTCCGCCGAAATGCCGGCGCCGGTGAGAATGACGAGCGAGCCTGTCATGGGACCGAGTTAAGCGGTATTGGCGGGTGAGGTGAAGGCTTGCCTCACATTCTTTGTCATCCCGGCCGGATGGCCCGCGCAGGCGGGCCGCAGAGGCGGGACCCATACTCGTGTTTTGGGCCGGAAGCGGGCCCGGCATCGGCGACACCCGGGCGAGCACCGTGGTTATGGGTCCCGGACTTTCGCCCCGCCTGCGCGGGGCGTTCATCCGGGATGACAAGTGCGGCGCGACAAACGCAAACCAAAAAACCCCGCCGGTTTCCCGGCGGGGTTTTTGAAATCGTACGAGGGCGGACGCCTATTTCTTGGCTTCGCGCTTCTCGATGCCGCGGCCGGTGACGCGTTCGGCGATACGGGCCGACTTGCCGCGACGGTCGCGCAGGTAATACAGCTTCGCGCGGCGGACCTTGCCCTTCCGCTTGATCTCGATCAGCTCGACATTCGGCGAGTAGACCGGGAAAACGCGCTCGACACCTTCACCGAAGGAAATCTTGCGGACGGTGTAGCTCTCGTTCAGGCCGCCGCCATTGCGGGCGATGCAGACGCCTTCGAACACCTGGATCCGCTCACGGTCGCCTTCCTTGATGCGAACATGGACGCGCAGCGTGTCGCCGGCGCTGAAATCCGGGATGGTCTTCTCGCCCAGAACGCGGGCGGCTTCTTCTTTTTCAAGCTGCTCGATCATGTTCATCGTGCATTCTCCTTGCGCGCCACGTACCTCGCCCAGAGGTCGGGGCGCCGCGCCTTCGTAATCTCTTCCGCCTGCTCCCGGCGCCACGCCTCGATCCGGCCATGGTGCCCCGAGAGCAGGACTTCGGGGATCTCTTCATCCTCGAACACACGCGGACGCGTATAGTGAGGATATTCGAGGAGATCGCCCTCGAAACTCTCATCTTCGGCCGAGGCCGGATCACCGAGCACGCCGGGGAGAAGTCTCACACAGGCCTCGATGAGAACCTGGGCAGGGCCTTCGCCACCGGCCAGAACGGCATCGCCGACACTGACCTCTTCCATCCCGCGACTGTCGATGACCCGTTGATCGAGCCCTTCGAACCGGCCGCAGAATACGACAACGCCAGAACCGGCCGCCCACTCCCGGACCCGGGATTGTGAAAGCGGTCGTCCCCGCGGCGTCAAATAGATCAACGGCCGTTTCCCGCCTTGCCAGCGAGACTGCACCGTATCAATCGCCTCCGCGGCTACATCCGGCCTGAGCACCATACCAGCGCCTCCGCCGGCCGGGGTGTCGTCCACGGAGCGGTGCTTATGACGGGAAAAATCCCGGATGTCCACAGTTTCCAGCGCCCACAACCCACGATTCGCAGCTGCGCCGATCAGCGACACGCCAAGCGGTCCGGGAAACGCCTCCGGGAAGAGGGTCAGGGCCGTTGCGGTCCAGGGCAGGGAAGGGGCAGACGTGTCAGTCATGGCGCGCGGGTTTAGCAGGGATGGGGGGGAATGGGGAGGGGATTAGCAGCCCCCAGAGGGCTTTCTCCGGGAACAAAGCGGAGACCGGGCCGTTGGTCGGGGTGAAACCTGGTCCGGAGATACCGCGATGATCCGTCTCTTCCGTATGCAAACCGCCGCCTGCCGCCTTCCGGGGCTGGGCGTTGTCAGCGCCCTTGCGCTGGTGGCCTGTTCTGAAGGGGCGACCGGGCCCGGCGCGGCCGGAGACGCGGAACCGGCCGTCGAGATCGGCACGCTCACCGCGGACGATATCCGCGGTACCGACCTGCCGGGCGAGCTGGCCTGCGCCTTCGACATCGACGACACGCCCCAGCCGGTGATGCTGGTGCGGGCGAATGTGATGGACGAGGAGTTTTCCGAGGGTGTGATCAAGGTCGATGGCCGCGTCGAGCCGGTGCGCAGCCAGACGCCGGGCGGCTTCAATGCGCTGCTGGACGGCGAAACCCTGGCCGGCGGCGGTTTGACGGTGGATGTTATCGTGACAGGCGAGCCGGAGACGGCGGGCGAGGAATCCCCGCCCATGCCCGCGCGTCTGGTCTATGTCGGCGACAATGGCGCCCGCATGGTGGTCGAGGGCGAGTGGCGCTGCGGGCCGTAGAGTCTGCCTCCGGTTTCCCCGGACCCGTTCCGGGGTCTGGCGGCGCCTCAGAAGCGGACTCAACCAGGCCCCGGCACAAGGCCGGGGAAAGTGAAAAGAGATAAGCGAAGAAGACGGGAAGCGGCGTGAATCCCGCTATTCCCCCGCCTCTTCCTCGGCCTTCGAGCCGACCTCTTCGGGCGGGTCGATGGTGATCGTGCCGTTGCCGATCGAGATGTGGGGAACGAAGTCGCGGGTGAAGGGCAGCATCCAGGCGCCGTTGCGGCCCGGTGTGCCGGTGATTTCCAGGAGGTCGCCGGAGCCGAAATCATGGATCGCCCGCAGCGTGCCCATGTCGCTGCCGTCCAGCGCCTGCACCTTCAGGCCGATCAGGTCGGCATGATAGAATTCATCGTCCTCCAGCGCCGGCAGGGCCGCGCGGGGGATGTGAAGCCGCGTGCCCTTGAGGGCCTGGGCCTCGTCGCGGGTCAGGTTTTCGGCAAAGCGGACGATGAAACCGTCCTTCACCGCGCGCCAGCTCTTCGGGGTCAAAATCACCGCACCGCCAGCATCGCGAAACGCGCCATAGGAAAAGGCGGCGTCCGGCTCGCCGGCAAAACTCTTCACCTTGCATTCGCCCTTCACACCATGCGCACCGGCAATGGCGGCGATGAAGACAAGATCGTCGGCGGTGTCGGTCATGGTTTCGGGTCCGGACTCCATCCTCCCCCTTGATGGGGGAGGGGGACCACGGCGCAGCCGTGGTGGAGGGGGTGGGGGCGAGGTGTCTGAATGGGCAGACACCGGGATTCACCCCTTCCGTCCGGCTGCGCCGGACACCTTCCCCGTCAAGGGGAAGGATAGGCGCAGCACGGACGTTGAAGGTAGTCCTATTCGGACTTTTCTTCTTCGGCAGCAGCCTCTTCGGCCGGGGCTTCCTCGGCTTCGGCAGCCGGCTCTTCAGCCGGGGCTTCGGCAGCAGCCTTGGCTTCCGCTTCGGCAGCCTTCTTGGCTTCTTCCTTCTCGAGGCGCTCGGCTTCGCGCTCCTTGGCCTTCTCGCCCGGCTCGCCCTTCTTCGGGTTATTGCCGTGTTCCCAGGCCCAGGCATCGGCCTCGAGCTGGTTCAGGAAGCGGCCGACGCGGTCGGTCGGCTTGGCGCCCTTGGCGAGCCAGGCCTTGGCCTTTTCCATGTCGATCTTCACGCGCTCGCCATCCTTGGGCAGCATCGGGTTGTAGGAGCCGATCTTCTCGATGAAGCGGCCATCGCGCGGGGCGCGGCTGTCGGCAACGACGATGCGATAGTAGGGACGCTTCTTGGCGCCACCACGGGCGAGACGGATTTTCAGAGCCATTGTTCGATTTCCTTCGGTCTAAAGCTTTGAAACGGGGATTACTTCTTCGGGAGGCCGAGCGGCAGGCCGTCCGGTCCCAAGGGGCCGCCGCCGCCCAGTCCGGGCAGTGACGAGCCTGAATTTTTCGAGCCGGAGCCGCCGAGGCCCGGCAATTGCGCGCCTGCGGGGGCCTTGCCGCCCAGCAGGTCCTGGGTTGCCCGGCCCATATCGGCCGGGTTCATGCCCGGCGGCATGCCACCGGGCATTCCGCCCATCATGCCGGCGAGGCCACCGCGCCCCTTCTTGCCCACCTTCTTCATCATGTCGGCCATCTGGCGGTGCATCTTGATGAGTTTGTTGACGTCGGCGACCGTCACGCCGGAACCGGCGGCGATGCGCTTCTTGCGCGAGGCCTTGAGGATTTCCGGCTTGGCCCGCTCCTGCGGCGTCATCGACAGGATGATCGCCTCCTGGCGGGAGAGCATCCTGTCGTCCATGCCGGCAGCGGCCATCTGCGATTTCGCGGCCTTGTTCATGCCCGGCAGCATGCCCATGATGCCGCCCAGACCGCCCATCTTCTTCAGCTGGCCGAACTGTTCGCGCAGATCGTCGAGGTCGAACTTGCCCTTGGCCATCTTTTTGGCGAGGCGTTCGGCCTTGTCCTGGTCGACATCCTGGGCGGCTTTCTCGACGAGCGAGACGATATCGCCGCGGCCCAGAATGCGGCCGGCCAGGCGTTTCGCGTCGAACGCGTCCAGACCGTCCGGCTTTTCCGAGACGCCGAGGAATTTGATCGGCAGGCCGGTGACATGGCGCATGGAAAGCGCCGCACCGCCGCGGCCGTCGCCATCCATCCGGGTCAGCACCAGGCCGGTCAGCGGCAGGCGTTCATGGAAACGTTTGGCGGTCTCCACCGCGTCCTGGCCGGTCAGCGCATCGGCGACCAGCAGGGTTTCGCGCGGGCGGGTGACATCGGCGATCGATTTCGCCTCGGCCATCATGTCCTCGTCGATCGAGGTGCGGCCGGCGGTATCGAGAATGACGACGTCATAGCCCTGCAGCTTGCCGGCATTCATCGCCCGCTTGGCGATATCGACGGCGCGCTGGTTCGCCATGATCGGCAGGAAGCCGACGCCGACCTGTCCGGCCAGCTGCTGCAGCTGTTCCATGGCCGCCGGGCGGCGCGTGTCGAGCGAGGCGAGCAGGACTTTCTTCTTGTGGACGTCCTGCAGGCGCTTGGCCAGCTTGGCGGAGGTGGTGGTCTTGCCCGAGCCTTGCAGACCCGCCATCAGGATCGCGACCGGCGGTTCGCCCTCGACCATCAGGCCGGGCTGTTCGCCTTCGCCGCCCAGAAGATCGACCAGGGCATCATGGACGATCTTGACGACCTGCTGGCCCGGGGCGACGGCGCGGATCACGTCTTCGCCGACGGCGCGCTCGCGGATTTTCGCAACGACGTCCTTGACGACCGGCAGGGCGACGTCGGCCTCGAGCAGGGCGACGCGGATCTCGCGCAGCGCCGCATCGACGTCCTTCTCCGACAGCACACCGCGGCCGGTGAGCTTGTCGAATACGCCGCCAAGTCGTTCTGTCAGTGCGTCGAACATGCGTTCGTCCTCAATTCCGTTTCATCCTGCAAGGCCGCCGCCCGAACGTGCGATCAGCCGCACGCGCAAAGCGTCGCAGCCCCGCTGAGCGAAGACTTCGCCGAGCGGGGTTCTCGCCGGCCTCCCCCGTCAGTTGGGACGGATGTGCCGGTAAGACAAGCGTGTGAGCTTGCGTGATGAAGGCGGGGCAATACGCGGCAGGGCCTGCGGAGTCAAGCCTGCCTCAAAGGCGACGGGCCGTGTGGGCGTGGATCAGGCCGCCCTGGTAGAATTGCGCGGGTTCGGAAAACCCGGCCGAGGCGATCAGCGCGGCGAGGTCCGGCGGCGGCAGGAGGCCGACCGACTTGTCCAGATTGGTGCGGTAGGATGCGACGCTGTCATCGTCCAGGCCGGCGGCGCGGATTGCAGACAGCCAGACATGCTCCAGCGCATCGAAAGTCGCGGCCTGCCGGTCGCCGGAGAGGTCGGCATTGATCAGGATGCCGCCGGAGCGCAGGCGTTCGGCGATGCCGGTGAAATAGGCCAGGCGTTCGGTGCGGTCGGTGATGAAGTGGGAGGCGAGGATGGAGGTGGCCGCGTCGTAGGCGATGCCGTCATCGAGTTCGTCGACATAGCCTTCGAAGAGGCGCACACGGTCGGCGATGCCGGCCGCCTCGACCTCGCGCCTGCAGACTGCCAGCATGTCGGCGGAGGGGTCGAGCGCCGTAAAGCGCCAGTCCGGGGCGAGGCTGGCGAGATAGAGCACTTCCTTGCCGGTGCCGGCGCCGACGCAGAGGATTTCTGCCGTCCCGAGCAGGTCCTGCAGCAGCAGGCGTCCGGCCAGCAGGTGCAGCGCGTCGCGCAGCGCCGCCATCGGTTCGTTGCGGGCGTCATAGCTGGCGGCCATGTCGCCTTCGAAGGCGGGATGGATCTGACGGTCGGGCATGCTTCCCCCCCAAAATGTAATAACATCACATATCGGGAGTCCGGTTGCGCCTGTAAAGGCCCGGGTGTGAGACCGGTGCGAATTTATCGCTGTTGGGGGTGCTGCAATACGTGACCGGAGCCGGTCAGCCGTTGGCCTTGGCTTCGTGGATCGCCATGACGGGCTGCGGCGCGGCTTCGCGGAAGCTGACGGCCGGACGGTCTGCACTGGCCGACAGAAGGGCGCCGAAAACGGACGCGAAGACCAGTCCGGCGGTCAGCCAGATCAGTCCGGATTTCGCGATCGTTCCCAGTCCGTAGTCAGCCTTGCTCATCGTCCTCACTCCACTTGCGGCGGCAAAGCCGCTTCCCGTGTCGCTGCACGGGCGATTCCAGCGTTGAATCGTTTAACGAAACCTTTCCGGCATCGGTTCCATTGAGAACGTCGTTAAGACTTCGACAATTCGCATCGAATTGCGCGAAACCGGCCGGTGAGGCTCAGATGGTGCAGCGCCCGCCCGGTTTCAAGAGGCCGCCAGACGGCGGAACAGTTCCGGTGCGCGCCAGGCGAACCAGATCGCCGTCCAGACATTGCCCAGCACGAAAACCGGCGCGATCCAGACGATGCGCAGGATCCAGCGCCGCTCGAAACAGCCGATCACGATCGCGGACAGGATGAAGCCGATATAGAGGTCGGCCAGGGTCACGCGGCCCCAGGGGCGCGATATCAGCCAGTCGCCGGCGGCGGAAAAATCCCCGGTTCCGACAGCGAGGGCAATCAGGGCCGTCAGAACCAGGGATAATGCGAGCAGGAAAAGGCGGGTCATGTGGGGGACTCCTTCTCCCGTTCGCGAGGGACAAGAAGGATACGTACGCAAGCGCAGCGTGGATCACCCGGCCTCGTTCGGGCCCGGCTCGGCCGACCAGTCAGCGATATCGCACCGCGCCACCGGCTCGCGGGACTGGGCGGGAAACCGGGCCAGCCAGCAATCCTCGAAGACCGAGCAGTAGCAGACGTCGAACCGCAGATCGTGCCGTACCAAGTCGAGCGCCTGCCAGACGGCGTGGCCGCGCGGCTGCGTTTCGGCGTCGGGGCGGTCGAAGGCGATGAAGTCGACGCGCTCCTGCGGTGCGAGGAAGCGAGACTGGACCTCGTCGAAGACCAGCGCCATCTCGCCGTCCCGGAAGGCCTGGTGCATATAGCCCAGGCGCTGGTCCTCCGGGACGCTGTCCGGCGCACAGCAGCGGGCCAGGAATTGCGACGTGTCGCGGATCGGCTCGCCCTGCCAGCGCATGCCGAAATAGCGGATATCGGCCGGACCAAGACCGGTATTGTGAACCGTGATGGTCATCACCCAGCTTTCCCGGTCCTCACCGACATTGCCATGGCCCACCTGGATCACCGGCATGACCGAGGCCTTCATGGTGCGGTCCATGACAATGCCCTGGAAGACCGCGACGAAGAGCGAGGCCAGCGAGATCACGACGACACTCGCCGCGACGACGAGTTCGATGGTGCGATAGTGCATTTTCATGGCCGTCCCCGGTGCCAAGCCTGCATCCGGGGACCAGCCTAATCAGGACAGGCGCCGCCGCCAAACATTTTGCGGCCGGCCGCTAAGCCGCCCTGATGGTGGCGAGGAAACCATTGACCTGGTCGCGCAGCATTTCGGACTGGCGTGACAGGTCCTTGGCGGCGTCGAGCACCTGCACGGAGGCCAGGCGGGACTCGCTGGCAGCCTCGTTCACGCCGGCGATATTGACCGTCACATCCCGGGTGCCGGTGGCGGCCTCCTGGACATTGCTGGCGATCTCGCGCGTCGCGGCGGCCTGCTCCTCCATGGCACCGGAGATCGCTCCGGCGATCCGGTTCAGATCGGCAATGGCCTCGGCCACCGAACCGATCGCCTTGGCCGAAACGCCGGTCGCGTTCTGGATTTCCTCGATCTGCTGGGAGATCTCCGTCGTGGCGTTGGCCGTCTGGGCGGCGAGCTGTTTCACCTCCTGGGCAACGATGGCAAACCCCTTGCCGGCTTCCCCGGCGCGCGCCGCCTCGATGGTTGCGTTGAGGGCCAGGAGGTTGGTCTGTTCGGCAATGTCCTGGATGAGTGAAACCACCGTGCCGATGCGGTTGGCCGCTTCGGTCAGCGCTTCGACCCGCCGCACGGTGACGCTGGCTTCTTCCTCCGCCGAGGTGGCTCGCTGCGAGCTCTCGACCGCCTGGCGGCCGATCTCGCCGATGGAGGCCGACATTTCCTCGGCCGCCGTCGCGACGGTTTCCACATTGGCGGTCGCCTGCTCGGCCGATGCGGCGACGGAGACGGCCTGGTTGCTGGTCTGTTCGGAGGAGGCCGACAGGCTTTCCGCCGACTGGGACAGCTGGGTGGCGGCGCTGGCCAGCGCGGAAACGACAGCGCCGACCGAGTTTTCGAACTCGTCCGCCATGCGCAGGCGCTCGGCCTTCATGCGTTCGGCAGCGGCGGCTTCGGCTTCGGCGCTTTCGCGCTCCAGCCGGGCCTTGTCGACAAGGCTCTGCTTGAACTGCTCGATCGTCTCCGCGAGCGCACCGATCTCGTCCTGGCGGTTGCGGTGCGGCACGTCGATCTGAAGATCGCCGGCGGCCACGGTGCGGGTGACGTCGGTGAGGGTCTGGATCGGCTTGGCGGCCTTCATGGCAATCCAGACACCTGCGGCGCCAATCAGCAGGGTGAGAACGATGGCGGCCACGAGCAGGGTGAGGGTCAGCGAGCGCGATGCGGCCAGGGCTTCGGCCCGCGTCATGGTCACGACGGTCGCCCAGCGCACGCCATGGAATTCGGTCGGTGCGACGGCCGCAAAGACCCGGTTGCCGAGGTGATCGACGGTCTCGATCACGCTGTGCCGGTTGGCGGCCATGGCGGCCTCGATCGCGTCACCGGCACGTTTTTCCAGGATGGTCGAACTGTTGGAAAAGCGGGTATCGGTGCGCATCAATCCGTCGCCGCCGATAATGTAGGCCTCACCGGTCTCGCCCAGCCCGGTCAGGGAGCCGGCCACGGCATTGAGCCGGCTGATCGGCATCTGGAAAGCGAGCACGCCGGTGCGATTTCCGTCGGCATCGAAAACGGGAGTGGCGATGAAGCTGGCCGGTGCACCATGGCTCGGCGCAAACGGGGCGAAATCTGCAAAGGCAATCTCCGAAGCCTGCAAGGCAGCGGCTTCGCGGAAGACGTGTCCGAGATCGGTTTCGCGGTACGGGCCGCGCATCAGGTTGGTGGCAAAGTCGGCTTCCTTGAAAACCGAGTAGACGAGATCCCCGTCGGTGTTGAGCAGGAAGATGTCGTAATAGCCGCGCGCCCGCAGGAAGCTGCGGAACCAGGGGTGAAAGGTTGCGTGTGCGCCACTGTAGGAGGAGCCGTCGCTGGCTGCATCGAGGTTTTCGCGCTCGCCGGCAGGGTGGGGGTTGTCGGTGACATAGGCGCGCTGCAGGCGGGCTGTTGCACCCTGGCCCAGCTCGCGCCAGGACGTATCGAACGCGTCGAGCGCGGCCAGCGTGTTCGGATTGGTCGCGACGGTCATGATGTCGTGATTGATCGATTCGAGATAGTCGGAGATCTGGTCGGACCGCGCGTCCGCGACGGCATAGAGCCGGGTTTCCGCGGCCTGTTTCGAAGCCTCCTGGCTGCGCCAGACGGCTGTCGTTCCCAGAACGACACCCAGTGCGACACAACCCACAAAACCGATAAGCCCGAATTTCACGGCAATGCTGAGTCTGGAAAGCATGGAGAGCTCCACTCCCTGAGTAGCCTCCCAATAGATCGTCAAACGTTAAATCGAATTTACTTATAAAGAGCCGGAATGAATTTATTATTCAGTAGCTAAGGTAAATTTGCGATAATACTCTACCTTCGGTCACGCGGTTCAATCCGGGCGTGTATTTACCGGCTCGCGGCGGATTCGATCAGGTCGGCCGCGCGCCCGGTGCCGTTTTCCATGGCCAGGCCCTTCGCGATCTGGTTGCACCGGACCCGCCAGACTTCGCTGGCCTCGATCTGTTTCAGGGCGCGGGCAAAGCGGCCGGCTGTGAAGCGCGCCGGCCTCAGGGCCGCGGGGCCCAGCCCCTGCTCGCGCAGGCGCTCTCCCCACCAGGGCTGATCGACCATGAAGGGGACAATCAGGCTGGGGCGGCCGGCGGTCAGCGCGGCGGCTGTCGTGCCGGCGCCGCCGTGATGGACAATGGCCCGGCAGCGCGGGAAGAGTTTGCCGTGCGGCGCGCTGTCTATGACGTGGATGTCCCGGCCGGGTGAGGCCGGCAGCTCTGCCCAGCCGCGCGCGATGACGCCGCGCAGTCCCGCCCGCCGGAGGCCGTCGATGGCAGCTTTTGCCAGTTCGGTCGCGCGGCCGGACACCATGGATCCGAAACCGACATAGACCGGTGCAGGGCCTGCGCTGAGGAAGTCTTCGAGTTCCGGAGCCAGCGGCGCCGGGTCCTCAAGCATCCAGTAGCCGGTGAGATGCGTGTGGGCGTCCCAGTCGTCCGGCCGGGGCACGATGATGGCCGAGTTGGCGATCAGGCGCAGGCAGGGCCGGCCGGCGAAACTGCCGTGCCGGATCGCGCTGCCAACGGGTTCAAGGCCCAGCTCGGCGCGTGCGGCATTCACCCGCTTGCGGAAAGGCGCCATGGCAAAGTCCAGCGGCCGCCAGGACAGCCGGTTCCAGAAGCGCCCGTGATCCTTCGCGAATGTGCCGGGCATGGGGAAGGCGTGCGTCGGGGCGATGGCCGGCAGGGGTGCCGTCATCACGAAGCCGGCGCCGGCGGCTTCGGCGCCTGTTGCCGAAAACAGGCATTTGGGGTGGGCGACCACCAGGTCGGTGCCGCGCGCGCCTTCAATGCCTTCCGTCAGGGTCGCCTCGATCATCGGGTCGACCATGCGGCGGCGATAGCGGAAGGCATTCAGCGGATTGCGCGTCAGGCCCAGCGCGTCGGCCTCGCGCAGATAGGCCCCCATATCGAGGTCGAAGGCCCGGGCGGCCAGGCCGAAACCCTCCACCCAGGCTGTGAAATCCCGGGGCACGGAGAGGGTGACGTCATGCCCCCGCCCCTGCAGCTCCAGCCCGAGCGCGATATAGGGCTGCACGTCACCGCGTGTTCCGAATGAGTGAATGGCAATCCGCAACTGACCGTCTCCGCTCCTGCTATCCCACAAGGTGGCTGCAGGAGCGCAGACGGTTCACTCGTCAGATGACGGCCGGATCGCGGAAGCGTTCCTCGTCCAGCTCGCCTTCCCACTTGGCCACGGCCGTTGCGACGGCCGCATCGCCCGTGACGTTCACGGCGGTGCGGGCCATGTCCATGATCCGGTCTACCGGCAGGATGAAGCCGACAATGATCGCCGTGTGCTCGGGCGTGACGCCGAAGGTTTCCAGCACGATGGCCAGCAGGAAGAGCGAGGCCGAGGGGATGCCCGCGGCGCCGATCGACACGATGGCCGCCGTGAAAGCGATCATGACGTAGTTCATGAAGGTCAGGTCATAGCCGAAGGCCTGGGCCGTGAAGAGCGCCAGAATGCCCAGATAGAGCGCGGTGCCGTCCATATTGATCGTCGCGCCCAGCGGCAGGACGGAGCCGGCGACCGACTTCTTGACGCCCAGATTGTCCGAGGCAGCCGCGATGGTGACCGGCAGGGTCGCCGAGGAGGAGGCCGTGGAATAGGCCACCGCGATCGGGTCGGTCATGCCGCGGAAGAAGCGCACCAGTGGCAGGTTCAGGACGACGCGGATCAGCAGGCCATAGGTGATGATCGCATGGGCGATCAGGCCCAGATAGACGGCGACGATCAGGGTCAGGATGGCCTGCAGCGCCTCGATGCCCTGGCTGGCGGCGGTATAGGTGACGAGAGCGAAGACGCCGAAGGGCGCGACTTCCATGACGTAGTGGGTGATTTTCAGCACCACGTCGGAGGCCGAGTTGAACAGGTCCGCCACCGGCTTGCCGGCCTTGCCGACGGCGATGATGCCGACGCCGAGCAGCAGCGAGAAGAAGATGATGGCCAGCACGTCGCCATCGGCCAGCGCAGCGACCGGATTGGTCGGCACGATCTCGAGCAGGCGATCCGTGATGGACGGGGCTTCGGTGGAAACGGGCGCAGGTTCGACGCCCTCGAAGTCGACGCCGATGCCGGGCCGGAAGAGGGTGCCGAAGGTCAGGCCGATCACATTCGCGAAGATCGTGGTGACGAAATAGGCCGCGATCGTCTTCAGGCCGAGCGAGCCCAGCTTGGACGGCTTGCCCATGGCGATCACGCCGGCCACGAGGGTGGTGAAGATCAGCGGCACGATGAGCATGCGGATCAGGTTGATGAAGAGATCGCCGACCGGGCGCAGCCAGGTCTCGATCCAGGCGGTGGCCGCCTCCTGGCCCATCGTGCCGGACATGACGAGGCCGGTCGCCACGCCCAGAACCAGCGCCGCGAGCACGCGTTGCCACAGTTTGATCTTGAACCACCAGCGCATGGCCTATCTCCCCCTGGACGCGGTCTCCACGCCGCGCAAACAGACCCCGCACACTAGTGGGTGAGCGAAAAGCGTCAATCTTGCTGCCGCAATGCGACTGCAGTGCACTCTAGCGGGAGCGGGGAGCGTAGGTGGCTTTGAGAAGCGCGGCCGGCAGGGTGATGGCCGAACCGGCCAGACCGGCCAGCAGGCACAGCGCGCTCGGCAGGCCGGCGGCGGTCAGCGCGCCGGCTGCGACCAGGCCCAGCGAGGCCAGGGCCGGCAGGGCAATCCGCAGCCAGGATACGTCGGCATAATGCGACGCGCGGGACATGGTCTCCCTGGAGAACCACATCCGGCCATCGTGTTCACCGGTATCGGTGCGATGGGCCCGCTTGGGTAGCGGATCGAGCGTATGGTCGATCATGGACATACGCTCATTATACGGAATTTATACGGGCGCGCAATCTGATCCTTGCGCGCCCGTATTCTTGGCGGAAAACAACCCGGTGCGCCGGGGTCTTCAGACGCATCGGGTTTTCACGATATCGTCAAAATTCAGTTTTCAGCGGCCACGACGTGCGCCACGGCATTCACCGTCGCGGCGATCCGCACGGCGGTCTGGATCTGGGCGGCGGTCAGGCCATGCTTGCGCAGCTCGGCTTCGTGGCTGTCGATACACAGGCCGCAGCCATTGATCGCCGACACGGCCAGCGACCACAGCTCGAAGTCGCCCTTGTCGACGCCGGGATTGGCGATGACATTCATGCGCAGCTTGGCCGGGAGCGAACCGTATTCCTTGTTCTTGGACAGGTGCAGGAAGCGGTAATAGACATTGTTCATGCCCATGATCGCCGAGGCCGCCTTGGCTGCGGCCACCGCTTCCGGGCTCAGAACCTCTTCTGCTGCCGCCGACAGGGCGGCCAGCGTCTTCGGTTCGCCGACCGCATGGGCAGAGGCGAGGAAAGTGCCCCACTTCTTCTGGTCGTCCAGATCGGTTTCGCGCGCCAGCGAGGACAGGTTCAGCTTCAGATCCTTGGCGTAGTCGGGCAGGTCGTTTTTCAGCGCATCGAGGCTCATCGGGCTCTCCTTCAGGGGAAACCACGCGCGGCCGGACGGGCCGCAATCGCTTGGGATTTACTGGGTCGGGAACGAGGATGCCCCGGGGCCGGCAGGTCACACGAAAGGGCCGGCACCGGGGCAAACCGACGGCGCGCGAGGGTGGCGCCGTCAGCCGGGGGTCTGTTGACCGCTTACGCGGCCAGCGTGTCGCCGCCGACAGCGCGGTTGCAGGGGCACAGCTCGTCCGTCTGCAGGGCGTCGAGGACGCGCAGCGTGTCTTCCGGGTTGCGGCCGACATTCAGGTTGGTCGCGTAGACGTGCTGGATGACGCCGTCCGGGTCGACGATGTAGGTGTAGCGGTAGGCCACGCCTTCCGGGGAGCGGATGCCCAGGCTGTCGACCAGCGAGCCGGTCGTGTCGGCGAACTGCCAGTGACCGAGCTTGTCGAGATCAGGGTGCTCGCGGCGCCAGGCCAGCTTGCAGAATTCGTTGTCGGTCGAACCGGTCAGCACGACGGCGTCACGGTCGGAGAATTCTTCGGCCAGATTGTTGAAGGCCACGATCTCGGTCGGGCACACGAAGGTGAAGTCCTTCGGGTAGAAAACCAGCACCTTCCACTTGCCTTCAAAGCTGTCCTGCGTGATGGCCTCGAACGCGGATTCGCCGTTTTCCTCGTGATTGTTGAAGCCCGGCTTCACACCGGTGACTTCGAAATCGGGAAGCTTGTCGCCAATACCCAGCATAGGTCTCTCCATTGAGTGCGGCCGGCTTGTGCCGGCGTTTGTGATGAGGGCCTTGTGACGCAGTGCAACAGACAAATCCAATGGATTGTTTCTGGGCGAGCCATAACTATTATCAATACCATGTCCCAGCTCCCCACACTCCGCCAGTTGCAATTCCTGATCGCCCTTGCAGAGCACGGAAGTTTCTCCCGTGCGGCCGAGGCGGTGTTCGTCACCCAGCCGACCTTGTCCGCTGCAATCAAGGAGCTGGAGATGATCCTGGGCACTGTGCTGGTCGAGCGCGGCGCGCGCGGCGCCGCGCTCACGCCGGCCGGCGAGGTGGTGCTGGAACGGGCCCGCCGGGTGATGGCGGAGGCCGAGGATCTGGTGATCGCCGCCCAGGCCGCGGGAGAACCGCTGACCGGGCCGTTCAAGCTGGGCGTCATCCCCACCATCGCCCCCTTCCTGCTGCCGCGCGTCCTGCCTGCGCTGCGGGCATTGCACCCCAAGCTGGAAGTCTTCCTGCGCGAGGACCTGACCGACCGGCTGTTCGACGCGCTGCGCGACCGGCGTCTCGATGCCGCGCTCGTCGCCCTGCCCTATGAAGCGCCGATGATCGAGACGAAGGCGATCTGGTCGGACGAGTTCCTGTTCGCCTGCCCGCCCGATCACCGTCTTGCGGGTGCCGGCAAGCTGTCCCCGTCAGACCTGGCCGACGAACCTCTCCTGCTGCTGGAAGACGGGCACTGCCTGCGCGACCATGCGCTGTCGGTCTGCTCGACGGGCTCGGCACGGTCGGACTTCGCTGCGACCAGCCTGCACACGCTGGTGCAGATGGTGAAGTCGGGCCTGGGCGCCACGCTGCTGCCGCGCATGGCGGTGGATGCGGGCCTGGTCGACCAGATGGGCCTCGCCGTCCTGCCCTTCGATCCGCCGGTCGCCGGCCGCGAGATCGGCGTGGCCTGGCGCAAGGGCTCGGCCCGCGCCGAAGAGGCGATCCAGCTGGGCGAGGCCATCCGGGCGAGCCTCGCTCCCGGCGAAAAGATGCAGGACGGACCGGCGACAGCTACGGGCACGTCTGGCTAAAGCATTTTCAGCAAAAGTGGGAACCGGTTTTGCGGTTCGAAAATGCGGCCGACGAACAGGCCCCGACCTGCGTCAGCCAGCCACATGGCCTTCCGCACGGCTTCGTGTTTCTCTCCAGACAGAAACAAGTGAAGGCGCCGGCCCATGTACCTCTCCGCACCGATGCAGCGTTTTGTCCTTCACTGGGGCGAGATGGGAGCCCGCTGGGGGGTCAACCGGTCGATCGCCCAGATCCACGCCCTGCTCTACCTGGCCGATGAGCCGCTGGATGCCGAGGAAATCGTCGACACGCTGAAGATCGCGCGGTCGAATGTCTCCAATTCGCTCAAGGAGCTGCAGGCGCTCGGCCTGGTCAATCGCGAACAGGTGCTGGGCGACCGGCGCGACCGGTTCACGGCGACGCACGAACCCTGGGACATGCTGATGGCGATCGCCGAGGCCCGGAAACAGCGCGAGATCGATCCCACGATCCAGATCCTGCAGGAATGCGCCGATGCCGCCGAAGCCGACGGCAATACACCGGAACTGGCGGCGGAACGCCTGCGCCGGATGGAAGAATTCGTGACCAATCTCACCGGCTGGTACGGCCAGGTGAAATCCCTGCCCCAGGGCACGCTGATCAAGCTGATGAAGCTGGGTGCCCGGATCGCAAAATTCGTCGGCGGCTAGACCGGGGCTCCAGCCCTAGAACAATTCCAGCACCTGTTCCGGCGGGCGGCCGATCATGGCCTTGCCGTCATGGATCACGACGGGGCGTTCGATCAGCTTGGGGTTCTGGGACATCGCCTTCAGCACGGCTTCCTCGTCCTCGACGGCTTTCAGGCCGAGCTCGCGATAGATCGTCTCGTTCTTGCGCAGCCATTCGTGCGCCGAAGTGTAGCCGAGCTGCTTCAGCACGGTCTTGAGCTCGGAGACGCTGGGCGCGTCCTCCATGTAATTGCGAACGGTGAGATCGCCGCCGCGCGCCTCGAGCAAGGCCAGCGTCTGACGGGACTTCGAACAGCGCGGATTGTGCCAGATGGTCGTCGAATCGCTCATTTTTCTTCCCTCAAGTCGAGTGATGAAAGCCGGTCTTGCCACTCGACATCAAGTCTTCATCTGCATTTGCCGTCTACGGCAGGGTCATGCGTCATTGTCGCCCGCGGCCGACAGCAGGGCGCGGGCGGCGTCCAGATGCAGGCGTTCCACCATGTCACCGTCGAGCGAGATCACGCCCTTTCCGGCGTTCTCGGGGTCGGCGAAGGCGGCGACGATGCGGGCGGCCCGTTCCAGCTCCGCAGAGGTGGGGCCGAAATACAGATGTGCAAGGTCCACCTGGCCGGGATGGATCAGTGTTTTTCCGTCAAAGCCCAGCGTGCGGCCCTGTTCGGCCTCGGCGCGGAAGCCCTTCGGGTCGCGGAACTGGTTGTAGACGCCGTCCAGGGCGTAGAGCCCGCGCGCCCGTGCGGCGCACACAATGGCGGCCAGGTGCGGCACCAGCGCAAGGCGGCCATGCTCGGCCGTGCAGCGCAGATCCTTGGCGAGGTCATTGGTTCCCGCGATCAGGCCGGCCAGCCCGGTTCCCGTGGCGCTGGCAATGCCGTTGAGATTCATCACGCCCAGCGGCGTCTCGACCATCGCCCAGATCGGGATGGACGTGCCATGTGCACTCAGCGCGCTGCGCGCGGCATGCAGATCGCCCACCTGGTTGACCTTGGGCAACACGATGGCGTCGGCCCGGGCCGCCTCGCGCATGTCGGCGGCATTCCAGGCCGCGTCCGGACCATTGACGCGTACCGCGCGGATCGCGCCGGAGGCCGACCAGCTGTCGAGCGCCTCGGCCACGCGGGCGCGCGCCTCGTCCTTTTCGTCCGGACCTACGGCATCTTCCAGATCCAGGATCAGGAGATCGGCGCCGACATGGGCCGCCTTCTCGATGGCGCGGGGCTTGGAGGCGGGAACGAAAAGGGCGGAGCGGATCAGTCGGCGCATACAGGGTCCGGATGGGGCTTCAGCTCTTGGGAAAATCGGATATAGCATACTTCCCATGCCGATGGCGCTGATCCTTTCCAGTCTCGTGGCGGCCTCCCGCGTGGGCGGCGGCGTGTCCGAGCGCGTGCTCAACGCGGCCGGCATCGACACCATGCTCGTGCCGACCGTGCTCTATGGCCGCCAGCCCGGATGGGGGCCGCCCGGCGGCGGGCCGGTGGAACAGGACATGTTCCAGGGCGTGCTCTCCGGCATTTCCGACCAGGGCCTGCTGGATATCACCGATGTCGTGCTGACCGGCTATTTCGCCGATGTCGGCCAGATCTTCGATACCGCAGCGGTGATCGATGTCGTGCGCAAGGGTTCGCGGGTCAATCGCGGTGTCCGTGCCTTTGCCCGCGAACCGATCGTCGTGGTCGACCCGATCATGGGAGACGCGCCGGGCGGGCTCTATGTGCCGCCTGCCATTGCCGCCGGCATCAAGGACCAGCTGGTCAGCCGCGCCGACCTGGTGACCCCGAACGCCTTCGAGCTCGGTCACATCACCGGGCGCCAGCTGACCGATCTGGCCTCCATGGTGCGCGCGGCGCGCTCGCTCGACTGTCCGGCCATTGTCACCTCCCTGCCGCGGCACGGGCAGATCGGGGTGATGTATGTCGACAATGGCGAGGCCTGGCTGGTCACGCATGAGCGTATCCCCGATGCCCCCAAGGGCACGGGCGACGTGCTGACGGCGGCTTTTATCGGTGCCATCGTCAACGGGGCCGAACCGAAAGCCGCGCTCGAACATGCCGTGGCGGCCACCGTCTCTGTCGTGATGCGGGCGCATGAGTGGAAGGCGCCGGAACTACCGATTGTCGCCGCGGCGGATGTGTTGCGCGAGCCGCTGGTCAGCTATGAGGCCGAGGCGATCTAGGCGCGGCTGCGATGCGTCAGTATCGCCCTTGCTCGGGTGCCCCGGAACGGGTTAGCCAGATCGTCATGACCACCGACACTCTCCCCGCCGTCCACGGCTCCGTTGCGCCGGGTTTCGAACCCGTCCGCGACGCGTTTCTCGCCAACTGGTCCGATCAGGACGAGATCGGCGCCGGTTTCGCCCTGCGTATCGATGGCGAGACGGTCGTCGACATTCACGCCGGCTGGGCCGATCGCAAGAAATCACGGGACTGGCAGGCCGACACGCTGGTGCCGGTCTATTCGACCGGCAAGGCGGTGGCGGCGCTGGTCATGGCCAAGCTCGTCGATCGCGGTCTTCTGCAATACGACGTGCCGGTGGCCGATTACTGGCCGGAATTCGCCGCGGGCGGGAAGTCGCAGGTCACGGTGGCGCAGGCGCTGTCGCACCAGGCGGGCCTGTCGGGGATCGCCGAGGAGATGGATGCGGGCGACTGGTTCGATGCCGCGAAGATCGAGGATCGTCTGGCCCGCCAGGCGCCGTTATGGGAGCTGGGCACCGGCTCGGGCTATCACCCGGTCACCTTCGGCTTCATCGCCGACGCCCTGGCGCGCCGCACGGACGGACGATCGATCGGCGCCATCCTGCGCGAGGATATCTGCGGCCCGGCCGGGATCGATTTCCATGTCGGCCTGCCCGAAAGCGAGCATGCCCGCACAGCCGAACATGCCATGCCGCGCCAGGTGCCCGATCTGGGCGAGCGGACGCGGCCGCGTGAACTGGCCTTCCTGAAGGCCTGGTCCTCGCCCGGCCGCCGCGGCGCCACGGAATGGCGCAAGGCGGAATTTCCCGCCGCCAATGCCCATGCGACCGCGTCTGCCCTGGCCCGCCTGATGGGCGTCTATGCGCTGGACGGCAAGCTGGACGACAAGCGCTTCCTGTCGGCCGCCACGCTGGAGGCGCTGGTCAAGGAGCGCGTCGCCGGGCCCGACAAGGTGCTGCCCTTCGATCTTTCCTGGGCGGCCGGTGTGATGCGCAATACCCGCACGCAATTCTACGGCCCGACGCCGGAGGCCGTGGGCCATTCCGGCTGGGGCGGGTCCTGTGCCTTCGCCGATCCGGTCCGGCGCCTGACCGGTGCCTATGTGATGAACCGCCAGCAGCACTATCTCGCCGGCGACCCCCGCCCCATGCGGATTATCGAGGCGGTTTACGGGTGTTTGTGAGCCATCTTTCCCCTTGATGGGGAAGGTGGGTCAGCGCGAAGCGCTGGGCCGGAAGGGGTGAACCCCGGTGGTCCGTTGTTCTGCGTGCGTTTGCCGGCGCCTCGCCCCCACCCCATCCACCACGCCTTCGGCGCGGTCCCCCTTCCCCATCAAGGGGAAGGATAAATTACCGTTTCTCCGAGACTTCCTGGAACTCCGCCGCTAGCCTGTGACCCGGAGACGGCAGGAGACGCGCATGTATCTGGGACATTTCTCGGTTTCGCTGGCGGTGAAGGATATCCGCAAATCGCTGACCTTCTACGAGGCGCTGGGGTTTGAAAAGCTTGACGGCGATGTCGAGCAGAACTGGCTGATCCTGAAGAGCGGCGAAGCGAAGATCGGCCTGTTCCAGGGCATGTTCGAAGAGGACCTGCTCACCTTCAACCCGTCCGATGCCCGCGCGCTGGAAAAGGCGCTTAAAGACAAGGGTATCGAGCCGGAAACCGGCACGTCCGGCGATGAGGGTCCGGCGCACTTCGTGCTGAAAGACCCGGACGGCCGCACCATTCTCGTCGATCAGTTCTGAGCGGACACCGGACCGATCAGGTCCCAGTCATTGCCGTAGAGATCGCGGAAGACCGCGACGCGCCCGTAGGCCTCGTCGCGGGGCGGGCGGACGAATTCAACGCCGTTCGCCCGCAGGCGGGCGTAGTCGCGATCGAAATCCGCCGTTTCCAGAAAGAAACCGACGCGGCCGCCGGCCTGACGGCCGACCGCCTTGGCCTGGTCCGGGCTGGCCGCCCGCGCCAGCAGGAGCTTCGCGCCGCCGGCACCGGGCGAAACGACGACCCAGCGCTTGATGTCCGAAAGCCGCGTATCCTCGATCAGCTCGAAGCCCAGCGCGCCGCAATAATGGGCGATGGCCCGGTCATAATCGTCAACAACGAGGGTGACCTGGAACAGATGCATCAGCTGCCCGCAGCCGGAAAGCGCCGCTGCAGCCAGTCCAGCATGTGGGTGTTGAGCAATTCCGGGGCTTCCCACATCGTCCAGTGGCCGCAGCCCTCGATGATCTGGAATTCCACGTCCTTGCACAGGGCGGGCATCCAGCCGGCCAGCTTCGGCGGCAGCATGAAATCCTTCTCGGCCGAGACCATCAGGCAGGGCATGGCAAGCCGGTGGTCGACACCGCCCATGCGCCGCCAGTTGGCGTCGAAATTCCGGTAGAGATTGATGCCCGGTGTGAAGCCCGTGGCGCGATAGGCATCGGCATAGACGGCGCGGTCTTCCGGGCCGACGACAATCCTGTCTTCCGGACGGCCCTGGAAGCTCTCGAACTGTTTGGGGAGGTGGGTGACCTGCGGGTAGAGGTCTTCCGGATCGCCCTCCACCGGGGTTCCGAAGATGAAGGCGAAGAAGTCGTCTTCGCGGCCCTCGAACCGGCTTTCGGCATAACCCGGCTCCTGGAAGCGCAGGATGTAGTGATCCTCGCCGCCGATCTGCCGGAAGGTGTTCGTGGGCGGTTCGGCGCCGCGCGGCAGGTGGGGCGTGTTGACGCCGATCACGCCGGCAACCCGCTGCGGGGCCAGCATGGCGGCATGCCAGACGATGATCCCGCCCCAGTCATGGCCGGCGAAGACAGCGGTCTCATGGCCCAGCGCGTCGAGCAGCCCGGTCAGGTCGCCCACCAGCGTGTCGATATCGTAGGCGTCGACGCCTTCGGGGCAGTCGGACCCGCCGAAACCCCGCAGATCGGGCGCGATCACGCGGTAGCCGGCCTCGGCCAGCACACCGATCTGGTTCTTCCAGGACCAGGCGAGCTCGGGCCAGCCATGGGCGAGGATGAGCGGCTGGCCGTCTTCGGGTCCGGCAAGGTGGACGGCGAGCGTGATGCCGTTCGTGGCGATACGTGTGGCGGGGGGGAAATCGGTCATCGGGCCTCTCCGGTCCTGAAACCTCTTGGGGATCAGGCGATTATTGTTGCGGCGCAGGAGAGAACAGGCACCCGGCTTGGTCAAGGCCGCAGCCGGATGGACTATTCCGCTTCCGCCTGGGCCTCGGCGGCGACGGCCCGCTTCTTCTGTCGCCGCAGGGTCGAGTAGGCGAACATGCCGACACCGGCCCAGATGAAGGCGAAAGTGACAAGGTGGGAGGCGGTGAAGGTCTCGCCGCCCATCACGCCGATCGCGAACTGCATAGAGGGCGCGATGAATTGCAAAAGGCCCATGGTCGACAGGTGCAGTCCGCGCACGCCGATGGCGTAGAGCAGCAGCGGTACCACCGTCACCAGGCCGGCCGCCATCAGCATCAGCGCCTGGGCGGGGCTTTCCTGGAAATGGCCCAGCCCGTTCAGCTGCAGGATGGTAAGCCCGACGATCGCGATGGGCAGGTTGAAGGAGGTTTCCCAGAACAGGCCGATCCGGCCGTCAACGGCGGCGACCTTGCGCAGATAGCCATAGGCCGTAAAGGAGGTGGCCAGCGCCAGCGAGATCCACGGCACCTGGCCGACGGCGATGATCTGGTTCGCCACGCCGAGCGCGGCCAGCACGATGGCGGCGATGCGGAACGGGCCGAGCGGTTCGCGCAGGACGATCACGCCGACCGCCACACTCATCAGCGGGTTGATGTAATAGCCCAGCGATGCCTGCAGCACGTGGCCGGAATTCACCGCGAAAATGAAGATCCACCAGTTGACCGAGATCAGGGCCGCCGTGCCCACCAGTGTCAGGATTGTCCGGCGATCGGCCAGGACGGCCAGGGCCTGGCGCATCTTGCCCGAGACCGCCAGCACCAGGGCCAGGATCGGCACCGCCCAGATAATGCGGTGCATCACGATCTCGAACGGGTTGGCGAAATCCAGTGCCTGGAAGAAGAGCGGCGCCACGCCCCAGATCAGATAGCTGGACAGGCCGGCCGCCAGCGCGGGGCGGATGTCGGTATTCGGCTCGGACGACATGCGACACTCCCTCGCGCAGCATTCCCAGCACATAGGATGAGCGTGCCGGGAATGCGACCCGTTTCCTGTGCATGTCTGTCATGCCGGCGGTCACGCAGGGTCATTGCACAAGTGTGCGGATCGATCTTTTGTTATAGGAGCGGGCGCATCGGACGGGGGGATCATGCGGCACAAGACGGACTATCGGCCGGACATCGACGGGCTGCGTGCGATCGCGGTGCTGGCGGTTGTCCTGTTCCACCTGGATATCGAGGTGTTTTCCGGCGGGTTTGTCGGCGTCGACGTCTTCTTTGTGATCTCCGGCTTCCTCATCTCTTCCATCATTGCGGCCAAGGCCGAAGCCGGCCGCTTCTCGTTCCGGGATTTTTATCTGGGACGTGTGCGCCGGATCATTCCGCCGCTCGTGGCCACGGTCGCGGCCACCTTCATTGCGTCAGCCTTCATTCTGACTCCGGACGATTTTCAACGTTTTGCCCGCAGCGCTGTTGCTGCGCTCGCCTCTGTATCGAATATCGTCTTCTACCTGGAGGCCGGCTACTGGGACACGGCCTCGGAGCTCAAACCGCTTCTGCACACCTGGTCACTGGGGGTCGAGGAACAATTCTATCTTGTGTGGCCGGCCGTGATCGTGGGGACGCTGGCGCTGGCCGGCCGTGCGCGCCTTCCCGCGATCCTGGCCGGTATCGCGGTTCTGGGTTTCCTGGCGACGCTGATCTATGGCTGGCGGGACCTGTCGGGCGCCTTCTATCTTTTCCCCTTCCGGGTCTTCCAGTTCGCTGCAGGCGCGGCCCTGGGATGTCTCGTTCGGCTGGAGGCCTGGCCGCGCCGCAATCCGCCTGGCTGGGCGCGGGACGGCGTGCTTCTGGCGGGGCTGGTGTCGGTGCTGGCCAGCATTCTTCTGTTCGACGGCGAGACGGCCTTTCCCGGCGGGGCGGTACTCCTGCCGACCCTGGGGGCCGTCGCGCTGCTTCTGTCCGGGAGTTTCACCAACCGGCAGGCCGGCCTCGGCCGTGCGATGCTGGAAAACCCGGTCAGTGTCTGGCTCGGCAAAATATCCTACGCCCTCTACCTCGTTCACTGGCCGGTCGTCGCGCTTTACCGCTATCGCACCGGGCTGGATCTGACGCCGGTCGAGCAACTGGCGCTGGCTGCAGCGATGCTGGTGGCCGCGGCCGGCCTGCACTACGGGCTGGAGCGGCACTTCTACCGGCGTGCCGGTCAGGCTGCGGCGACGTTCAGACTGACACCGGGGGCGTTTGCGCTCCGGACGGTGGCCGTGAGCCTGGTTTTCGCACTTGTGGCGGGACATGCGTGGTTCGCCGGCGGCTGGGCGTGGCGGATACCGGATCTGTCACTGACGGCGGAACAGATCGAGGCCGGACAGAGAGCCCGTTTCTCCCGTCAGGACGAGGTCTGCCCGATCGAGGCGTTCTACAGCGGAAATCCGCTGTGCAACCGGCCGGATGCCAGACGTGTCCTGTTTCTCGGGAACTCCCACGAGCCCGATGCCTACAACTTCCTGCTGGGCGGTTTCGGCGGTCAGCCGGGCCTGGAATTCGTTCGCTTCGGCACGACGAATCCGTGCGGCCGCATCGAAATAGCACCGGACGGACGGCTGGTGTCCGGCCGGCCGGCCTGTGCGGACAGGCTCGAGGTTCTCAACCGCGACGATTTTCTCGCATCGCTCGACGACCTCGTCTACGCCGTCCGGGGGCCGTTCTGGTCGAACAAGCGCGGTTTTGTCGACCTGCTTGCCTGGCTCAAGGCCCGCAACCCCGACCTTCGCATCATTGTTATGGGCGGGTATTTCTCGACCGATATCCCGTGCGCGAGAATCGTGAACGAGACGGGAGACCCGCGCAATTGCGCCGCGCCGGAGCATGTCACCGGGTTCGAGGGCCATCCGCAGGAAGAGCCGCTCTATGGCGAGGTCATGGCGCTGGCGGATATGTATATCGACCGGGTGGCCCTGTTGTGCGAGGAGCGCCGGGCAGAAACCTGCCTCACCCGGACACCCGAAGGCGTCCCCGTCTTCTATGACGAGCACCACATGTCTCTGGAATTCGCGGAAATGGCCGGCCGGATGTATGCCGGGCAGAACCCGGACCTGTTCGGTCCGCCGCCGACGGCCGCACCCGGCACCGTGACGGTGCCGGGCGGCGGGCAATAGCCGGTATCAGCTGTTTTTCAGCAGGCCCTTGTTGAGCAGGCCTTCGGCGATCTGCACGGCGTTCAGGGCGGCGCCCTTGCGCAGATTGTCCGAGACGACCCACAGCGCGAGGCCGTTCTCGACCGTGGGGTCCTCGCGGATACGGGACACGAAAGTCGCGAATTCGCCGACGCATTCGACCGGCGTCACATAGCCCTCGTCCTCGCGCTTGTCGATGACCATCAGGCCGGGGCTTTCGCGCAGCAGGGCGCGGGCCTCGTCGGCCGACAGTTCGTCTTCCAGCTCCAGGTGTGCCGCGATCGAGTGACCGACAAAAACCGGCACCCGGGCACAGGTGGCGAAGAGCTTGATCTTCGGATCGAGGATCTTCTTCGTCTCCACCGTCATCTTCCACTCTTCCTTGGTGGCGCCGTCTTCCATGAAGACGTCGATGTGCGGGATGACGTTGAAGGCGATCTGCTTGGTGAATTTCTGCGGGGTCGGCTGGTCGTTGACGTAGATGCCCTTGGTCTGGGTCCACAGCTCGTCCATGCCTTCCTGGCCGGCGCCGGAGACGGACTGGTAGGTGGCGCAGGATACGCGCTTGATGCCGGCACGGTCATGGATCGGCTTCAGGGCGACGACGAGCTGGATGGTCGAGCAGTTCGGATTGGCGACAATGCCCTTCTTCTTCACGCCATCCAGGGCGTCCAGATTGACCTCGGGCACCACCAGCGGCACGTCCGGATCCATCCGCCAGGCCGAGGAATTATCGACCACGATGGCGCCGGCCCTGGCGATCTTCGGCGCCCATTCCTTCGACGGCTCACCGCCGGCAGACATCAGGACAAGGTCGACCTTGGAATAGTCGAAGGTCTCCACGTCCTGGCATTTCAGCGTCTTCTCGCCATAGGAGAGCTCCACGCCCATGGATTTGCGGGTCGCCAGTGCATACACCTCATCGGCGGGGAACAGCCGTTCCGCCAGAATGGTGAGCATCTCCTTGCCCACCGCGCCTGTTGCACCGAAAACCGCGACTTTCACGCCCATCTTGACTGACCTTTCAGCATGCCCGGAGTTGATCTCGTGCCGACAGGTGACGCCTTAAACCCCTCATTGAGGCAAGGCTAGGGCGGAGTTCAGGGAAAGCGGGGTTGCGGGCAAATTTTTTCCTAACCCCGCGGTCTTCGGGTGGCCGCGTGGACGGATCGACTTCACTTTTGCGGGTTTGTGGGGCGTTCTTGCCGGCGCCGAGGTGTCTGGCTGAGGGGCGCCGCTAGCGCGTCTTCTGCATGCGCAGCCAGATGCGCCAGGCGACGAGGCCGGCAAGCAGCAGGACGATCAGATCGAGCGCGTTGAAGCCCAGAAAGAGTGGCGTGATCAGCCGCTGCAGGACGCCCCAGCGGCCGTCATAGATCGTCTCGCCCTGGCGGGCAAAGCCGATATAGACCGCGACGCCGACCATCAGGGCGGCCCCGAAACCCGCCAGACGGATCATCGCGCCGGGGTTGAAACCGCCGGTGGACCGGCGCTGCCGGTCACGCTGGCGATGGGTGCGGTCGAGAAAGCGGCGTCGGCTCATACCGGCAGGAGTATGCGATCTTCCGGCGGGGTCAAGCCGCCACGGCTGCATGGCCTGGCGTGGACAGCAAGGTTTTGTTGCGCATGCCACAAGAGTTTCATTTGCTTTGCGAGCAAATCCGTGCGCATATCCGCGGCGACGGGCGGCCCCAGAGGCCGGACGGAATTCTGATCGCCTACCCGGTGGCGCCCGTGAGGGGGTCACATCGGACACCTAGACTTCAGCCTTCCCCGACTTTCTACGTCCGTAATACCAGTGTCAGGGCGCTGACATTGCATTTTTTCTATGCCCGCACGCAGGGCACGCATTCAAGGGAAGGTTCCCCATGGCCACAGGTACGGTCAAATTCTTCAACCAAAGCAAAGGCTTTGGCTTCATCACCCCGGACGAGGGCGGCAATGACGTCTTCGTGCACATCTCCGCTGTCCAGGCTTCTGGCCTGCCGGGGCTGAACGACGGCCAAAAGGTCTCCTTCGAGACCGAACCGGACCGTCGCGGCAAGGGACCGAAGGCGATCAACCTGCAATACGCCGACTAAGGCGCAGCAGGATCCAAAGATCGAACGGCGTGGAGAGCAATCTCCACGCCGTTTTCTTTTGCCGATGGGTTTGTTGGCCGGGGCCTATTCGCCGGCCGCCTCGCCGGTCATGGCATCGCGCACCGCCACTGCGGTGGCCGGAAAGTCGGCGAACACACCGTCCACGCCCAGCCGGTAGACGCGTTCCAGCTCCGTGGCGATATCGATATCCCCGGCCAGCGGGACATCGTCGCGGAAGGTCCAGGGGTGGACCTCAAGGCCCAGCGCGTGGGCGCGGGCGACGAAACCGGTATCCTCACCGGCTTCGGTAATGATCAGGCTCTTGGCCGGCCCGACGGCATCGGCAAACACGGCCAGATCGTCCAGCGCGACACTCGGCTGCAGCGGATCGGCCGAGGGGTCGAGTTCCTGCATCGGGAAGACCAGCATCGCCAGCGGCGTGTCGATCTCGGTATTCAGCCGCGCCAGGAAATCCGGCTCGAAACACTGGATGGTCATCGGTGCATCGGCGCTGTCGAGCCCGCGCTCGCGCAGGATGCGGACCAGTTCGGGCAGCGGGTCGAGACCGATCGAGACATAGTGTCCGGGCACCTTTACCTCGGGCTCGGTGAGCACGCCGTATTCCGCGGCGAGGTCGAGGACCTCCTCGAAGGTCGGGATCAGGAATTCGCCGTTGAAGCCGGCATCGCGCTGGGGCCAGGGCTGGATGGCGCGCAGGGTGCGCAATTCGGCGAGCGTGAAATCTTCGACCCACCAGTCGGCCCGGCCGTCGAGCTCACGCCGGCGGTCGGCGAATTCGGGCCGGCCGGCAATGTCGGTCGTGGTCGAGAGATAATGGTCGTGGCGGGCCACGAGCACACCATCGGCCGTCATCACCAGATCGGGCTCGATCACGTCGGCGCCCTGTTCGATGGCCAGTTGATAGGCCGCCAGCGTATGCTCGGGCCGATCGCCGCTGGCGCCGCGATGGGCAATCACGAGTGGTGGCAGGCCAGACAGGGTCTGCCACTCGATCGGCGCAACGGTGTCTTCCTCGCCGCAGGCGGCCAGTCCGGCAGCCAGCGAAAAGGCCAGTCCGGCCAGAATGATGTGTCGGCGCATCTTTCCCTCCCCGTGCATTGCGCGGCACACTAGCGCGAGCCCTGCGGCAAGAGGAGTGACAAATGAGCGACAAGTCGCGTTTCGACACGCTGACCGAAGCCGCCGAGCGCTATGGCCGGTTGAGCCTGGACAACTACGCCATCGTGCGCAGCGTCGCCGAGAATGTGTCGGCGGGCTTCTGCCGCTATCTCGGCGATGACAAGGGTGTGTGCGTGCATCTCGTGCCGCCGGAGGGCGCCTGGGTGCCGCAGCCCTATCGCTCCGGCGCTTTTTCTGTCTCGGGAACCGGTTTCCTGCCGCTGGGGCCGATCAGTTTCGGCCTGGCTGTGAAGGTGTCGCGCACGGGCGACTGGATCCGGCTTGTGCTGACCTGCGCCAAGAAGGGGCATCACATGGAGATCGCCATCGCCAACGGGCCGGTCTTCGATATCGGCCTGCCGGTCTCGGATGCCGAGCTGTTCGACCTGTTCGAGCGGTTGCACGCGCATCTGGTGCGCTGGTTCGATGATGCCGCTGATCTCTTCGAGCATGGCGATTATGGCGGGCAGTCCATCGGCTTCGACTTCCTGCACAACGACACGGCCGAAAAGGGCGAGGGCTAGAACGGCCAGGCCGATGCCAGGCCAGCACCGCTCGCCAGTGTAACCGCGAGCCCGGACATCATGCGCCGTCGCAACACGACACCGCCGGCCATCCGGGCTGCGGTGGCGAGGTTCGAGGCGCCGATCAGCGTGACCGGTCCGCCGATCAGCAGCGCCGTGGCGAATGAAACGAGGGCGAGTTGGAACTCGAGCGGTAGCGTGGTCATGACAGCCTCCCCGACTGTTTGCCGTCGCACAGGCGACGGCGGGTTCGAAACGCGCTAACAACGCCGCCATGATGCACGCACCGCCTGACCTCACCCTGACTATCGCACTCATCGCCGGTTCAGGCGTTGCCGCTCAATGGCTCGCCTGGCGGCTGCGCTGGCCGTCCATCGTGCTGATGATGGGGGCCGGTCTCCTTCTGGGGCCGGTCTTCGCGCTGATCTCGGGCGCGCCCCTGCTCGATCCGGAAGCGAGTTTCGGCGGCTATCTGCGGCCGATGATCGCCCTGGCGGTCGGCGTGATCCTGTTCGAGGGCGGTATCACCCTGAACTTCCGCGAGCTGCGTGGCGTGTCGAAACCGGTCTGGCGGCTGGTTCTGCTGGGTGTGCCGCTCAACGGCATCCTGGCGACGCTGGCGCTGCACTATGTGGCGGGCCTGGCGCTCGACCTGTCGGCAATGATCGGTGCGCTTTTGACCGTCACCGGGCCGACCGTCGTGCTGCCGCTGCTGCGGCAGGCAAAACTGCCGCCGCGTATCGCCTCGGTGCTGAAATGGGAAGGCATCGTCAACGACCCGATCGGCGCGCTTGCCGCCGTGTTCGTGTTCGAGGCCGTGCGCCAGACTGCGCTGGGCCAGGACTGGGCCGGTGCGGCCGGGGCGCTGGCCTTCGGCGCGGTGATCGGGGCCGGGCTGGGCATTGCCTTCGGCTTCGGCCTGTCGCGGGCCTTCCGCCGCGGCTGGGTGCCGGAACAGATGAAGGCGCCGCTCGTGCTCGCCTCGGTTCTGGTCTGCTTCTCCTCGGCCGAAGCGCTGGCGCACGAGACCGGCCTGGTCGCCGTGACGGTGTTCGGCCTTGTCGTCGCCAATTCGCGGCTGGCCTCGATCGAGGAAATGCGCCGCTTCAAGGAAGGCATCGCCTCCATTCTCGTCGCGAGTGTCTTCGTTGTGCTCGCCGCCGGGCTGACGCCGTCGGCCCTGGCCGAGCTGAACTGGCGGCATGCGGCTTTTGTGGTGGTGCTGATCCTGATTGCCCGGCCGCTCGGCATCTTCCTCGCGACCCTGAATTCCGGCCTCAATCTGCGCGAAACCGCCTTTGTCGGCCTGATCGGTCCGCGCGGTGTGGTCGCGGCGGCGACCGCCGGACACCTGGCCGCCGAGCTTGTCGAGGCCGGCCGCGAGGACGCCGCCATCCTGGCGCCGCTGGTCTTCGCAACCGTGTTCGCCAGCGTGGTGGGCTGCGGCTTTGCCGTGACGCCGCTGGCGCGCCTGTTCGGCCTGTCGCAGTCAGGGCCGGAGCGGCTGCTGATCGTCGGTGCCAATCCCTGGAGCCTGGGGCTTGCGGGTGTGCTGAAGAAGATCGAGGTGCCGCACACGGTGGCCGACACCAGCTGGCGGCGCCTGCGGGCTGCACGGCTGGACGGGCATGACGTCTATTACGGCGAGGTGCTGTCCGAGGCTGCCGAGTGGCGGCTGGAACCGTCGCGTTTCTCGGCCCTCATCGCGGCCTCCGCCAATGATGCCTACAACGCCCTGGTCTGTATCGACTATGCGCCCGAGCTGGGCCGGTCGCGCGTCTACCAGCTGTCGGCCCATGAAGGGCTCGACGAGGGCGAGCGGGGCGAGGACGATCCCCGCTCCATCGCCTTCACGGCCCGGGGCCGGACCCTGATCCGGCGCGGCCGCGGCTATGACGGTCTGGCGCGCGACTGGTGGCGCGGCTGGCGCTTCCGCACCACGCGGCTGACCGAGGAATACCCGCTGTCGCGCTATCTCGAAGATCTCGACGAAAACGCCGACCTCGTTCTGGCGCGTCAGCCGAACGGCACACTCATCCTGCTGGGGCCGGGGCGCGAGCCGCCGGAAGCGCCGGGAAGTGTGATCGTCAGCTTTGCGCCGCCGCGTGACGGGCAGGCCGAGAGCGGCGAGCCCGCCGGTCCGGCGCGTCAGTAGTCGGGGAAGTCGTCGACCGGTTGCGAACCGCCGGGCCGGGCGCCGCCGCAATAGGGCCAGTTGTCGGCATTGGGGTCGCCATGGGGGCAGACCGCGTCGCTGCCTTCATAGATGACGCAGCCGGACAGGCTTGCCGCGCCCAGCAGCGCCGCACACACCAGAAACACACGCTTTACGGTCATTGGAAGCACCCCTTGTGGAGCCCCAATGGTGACGCCAGCTCGCGACCTGCGCAAGTCCGCCTGACCATCAAAAAAACGCGCCCCGGATGTCCCGGAGCGCGTTTTCGTCCAGCCGGTCGTTTGTGACCGGACGGGTTTAGGCGGGCGGTGACTGGCCGCGGATGGCCCGGGCGACGAGCGCCAGGACAAACAGCGCCAGGAACACCACGAACAGGATCTGTGCGATGCCGGCAAAGGCGCTGGCCAGGCCGCCGAAACCGAGAATGGCGGCGACGACCGCAAGGATGAAGAACAGAATTGCCCAGCTGAGCATGACGGACTCCTTTTTTGCTTCTTATCCAGTGACGGATCCGGCGGCGTCGATCGGGCCGGCGCGCGGCGGCTCCGGGGCCGGTTCCACGCGGGCTGCGCGGTATCCGGCCACGAGTTCGGACCAGCTTTGGTGGGCGACGATCGTGTTGGCGTCCGGCCGGTAGTCGAGAAAGCCGACGGCGTGCTCGATCGTCATGCCCGGAATGGCGTCCGGTCCCGTCCAGGCGATTTCCAGAGCGGCGATGCTGTCATCGGGCCGTCTCAGGACGGTGATGACGTGACCGCGGGCAATCCCGGTCCTGTCCGTCACGGACAGGGCTTCGAGTGTGGCGGTCGAAACAGGCATCGCGGTTGCCGTTTCCGGCGGGCGATTGCGCAGTTCGAGCACCGGGGGCTGGGCGAAACCTGCAATCAGCAGGCTTCCCAGCGCGGCGCCGGCCAAGTGTGTCAGCCTGGACATGACGGGCCTCCTTGCCGCTCGAGTATTCAACGCGCAGCTGCGCCAGGCGTTCCCCGCCACCGGCCCCATTCATGGGGAATTAACCCTGGAGGCGGCAGATAGGGCGTCCGGATTCACACAGGAAATGCCATGGCCCGCCGGCCCCGAAATGCCCCTGCGGCCGACCGCGCCCGCCCGGCGCCCGCGCGCCGCAGACGGCGGCGTGGCGGCAAGCCGGGCCTGCCCCTGTGGCGGGTCTTTGCGGCTCTCTTCGTCATCGGGACCCTGGCCGCCGCCGCGCTTCTGGTATCCGTCGCGCGCGATCTGCCCGACACGTCCAGCCTCGCCGCGGTCGAGCGCTCATCGACCATCGCCTTCCTGGACCATCGCGGCCGCCTGATTGCACGCCGCGGATCCGCCCATGGTCACGAAGTCGCGGTGGCGGACCTGCCGCCCTTCCTGGTCGATGCCGTGCTGGCGGTCGAGGACCGGCGCTTCTACAGCCACCCCGGGGTCGACGTGATCGGCCTGTCGCGGGCCATGCTGGCCAATATCCGCGCCGGTCATATCGTGCAGGGCGGGTCGACCCTGACCCAGCAGCTGGCGAAAAACCTCTTCCTCTCGCCCGAGCGCACCTGGCGCCGCAAGCTGCAGGAAATGATGCTCGCCTTCTGGCTGGAGAGCCGCTTCACCAAGGACGAGATTCTCGAGCTCTATCTCAACCGCGTCTATTTCGGCGGCGGGGCCTATGGCATCGAGGCGGCGTCGCTGCGCTATTTCGGCAAGCCCGCCAGCGAGGTGTCGCTGGGCGAGGCGGCGCTGCTGGCCGGCCTCCTGAAGGCGCCCTCGCGCTACAGCCCGGTCAATGATGCCAGCCGTGCCGCGGCGCGGGCCACGGTCGTGCTCGACCTGATGATGCAGACCGGCCGCATCACCGAGGCCGAACGCGTTGCGGCTGCCAGCACGCCGATCCGCGTATCGCGCGGCGCGTCGAGCCCGGGCGCGCAGTATTTCATCGACTGGATTTTCCCGTCCGTCCGCGAAATCGCCGGTCCCAGCCATGGCGATCTGGTGGTGCGCACGACGCTTGATGTGGATGCCCAGCGCGCTGCTGAAGCCGCTCTGGAGGGCGTGCTGGCCGATCCGGCCCGCGCCGCCGGGGTCAGCGAGGGCGCACTCGTCTCGCTGGCGCATGATGGATCAGTGCGTGCCATGGTCGGCGGGCGCTCCTATGTCCGCTCGCAGTTCAATCGCGCGATCCTGGCCAGCCGGCAGCCCGGCTCGGCCTTCAAGGCCTTTGTCTATGCCTCGGCCTTCGAGGCCGGCCTGTCACCGGACGATGTGCGCGACGACCGGCCCGTGCGCGTCGGCGACTGGGAACCGCAGAATTACAACGACACCTATCGCGGCGAGATGACCCTGCGCGAGGCCTTCGCCCGCTCCTCCAACTCCATCGCCGTGCAGATCGCCGAGGAGACCGGCCGCGGCCATGTCGCCCGGCTGACGCGCCGGCTGGGCATGGAAAGCCCGATGCGGGCCGACCGCTCGCTGGCGCTGGGCGCCTATGAAGTCACGCCGCTGGAACTCGCCGGGGCCTATACGCCCTTTGCCAATGGCGGCTACCGGGTCTCGCCCTTCGGCATCATCTCCATCGAGACCGAAGCCGGCGATCTGCTGTTCGAAACGCCGCCGCCGGCCGATCGCCGCGTGCTGGACGCGCGCACGGTTTCGCGCATGCAGGATCTGCTGCGCGCCGTCGTGGTGTGGGGCACGGGCCGAAATGCGGCGGTGCCCGGCCTTGAGACCGGCGGCAAGACGGGCACGACCAATGATTTCCGCGATGCCTGGTTCGCCGGTTATGGCGCCGACGTGGTGACGGCGATCTGGACCGGCAATGACGATAATGCGCCGAGCGATCACGCGACGGGGGGCGGTCCGCCCGCCCTGATCTTCAGCGCCTACATGCAGTCGGCGCCGCACAGCGGACTGGCCAGCGGCCATTCGCGCCCCGCCGGAGATGGACCGGCCATCGCGCCGCCGGTCGGCGATGCCGAAACCGTCGCCACCCCGGCCGGGCGCGAGGAGCCGCGCGATCCGATCGCCGCTTTCCTGGCGGGTCTGGGGGGACCCGACAGCGAGTAATCCCCCGCGCAATTACACCTGTTTTGCAGGACGCCGCGCAGGCACGGTGCTAGGTTGCGTGCCGAGGGACCGGTACGAACTCCTGTCATCGAAAGAGGGGACCCATGAGACTTGATATCCTGCCCGCGCTCGCCCTGTCCGGCCTGGTCGTGACCGCATTGCCGGCTGGCAGCGCCCTGGCCCAGAGCCGTGCCGATGCGGAGGCCGCGCTGACGCGCATGGGCCTCATCGGCAGCGCCAGTGAAGACTTCAGCTATGCCGACGCGTCCTGGTCGCGCGGCCGCTACATCCTGTCCGATGTCGTGGTCCGCAATCTCGACATCGCAAACGAAGATATCGATGTCGACGGTCCCGGGGAAATGAACATCGCGCGCATGATCTTCGAAGCACCGCGCATCAATTCCGACGACGATGTCGTGTTCGACGCCTTCGCGGTCGAAGGGCTGTCGATGATCGATGCCGATGGCGGCCGGGTCGAGATTTCCCGGATTGCCGTTGACGGCCCCAATGCGGTGATGGCGGCCGATCTGGCGCGCTTGCTGTCGGGGCAGGACGATTTCGATCCCGACTGGTCGGCCTATCGCTTCGAGTCCCTGGGTTTTGAGGGTTTCGGTGCGCAGGGCGATGACGGCGAAGGCCCGTTCGACATTTCCGTTGAACAATTCATCCTGCAGGACTTCGGCGATGTCGAGCTGGGCCGGATGGCGCTGATGAATGTCTCCGTCGACGCCGTGTCCGAAGGCGCACCCGTAGCCTTCCGTCTGGGCGAGCTGTCCGTGACCGGTTTCCAGTCCAGCGCCTATTCCGAACTCATGGAAGCCATGGCCAGCGGGGCCGGCGAGGACGAGGTGATGAGCGCGTATTACCGCAGTGCCTTCTCGCCGCAGCTGGACCTGTTCGACCGGTTTGCCATGCGCGGGCTCGAAGGGTCGGCGGAAGGCGTCGGCTTTGCACTCGACAATCTGGTCGGCACGATCAACAAGGCCGGATCCCGCTATACATGGGATTTCGCGCTCGATTCCGCCCGCATCGTTCCGGACGCGGCGCAGGAAGCCGGCGCCCAGGTCGCCACCGCGATCGGCATGCTGGGCTATGAAAGCCTCGAGCTGAGCATGGCCTCCAGCGCCGTCTATGACGAGAGCACGGGCCGGATGCAGACCGTCGGCGATAATTACCTGGAACTGCGCGACGGCGTCCGCCTGGAAATGGAGCAGGATTTCGGCGGGTATGACGAATACTACGCCGCCCTGCCGGAAATGGCCGAACGTTTCGGCGAGGGCGCCAAGGAAGCGCCGTCCGAAGACGCCGATGCCGTACTGGAGATGATGGCACCGATCATCCTGTACAATATGTCCCTTCGCATCGTCGATCAGTCCCTGCTCGAGCGGGCGCTGGAAGCCGGGGCCGCTGCCCAGGGCATCACGACCGACGAGTTGCGGATGCAGACCGCGGCCATGGTCGGCATGGGCATGATGTCCGCGCCGCCGGAAATCCCGCGCCCGCTGCTCTCGCAGCTGTCCGGTGCGCTCACCCAGTTCATCAATAATGGCGGCAGCCTGACCATCGATGTGACGCCGCCGGAACCGGTCAGCATCGGCACGATTGCCGAACAGGTCGAGGACGGCACGTTCGACTATAATGCACTGGGGATCACGTTCAGCGCCGACGCGCCGCAATAGCGGCGACCGGCGGCAACAGCGCGAAGGGCGCCCGGAAGCGGGCGCCCTTTTGCATTTCAGACGGGGCCAGTGCCATAGCCCAGCAGAGCCCGAAGTCCCGGTGCGGCATAGTCCACCAGACGTTTCTGGGTGTCGGGCAGGGTGTCGGGAAACGTCGTGCTCCGGCCTGCCAGATTTTCCCGCGCCGTGCCGCTCTGCCCGCGATCGGCGCCGACGCGCACCCGGTCCCGCCAGTCTTCCGGCAATTCTCCAACCCCGGCCGCGTCCAGCAACCGGGCGAAATAGGCGTGGGCGTCCAGCGTGTCGGGATCGCCGCAATGCACGGCCAGTTCCTCATAGCGCACGAGATGGATCCCCGTTCCCAGCCAGGAAACGGCGTTGTGCGTATAGATTTCCGACAGGGTCGGCGCTTTGCCCGGAATGCCGAAAATCATCATGTTCAGCATGTCCTCGACGCTGACCGCATCCTTCTTCAGGTGCTCCAGATTGGCCTGGAAGGTGTCGGACAGGAAAAACCGCGCCCGGGCGATCACCCAGTCGTAGGGGTCGCGGACCAGGAGGATGTGGCGCACGCCTTTCAACGCGATCGCCGAAAGATCGGAAAAGAGGAGATGCCCCCAGCTCAGTTTCGGTGCTTCGGCATCGAAGGCCTTGCGGTGCTGGGCCAGGATCGGGTGCTGGATGAAGGCGGCAGGGTAGTGCTGCTCGACCGGTACGAACATGCGCATCACATTGCGCAGAAGATGCGTGCCGGACTTGGGCACGGAATTCAGGAAAACGGGGCGCGCAAGCGGTTGCTGGTCAAACTCGGTATTGCGGGCGTCCAGATTGTCGGCGTGCATTCGGATCAGCGGCATGTATCCCTCCTGTCGCATCGGATGCAAAAGGGGCGGCGGCCGCCATGGCCGCCGCCCCGATAGTCTCGATCAGGCGTGCGGCCTAGAAGGTGCGCACGATGTTGGCGAAGAAGCGCCGTCCGAACCAGTCATACTGGCTGTAGAAGGCGGAGCGGCCGACCGTGTTGTATTCACCGGAGATGGCGGTCACGGACGGCGGGTGTTCGTCGAACACGTTCGACACGCCGACCCGGGCCGACCAGTCGCCGAATGTCCGCTGAAGCGAGACGTTGTGATAGATCGTCGTCTCGGTCCACAGCTTGTAGTTCACGGGCTGGCCGACATAGGTCTGTGCGGCGTTGCCGTAGGACTGCCGGTTCGAGGTCGGGCCCACGTAGCGCATGCCCCAATAGGCGGTCCAGTCATTGCGCACGAAGGTGAAGCTGAGATCGCCGACCAGTTTGGGATCGCCGCCCTCGCCGTTGAAGTCGGCCACGACACCGCCCAGCAGGTCGGTCTTGTCCTCCAGCTGGTAGGCCGCGCTCAGATTGACCGACAGATCGCCGAAGTCGAACTGGTGGAGATAGTCGGCATTGATATCGACGCCCCGGTTTATCTGGCTGTTGATATTGATGAAGCTGTCGCGGACCGTGTTGATCAGGTACGGGCCGGGATCGGTCGGCGAATTGCGGGTGAACAGATCGCACAACGGCTCGTTGGCGAAGTCTTCCGAGTTGTAGCACCCGCCGACAATGCCCGGCGCGCCGAGGCGTGAAACCTCGTCATTGACCTCGATCTCGTAATAGTCGATCGACAGGCGGAAATTGATGGTCCGCGGTGTCAGGACAAGGCCGATATTGGTCGCTTCGGATGTTTCCGCGTCGAGAACGCCGAACCCGCCACCGGTCACGATGGTGGCCGCGGCGCCGGATCCGCTCATATCGTCCGGCAGACCGTCGGCGGCGCAATTGTCGGCTACCCGCTGGCTGATCACATTGGCAGCCAGGTTGGCCGCATAGTCGATACACGGATCGATCGTGCGCTGACCGAGGAAGCCGGTCTGGTTCGACAGGTAGAGCTCGAACAGGGCCGGCGTCCGGAAGGACGTGCCATGGGTCGCGCGCAGGCGGACCACGTCATTGACCGCCCAGTTCAGACCGACCTTGTAGGTCTCGCCGGAGCCATAGCTTTCGACATCGGTGTAGCGGCCGGAGACGGTCAGCTCCAGCGAGTCCGCAAAGCGGGAATCCGCCAGCAGCGGCACGCTGAGTTCGCCGAAAATGGCCTCGGTCGTGTCCGAACCGGCCGTGATGCCGGCAACGGAGGAGTTCCAGACATTGCCGGACAGGGTCAGCTCGCCCGGCGTGTCGTTGATCTCGTCCTCGCGATAGTGGACGCCAAGCGCCATCGCGACGGCGCCTGCCGGCAGGTCGAACACCTCGCCGCTGGCGACCGCCTCGAAGGAGCGCTGATCGTAGACCGTGCGGCCGGTTTCCTCGCCGAAGGCATATTCGGCGACATCGTCGGGCACATTGCCGCGCAGCAGTTCCGGGTCCAGCCAGTCGACATCGATACACGGCGCGCCGCGGATCGAGGTGAGCGTGCCGACGCAGGAACCGGAGCGGTAATACTGGTCATAGATCGCATCGGCATAGATGCGCTGGTCCCAGTACTCGCCTTCCGAGCGCGAGACCTGGAAGGCCATGTCCCAGCTCCAGGTGTCGAGGCCGAACAGCGTGTCGCCGCGCAGACCGGCAACGAAGCGCTGGTAGTCGATGCTGACCGAGCTGTCATTGTGGTCGGTGATGGGGGTCGGCGAGAGCTCGTTCATGCCGCCCCAGCCGGCCGCGAACGGATCCGGATAAGCGCCCCACAGATCCTCGCCATTATACATGTAGATCCAGTACTGGCGGTAGGCGTTCACATAGGTCTCGCGCCGGTTGAGCAGCGCTTCGCCATAGAGCTCGATCGAGTCCGTGACATCGAAATGGCCGTCGGCGAAGACCGTGTAGCGCTCGGTCTCCGGCACCATGGACGACTCGTCCTGGAAGGGGTGGTCGTAATTGACCAGGGCGCGCTGTTCCGGCACCCGCGGATCGACCAGGAACCAGTCGTCGGTCGGAGCGGTGAACCAGAACGGGTTGGCGTGGCTGGTGCCGATCGGGGTCAGCCCGTTGGCGGCCAGGGAGCCGTCATAATCATACTGGATCAGGCGCGGCCGCTGCAGCGGCAGGTTCGTGGTGCCGTCGCCGAAGAAGGGCGCGTAGTCATAGACCCAGACATGGCCCCAGTAGAGATCCTCGCACGAATAGCTGCCGGTGCGCGGGTCGATCAGGTCGGCGCGGGAACCGTCATTATTGAAGACATAGGGTTCGCCGCAGCTGAAATAGTCGCGATCGCCCTGGGCCAGTTCGCGCTGCTGGAATGCGTCCAGCGTGACGCGGAAGCCGCCGCGATCGAACTCCCAGCCATAGGACCCGCTCAGACGGTATTGCTCCGCAGCGCCGTCCCCCGGCACCGAGATGAAGCCATCGATCGTCCCGCCTTCGTCCTGGCGGGTGATGATGTTCACCACGCCTGCCACAGCGTCCGAGCCGTAGATCGACGAGGCGCCGTCCTTGAGGACTTCAACACGCTCGATAGCGGCCAGCGGGATGACGTTGAGGTCGAAGGCTGACACGCCGCCGCGCACACCGGCCGGACCGGCGCGGCGTCCGTTCAGCAGGACCAGCGTCCGGTTGGCCCCGAGACCCCGCAGGGACAGGGTTTCCACCCCGGTGCCGCCATTCTGGACGAATTGCGACGATGTCGCCGAGGTCACCTGGGCCGAGCCGGCCGCCACGGTTGCGGACTGCAGGAAGTCGGCGATGTCGACATTCCCCTCGAGCGCCGCATCGTCCGCCGTGAACACGTCGAGCGGGATTTCGCTGTTGAAGCCGTCGCGGCGGATGCGTGACCCCGTAACGACGATGCGATCGCTCGTTTCCGGTTCGGCATCGTCTTCGGCCTGCTCGGGAATCTGTTCCGCATCCTGAGCGAAGACGGGTGCGCCGGACAGGCTGGCAACCGCCAGCCCGGCCAGGATTGTCGAGCGCAGCAAGCGCCCCTTTTCAATGGGTGTGTACAAAGCCCCCTCCCATTAACCTACGAAAAGAAAAGGGTAATGGGCCCGCAAGGGTGGGAGCTATTGAGGAAAGACCAACCGTTGTGAAAGAGCGGTGAGCGACAAACAACGCGATGAATGACGGTTGGTGGACTCAACGCTCCGGAGCCGGGAGCGATCCGCGTCCGGCAGAGTCTGCATCGGGTTCTGGCCAGGCGTGGAACCGGGTCAGCGGCGGGCGAGCGCGGCTGCACCCTGTTCGCGCATGAAGGCCTTCATCTTCGGCGCGATATGCTCGCGGAAGCGGCGGCCGTTGAAGACGCCGTAATGGCCGACATCCGGCTGGATCCAGTCCATGCGCAGGCTTTCTTCCAGACCGCTGCACAGCGTATGCGCCGCCTGGGTCTGGCCGATGCCGGAAATGTCGTCATTCTCGCCTTCCACCGTGAGCAGGGCGACATCGACAATCTTCGACGGATCCACGAGACGGCCATGATGCGCCTGTTCGCCGCGGGCCAGCTTGTGTTCCTGGAACACGTCGCTGATCGTCTGCAGGTAGAACTCCTCGGACAGGTCCATCACCGCCAGATACTCGTCATAGAAGGTGCGGTGTTTCTCGGCGCTGTCGCCATCGCCTTCGACCAGATGGGTGAAGAAGTTCCAGTGCGCGTCGACGTGGCGGTCGAGATTCATGTTCATGAAGCCGGCCAGCTGCAGGAAGCCGGGATAGACACGCCGGAAAGCGCCGGGATTGGGCGCGGGAACCGTGTGGATCAGATTGCCGGCGAACCAGTCGAAAGGTTTCTCCTCGGCCAGCTTGTTCGGCACGGTCGGCGACAGGCGGGTATCGATCGGCGATCCCATGAAGGTCATCGAGGCCGGACGGGCCGGATCATCATCCTGGGCCATCAGCGAAACGGCACCGAGTGTCGGCGGGCCGGGCTGGCAGACCGCAACGACATGCACATCGGGTCCGAGCAGCGCGATCATTTCGCGGACATAGGCAACGAAGTCGTCGAGATCGAAACGGCCTTCGATCACCGGTACCGTTCGGGCATCCGCCCAATCGGTGATGTAGACCTCGTGATCGGGCAGGAATGCTTCCACAGTGCCACGCAGAAGGGTCGCGTAATGGCCCGACATGGGTGCGATAAAGAGCACTTTGGGATCAGGTGTGTCAGTCCCGCGCGCGGCAAGAAGCGCATCATGGTCGCGCTCGAAATGCAGCAGGTCGCACCAGGGTTTCGACCAGACGACCTCTTCGGACACCCCGACACAGCGTTCATTGATCTGCGTGCTGTCGATCATCCATTCCGGCTTGGCGTAGCGGCGCGTGACGCTCTCGAACAGCTCGGCTGCGGCCGCGATCGTGCGCCCGGCCATGGTCTCGCCGACCGGGTTCCAGGGCGCGCGCAGCGTGCGGCGCGTGGCATTGGCGGCGGCCCGCCATGGCGTGATGGCGATGCGGTTGAATTCATACATGGAGTACAGCATGGCGTCTCCTCAGGCGCGGTGTTGCGGCCCCCTCAGGACCGGGGACTATGCGCCCTCTTCCTCAAGGAAGTCTTGCAGCCGCGACGCCATTGCGGCGGGGTCGGTGCCATGGGTGAACACATCGACGAATTCCCCTTCGGAATTCATCAGGTAAACGATGGACGAGTGGTCCATAAGATAATCGTCGCCCTCGCCGGCGCGCCGGTAGACGACCCGGTAGGCGGCGGTGACCTCGGCGATCTGCTCCTCGGTCCCGGTAAGCCCGGTCAGACCGTCCGGAAAGGCCGGCGACGTCACGTACCGGGCGAGCTGCTCGACCGTGTCACGCTCAGGATCGACGGTGATCAGCACAGGCTGGATCCGTGCGCGCTCTTCCGGCTCCATCTGGTCCAGCGCTGCGGCCATGACCTGCAGCGAGAACGGGCAGATATCGGGGCAGTAGGTGTAGCCGAAATAGATCAGCATGGCCTTGCCGCGGAAATCAGCCTCGGTCACCGTTGCCCCGGTCTGGTCGACCAGGGTGAAGGGGCCGCCGATATTCGCCTCGCCGCTGATGCGCACACCCGCCTGGCGCGGCGCTTCGGCGCCCGGCCGGGTGAGGACCAGAATGAAGAACACGATCATCAGCGTGGCCGGGGCGGCAATCAGCAGCCAGATCACGGGACGCGGCATGGACGCTCCATCTGTGGGTCCGGTGTCGGTGTCTATCCGGACTCGGACGAAGCATGATAAGCCTCGCCGGAAGGGAATGTTGCAGATGCGAAGGTAAGCGCGCTTGCCCCGTCTGTCCATGCCAGCCCGCTGCTGGGGGAGGTCTGAATGGTCGATACCGATTGGGATCCATATGGCGGTGACGCCCAGCTGACCCCGGTTTTCGGACGCTTGCGCCTGCGCACGCTGGTGATGCTGCGCTGGCTGGCGGTTGCCGGCCAGACCCTGACGGTTCTCCTCGTTCACTTCGTGATCGGTTTCGAACTGCCGATCGGCTTCTGTCTCGGTGTGATCCTGGCCAGTGCCTGGATCAATACCTGGCTGACCCTCTCGGTGCCGCCGCAACGCTTTGCCCGCGACTGGGAGGCCTTTGCCCAGCTGGGCTATGACGTGGTCCAGCTGTGCGTCCTGCTGATGCTGACCGGCGGGTTGTGGAACCCCTTTGTCATCATGCTTGTCGCGCCGGTGATGATCTCGGTCGCCGCACTGCCGCCGCGCTGGTCGATCGGCGTGGGCGCCCTGGCGATGGCCGGCACCGGCGCCATGTGGCTGTGGAGCCTGCCGCTGCCCTGGTTCGCCGGCGAGCAGATCCATCTGCCCGGCGTCTACGTGCTGGGCCTGTGGTCGGCGATTTTCATTTCGATTGCCTTCACGGCGATCTATTCCTGGCGCGTCAGCCAGGAAGGCAAGCGCATGGCCACGGCGCTGGCGGCCACGCAGAGCGTGCTCTCGCGGGAGCAGCGCCTGTCGGCTCTGGGCGCGCTGGCCGCCGCGGCCGCCCACGAACTGGGCACGCCGCTGGCCACGATCCAGCTGACCGCCAAGGAAATGCTGCGCGATCTCAAGGACAATGAGCTTCTTCGCGAGGATGCCGAGCTGATGGTCGCCCAGGCCCGTCGCTGCCGCGACATTCTCAAGCGGCTCAGCCAGGAGCGCTCGGTGAGCGACATCCGTCACGACCGGCTCGAATTCCTGGCCGCGCTGGAGGAGGCGAGTGCGCCGCTTCGCGGTCTGGGGCCGATGGTCGAGGTGCAGCTGGCCGAGGGCCAGGGGTCCGAGCCGCCCGTCCTGCGTCGCATGCCGGAAATCCTCTACGGCATCGGCAATTTCATCGAGAACGCCGTCGATTTCGCCGATACACGCGTCACCGTCGAGGGGCGCTGGGATCCGGGCAATGTCTATATCCGCGTGATCGATGACGGCCCCGGCTTCTCACCGGAAATCCTGTCCCGGATTGGCGAGCCCTACACCACGACCCGTTCGGGAACGCCCGGACAGGGCGGGCTGGGGCTGGGGGTTTTCATCGCCAAGACGATGATTGAAAACTCCGGCGGTGTGGTGCGTTTCGACAATGCCGGCCCCCAGGGCGGCGCAGTGGTCTCGATCCGCTGGCCGCGCAAAGAGGTGGAGGCCCCGCCCGCTCTGGGCTAGTGAAGGTTCTGCACACCGGAATAATGACGAGGACGGACGTGTGAGCGAGATCGAATACCAGCTTCCCGAAGACAAATCCCTGCTCATTCTCGATGATGATGCGCCTTTCCGGACACGGCTGGGCCGCGCCATGACGGGCCGGGGTTTCATTGTGTCCGCCGTTGGATCCGTGGATGAGGCCAAGGAAGTCGCGCGCAACAACCCGCCCGCCTTCGCGGTTCTCGATCTGCGCCTGCAGGACGGTGACGGCCTGGATGTCGTGAAATCGCTGCACGCCTCGCGGCCGGACTGCCGCGTCGTCATGCTGACCGGCTACGGCAATATCGCGACGGCGGTGGCTGCGGTGAAGGCGGGCGCGGTCGACTATCTGTCCAAGCCGGCCGATGCCGACGACATCATCAAGGCGCTGCTGGCCCACCCGGAAGACAAGCCGGAACCGCCGGAAAACCCGATGTCGGCCGACCGGGTGCGCTGGGAGCATATCCAGCGCGTTTTCGAACTGTGCGATCACAATGTCTCGGAAACTGCCCGCCGCCTGAACATGCACCGCCGGACGTTGCAGCGCATCCTGGCAAAGCGCGCACCGCGCTAGGACGGGAACACGGCCGCTTCCAGTCCCTATCGTGTGGCCGCGGCCATTCCCGGTATGATGGGCGGCGCACTGGGCGTGACCAGGCCGCGTGTGCGACCCGGGTCCATCGCCACATTGATGTGCTCACCGAGGACGATGAAAGCGAGTTGATCTGCCGTCTGCAGATCATTGCCGACCCGGGTGAAGTGCTCCGGCAGGATTTCGGGTGACATGACGCGGGTCCGTGCCGTCAGTACCGTCTGTTCGGCGTCGTAGTGGCGCTCATCCATCAGCTCGAATACATCATTCTCGACGGTCAGGTCCGCGGCATATTCCAGCGCTTCCTCACTGTCGGGAATCCAGCCTTCTGCCCCCTCCGGCAGGTTGATGACGATGCGGTGCCGCACATCGTAGGGATAGGGCATGGCAAGCGGGGCCTCCCGGTTCTCCAGCGGTGCCATGACGATCTGACGCGACGGGCCGTGTGCAACAAAGACATAAGTCGGTTCCGGGGCGTCCTCGGCGCTGAAGTCGAACAGTTCGACCTGGTACTCCGCAGACAAGACAAGATGTCCGGATTCCGGGTCTTCCTCCAGGGTCGCTTCTCCGATGGGAGTCATGTCGGCAAAGCGGGCCGCGTAGAAACTGTTGATTCCGGCCAGAACGGTATCCTCTCCGTTGAAGTCCACGGCGGCACGCATCAGGTCGGCCATCGCGGTCCGATAGACCCATTCCGTGCGCAGGACGGCCCGGTGATCGTCGCGGTCGGCTGAAGCGATCGAGAACCGCTCCTCGATATCGAGGAAGGGGACGCGATCGAGCGGACGCTCGACCTGTGTGAGGGCGTAGCTGTTGTCGTTCGCGATCAGCGCATAGCCCCAGGCGAGGGGCTGCTGGTCTCTCAGGTCGCCGTGCTGGGGGGTGCCGGTCGGATCCAGCCAGTAGCGGCGATTGCCCCGGGCAAGCGTGACGATGACATGATCGAAGACCTGCGGGGTCGGGGGCAGGACGTCCAGACCCCGGCCCGTCGTGGTGCTGACCAGCGCGGCTTCGGCCTCGATGCCCATTGCGTGCAGCAGGGAGATCAGCAGGAGGGTCTTCGCCTTGCAATCACCTTCAGAGAACCGCAGCGTCTCCGCCGGGTGAAGGGGGCGGTATCCGCCTTCTCCCAGCATGATCGCAAAATAATCGATTTCCGACTGCAGATGGCGCAACGCGGCCATAATGCGCTCGTCCTCGTCCGGGTGGGCCTGCATGATTGTCTGCGCAAGCGCGTCGACATCGGGATCGCTCACCGGCTGGAAGAGCTCGGCAGCCCACTCAGCGACCTCATGCCAGTTCTCGTACTGGGTGCCGACCCAGACGGGGTAGGGGTAGCGCCAGGGCGGGGTCAGATAATCCGGCTCTGTGAACTCCACGGGTCCGGGACCGTATGACAATATCGTGCGCCCGTCCTCGTGCGTCTCGCTCACTTCGGGCGCTCCGCCATGGCCGCTGAAATTCAGCGGTCCACGTGGCCAGGAGGAGCGCACATGCACCTGGTCATACAGAACCATCTGATCGGCATAGGAGATCGCCAGCGTATAGCGATGTCCCGTGACCGGGGACTGATCGCGGATTGTATAGGCCAGCTCGAGTCTGTCGCCTGCGCGCATCCCCGGTACGCGAAGAAGCGCGGTGACCTGCCCGCTGAACATGCCGGTTTCCCGTCCGCTGTCCGGACGAACGAATTCAAGCCGAACCGAGTCGTTCAGTGTTTCCACGACACCGTCGCGCGTCCGCACGAGGTGATGCAGCTGGACCGACTGGCGTGCCGGGTCGAACGGAACCGAGATTTGCGAGATCGCATTGGCACCAGCCTGGTTCGCCGTATCGACGATCTGGCGATGAAAATGGTCGGCGTGGCTACGTCCGGCGAAGAACTGATAGTCGAACAACAGGGGCAGAACGCCGTCGGGCGGGGTCTTGTTTCTCTCTGTTGCGGCCGGGACATCTACGTCAACTACGAAGTCCGGTATCGGCGCGAAGCTTACTTCCGGATCTGGCGCTTCGGCGAATCTCAGCGGACGCAGAACATCGCGTTCGTCCGGACTGTTAGCCGACAGGCCACGCTGAAAGGTCTCGGTCACAAAAACCGCGCTTATGCTGAGCGGAATTGCCAGCACAGCACCTGCAAAAACACGCCACCACATACCGTATCCCCCAGCCTCGCACCACTTTAGGGCGATGGCCCGGGAGGGCTCAAGCTGAAATTGGCTTGCAAGTGCTCTAGTGCTGCCGGCCGTCCTCGTCTTCCGGTTCGGCGTGGGCGTAGCCGTAGATCGGGCCGCCGCCCGTGCCCTGCACGATGGCGACCGTGCCGAAACGGCGGAAGCTCTCGCCCATGAAGGTGGCTTCGCCGCCGGACCATGAGCCCAGATAGGTCAGGCTCTTGACCATGTTGTAGTGCGGCATGTCGAGGCCCTCATTCTCGCCGGCGCCGATCTCGACCATCGCCCAGCCCGGCGCGTAGGCGACCAGCCAGACATCGAGCTCTTCTTCCGGCGCTTCGCCGTCCAGATGTACCATGAAGGAACCGAACGGACCGTCTTCGAGGCGGATGACCGGGCTGTCCGGCATGGCGCAGAGGCGTTCATTCACGGCACCGGAAACCTTGTCGCGGTTCCAGCCCGGTGCGTCGGTGATGCCGTCGATCACGAATTGTGGCGTGTAGAGGCGGCTGACATCGAGATTGGGCAGATACATGCGCTGGCGCTGGACATATTCCGGCCGCGCATAGGTGTCGGTCCAGCCATACATGTCCCAGTAGGACACGGCGAAAGCGAGGGTGAAGACGTTTTCGTGGCGGTCGAGTTCGCCCAGATAGCGGTTGGCGTCGGGGCAGAGCGGGCAGCCCTGGCTGGTGAAGAGTTCCACAAGCACCGGCCGTTCCGACCAGCACGCGGTCTCGCGCGTATCCGGTTCGCCGGCCAGGGCAGGCCCGGCAGTGGCCAGGGCAAGGAAGAGGGACACCAGCTGTCGCATGCTGTCTAGATAATCACCCCGGTCCGGGCGCGCCAATCACTTGGGCGTGACGGCGTCGAGAGCCGATCAGTCCTTCCCCTTGATGGGGAAGGTGCCCGGCGAAGCCGGGCGGAAGGGGTGAATCCCTGTGCTTGCGAATTGGAAACACCTCGTTCCCACCCCCTCCGACCCGCGGCTTGCGCCGCGTCCCACCTCCCCCATCAAGGGGGAGGATGGAGCGCGTGCTTTGTACTATTGGCCTAGTCCCGCGCCAGATTGCGCAGCACGTAGTGCAGGATACCGCCATTGCGGAAGTATTCGAGCTCGTTCTCGGTGTCGATCCGGGCCCGGGCCTTGGCGACTTTCTTGTCGCCGTTCGGGAAGGTGATCTCGATGTCCATCTCGGCGCGCGGCTCGAGCGCTTCGACACCCTTGATCGTTACGATCTCGTCGCCGGTCATGCCCAGGGCTTCCCAGGACTGGCCGTCCTCGAACTGCAGCGGCAGCACGCCCATGCCGATCAGGTTGGAGCGGTGGATGCGCTCGAAGCTCTCTGCGATCACGGCTTTCACGCCCAGCAGGCGGGTGCCCTTGGCAGCCCAGTCACGCGACGAACCCGTGCCGTATTCCTTGCCGCCGAACACGACCAGCGGCGTGCCCTCGGCCTGGTATTCCATGCAGGCGTCGTAGATGAACTTCTGCTCGCCGTCCTTCTTGGTGAAGCCGCCTTCAACGCCGTCCAGCATCTTGTTCTTGATGCGGATGTTAGCGAAGGTGCCGCGCATCATCACCTCGTGATTGCCGCGGCGCGAGCCGTAGGAGTTGAACTCCAGAACCGGCACCTGGCGTTCCTGCAGGTAGCGGCCCGCCGGGCTGTCGGCCTTGATCGAACCGGCCGGCGAGATGTGGTCGGTCGTGATTGAGTCGCCGAACAGACCCATGATCTTGGCGTTGACGACATCGCCCGGGGCTTCCGGATCCATCGTCATGCCTTCGAAATAGGGCGGGTTCTGTACATAGGTCGAGGTGTGATCCCACTCATAGGTCAGGCCGCCGGTAACCTCGATGTCGCGCCAGTTCTCGTCGCCCTTGAACACGTCGGCATAGCGCTTGGCGAACATGTCCGGGGTGACGGCGGTGCGGACGGCTTCGGCGATTTCCGCCGAGGAGGGCCAGATGTCCTTCAGGTAGACGTCGTTTCCGTCCTCGTCCTGGCCGAGCGGGTCGGTGGTCAGGTTGACCTTCATCGACCCGGCCAGCGCGTAGGCCACCACCAGCGGCGGCGAGGCGAGATAGTTGGCGCGCACGTCCGGCGAGATCCGGCCTTCGAAATTGCGGTTGCCGGACAGGACGGAGGTCGCCACGAGATCGTTCTCGTTGACGGTCTTCGAGATCGCCGGCGGCAGCGGGCCGGAATTGCCGATACAGGTCGTGCAGCCATAGCCGACGAGGTTGAAGCCCAGCGCATCGAGATCGTCCTGCAGGCCGGCCTTTTCCAGATAGTCGGTGACGACCTGGGAGCCGGGCGCCAGCGAGGTCTTCACCCACGGCTTCACCTTCAGGCCCTTCGCCAGCGCGTTGCGGGCCAGAAGGCCGGCGCCCAGCATCACCGAGGGGTTGGAGGTGTTGGTGCACGAGGTGATCGCGGCAATGGCGACGTCGCCATTGGTGAAGACATAGTCCTCGCCCTCGACCGGGGCCGACTTGTCCAGCTCGCCGCCCTTGCCGTACTCGGTCTCCATCACCTTGGCGAAGCCTTCGGCGGCCTTGGACAGCTCGACCCAGTCCTGCGGGCGCTTCGGACCGGAGACCGCCGGAACGATGGTCGACATGTCCAGGTGCAGCGTGTCGGTGAAGACGGGCGCTTCGGTGTAGTCCGGACGGAACATGCCCTGGGCCTTCGAATAGGCCTCGACCAGCGCGACGCGCTTGTCGTCGCGGCCGGTGGCGCGCAGGTATTCGAGTGTTTCATTGTCGACTGGGAAGAAGCCGCAGGTCGCACCGTATTCCGGCGCCATGTTGGCGATCGTCGCCTCGTCTTCCAGCGACAGGTGATCCAGGCCTTCGCCGTAGAACTCGACGAACTTGCCGACCACGCCCTTCTTGCGCAGCATTTCCACGACCTTCAGCACGAGGTCGGTGGCGGTGGCGCCTTCCGGCATCTTGCCGGTCAGCTCGAAGCCGATGACTTCCGGGATCAGCATGGAGACCGGCTGGCCCAGCATCGCGGCTTCCGCCTCGATACCGCCGACACCCCAGCCCAGCACGGCCAGGCCGTTGATCATGGTGGTGTGGCTGTCCGTACCCACGCAGGTGTCCGGGTAGGCGACGGTCTCGCCATTCTCTTCCTTGGTCCAGACGGCCTGGGCCAGGTTTTCCAGGTTCACCTGGTGGATGATGCCGGTGCCCGGCGGGACGACGCGGAAATTGTCGAACGCCTTGGCGCCCCATTTCAGGAATTTGTAGCGCTCGCCATTGCGCTCGTACTCGCGCTCGACATTCTTGGCGAAGCTGTTGGCCTGGCCGAAATTGTCGACCATCACCGAGTGGTCGATCACCAGATCGACCGGGACCTGCGGGTTGATGCGCTGCGGGTCGGCGCCGAGCTTGCCGGCGGCATCGCGCATGGCGGCCAGGTCGACCACGGCCGGAACGCCGGTGAAGTCCTGCATCACCACGCGGGCCGGGCGGTAGGCAATCTCGTGTTCCGAGGTGCGCGTGGTCAGCCAGGTGGCCATCGCCTCGATATCTGCCTTGGTGACGGTCTTGCCGTCTTCGAAGCGCAGCAGGTTTTCCAGCAGCACCTTCAGCGAGGCCGGCAGGCGGGAGACCCCGGTCAGGCCGTTCGCTTCGGCGACCTTGAGGTCGTAATAGGTATAGGTCTCACCGGCGGCGGTGAGGGTGCGCTTGCAGGAAAAACTGTCGAGAGAGGCCATATGCGTCATCCTCGTAAGGCGTCGAAGGGGCGGGGAATGCCCGGTGGGAGGTCGGCCATTTCGAAGTGGCCGTATGTTTTGGCGGGGTTTTAACCGGTGTGGGGCGCTGCTGCAATGCGGCGTTCCGTGCGTTGACGAACCAACCCCGCTCGGGCGACATGCTGGCCATGACGACCGCCCTTGCCGAATTCCCAGCCCTTGAGGCGCTGTCTCCGCAGACCCTTGAAGCGTCAGGACTTTCCCTGTCGCGCGGCGGGCTGCGGCTGGTCGAGGGCCTGGACCTGGCGCTCGCGCCGTCCGGCGCGCTCCTGCTGACCGGTCCCAATGGCACCGGAAAGACGACCCTGCTGCGCGCGCTGGCCGGTCTTGTGCGTCCGGATGCCGGTGCTGTGGCGATCGGCGATCAGCCGGCCGGCCAGGTTGCTGCCGATACGCTTGGCTGGCTTGGCCATGCGGACGGGCTCAAGCCGAACGAGACCTTGCGGCACGCCCTGCGCTTCTGGGCAGACATGCACGGCACGCCGCGCACGGCGATCCTGCCCCTGATGCGCGTGATGGGGATCGGGGCGCTGATCGACCGGCCGGCCGGTCAGCTCTCGCGGGGACAGCAGCGGCGCGCCGGACTTGTCCGCGCGGCGCTGGCCAACCGGCCGCTCTGGCTGCTCGACGAACCCGCCGGTCCGCTCGACGGCGCCGGCCGTGACCGTCTCGCCGAACTGGTCGCCTGGCACCGCAGCCGCGGCGGCAGCGTGATCGCGGCGACGCACCAGACGCTGGACTGGCCCGGGGCCGCCATGCTGGATCTGGGGATGTACCGGTGAGCCGGCTCGGTGCGGTCTTTGCGCGCGAGGCGCGGCTGGCCTGGTCGGGTGGTGGCGGCCCGGCCGGTCCGGCTGCTTTCTTCCTGGCAGCCATCACCCTTGCGCCGCTCGCGATCGGACCGTCGCCTGAACTCCTCGCTGCCGCCGGTCCCGGCCTGATGGGCTTTGCGGCCCTCCTGTCGGTGCTGCAATCGGCCGAGCGCCTTTATGGCGACGATTTTTCCGACGGCACGCTGGACCTCTATGCCCTGTCGCCGATGGGTCTGTCCCTGCTCTGCCTCGCCAAGACGCTGGGGCAGGGCATCGCAACCCTGTGGCCCCTGCCGGTGATCGCCCTTCTGGGCGGGCTGATGTACGGCGTGCCGCTGCAGCCGAGCCTGATGCTGGCCGCGGCGCTGGCCGCAGCCATACCGGCGCTGGTGCTCCTGGCAGGATTTGCGGGTGCGCTGGCAGCCGGTGTGCGCCGCTCGGGCCTGCTGATCGCGCTGATCGCCGCCCCGATGATGGTGCCGGTCCTGATCTTCGCCGCCGGCGCCGGCCGGGCGGGTTTTGAAGGGGATGAACGGGCCCTGGCGAACCTCGTGCTGACGGCAGCCGTGTCTTTGGGAACGATTGCGCTGGTACCGTTCGGGATCGCGGCCGCGGTGCGATCGCGGCTGGGCTAAGGGCTCTCCCCCCATCGCCTCCCCCGGCTCAAGGCCGGGGTCGGCACTTCTCCCACTTCGCAGGGGAAGCCTGTTCACGCCGGACCGTTTCAAGCGCGCATCCGTCGCACTTGCCGCCCGGAGCATCCCAAAGTAATCAGCGAAGCCATGCTGTCCTACTTTTCCAACCCCCAGCGTTTTGACGGTCTGGCCCGGCGGGTGATCCCGGTGCTGGGCGTCCTGACCGTGCTGCTGCTGGGCATCGGTATCTACCTGTCCTTCTTCGGCTCGCCGCCGGACTACCAGCAGGGCGATACGGTGCGGATCATGTATGTCCACGTGCCCGCCGCCTACATGGCGATGGCGCTCTATGCGGCGCTGGCCGGGGCGAGCTTCGTCTTCTTCGTCTGGCGCCACGCGCTGGCCGATGCGGCGGCCGAGGTGATCGCGCCCATCGGGGCCGTCTTCACGGTGCTGGCCCTGATCACCGGTTCGCTCTGGGGCAAGCCGATGTGGGGGACCTGGTGGGAATGGGATGCGCGGATGACCTCCGTGCTCGTCCTGCTGCTGGTCTATCTGGGCTATATGGCCCTGCGCGCCGCGCTCGAGGATGCCCAGCAAGCCGCACGGGCCGGTGCGGTCCTGGCCATGGCAGGCGTCGTCAATCTGGTGATCGTGAAATTCTCGGTCGACTGGTGGTCGTCCCTGCATCAGCCGGCCTCGGTGATCCGTTTCGACGGACCCACCATCCATTCCAGCCAGCTCTGGCCGCTCGCCATCATGGCGCTGGCCTATACGATGCTGGCGGCGTGGCTGGTCTTCTACCGGCTGCGCTCGCGCGCCGTGATCCAGCGGGCACGGCAGATCGAGCGCCGCAAGCTGCAGGCGGCCCGTGCAGCGCAGTCGACGCAGGGGAGCGGCGCATGAGCGAATTCTTCGCGATGGGCGGCTATGCGGCTTTCATCTGGCCGGCCTGGGGCCTGTCTGCCCTGGCTCTGGCGGCTCTGGTGGTTCTGGCACTGCTGGAACGCCGTGCCGCGACCGGACGCCTGCGCCGTCTGGAGAATGACGAGGCATGATGCAGGCCATCCGCCTGGCCGCGCTGCTGGCGGTCCTGGCCCTGGCCGGCATGCTGGGCTGGCGGGTGTATCAGGACCATCACGCGCCGCGCGAGCCCCTGCCCGAGCTCACCCTGGCGCCGCTCGCCGGACAGGCGGCATTCGATCCCGCTGATATCGAGGGCGCCTACCTGCTCAATGTCTGGGGATCATGGTGTGCGCCCTGCCGGATCGAGCACCCCGTGCTGATGGCGCTCCGGGCGGAAGGGTATGCGATCTACGGCATCAACTGGCGCGATCATCCAGACGACGCAAACGCCTTCCTGGCCGAGCTGGGCAATCCCTATGCAGGCATCATGCAGGATGTGAACGGCGCATCGGCACAGGCGCTGGCGATTTCCGGGGCACCGGAGACATTGGTGATCTCGGCCGAAGGCGAGGTCCTGACCCGCTGGCCTGGACCGCTCACCGCCGATGTGCTGCGCAATCGCATCTATCCGGCACTGGATCGTGGCGCGCGTCGCTGAAGCATTTTCAGCAAAAGTGGGCACCGGTTTTGCGGTTCGAAAAAGCGATCACTCAGGACCCGGCATTTTCAGCAAAAGTGGGCACCGGTTTTGCAGTTCGAAAATGCGGCCGCTCAGGACCCGGCATTTTCAGCAAAAGTGGGCACCGGTTTTGCGGTTCGAAAATGCGGCCGCTCAAAAAGCCGGAGCCATTTCGTCGACCCAAATTGCGATGAAATGGCTCTAGGCGGACACCTGCTCCTGTGAGGCCTTTTCGGCCTTCTTCGCCTTTTTGGCAGCCTTCTTCGCCTTTTCCTTGGCCTTTTCCTTCGCCTTCTTCTTGGCTTTCTTCTTCTTTTCCTTGGCCTTTTCGCGCGCCTTCTTGGCCTCTTCCTCACCCTTCTCCAAGGTCAGGGCGATACGGCGCAGGGTTTCCAGGAAGCTGGCCCGCTTGTTCTTCGGCAGGGCCGACAGGATCGCCTTGTCGGCCTCCATCGCACCGAGCGTGGCGGCTTCAAGCAGGGCGCGCCCGTCATCGGTCAGACGGACCGCATTGGCGCGGCCGTCATCGGGCAGTTTCTCGCGTTCCAGCAAGCCGTTGCGCACCATGCGGGCGACCAGCTCGGCGAGGGTCGACCGGTCGATCCCGGTGACCTTCACCAGCTCGGTCTGGGTCAGGCCCTCATTCCCGCCGGTGGCGTGCAGCACGGCAAACTGGCGCTGGGTCAGCTTGGCGCCGGCCATGGCCTTCATGAAGCGTTCGGCCGCGAATTGCTGTGCGCGGTGGAGAAGGTGTCCCGGCGACTCGGCCAGGTCGAATTTTTTCGTGTCCGGCTTGTCCTGCGACATGACCCTCTCCGCCCGATCCCGATTTCATCCTAATGCGGATTTATAACGCGAAAATGACGTTGATCCGAGCACGGATTTTCGGCTTAAGCGCTGGCGGGATCGTCGCTTTTCGGCTGGTGCTTGAAGATCAGGGGCAGTTGCGCTGCGCCGAATGCCAGTGTCAGAGCGATGACGCCCAGCTTGGCATTGGCCCAGAAGGCCTCCGACAGGGCCAGCCCGTCGAACCAGCGCGCGCTTACCGGCACGACGCTGTCTGTGATGTGCCGCCACATCACTTCGTTCAGCCCCGCGAGGAACTGGAACCAGACCGCCCAGCGGATCGCCAGGATGGTCCAGGCGCGCTCGGGCAGTTCGAAAATGTGCTGGAAGAAGATCTTCCAGACATTCTGGCCGAAGAAGAGACCGATCAGGATCATGTAGGACAGGAAAAGGTTGATGATGGTCGGCTTGATGTAGATGAAGATGGGGTCCTGCAGCCAGATCCCCATCGCGCCGAAACCCAGGACCAGCGCCGTTGTGAAGATCAGCATGGGCGGGATGCGTTTCTCAACCCGGATCGACAGGATGACGGCCGCGGTTGCGGCGACCATGTAGGCGCCTGTGCCCCAGTAGATTGCGCTGTCCCCCGCAACGAAGCGAGCGAGATTGTAGACAACGATCCACACGCCGATCGGGCCGGCATCGATCAGGAGGCGCGAGCCCTGTTCGCTCGTATTCCGGGTCTGGGCCAAGATCGCGTCTCCCGCTCGGCTGGTTACATCATCTGTAGCAATACGAGCCCGGTGGCGAGGCAGATTGCAAGCACTGTCCGCCGCAGGCCGAAAGGTTCCTTCAGCACGAGGGCGGCCAGAACCGCCCCGAACACGATGGACAGTTCGCGCAGGGCCGCCATCGGGGCAACGGGTGCCGAGGCGTAGGCATAGAGGGCGAGCCCGTAGGTCGAGGCGTTGAATACGGTTGAATAGAGCGCCGGACGGGCCTCGCGGCGGGCCGCCGGCCAGAAGGCACGGCCCCGTCGCAGGATCGCTGTCGGCAGGATGGTGACGATGGACAGGACGAAGAACCAGCCGAGATAGACGAGGATGCGGCCGCTCTCGCGCACGCCGGAGGCGTCGATCACGGTGTAGGCGGCGGTCATCGTGGCGGCGGCGAGGGCCAGCAGCAGGACCTTCACCTTCGGCTTGCCGTCGCGTTCGGGCCAGGCAAAGCCGATCAGCGCGGCGCAGGCTATGGCGAGGCCGGCCAGCTGACCGGGCGAGATGGTTTCCTGCAGGAAGACAAACGCTGCCAGGGCCGCCAGGGCCGGTGCGCTGCCGCGCATGACCGGATAGGCGAGATTCATGTCGCCATGGCTGAAGGCGGCGATCATCAGCATGTTGTAGGCCCAGATCACTGCCGTGCCGGCCAGCAGGAAGCGCCAGACCTCCCAGGGCGGCAGGGGCTGGGTGACAAGCCAGGGCAGGAAGGCCAGGCCGACAAAGGCGAGGGTCAGGCCGCGGAAGACCAGCTTGTCCTCGGCCTGTTTGGTCAGAAGCGTCATGCCCGAATGCGCGGCGGCCGAGCCCAGCATGGCCAGCGTCGCGGCGAGCGTGACCGCGTCCAACCGCTAGTCCTCCAGACCCGCCAGGGCGCGGGAGAAGTCGCGGGCGGAGAAGGGCTGGAGATCCTCTTCGCCTTCGCCGATGCCGATATAGTGGATGGGCAGTCTGAACTTTTCCGCCACCTGCACCAGGGCGCCGCCCTTGGCCGTTCCGTCCAGCTTGGTCATCACCACGCCCGTGACATTGGCGGCCTCGAGGAAGGCTTCGGCCTGGGAGACGGCGTTCGAGCCGACGGTGCCGTCGAGCACCAGCACGACATGGTGCGGGGCCTCGGGCATCTTCTTCTTGATGACGCGGATGACCTTGCGCAGCTCGTCCATCAGCTCGGCCTTGTTCTGCAGCCGGCCGGCCGTATCGATCAGGACAACGTCATGTCCGTCGCGTTCGGCGGTTTCCAGCGCGTCGAAGGCGAGACCGGCCGCGTCGGCGCCGATCTCGCGCTTGATCACGGGCGCCCCGGCGCGTTCGCCCCAGACCGAGACCTGTTCGATCGCAGCGGCGCGGAAGGTGTCGCCGGCGGCGAGGAGCGGGTTGCGGCCCTCGCGCTTCAGCTTGACGGCAATCTTGCCGAGTGTGGTGGTCTTGCCCGACCCGTTGACGCCGACAAAGACCACCACTTGCGGTGACATACCGGTGACATCGAGGTCACATTGGAGTGGCATTAGTGTCTCGCTGACCACATCTGCGAGCGCCGCGCGGACCTCTTCGTCGGTCACTTCCCTGTCGAACCGGTCGCGCGCAAGGCGTTCGGTGACCCGCGCTGCGGCGGGAGCACCGAGATCGGCGGCGATCAGGGCGTCTTCCAGCTCCTCCAGCGCGGCGGCGTCGAGCTTGCGCTTGGTGAAAATGGCGGTGACGCTGTCGCCCAGCTGGGTCGAGGAGCGCTTCAGCCCCTGCGCCAGCCGGGAAAAGAAGCCCGGTTTCTTCTCGCTCATCCGGCGATGACCCCCTGCAGTTCGCGCCCGTCATGCCCGGTCACGTCGATATCGACAAGGGCACCGGCCCGCGGCACTTGCGCTTCGGGGATGCGGATGCCGGCGAAATTGCCGGCGCGGGCAAAGCCCGGCTTCTCCACCAGGGCAGCGCTGACACGTCCGATCATGCCGTCGAGATGGCGCTGCAGCGCTTCGTCGGCCTTGGCGCGCAGCCGGTTGGCGCGGTCCTTGATGACGGCGCGTTCCAGCTGCGGCATGCGTGCGGCGGGGGTTCCGGGGCGCGGCGAGAACGGGAAGACGTGCAGATAGGCGAGCCGGCACTCGTCGACCAGGCCGATCGAGTTCTCGAACATCGCTTCCGTCTCGGTCGGGAAACCGGCGATCATGTCGGCGCCGAAGGCGATCTCCGGACGGGCGGCCTTGAGCCGTTCGCACAGCGCAATCGCGTCGCCGCGCAGATGGCGCCGCTTCATGCGCTTGAGGATCATGTCGTCGCCGGCCTGCAGCGACAGGTGCAGATAGGGCGCCACGCGCTCTTCTCCCGTCACGGCCTCGAACAAGGCGTCATCGATCTCGATCGCGTCGATGGAGGACAGGCGCAGGCGCGGCAGGTCGGGCACATGCTTCAGGATCGCCTGGACGAGGCGCCCCAGCGGCGGATTGCCCGGCAGATCTTCGCCCCAGGAGGTGAGGTCGACGCCGGTCAGCACCACTTCGGAATGCCCCGCATCGACCAGCGTCCTGATCTGGTCGACCACTTCGCCCAGCGGCACGGAGCGCGAATTGCCGCGGCCATAGGGGATGATGCAGAAGGTGCAGCGGTGGTCGCAGCCATTCTGCACCTGGACATAGGCGCGGGCGCGGCCTTCCATGCCCTCCACGAGATGACCGGCCGTCTCGGTGACACTCATGATGTCGTTGACGCGCACTTTCTCGGTGCCGCCGAGCAGGGTGGCGGGCGCGAAGGTTTCCGCTTTCAGCTTGTCGTCATTGCCGACCACGCGATCGACTTCCGGCATCCGGCCGAACATGTCCGGATCGACCTGGGCGGCACAGCCGGTGACGATGATCTTCGCCCCGGGATTTTCGCGCCGGGCGCGGCGGATGTGCTGGCGGGCCTGGCGCACGGCCTCATTGGTCACGGCGCAGGTGTTGACCAGGATGGTATTGGTCAGCCCCTGCTCGCGCGCATGCTTGCGCATGACCTCGCTTTCCCACGCATTCAGCCGGCAGCCGAAGGTGAGAACGTCGAGGCCTTCATCGGTGACCGGATCCCGCGTCGGCGGCGTATCGGCCCCGGAGGCGGCGGGGTTGTCGTCATGGGCGCTCATGGAGGGCGGATAAGTGGCCACGCGCCGCCGCGCCGTCAAGCGGCGCGGTCAATTATGAGCGCGGGACGGGTATGCGAAATCGGCCGGCCGGGCAGCGCTTCAGCCGCCTGGCCGCGCCATCATCCGCCGTGCCCCTTCGCCGGTCAGCACGGCCCAGACGCCCAGCAGGGCGTGATAGATGTGCCAGTTGGCCAGGCCCAGCGTGGTGGCGTCGCGGCTGCCGCCGATCACCAGCGAGGCAAAGGCCAGAAGACCGAAGGCTGCCAGCCAGACCAGACCCGCCGGCCAGTCGCGCCTTGTCAGCAGGGCGCCCGCGCCCGCCAGGCCGATCAGAAGCGCCAGGGCGGGCAGTACGCCGAGGAGCGTATCCGAGCCGGGGAAAACCAGCAGGAAGGCAATGAAAACGGGAATGCCCATGCGGATATAGCGGGTCACGCCCGCGGGAAGCCGGACGCGGAAAGCGGTGAGGGCGAGACCTGTGGCGATCAGGAGAAGACCCGCTGCGGCCGCATAGCTGCTGGCGATGCCGTGCGCTGTTGCCAGCGGGCCGTCGATCTGGCCCGAGGCAAATCGGATCGTGCCGACAAGGGCCGCCAGTGCCATCAGAACCAGCCCCATCCGGATCATCCGCACCTCGCCATGCCGCCGCTGCGGCCACAGGCGCCAGAGGCCGATTGCAGCGCCGATGACGACGAGGAAGTCGGTGAGGGCGAAGGCAAGATTGGTCATCAAGGAAAATCCCCAAGCAAGTTGTCATCCCGGATGGATGCCCGGCCTCGGGCCGGGCGGAAGTCCGGGACCCATAATCCCGGTGCTGATCCTTGCTGTCTCTGAGATCGCGTTTGCCAACGGCCGGATTTGGCGCGTATGGGTCCCGGCCCTGCAGCCCGCCTTGGCGGGCTATCCGGCCGGGATGACAAAGCGAAACTATTCCCCCTCCAGCGCGGCCGCCTCGTCCTCGATCCAGGCGAGCATTTTTTCTTCCAGCGCGGACAGCGGCATGGCGCCGTCGCGCAGGAGGACGTCGTGGAACTCGCGGATGTCGAAACCGGCGCCCAGGCGTTCCTCGGCCTGGCGGCGCAGATCGCGCATCAAGAGCTCGCCCGACTTGTAGGCCAGGGCCTGGCCCGGCCAGGAGATATAGCGCTGCACCTCGGTGCGGATATTGTGCGGGGCGAGGGCGGAGTTTTCCAGGAAACAGGCCTCGGCCTGTTCGCGCGTCCAGCCCATATAGTGGATGCCGGTATCGACCACGAGCCGGCAGGCGCGCCACATCTCGTAGGTCAGCCGGCCGAAATCCTCGTAGGGCGTGGTGTAGAGGCCCATGTCGATAGCCAGATTCTCGGTATAGAGGCCCCAGCCCTCGCCGAAGGCGGTGATATAGGTGTTGCGGCGGAAGTCCGGCACATCCTCCAGCTCGGCGGCAATCGAGATCTGATGGTGGTGGCCCGGCACGGCCTCGTGCACGGTCAGCGCCGGCAGGGTGTAGAGCGGGCGCTGGGACAGGTCATAGGTGTTGACCATATAGCCGCCGGCCACGCCGTTCTCGAGATCGCCGCCCCAGTAGCGGCCGGTCGTATAGGTCGGCGCCATCGTGTCCGGTACCGGCCGCACGCCATAGGGCAGGCGCGGCAGATGGCCGAAGAAGCGCGGCATCTGGTCGTCGGCCCGCTTGGCGATCCAGGCGGCGTGCATCAGCAGCTCTTCCGGCGTCTCGGCGTAGAATTGCGGATCGGTGCGCAGGAAGTGCAGGAATTCCGCGAACGTGCCCTCGAAACCGGTCTCGGCAATGACGGCGTCCATTTCCTCACGGATCCGGGCAACTTCGGCCAGGCCGCGCTGATGGACCTCCTCCGGCGAGGTATCCAGCGTCGTGTGGTAGCGCACCAGGGTCTGGTAGTATTCGCGCCCCTGCGGCACGTCGGAAATGCCCAGGCTCTCGCGGGTCTGCGGGATGTAGGTGTCGCGGAAATAGGCGAGCAGGTTTTCATAGGCCGGCAGGGCCGCCTCGGCGATGGCGGCCTCGGTTTCGGCGCGCAGGCGGTCGCGCTCGGCCTGGGGCATGCCGGCCGGCAGGGCGTCGACCGGGGCGATCAGGATGCCGGACAGCGTGTCGGCATCGGCCAGCGCCTCGATCTGCGAGGCGGCGAGTTCGGCGATCAGGCGCGGCTGGGTGAAGCCGTCCTGCAGACCCCGGTTCATCCAGTCGATATTGGCCTGGAAATAGTCCGGCAGGTTGCGCAGGCGGGCAATCCACGCCTCGCCCTGTTCGGCATTGCGCGGCCGGGTCGATGCGGCGGCATAGGTCGGCGCGGTGAAGAAGCCGCTATCGTTCAGGAAGGGCGTGCGCGCGGTGTCGAAGGGCGCCAGCTCGACGCTGAAGCGCAGCGAATAATCCAGCACGTCGTAGGAGACGCGGTCATTGCGGTCCAGGCCGTCGCGATCGATGGTTTCCAGCCGTTCCAGGAAGGCTGCTTCCTGCGCGGTTTCTTCGGCCTGGTGTTCGGCAGACACGTCCGGCCACCGGCTCATCGCGTCCAGATCGCCGTCGCGGGCCCGGCGGCTCAGGCTGTTTTCCCTCTGGAAGGCTTCATAGTCCTCGACCAGCGACGCAAAGGCCTCGCTGGCGGCGGGGTCGGCGGCGGGTGCCGCTTCCGGTGTGCTCTCGTCCTGGCGGACAGCTGCGGCGGCATTCGCCTCCGGCGTCAGGGAGCCTGCATCATTGCAGGCGGCAATCGCCAGGATGGAGGCGCCGGCCAGCGCCGCTCGAACGACCGGATGTGTCATGAAATCTCTCCCCTGTCGGTGCCCGGCCGGGTGCGGACACCGCGCGCAGAATGGCGCGCGCCTTTCCGCGGGGCAAGCAAAGCGCGCGCTAGCGGTATTTGCGCTGCAGGCCGACGCGTTTGGCCACCATATTGTCGACCAGGCGGTCGGGCAGGAGTTTGGGCAGGGACCAGTTGGTCAGCCGCTGGGGCACGATGGCATAGCGCAGGCGCGGCTTGTCCTCGGTCAGCGAGCGGAAGACGCGGTCGGCGATCTTTTCCGGCGGGAAACCCTCCGGACCGTTTTTGGCCATCCAGCCGCGAATGCGCAGCAGGGCGTCATAGAAGCGCGTCTCGCGATAGGGCTCGGCGTCGATCTCTTCGGCCTTGGCCCAGATCGGTGTCGCCACCGCGCCCGGCCCGAGCACCACGACCTGGATCCCGTACAGCATCAGCTCGCGGCGCAGCGCCTTGGACAGGCCCTCGACGGCGTGTTTGGAGGCCGAGTAAGGGCCGAGGAAGGGCGCGGCCATCTCGCCGGCGACCGAGGACATCATGACGATGCGGCCCGGTCCGCCTTCCAGGCTCTCATCCACGCCGAGCAGGGGGCCGAAGGCCTGGGTGACGCGGACAATGCCGGTGACATTGACGTCCATCTGCTGCTGGAAATCCTCCAGCGGCACGTTCAGCATCGGACCGGCCACGGCGATGCCGGCATTATTGACCAGCCCGTCCAGCGTGCGCCCGGCGAGCGCTGTGCGGACCGTCTCCGCAGCGGCCTGTACGGTGGCGGTGTCGGTGACATCCATGATCAGCGGGATGACGGCCTCGCCCAGCTCGGCGACCAGGCGTTCGCCGTCGGCGGTCTTGCGCACGCCGGCAAAGACCCGCCAGCCCTCGGCAGCCAGCCGGGCTGCACAGGCATGACCGATCCCGGTCGATGCGCCGGTGACGACGGCGGTGCGTTGCGGTGTCGTGGACATGCAGGCTCTCCTCTGGGCAACAGCGATCAATCTAGGCCGTGCCGATGAGAAAGCCAGCCGGGTGTGACGCTCAACGCTCGCCTGTGACCTCGACCTCCCAGTTCTGCGGAGGATTGGACAGCCAGTCTTCCAAGGTCGGGGCGGGTTCTCTTCGGATGAGGAACAAGCCGGTTATTGCGGCACAGGTGATCAGCAGCGCTGTGCGCCACCCGAAGCGCCATTGGCGGGACTCAGCGGCGGTCAGGGCGGGTTCCGTTGCGTCGGCCGTGAGCGGCCCGATAATGCGATAGCCGGCGAGCCGCTCGGTCCGGATGTAGCGGGGTGCACGTACGGAATCGCCCAAGGCCTGGCGCAAGGTGGAGATGGTATTGTGCACGGCGTGTTCGGAGACGTGGGAGACCTGCCAGACTTCCCGCACGAGTTCTGCGCGGCCAACGGCACGGTCGGCATGTGCGCACAGATAGCACAGAACGCGCATGGGCAACGCCTGCAAATGGATCCGCGTCTCACCGTCGGAAAGCGACCGGTCTTCGGGATCGACCCGCCACGTGCCGAGCCGGAAGGCATGCTGTCCTGCACCCGGGCAGGCGCTGCGAGGGTGGCCGGATGAGGTTTGATGAGTTTGGGACCGGGGCATCGCACCGCACTATCCGGGTAGTTTGCCCGTCCTTCAAGTTCAGGTGTCCCGATCATGCTCATCCCCGTCCTGTCTGCCCTTTTTCTGTCGTCGATCGCACCAGCAGAGCCGTCCTCCTCCTTGGCCCGGGCTGACCGCCAGGCAATTGTCGAATCCCTGTCGGAGGCGATTGATGCCTATCACTTCTCGCCCGACGTGCGGGCGCGGTACCGGCACAGTCTCGAGACGATCGACATCGCGCAGGCACCTGCCGGGCCCGCCCCATTCGCGCTGTTTCTGCATCGCCGCCTCCAGGCTGTGGAGGCGGACGGCCACATGGGGGTGTACGGCCCCGACCGGACAGCTGGAATTCTCGGCACAGCCGAGTTTCGCGATGAGGAATCCGCGCATGTATCCGGCGAGCCGTCTGATCTGCAGGGTCCGGACGGCGACGCGATTGAGCAGGGCCGGTCGACTGAACAAAGCCTGCCGGAAGTGGCGCCGGGCATACGCCTATGGCGGCTGGAGGACTTCTCCACCGACACGCTCGACCGGGCCGGCATTGAATCGCGATTGGGTGCGCTGCGATCCGGCGAGGCGCTGATCCTGGACCTCCGCGACAACCGGGGCGGCGAGGCCAGGCTTTTCCGCTGGATGGCGGGCTGTCTGTTCGCCGAGCCGACACCGGTTTATGCGATCGAGATCCGCATCGCCGAGGGTTCGCAGCTGACGCGGCGTGGCGCCACGCCCTCCGCGGCATGCCGGTCTGCTGCTGACCGACCGATGGCTGTTCTGGTCAACGGGATGACGGCGTCGACGGCGGAGCTTGCCGCTTTCGTGCTGCAGGCGCGCGGTCGCGCGCGCATCATTGGCAGCCGGACCTATGGCGCCAGCCACGCCGCTGAATTCTATCCCCTGGCGCACGGGTTCGGAGCGATGATTCCGATCGGAAGAACGTTCGATCCACTGACGGGCGATGACTGGGAAGGTAACGGGGTTGTGCCCGACCTGCAGGTTGACCCTGACGGGGCCTTGGACGCCGCGATCGCCGATCTCGCCATCCGCACCGGGCCCTAGCGGCTGCCGCCCGGAACGTGTTCCCAGCTCGGTCTCGATGAGAACGATTCCGAACAACCCGCCGGAATGTCTGGATGTTGTCAGCGGTAAGCGCTGTGTGCGTTGACCCTGACACTTTGCGGCCTATTGTGCTGCACAATTACTGACATACCGCTTCGACGGGGGCGTCGGACGCGGCTTATCCGGATAGTTATCGAAAGGCTGCCTCATGGCTTCCGACTGGTCTGATCCGCGTCCCATGTCGCCGCACCTGCAGGTCTGGCGCTGGCACGCGACGATGGCGTCGTCCATTCTCCACCGCGCAACCGGGATCGCCAATTATATCGGCGCCGTCGCCATTTCCGTCTGGATCATCCTGCTGGCTTTCGGAGCCGAGGGCTGGGTGGCTTTCCTGTTCGAGGGCTGGATGGCCTGGGTGACGCGCTTCGGCCTGATCGTCCTGACCTATTGCATCAGCTATCACTGGCTGAACGGGCTGCGCCACCTGGTCTGGGATTTCGGCAAGGGCTACGACCCGGCCGGTTCCAACCTGCGCTCCTACCTCATCATCATTGCGGCGGTCATTCCGACGGCCCTTCTCTGGCTGAACCTGGGAGCGTGAGCATGAGCGATTATCGTACGCCCGCCTCGAAGGTCCGCGGTCTCGGCGCATCCGGGCACGGCGCGAGCCACTGGATTTCCCACCGCATCACCGCGATCGCGCTGTTCTTCCTCGCCCCGGTCTTCGTGTGGATGCTGGCCATGTCCGGCGCGCCGGACCCGCTGGCCACGCGCGCCTTCCTGGCCTCGCCGGCCGGCGCCATTGTCACCCTGCTGACGCTGACCGCCGGTCTCGCCCACATGCGCACCGGCATGCTGGAAGTGATCGAGGACTATATCCACAAGCCCTTCACCAGGACGCTGCTGGTGCTGGGCAACACTTTCATCGCGGCCGGGCTGTGGCTGATCACGGCCTTCGCCCTTCTCAAGCTCGCTCTGTAACGGACACGAAACACGATGGCCGAATACAACTGGATCGATCACACCTATGACGTCGTGGTCGTCGGCGCCGGCGGCTCGGGCCTCCGCGCTGCCCTGGGCGCCTCGCAGGCCGGTCTGAAGACTGCCTGCATCACCAAGGTCTTCCCGACCCGCTCGCACACCGTCGCGGCGCAGGGCGGCATCTCCGCCTCGCTGGGCAATATGGGCGAGGACGACTGGCGCTGGCACATGTACGACACCGTGAAAGGGTCGGACTGGCTGGGCGACCAGGACTCGATCGAATATCTGTGCCGCAACGCGCCGGAAGCCGTGTACGAGCTGGAACACTGGGGCGTGCCCTTCTCGCGCACCGAGGACGGCAAGATCTACCAGCGTGCCTTCGGCGGCATGACGCGCAATTACGGCGAAGGCCCGGTGCAGCGCACCTGTGCCGCCGCCGACCGGACCGGCCACGCCATCCTGCACACGCTGTACGGCCAGTCCGTGCGCAACGAGACGGAATTCTTCATCGAGTATTTCGCGCTCGACCTGATCATGGACGATGAGGGCGCCTGCCGCGGCATCACCGCCTGGAAGCTGGACGATGGCACGCTGCACCGTTTCCGCGCCCAGACCGTGATCCTGGCGACCGGCGGCTATGGCCGCGCCTATTTCTCCGCCACTTCGGCGCACACCTGTACCGGCGACGGCAATGCCATGGTGCTGCGCGCCGGCCTGCCGCTGCAGGACATGGAATTCGTGCAATTCCACCCGACCGGCATCTATGGCGCCGGCTGCCTGATCACCGAGGGCGCCCGCGGCGAAGGCGGCTATCTGACCAATTCGGAAGGCGAGCGCTTCATGGAGCGCTATGCGCCGTCCGCCAAGGACCTGGCCTCCCGCGACGTCGTCTCGCGCTCGATGACGATGGAGATCCGCGAGGGTCGCGGTGTCGGGGCCGGCAAGGATCACATCCACCTGCACCTGGATCACCTCGATCCGGACATCCTGCACGAGCGGCTGCCGGGCATTTCCGAAAGCGCGCGCATCTTCGCCGGTGTCGACGTGACCAAGGAGCCGATCCCGGTGCTGCCGACCGTGCACTACAATATGGGCGGTATCCCGACGAATTATCACGGCGAGGTTCTCACCAAGGTGGGCGACGATCCCGATGCGGTCGTGCCGGGCCTGATGGCTGTCGGCGAAGCGGCCTGCGTGTCGGTGCACGGCGCCAACCGCCTGGGTTCCAACTCGCTGATCGACCTCGTGGTGTTCGGCCGCGCGGCCGGCCTGCGCGTCGGCGAGACGGTGACGGCGGGCGCAAGCCAGCCGGAGCTGAAGGCCACGGACGGCCAGCTCTCGCTGGACCGGCTGGACAAGTACCGCAATGCCAAGGGCGGCACGCCGACCGCCAAGCTGCGCCTCGAGATGCAGCGCGCCATGCAGAACAATTGCGCGGTGTTCCGCACCGGCGAGGTCCTCAATGAGGGCGTCGAGGCGATCAAGCAGGTCTATACCGGCCTGCCGGACATCTCGGTCACCGACCGCACCATGATCTGGAACACGGATCTGATGGAGACCCTGGAGCTGGACAATCTGGTCAGCCAGGCCGCGGTGACGGTGAACGGGGCGGCCAATCGCGAGGAAAGCCGCGGCGCCCATGCCCGCGAGGACTTCCCGGACCGCAATGACGAGACCTGGATGAAGCACACGCTCGCCTGGTGCGACGACAAGGGCAATGTGAAGATCGACTACCGCCCGGTGCACACCTACACGATGTCCAACGATATCCAGTATATCGAGCCGAAGGCGCGGGTGTACTGATCGATGGCTGCGACCGCCGGATATTCGGGGACGCCCCTGCCCAAAAAGCTCGGTCTCAAGGACGGGCAGGCGGTGGCGTTTCTCGGCCTGCCGGCGGAGCTGGACGATCTGCGCTCGGCCGCCCTGTTCGCGCGCGAGCAGGATCGGGCGGAGGCCGGCGATGCACTCGATTTCGTGCACTATTTCACCAGGGTGCGCGCCGAGTTCGAAACCGATCTGCCGCGCCTGCGCTCGGCGATCCGGCCCGACGGCATGATCTGGGTCTCCTGGCCCAAGAAGGCGTCGAAAGTGGCGACCGACATGACCGAGGATGTGATCCGTGAGGTCGCCCTGCCGATCGATCTGGTCGATGTGAAAGTCTGTGCCGTCACCGATGTCTGGTCCGGCCTGAAACTGATGATTCCGCGCGACAAGCGCGCCGTGAACTGAACGAGGACCCTCATGGTTCAGCTGACACTTCCCCGCGGTTCCCAGCCCAAGAAGGGCAAGACCCACGCGGCACCGGATGGCGCCAAAAATACGCGCACCTTCCGCATCTACCGCTATGACCCGGAAGCGGGCGGCAATCCCACCTGGGACACCTACAAGGTGGACATGGACGATTGCGGGCCGATGGTTCTCGACGCGCTGATCTGGATCAAGAACAATGTCGATTCGACGCTGGCCTTCCGCCGGTCCTGCCGCGAGGGCGTGTGCGGCTCCTGCTCGATGAATATCGGCGGGCGCAACACCATCGCCTGCACCTCGGGCATCGACGAGTATAACGGTACGATCACCATCTCGCCGCTGCCCCACCAGCCGGTGGTGCGCGACCTGGTGCCGGACCTCACCGATTTCTACGCCCAGCACGCCGCCATCAAGCCCTATCTGAAGACCGATACGCCGGCGCCGGAAAAGGAATGGAAGCAGAGCCCCGAAGACCGCGAACAGCTGGACGGGCTCTATGAGTGCATCATGTGCGCTTCGTGCTCCACGGCCTGCCCGTCCTACTGGTGGAATGGCGACAAGTATTACGGCCCGGCCGCCCTGCTGCAGGCCTATCGCTGGCTGGCCGACAGCCGCGACGAGGCCAAGGGCGAGCGCCTGGACGATCTCAACGACCCGTTCAAACTCTATCGCTGCCACACCATCATGAACTGCGCCCAGGTCTGCCCGAAGGGTCTCAACCCGGCCAAGGCGATCGGCGAGATCAAGAAGATGATGGCCGAACGCGAAGGCTGACCGCCTCCGCATCGCCGCGAACAATCAACCCCGCCGGTCTTGCCGGCGGGGTTTCTTGTGTCCCGTCCAAACTGTAACTGGCCGCCGCCGGTTCGTGCCTCTAGCGTGCAGCGAATACGAGGGAGGACTGAATTCGTGAAACACACCCTGACAGCCGCGAGCCTGACGGCGTTATTGAGTGTGCCGGCCCAGGCCCAGAGCGAGGCCTTCTGGCTTCATCCCTATAACTTCTTCGGTGCCGAAACGGCCCTGACGGCCTCGGTCAATCTGGGCGATCTGGACGGGGATGGCGATCTCGACGGGTTTGCCGTCAATGGCCGTCACTGGATCCAGCAGGACGAGGTCTTTCTCAATAACGGCATGGGTTTCTTCCGCTCGGCCCGCGATGCCGGCCCGGACCGTGCGACCGGTTACGAGGCGGCGCTGGCCGATCTGGACGGGGATGGCGATCTGGACGCGGCCATTGCGCGCGACCTCCTGCCGGTCCTCCTGCTCTTCAACGACGGTGAGGGCCATTTCGACGCGGCGCGCGAGACCGGTCCCGTCGCCCAGGCACGCAGCATCGCCGCGGCCGATCTGGATGGCGACGGTGACAGCGATCTCGTCCTGGTCCAGCGCGGCGAGGCCAATCGCTACTTCCTCAATGACGGCACGGGCAATTTTGCCGATCCCGTTGAGCTGCCCGGCGAATACCAGACCATCCAGGTCGCAATCGCCGATCTCGATGGCGACGGCCATGCAGATCTCGTCTTCTCGAACCGCGGCGGCGAGGGCGTGCCGGTGTATCGCGGCCGGCCCGGTGGCGGTTTTGCTGCGCCGGACATGCTGGGGGCGGCGCTTGAGATGGAGATCCGCGCGGTCGCCGTGGCGGACATCAATGGCGACGGGCATGCCGACATTCTCGCTGGCGGCATGGAAGCGCAAAGCGTGATCTTCGAGAATGACGGCATGGGCGGTTTCGGCACCAACCGGCGTTTCGGTGCGCAGAGCGACGTGGTCTTCGGCCTCGACACCGCCGATTTCGACCATGACGGACGCCTCGACATCGCCATCGCCAATTCGGAAGTCGCCAACCGCGTCTATCTCAACCGGCCGGACGGGTTCGAGACGGTCGAGATCGGGGCCGATCCGGTCGACAGCTATAATCTCTGCGTCGGCGATCTCAATGCCGATGGCTGGGCAGACATCGTCTACGCCGTCTCGGAAGGCTCGAACTATACGGTGATCAACCGGTTCGACCGGTTGTCGGGGGAATAGGCGGGTGCTCTGGTATTTTGGGGGGCGGCGTACTATAATACCGGAGTGAGGACGAGCCTTTCGGCCCGCCCTCTTTCCTAGATCATGATGAAGACCCGGAAACGCACTAGCCAGGTGGTCCGGGTCTTTTTCATGTCCAGGGTGATGCAAAGCGGAAAAATCCACATATCACCACCTCCGGTTTGAGAGCGAGGCTGTTCGCCACAGCCGGGGCGGCCTGTCCTCCCCGGGTGCGCCGCTGGCCCGGCGCTGCTGCTTCCGCTCTCAAAACAGGAGCGGGCAGGCTAACACAAATACAATCAAAAGTCGTGTTTCGGTATTCTGCGCCTAGGAGCGTGATCAGGTGAAGTGGAAACGGGTTCACCGGTTCGATGACGCGACCGCTCAGGAGTCTGGAGCAGGAGCGATTCCGCAGGAAACGATTCTGCTCTATGTCCGCCAGGCCATCTGCTCGCAGATTCCCCGGAACATATGGGTCACCTGGGCATCCGTACCGTCATCCTTGCCGACGGTGATCGGCCGGCCGAATTGCAGGCGATACTTCGCGCGGCGCTTGTCGATCAGGCCCTGGAAGACGGTCATGTCCTTGAGCTCCTCATTCACCTGCGCCAGGGCGTAGTAGAGGACCGGCATGCGCTGGCGCACGGCAAGGGGCACAACGGGCGCGTTGAACTTGCGGGCCAGGCTGATCGCGGTGGGGTGCCAGGGCTTCTCCATCAGACGCCACTTCGCCCAGCTCCATTCCGACATGCGGCCGGACGGGAAGATCACGATGCAGCGGCCGTCCTTGAAGGCCTCCATGGCCCGGCGCAGCACATCGCGGCTCTGCATGCGCGAGCGCTGGGTGTCGCGCCATTCCACCGGAATGATGCGGTCCTCCAGACCGGGACAGACCCGCAGCGCATCGCGATTGGCAAAGTAGAGCATGTCGGGACGGCGGGCCTTCAGCGCGTCCCACAGGGCTATACCGTCGGCGATCCCGCCGGGATGATTGGCCACGACCACGCAGGCCCCCTCGGCAGGAACATGGTCCAGCCCGTCGGTGTGTACGGCCAGATCGAGATAGTCCGACGCCCAGTCGAGGCAGTCCGTGCCTGACAGGTCCGCGATGGCATCGGCCATGTAGACGGCACGGCGGTAACCCAGGAGCGGATAGCCGATCGACTTGACGGCCGGCCAGAGCGGCGTGCCGATGAGGCGCGGTGCCCGCTCCTCGATCAGCGCATCGACGACATGGCGGGCATCTTCGGGCAGGGGAAAGTCGGGGCTGGAATCCATGACGTCACGAAAGCGCCGAACGCGATCCGGCGCAATGGAAAATGCCGTTCACATCCCAAAGGGTTAACGCGTTGTTTACGAATTGGCCCGGCGCTTGCGAAGGCGGTGGCAGGGATTAACCCCTTGTTCACGAACGGGACACGCCATGACCGCAACCCTGACCCTGCCCGCCGGCAAGATGCGCAAGCTGGGCACGCGCCGCGCCCGCATCCAGGACGATGTGACGGCCGACTATCTCGCCATGGTGGTCAAGCCGGGTGACCGGACGATCCAGATCGGTGCAAGCGATCTGGGTGCGGTCTGCCTGCAGCGCGGGGCGCGGCACGAAATCGTGGCGCCGGTCGCTGCCATTGAGTCCCTGCAGGCGGTCTGCGAACGCCGCGGCATTTCCGCCGATGCCCTGCGTGGCGGCCTCGCGGCCCGCACGGACGCCGGGGAGCGCCCGATCGATGTCGCCATTTTCGGCGCCGAGACCGGCTTCCCGGCGATGGCCGCCAACTGGCGTCACGTGTCCTCCTCGATGCGCCAGGGCGGTGTGCTGATCCTCGTCGGGGCTGAGCGTGGCGCCGGTGCCCGTCTCGCCGATGCGCTGGCCATGGACGAGGCCTGGGTGCTGCAGGAGCGCCGCTGCGGCGATGCAGCCGTGTTCCGCAAGGCCATGCCGGTCGACAATGCGCGCACGATGAAATCCCTGTCGGCCGCGGGCCAGCCGCACCGGCGCGCCCGCGGGGTCAGCCGCTTCCCGCTGGCCGGCCTGTTCGACCGGATCCTGCGTCCGCGCCCCGCACGCTGACAGGTGAATTCAACGGTCTTCCGGGCGGGCGAAATTTCGCCCGGACGTTGATATGCGTTGTCGCAAAACTTTCATCGAACCTGAATGCAGCGGTCACGGACGCGGTCTAACCCGTTCCGCATGACCGCTCGTGACGCTGTTTCCGGCTTTGCCGCCCTGTCCCATCCCGTCCGCCTGGCGCTGTTCCGCACCCTGTGCGATCAGGCGCCGCAGCGCGCGTCTGCGGGCGAACTGGCGCATGGCTTCGACATTCCGCCCTCGACCATGACCGGCCATCTGCAAACGCTGGAACGTGCCGGCCTGATCAAGGCCGAGCGCCGCTCCCGTTTCATGCTCTACTCGCTGAACCCGGAAGGCACGCGCCGCCTGGTGCGCTACTTTGTCGACGAGTGCTGTCACGGCCGTCCCGAACTGACCGGGACCGACGAAGAGGCGGCTGCAGCAGCCGCGCTGATGGAAGCGTCCTGAGGCCCGACCGAAGGCCGGACGTCAGCGTGTGTGAATCGCGCGGTCATCCGGCTCGGCCCAGCCGCCGCGCCCGCCACCGGGCCCCCCACCTTGTCCCCCGTCCTGACGCGGACCGCCGCGTCCGCGCCGGCTGCCATCGCCGCGCTGTCCGTTCTCGCTACCGGTGCGCAGAAAACGCGCGCATTCCGCGCCTGTCTCGTGTCCCGCCAGCGGAATGATCGTGAAACCTGCAGCGCGTTGTTCCGAGGCGCTGATCGCTGTGTCGCCGAGATGTTCGGCCAGGCTGGTCTCGACAGCATCATCCAGCCGGTCGATGCCGTAGACGCGTTCACGCGGATTGTTGCGATAGACGGCTGCCCAGTAGGCGGCTTCGGCAAGGGCGTCCTCGTTTGCGATCTCGAACAAGGCCTCTGCCAGGCCGGCCTGCGCCGCAGGCCAACCCGCCTGGGCCGCGGCGGTCATCCGCTCGAAGCCTTCGGTCAGGAGATCGTCGCGCAATACGGCAGGCGTTTCCTCCGACCGGGCGAGCCGGAAGGCGCTGTAGCCGGCCAGATACTCGGCGATCTCGAACCCTTCGCCGCGGGAGGCGACACAGCGCAAGACCGGCAGGGCGTCGGCGTAGCGGCCCTCATCGACCAGGCGCGCGGCCTGGGTAAACCCGCCATCGCGCCCGCCGCCAGCCTGGCCGCCCGGCCCCCCGCTCATCGGCCCGCCGTGCGGCGGACGATCCGCCGATGCACAGGCGGCGAGCACGATCAGGGCGAGCGGGGCGAAGCGGGCTATGGGGGGCAAGGGCGCGTTCTCCGGTGGGACATCCGGATTGCTAACGCCGCCAGGTGCGCGAGTCCGTCGCGTGGTGCGCATGCAGCAGACAGAAAAATCCCCGGCCTTCGAGAGAAGACCGGGGACAATCTGTGCCGGACTGAACGGATCAGAACGGCATGGAGTAGGAGAGCGTCGCGCCCTGGACGTCCAGATAGTCGCGATTCATTTCGGTCCGGTAGGCAAGGGCGAGCGTCGAGCCATTGTCGAATTCGTGCTCGACGCCGAAGCTCGCCTCGATCCAGAACGTGTCGAGCGAGATATCGCCGGCAGTGCCGAAGCTGACCGACGGCGCGCTGGTGAAGGCTGCGCTGTAGTACTCGCTGCCATCACCCAGTTCCTGGGCCACACCGAGATAGGCGATGGGGCGCCAGTTCGAGGCGCTCATCACGAAGGCCGTGCCGAGACGGGCGATAAGGCTGTCGGTATCGCGTGCGGCGACATTGAGGCTGGCGGCGCCGGCCTGGGTGGTGAAGGCGTCGAAGTCGAAGGACGCGTATTCCAGGCTGGCCGTCGGGATGATCCGCATTCCGGCATCCGCGCCGGAGAGATCATACTCGAACGTGATGCCGCCGCCGGTGCTGGACGCATCGTTCTGGGCCGTCGAACCGGTGCCCATGCCGCCCAGATTGACGGCGCGGATAGCGTCGTTCTCGATCTCGGCGGTATTCAGGAAGCCGGTGAGCGACATGCGCTCGCCGCGATAGCTGGCAAAGGCCGAGATCTGTGCTGTTTCGGCATCCGTGCGGATCCGGCCCAGCGTGTCGGGCGCGTCCGACTCGCTGTTTGCCAGACCCAGGGCGAGGCCGGCCGACCAGCCGGAGCCCAGCGCCGCTTCCACACCGAGCAGGGTGAAGTGACCATTGAGATCGGCTTCGCCCGTGCCGTAGATGAGTTCGGCCGTGCCGTGCAGCAGACCGATATCGCCGAAGAAACGAACCCCGCTTTCGCGGTCCGCGCCGCCTTCCCCGACGCCCAGCACGCGCCGGAAGAGCGATTTGGCGCCGCCGAGTGACTGCGTGTCGGCAAAGCCGTTGATCTGGCGCTCGGCTGCGTTTAGGGCTGTGTTCAGTTCACCGGCCGTACCGCCGAACTGCCCGCCCAGCTGACCCATCAGGGCCGCGTTCAGCGCTCCGACATGGGTGCGGGCCGTGCGGTCGAACATCACGGCCTCGTAAGGTGCCAGCGAGTCGAAGGCGCTGCTCAGCGTGCTGCCGCTGAGAAGGTCGAGCGGGCCGTAAAGGTCGGCCAGCGCGTCATAATCCGTGTCACGGGCGTCATCGAGCGCTGCCGCCAGATTGGCCTGGAAGTGGTTGGTGAAGGTGGTCTGGGTGAAGAAGTCCTGGGCCTCGAGCGAGAAGCTGGCCTGGCCGTTGGAATAGGTCACCACCGGACGCAGCACGCCGGGCAGGTCGATCGCCTGGAATTCGCCGATCGTCGTGCCGATCACCGACAGGAAGGTGCCGCCATCGCCGTAGCGGGGAAGATCGCCGCCCAGCGGGACGAAGCCGAGACCGCCGGCGAGCGAGGCATCGCCGCTGACGCGCAGCAGGTCGGTATTGTTGGCATCGTATTCGATCACCAGCAGGCCCGCCGAGGACTGCACATAGTCACCGGCAATGCTCAGCGTGCCGGTATCGCCGACCGCGCCCGGATTGATCGTGCCGGCAATGTTGAACAGCGTGCCGCGCTGGAAGGTGAGATTGCCCTGCAGCAGGTTCGGCTCGAACAGGGTGACCAGGCCGGTGCCGGTCAGCTGGCCGCCCCACAGGACGAGCTCGCGCGACAGGAGGTGACCGTCGACATTCAGCCAGCCGGCAAAGACCTCGGTATTGATCAGCGAGAACATCTGGTAACCGTCGGCGATATCAAGCGCCGCACCGCTGCCGCGGATGGTCAGCTTGTCGATCTCGACATTCATGTCGAGGGTCGTGGTGCCGGCCGCATCGAGCGTGACCTCGAAGAACTGGGCCGGATTGTCGAACTCCGTACCGATAATGCCGTAGAAATTGTCCGGCACGAAGCCGGTCGAGCCCGGGCCGGTGAGCGGACCGTTGGCATTGATGCCGGCATTGAAGGGATTGCCGTCGGCATCACGCCAGCCGAGCATGTTGAACGCATCGGCGACGCGTCCGCTGGCCATCATGTCGAGGAAGCTCCAGTTCTCGGGCATCCCCGTACCGGTGGCGTCGTCGCCGCCATCATATTCGCCGATATCCGTGTCGATGACATCGCCCCAGATGGGCCGGGTGCCGCCGACGCCCTCTTCCGGCGTACCGGGCAGACCGTTCACGATCTCGCCGTCGCGATAGACGAAATAGTTCGGGTCGAGCGTCTGGACCCAGTGGCCCGGATCGCTCCACACGCCGTCGCCGCCCACGGCGGAGACGTATTTGTAGGGATTGTTCTCGGAAATGAAGTCATGCACCGAGAACAGCGGGTTATAGTAGCTCACATCGCCATAGGTCTGGCCCGAAGCACTGAAGAAGCCGGGCAGGAAGCCGCCGGACAGCACGCCGAGGATGAGCGGATTGCCGAAGATGTTCATCGCCATCAGCGGGCCGCCGGAATCGCCGCCGCCTGTGCCGACTTCATTGTCGAGCGCACCGCCGGGGAAATAGTCGATGCTCGGGCCGGGCAGGAGAACGGTGTCGCCGTCCAGGATCACGCCGGAGAAGCCGTCCCAGTCGGTACAGGTGATGGAGCCGCCATAGTTGAAGATCGGATCCGGGCCCCGCGTACACTCGCCGGTACGTCCGGGCAGATCGAAATCGGTCCAGTAGAGGAGCTGATTGCCCGCGACAGAGGGGTCGCCGGCAGCGCCATTCTGGGCCAGGGCCTGGAAGAAATCACTCTGCGAGGCGAGCAGGCCGAGCATGTTCTCCCCGGCGCGGCGCTTGCCATTGATGCTGCCTGCACCTGTGGAGCCGGGGTGGAAGGTGCCGTAGCCGATCTGGTTGACCAGCACGCCCTCCTCCATGACCTCGTTGGGGATCGGGCTGAACAGCATGCCATAGGTCGGCAGGGTGTAGAGCGGGTCCAGCAGGGCCAGCATCGCCACGTCGGACGCCGGGAAACCGAACCCGTCAACGGCGCCGTCCGGATGCACGATCGTGTCGACAGCGAAGGTCAGGCCGTTGAGATTGTCGATGAACTGGGTGCCGGTGCCGAGCCAGTTGTTCAGGGCGTCGAACGTGTCCGGGCCGTAGGCGACGATCGGCACAAAACTTCCGCCGAACCCGTAGGCTTCCGAACTCAGGTCGTTGAAGCAGTGGGCAGCGGTCAGCACGGTGCGCGCATTCACCAGCGAGCCGGTACAGTTGAAGAAGACCGAACCGGAATTCTGGTCCCAGAGATAGATCTGGACCACCCCGTCCCAGCCGATGGCGAAGTCCTGCGAGCCTTCGTCGCCGACATCGTCGCGATAGGGAATGGCGCTGGCCGGGGCGACCGCAATTGCCGCGCAGGCGGTGGCGAGTGCTACAGCAGAGGCGGTGGAGGTCATCAGCGACCGCCAGGACCGGGTGCTCGGTTCTGTCATGATATGTATCCCCTCAGGTTGATTCCGCGTGGCTTGCGCGTCGCCGCGCAGATTAGAAAACCGGACGCGAAACGCAACCAGCCTGTGCGCACGCAGCCGTCGGCGCGTGCCTGCCTCGACACGCCCGCCTGCACATACTAAGTCAGCGCCAGAACGGACGGCGGCAGACCGCCCGGCATTCATCCATCGGGAGTGAGATCATGACGCGCGAAATCCACCACTTCATCGACGGCAAGACCTTCAAGGGGTCGTCCGGCCAGTTCGGCGACGTGTTCAATCCGAATACGGGCGAGGTGCAGGCGCGCGTCCAGTTTGCCACACCCGGCGAGGTCGCAAAGGCTGTCGAGACCGCCAAGGCCGCACAGATCGAGTGGGCCGCGATGAACCCGCAGCGCCGCGCCCGCGTGCTGATGACCTATAAATCGCTCGTCGAAGCGGAAATGGACGAGCTCGCCCATCTCCTCTCCTCCGAGCATGGCAAGGTGATCGCGGATGCCAAGGGCGACCTGATCCGCGGTCTGGAAGTGATCGAGTTCGCCTGCGGCGTGCCGCACCTGATGAAGGGCGAATACACCGAGAGCGCCGGCACGGGGATCGATGTTTACTCCATGCGCCAACCGCTGGGCGTGGTCGCGGGCATCTCGCCGTTCAACTTCCCGGCCATGATCCCGATGTGGTTCATGGGCATGGCGCTGGCCACCGGCAATGCGATGATCCTGAAGCCGTCCGAGAAGGACCCGTCCGTGCCGGTGCGCCTGGCCGAGCTGATGATCGAGGCCGGCCTGCCCGAGGGCGTGCTGCAGGTCGTCCATGGCGACAAGAGCGCGGTCGACGCGCTGCTGCACAATGACGACATCAAGGCGGTGTCCTTCGTCGGTTCGTCGAACATCGCCCATTACATCGCCCGCACCTGCGCCGAGCAGGGCAAGCGCTTCCAGGCGATGGGCGGGGCCAAGAACCACGGCATCATCATGCCGGACGCCGACATGGACCAGGTCGTCACCGATTTCCTCGGTGCCGCTTTCGGCTCGGCCGGCGAACGCTGCATGGCGCTGCCGGTTGCCGTGCCGGTCGGCAAGGACACGGCGGACGAGTTCGTGGCGCGTATCAAGGCGGAAGCGGCGAAGCTGCGGGTTGGCATTTCGACGGATTCCGATGCCCATTACGGTCCGGTCGTCTCCTCGGCCCACCGCGCCTCGATCGAGAAATGGATCCAGACGGGTGTCGACGAGGGTGCCGAGCTGTTGCTCGACGGCCGCGGCTTCGAACTGCAGGGTCACGAAAAGGGCTTCTTCATCGGGCCGAGCCTGTTCGACCATGTGAAGCCGTCGATGACGTCCTACCAGGAAGAGATTTTCGGGCCGGTGCTGCAGGTCGTGCGCGCCGACAGCCTCGACGAGGCGGCACACCTGCCGTCTGAACACCAGTACGGCAATGGCGTGGCGATCTTCACCCGCAACGGCCTGGCCGCGCGCGAGTTTGCCAAGAAGGTCCAGGTCGGCATGGTGGGCATCAATGTGCCGATCCCGGTGCCGGTGGCCTACCACTCCTTCGGTGGCTGGAAGCGTTCGGCCTTCACCGACACCAACCAGTACGGCACGGACGGCATCCGCTTCTTCACCAAGATCAAGACGGTGACCCAGCGCTGGCCCACCGGCGATATCGGTGACCAGGCCTTTGTCATCCCGACGATGAACTGATCCGCTGATCGGGTTTGCGCGGGCGCTTTAACAGGCGTCCGCGCAGCTCTGTGCCCGCAGCCAGTCCAGCGCTTCTGCGCGTCCTGCGAAATAGCCGGCCGAGTCGGGAAGCTCGCCGACATGGTCGCGCACACGCGCGAAGTAGGTCTCTGTCCAGCGCGTCGGACAGACATAGGCGACCGGCACGCTCGTGCCGATTGCGAGCAGGAAGCTCTCGATCAATTCGCCGGAGAGAAGGGGAGAGACCTGGCGTTCGGTATCGGTACTGTCGGCGAGGATGGCGGCGACTTCGCCAGCCTCGACCATTTCACGCACCCGTTCCGTTGCCCAGCCGGCCTCGCGCCGCGTCACATGCCCGTCGGACAGGATTTCCGCGAAACGCCCGTTCTCAATCAGGTTCACCCTGATCGTCATACTGCTACACCCATACACATATTATTGTTCTCAAGTCTGGAGGTTACGAACGCCGTTCGCGTGTCTCCAGTATTTCAAAATTAGCCTCGCCGGATGGAACGGAAAGGTCCACACCGCTTCTTCGAACAGGTAGTCAAGGTTTCGCGAAAACAGGGTCTTGCACCCGGCGGCCACCATCCGGTCTTGCCAAGCGCGTGCTGAAGCTCGACCATGTGAGCGACTGCAGCATACCGTTAACTGTAACTGGGAGTTGCCAGCCATGGCATCCTTCGATTTCCGCACCGTTCCGCACATTCATTCGGGCCCGGGCTCGGCCGGTCGTCTGGCCGGTATCGCGGCGCCGCTGATCGGTGCGCGAAAGCGGATTTTCCTGGTTACCGACAAGGGTGTACGAAATCTCGGGCTGCTCGATGCGGCCGTCGCGGGACTGGAAGAGGCAGGCCTCATCGTCGCGATCGATGACAGCGTTGTCGCCGACCCGCCGGAAGACCGGGTTCTTGCCACGGTTAATGCGGCGCGCGAATTCGGTGCCGAGCTGGTGATCGGTTTCGGGGGCGGGTCGTCCATGGACACCGCCAAGCTGGTCGCGCTTCTGCTGGGCACGGACCAGCCCCTTGCCGACATGTATGGCGTCAACAAGGTGCGCGGCAGCCGGCTGCCGCTGATCCTGATCCCGACCACGGCGGGCACAGGCTCCGAAGTGACACCGATCTCGGTGGTGACGGTGGGCGAGACATCCAAGATGGGCGTCAACGACCCCGCGCTCTATGCCGATCTGGCCGTGCTGGATGCCGCGCTGACCTATGGCCTGCCCCGCGCGGTGACGGCCGCGACCGGTATCGATGCCATGGTCCATTGTATCGAGGCCTATACCTCGAAGATCGAGAAGAACCCGATTTCCGATGCGCTGGCGCTGGCCGGCCTGAAAAAGCTGCACGGCGCGATCGAGCGCGCCTGTACAGACGGCCAGGACACACAGGCCCGCGAGGACATGCTGCTGGGCGCCCTGCTGGCCGGGCAGGCCTTTGCCAATGCGCCCGTGGGCGCGGTGCACGCGCTGGCCTATCCGCTGGGCGGAATTTTCCACGTACCGCACGGCCTCTCCAACTCGCTGATGCTGCCGCCGGTGCTGCGCTACAATGCCGATGTTGCCGATCCGCTCTATGCCGAGATGTCGGCGCATATCGGCCTGAAAAATCCCGGCGCGGTGGCCCTGGTCGAGGAAATGGAGCGCATCGCGGAGGCCGTGAAGATCGAGACGCGGCTGAGCCAGGTCGGCGTCAGTCACAATGATCTGCCGCGCCTCGCCGAAGATGCGATGAAGGTGCAACGCCTGCTGGTCAACAATCCGCGCGAGATGACGCTGGACGCCGCCCGTGCCTGCTACGAGGCCGTGCTGTGATCGAGAAACGCGCCCGCCCCGCCTATCCGCGCGTCCGGGCGATCCCGACGCGCTGGGCCGACAATGACATCTATGGCCACGTCAACAATGCGGCCTATTACGGCTTCTTCGACACGGCGGTGAACTGTTTCCTGATCGAGGAAGCCGGCCTGGATATCCAGGGTGGTCGCGTTATCGGTCTCGTCGTCGAGACGGGCTGCAACTATTTCGCGGCTCTGGCCTATCCGGAGACGGTGGAGGCAGGGGTGCGTGTGGCGCGGATCGGCAATTCCTCGGTGACCTACCAGATCGGCCTGTTCCGGGAAGGCGAGGACGAACCGGCGGCCCAGGGGCATTTCGTCCACGTCTATGTCGATCGCGACACCCGTCGCCCGGTCAGCCTGCCCGACAAGATGCGTCAGGCCCTGGAGGCGATCCATGCGTGAGGTCGAACGCCCGGCCTGGCTGTGGGCAGCGATTGCGGCGACGCTGGTGCTGGGTGTGCTTGCGCTGGTGCGGCTCTGGCCGGCGGGCTGAGCCTTGCCCATTGACCTTCGCGGTCGCAGCACCCAAGCCTTGGCACCATGACAACACCGCTCGATCTCTGGCGCCAGCGTGTGGACGCGGGCAGCCTGAACCCCGACCCCGATCAGGAGCGGGCGGCAGCGGCATTGAGCGCGCTGTCGGGCCGGCTCGAGGGCTGGAAGCCGGGGGCGAAATCCCTGTTCGGCAAGGCGAAACCGGCCCCCAGGGGGCTCTATCTCTGGGGCGGCGTCGGGCGCGGCAAGTCGATGCTGATGGACCTTTTCATCGAGACCGCACCGGTCGCGTCGCGGCGCCGGGTGCACTTCCACGAATTCATGCAGGGGGCCCATGCCCGCATCAATCGCTGGCGCAGCCTGTCGAAGGCCGACCGCCGCCGTCAGCCGGAATATGTGAAAGGCGCGGGCGAGGATCCGATCCCGCCGGTTGCGCGAAGCCTGGCAAGCGAGGCGCGCCTTCTCGCCTTTGACGAGTTTCACGTCACCGATATCGCCGATGCCATGATCCTGGGCCGGCTGTTCGAACACCTGTTCGCCGAGGGCGTGGTGATCGTGGCGACCTCGAACCGGCATCCCGACGACCTCTATCGCGACGGCATCAATCGCCAGCTTTTCCTGCCCTTCATCGACCTCCTGAAGGACAGGCTGGATGTTATGGAGCTGGATGGCGGTGTCGACCACCGCCTGCGCCAGCTCGAGGCCGCGCCGGTCTATTACTGCCCGCTCGGCGCCGATGCCGATCATGCGATGGACCTGGCCTGGGAACGGCTGACGTCGGGCGCGACGCCGCAACGCTGTACGCTGGACGTGCAGGGGCGCGAACTGGTCGTCGAGCGCGAGGTGGCCGGTGTGGCCCGCTTCACCTTTCCCGAACTGTGCGCGCGGGCGTTGGGGGCGGGCGACTATCTCGCCATCGCCGGGCGGTTTCACACCGTCCTGCTCGACCGCGTACCGAAACTCTCCCCGGACAAGCGCAACGAGGCCAAGCGTTTCGTCACGCTGATCGATGCGCTCTATGAAGCGCGGACCAAGCTGGTGATGAGCGCCGATGCCGAGCCGGACGAACTCTACCCCTCGGGCGACGGGGCGTTCGAGTTCGAACGCACGGCCTCGCGCCTGATGGAAATGCGCACGCATCAATACCTGGCGGCCGAGCGGGCCGGGGAGATAGCGGAGTAAAGCGCGTGTTCCCGCTTTGCTTCTTTTGATTCGAACGACAATTTTCTTGGTGTCAAGACGGATTATATAAACATGTAACGCATTGATAATGTTGCTAAATATGAAGGTTGCGAGTGTTATATTTATAGTCTATAAAAATTATCCTCGATGCAGCCCTATAAAAGCTTAACTTCATGATTTTGAAGCGAAACATATTGGCGCCTCGATAGACATTTATGGTGCATAAAAATGAAGCCGCTTCCCACCCCTCCCGATGCCCGGGAAATCCTCAGCGCCATGATAAGCAAGGATCCGGAAGCGGCGATGACATTCATAACGGCTCGCCCGGAAGACCATAAGGGCCGCTATCTGCACTGGGAAAAGCTGAAGCGGCTTCCGCCGCCGGATGGGCTGACGCCGGAGCAATACTGGGCAATCACCAAACTCAGCCGGGAGAAAGCGCGACGGGAAATACCCCTCAGCCAGAAGGCTGGAAACGCCTTCTGGTTCACAGAGCCGCGCATTCTCTTTTCGGCGCTGCGCGATCTGGATATGACGAGCGGGGGATCGATCCTCACGCGTGGCCATGACCTCAACGCGGAGGATCAGAGGCGTTATCTCGCGCGCTCCCTTGTCGAGGAACCTTTCTCGAGTTCGGTTCTCGAGGGGGCAGCGACGACACGTCAGGCCGCACGCGAGATGATTGAATCCGGCAAAACGCCACGCACGCGTGACGAGCGCATGGTCCTCAACAACTACAATGCCTTGCGGTTCGTCAAATCGCTCAGTGACACGCCTCTGACGCCGGAGCTTATCCTGGAAATCCATCATATCGTGACGGTCGGCACGCTCGACAGTCCCGAAAAGTGCGGCGTCCTCCGCGATGATGGCGATGACATCACGGTACAGGACGAAATCACCGGTGATGTCCTGCACGTCCCGCCAGGCGCCGCCAGTCTGCCGGCGCGTCTGGAGGCGCTTTGTGCTTTCGCCAATGCGGATCACAGGGACGGCGAGTTCATCCATCCGATCCTCAAGGCAATCATCCTGCATTTCATGATCGGATACGATCACCCCTTTGTCGATGGCAACGGACGGACCGCCCGGGCCCTGTTCTACTGGTATGTCCTGAAGGCCGACTACTGGCTGCTCGAATATGTCTCGATCTCGAAAACCATCATGGAAGCTCCCGTTCAATACGGGCGCGCCTATCTGGAAACCGAAAGCGATGACGGCGACCTGACCTATTTCCTGATCGACCAGGTCAATGTGCTCAAGCGGGCCGTCGCACAGCTCTTCGAGTATGCAGAGCGTCGCAAAACCCTTCTGGACCAGTTTGCGGGTGCGCTGAGGGATGAGAGCCTGAACCATCGTCAGACCTTTCTTCTGAACGACGCCGCGCGCGGCAGAGTGAGGCAGGTCACGATCGCGGAGCACCAACGGCAGCAAGGGGTTTCGTACCTTACGGCGCGGGCCGATCTGGAAGATCTGGTCGAGCGGCGCCTGTTCAGGAAGAAAAAACAGGGACGGACCAGCCTCTATATTTCGGCGCCAGATCTCGTCCGGCGGCTCGGCGGGGAAGAGGCGCCCGGTTACTCGTGAGCAAAAGGAGATAACCATGTCCGGCTCGATCGGCCTCGACGAAACCCTGGCGGCCTATGTGCAGGCCGCCAATCCGCCCGAACACGCCGTGCTGGCCCGCTGCCGCCGGGACACCGATGCGATGGGCGATATCTCGCGCATGCAGATCTCGCCCGAGCAGGGCGCCTTCATGCAGATGTGCGCGCGGCTGACCGATGCGAAGATTGCGGTCGAGGTCGGTGTGTTCACCGGCTATTCGGCGCTGGCGACCGCGCTGGTGATGAAGGAGCGGCACGGGTCCGCGGCGCGCCTCTATGGCTGTGACAACTCCGAGGAATACACCGCTCCTGCGCGCCGCTATTTCGAGGATGCCGGTGTCGACGATGTCATCGATCTGCGGATCGGCGAGGCCCGCGACACGCTGGAGGCCCTGAAGGACGAGATCGGCGGCCGCGCCGACCTGATGTTCGTCGACGCCGACAAGACCGGCTATGACGCCTATTACGAGGCTGGCCTCGACCTCTTGCGGCCCGGCGGGCTGATCCTGTTCGACAACATGCTCTGGAACGGCGATGTCGCCGATCCCGGCCGTGTCGCTGCCGATGCCGACACGGCCGCGCTGAAGGCGCTGGCGGACAAGGTGCGCGACGATGCCCGTGTGCACAGCGCCTTCACGGCCGTGGGCGACGGTATCCTGATGGCGATCAAGCGTTAGTCGCTGACAGTGGCCCCGCCGGAGCATCTGAAAAGTAACCTTGACGTTCCATTGTGTCACCTTTAGGTAACTTGTACTTACAGGTGACACGGAGGGGTCAATGACCGAAATTTCCAAACTGGTCCGGATGCGCAATCGCTGCCTGGGGCTGGCCGCCCTTTCCTTCCTGGTCTGGCAGTTGATGCAGGGGCTGGAAGATGTCCTGCCGGAATCCTCGGTCGCTTTTGGCGTGATACTCGTTACCGGCCTAGTCGGGATTGGCGGTTTCGTGGCCGCGATGCTGGTCTTCCTCGTCTATGCCGGCAAGGTGACCGAGACGCGGACCCAGGCGGTGATCGAGGACGAGCTGTTCGCCCACAACCAGGCGCGGGCGGTGCGCTTTGGTTATATCGCGCTGATGGTGCTGGTCGCCGGCGGCTATGGCGCGTCGAGCTTCGTCGACATTCCGTCCGGACACATGATCCGCGTTCTGATGGTGACCGGCGTCTGTGTGCCCATTTTCGCCTTCCTGTGGCTGGACCGGGCCTCCGGCGAGGAGGAGGGCGAATGACGGCGGACGGGCTGGAGAACCGGCTGCGCGAGCTGCGGGCGAGGGACGGTCTCACCCAGGCCCAGCTGGCGGAAAAGGTCGGCGTGACGCGCAAGACCATCAACACGGTGGAGAACCGGGTCTTCGTGCCCTCGACCATTCTGGCACTGAAACTTGCCGCGGCGCTGGAGGTGCCGGTCGAGGAGATTTTCTCGCTGGAACGGTGAGGCGCGGGGCTCGCAGGGCAAGTGTGACGTTTTCGCCGCCTTGCCCAAGGCGCCGTGCAGCGCTAGACCGCTGGCCAAGCATTGGAACATCCCGAAAGAGGAGCTCTCCCCATGGCCCGAAACAAGATTGCGCTGATCGGATCCGGCATGATCGGCGGCACGCTCGCCCATATCGCCGCGCGCGAGGAACTGGGCGATGTCGTCCTGTTCGACATTGCCGAAGGCGTAGCCAAGGGCAAGGCGCTGGACATCGCCGAGGCAAGCCCGGTCTTCGGCAAGGACAGCAAGCTGGCCGGTTCCGACGACTATGCCGCCATTGAAGGCGCCGATGTCTGCATCGTCACCGCCGGCGTACCGCGCAAGCCGGGCATGAGCCGTGACGACCTTCTGGGCATCAATCTGAAAGTCATGAAGGCCGTCGGCGAAGGCATCGCCAAATACGCGCCGAACGCTTTCGTGATCTGCATCACCAACCCGCTCGACGCGATGGTCTGGGCGCTGCGTGAATTCTCCGGCCTGCCGCACAACAAGGTTGTCGGCATGGCCGGCGTGCTGGACTCGGCCCGCTTCCGCCACTTCCTGGCCGACGAGTTCGCCGTGTCCGTCGAAGACGTCACCGCCTTCGTGATGGGCGGCCATGGCGACACGATGGTGCCGCTGCTGCGCTACTCCACCATTGCCGGCATCCCGGTTCCGGACATGATCGAGATGGGCTGGTCGACCCAGGAGAAGATGGACGCCATCGTCGACCGCACCCGCAAGGGCGGCGGCGAGATCGTCGCGCTGCTGGGCACGGGCTCGGCCTTCTACGCGCCTGCGGAAAGTGCCATCGACATGGCGGTCTCCTACCTGCGCGACAAGAAGCGTATCCTGCCCTGCGCCGCGCACCTGACCGGCCAGTTCGGCCAGAACGACCTCTATGTCGGCGTGCCGGTCGTGATCGGCGCCGGCGGTGTCGAGAAGATCGTCGAGATCTCGCTCAATGAGGACGAGCAGGCGATGTTCGACAACTCTGTTGACGCCGTGAAGGGCCTCATCGAGGCCTGCAAGGGCCTCGAGCCGTCGCTGGGCTGATCGTCTCAGCGCGGGACCAACATGACAGAGCCGCCGGTCGTCTGGCCGGCGGCTTTTTCATGCCCGGAATGCGCCAGGCGTCAGAGAATGCCCGCAGTCAGCGGTCCGCCGGTATTCAGCCGCATGAGCTCGAAGCCGAGAACGAGAAGAAGGCTCTGCCAGGCGAAGGGCACCCACATCAGCACGCCGGCCGGCCGGGAGCTGCGTCCGGCGAACCAGGTCGCAAATACGGTGAACACCCACATGCCCAGCGCGGCGACAAAGCCCAGCGAAACGTCACGTGTCGAGAAAAACAGCCAGATCTGGACCGGCAGTCCGATCAGGAAGAGCGCGATGAAGCCGCTCGCCAGCCAGTGGATCATTCCGGCGCCGGCGCGCTGGTTGATCCACAGCGCGATCACCACGAAGGCGGGGATGAAGAGGCCGATCAGGTTGAGCAGCGTATAGCCGGGAGTCCAGTGCGGGGCGTTCAGGCCGGTCAGCCAGGTGAAGGCGCCGGTCGCATGGATCCAGCCCGACAATCCGCCCGCCAGGCTGGACACGGCAATCAGGTAGACCAGCAGTGTCACAATGCCCGGACTGCGCTTTCCGTCCATAGCCCCAAACTCGAACAAACTACTCACCGGACATAACCTGCAAACGGCACGCCAGTTCCCTGGACATTCCGGCCCCGTTCGCGCGGCATCCTAGCCCTGCCCCGTGACATTGTGGCGCTCTGGGCGGTCATAAAGAATGCGTGTATTCATCTGATGGATTTCCGGTTGACCGGATCGCGCCAAACCCGTCGACTCCGCCCATGACCCAGACCGTTCTTGAAACCGACCGTCTCATTCTGAGACAGCCCGATCTGTCGGACTTCGAACCCCTGTGCGAGCTGATGGGCGACGAGACCGTGACCCGCTTCATCGGCGGCGTTCAGGACCCGGCGCAAGTCTGGCGATCCCTGTGCGGCATTGTCGGGCACTGGGAATTGCGCGGCTACGGCTTCTTCAGCGTGATCGAGAAGGAGACCGGAACCTGGCTTGGCCGGGTCGGCCCCTGGTATCCGCATGGCTGGCCGCAGCCGGAGATCGGCTGGTCGCTGAACCGGCACAGCTGGGGGCGCGGCTATGCGTCCGAGGCCGGCGCCGCTTGCATGGACTATGTGTTCGACCGCCTGGGTTGGCGCGATGTGGTGCATCTGATCGACAGCGACAACATACCCAGCCAGCGCGTCGCCGAGCGTCTGGGCTCGCGCAATCTGGGCCGCCGGGTGGAAGTCGCCGGATTTCCCGGCATGGAAGTCGATATCTGGGGCCAGGACGCGGCCGGCTGGCGGGCGCGTCCGCAATCATGATCTGACGCAGGAGCGTGGCATGGAAATCAAGCGCATTCTCACCGTGATCGAGGGCAGCGAGCAGGATGAGCCGTTGCTGCGCCAGGCGCTGGCGCTGGCTGTCCGCCACGATGCGCGCCTGGACGCGCTGTTCGTGCGGCGCAATGCGGCGTCCGGCGGCGATTTTCTCGGCGACACCTTCTCCACCTACGGTATGGAGACGGTTCTGGAGGCGCTGGACGATGCCGCGGCGGAAGCCAGCGTGCGGGCGCACGAGGCCTTTGAACGGGTCGCCGACGATGCACCGCCGAGCCATCTGGGGCGTCTTGCCGAATTTGTCGGTCTGCCGGAGGCGGCGCTGGCCCAGGAAGGCCGGCTGAGCGATCTCGTGGTCATGGCCCTGCCGGACGGCGACAGCGCCCGCCATCAATTGAGTGCCATCAAGATCGCCGCCTGCGAGAGCGGCCGGCCGCTGCTTCTCCTGCCGGCCAGGCGGTCGCCGGAGGCACCGCTGGACAAGGCGATGATCGCCTGGGACGGCTCGCTGGAAGCCTCGCGCGCGGTGGCGGGGTCACTGCCGCTGCTCGAGATGGCCTCATCGGTGAAGGCGGTTCATGCCGGCACCGATCATGAGGACGCGGCCCAGCTGTCACGCCTGGCGAATTATCTCGACCGGCACGGGGTCACCGCCTCGACCGAAACGCTGACGATCGACCATCGCTCGATCGCGCGCACGCTGATCGAGGCGGCCAGCGCCGCGGATATCGATTTTCTGGTCATGGGCGGTTTCGGCGCGCCGGGCTGGCAGTATGCGCTGGGGCGCGACGACACGACGGCGCTGCTCAAGGGCACCGACTTCGCCATTCTCATGGTGCACTGAGCGGGATCAGTACCAGCCCGCTTCGCGCAATTTGGGAGCATAGGTGCGGCTGACGGGTGCCTGGACACCGTTGATCAGGGTCAGCGTCGCCCGGCCGTCGCCGCGGCTGACCCGTTCCACCGCGTCGCGCGCCACCCACCAGGAGCGGTGCGTGCGGGCGCCGTCGAGGGTTTCGACCGCTGCGATGGCATCGCCCAGCCGCATCAGGATCAGACCGTCGCCTGCCTCGGTGTGCACACGCAGATAATGATCCTCGGCCTGCAGCGCCAGCAGGCGCGCCCGGCGCAGATGCGGCGGCAGTTTCCCGGTGAGTGCCGGCCCGGGTGTGGCTGTGCCCGTGTCCGCACTTTCGCCCTGGCCTTCTCTGGCGCGGTCCAGATAGACCGAGACCAGGGTGACGGCCACCGACACCACCCAGACCATGAAATAGACGACGGGGAGCTGGATGATCCGGAAGGCCGGTCCCATCACGGCCTGCAGGATGATGACGGCGGCGCTGACCGGGATGGCGACGAGCGTTGCCAGGACGAGGCTTAAAAGAAGCGGTGTCAGATCCGGGTAGAGCCGCGCCAGCCAGGCGGTAAAAACCTGTCCGCTGATCCAGCCGATCGCCATCAGGCCGGTCCAGTACAGCCAGACCCCGGGGACGCCGAGATTGTGGCTGTCATAGGGGCCCAGGATCGACATCAGCGTGCCGACGGCGAGGATGACGCCGACGGTCGGCAGGGTCTTGCGGATCTGTTCGGTTGAAATCATGCCGGTCATTCACGAAGCGCGAATGAACACCTAGCGCAATTCGCGCAGCCCGGCAGCCCGTTTGCGCAATCCGTGTTTCGCGGCTTCGCACGGCGCGTCATCCCTGTTTGCAACCCCGGCACAGAAGCCGGACCAACAGGGAGACACGCATGATCACGATTTCGACGCTCGTACTGGCCGCCGCCACGGCGCTCTCCGTAGCCCAGACCGGCGAGGCCGAGCTGACAGTGTCCGTGACCGGCATCCAGCAGGCCGGCGGCCAGCTCGTCGTCGGGCTCTATGCCTCCGGTGAGGACTGGGATTCCGGCAGTGCCGCGGCCGGCCAGTATGTGCCGGTCGAGGGCGACAGTGTCAGCTTCACTTTCGCGGACCTGCCGGCCGGCAGCTATGGCATCAAGCTCTATCACGACGTCGATGGCGACGGTGACATGGATACCAATCTGATGGGCATCCCGACCGAACCCTTCGGTTTCTCCAACAATGCCCGCGGCCGCTTCGGTCCGGCCAGCTGGGACGATGCCGTCTTCACCGTCGAGCCGGGCAGCAACGCCCACGCTCTGGATCTGCGCTAGGGAGGGCAAGATGCAGACAAGCCGCAGGGAAATGCTGTCCATCCTGGCCGCCGCGGGTGGCGCGGCAGGCCTGTCGGGGCCGGCCTTCGGTCTCCTGTCGACCGATCCGGTCCTGGCCGCCTTCGAGGCGGCCGCGGCCAGTGACCCGTGGACGCTGGGCATGGCCGACGCTCCGGCCGGAGGCCGTGACGCGGTCGCCGAGCGTCTGCAGGGCCGTCTGCCCTCCGGCCTGTCCGGCGTTCTGCACCGGAACGGTCCGGCGCGCTTCACCCGCAATGACTGGCGCTATCGCCACTGGTTCGACGGTGACGGCATGGTCCACGCCTGGCGGTTGACGCCGGGCGAGCCAGTCACCCACCACGCCCGCTTCGTGGAAACGCGCAAATGGCTGGCCGAAGAGGATGCCGGCCGCTTCCTGATGCCGACTTTCGGTTCGGTGCCGCCGAACAGCCAGGGCATGCGCGGTCCGGACGACATGAATGCGGCGAACACGTCGGTGATGATGATCGACGGGGCGCTGATGGCGCTGTGGGAAGGCGGTTCGGCCTGGGAGCTGGATCCGGACACGCTGGAATCCCGCGGTGCCAAGGTCTGGGGCGAGGGCCTGTCGGGCCTGCCCTTCTCGGCCCACCCGAAAACCGATCCGGACGGAACGATCTGGAATTTCGGCCAGGCGCCGATGCAGGACGCGCTGGTGATCTGGCATATCGGTGCCGACGGACAGCTGCGCCGTGCCGACTTGGTCGGCGATGTGCCGGGCGGCATGATCCACGATTTCGCCGTCACCGACCGTTCGCTGGTCTTCCTGGTGGGCAATCTGATGTGGGACCGGGCGCGCCTGCCCTATCTGGACAGTTTCGTCTGGGATGACAGCCGGGCGATGCGCGTCGTCGCCATCGACAAGGCCGACTGGTCGCAGCGCCGTGTGTGGGATCTTCCGCCGGGCTTCCTGTTTCATATCGGCGGTGCCTGGGAAGAGGCCGATGGCACGATCCGTGTCGATGCGGCCCTGTCCGACAATGCCCGCTTTGCCACCGAGGGCGCCCGCGATGCCATGCGCGGCCATGTGCGCCCGGAGACCGACAGCACCAGCCGCATGCGGCTGATCACGCTGCGGCCCGGCGGCCGGTTCGAGCAGGCCGAATTCGCCGACAGCTATGCCGAGTTCCCGCAGATCGATCCGCGCTATACCGGTCTTGAGCGCCGTTTCACCTGGCATGTCGGCTAGTCGGACAATCAGCTGCAGGGCGCCTCGCAACTGGTGCGCCGCGACCTGGCGTCCGGCGAGACCCGGCGCTTCGATTTCGGCAGTGACATCGTCGTCGAGGAGCCGCTCTTCATTCCGGCGAGCGATCGGGCGCAGGAAGGCGAGGGCTGGCTGGTCCATACCGCGCTGAACAAGCGGGCCCGGGCGAGCGAGCTGCATGTCTTCGATGCCCGGCGTGTCGATGACGGGCCGGTGGGCAGCTGGCGTCTGCCCTATGCCAATCCCTACGGCTTCCACGGCTGCTGGCGTTCGCTCTAGGAGGCGATGATGGATCTCGGCGCCTTTGCCGCCGCACCGGCGGTGATCCAGCTTCACGCGATCTGTGCCACCGGTGCGCTCGTGCTCGGGGCGGTGCAACTGGCCGGCCCCAAGGGCACGCTGCCGCACCGGACGCTGGGCGTGGTCTGGGCGGGACTGATGGCGGTTACTGCGGTGTCGGCCTTCTTCATCCACGAGATCAATGAGGGCGGGTTCTCGCCCATTCACCTCTTCATCCCGCTCACCCTGTTCGGTCTGGTCGGCCTGGCCCGTTCGATCCAGACTCGCCGGTGGCGCCGGCACCGGATGATCGTGACGAGCCTCTATTTCGGCGCGCTGATCATTCCCGGCCTGTTCACCTTCGTGCCCGGCCGGCTGATGCATGACATGTTTCTGGCCGGTTTTCTGGCCGGTCCGGCCGGGTGAGCGATTGACGGGGCGCGGCTGGCTTGCCACCTTTGCGTGCAGCCAGCGGAGCCTCCCATGAAACGCGTCCTGTCCTGTCTCGCTGTGCTCGTCCTGAGCGCTGCTTCAACCCCCGCCTTCGCCCAGCGCACCGTGATGGTCGAGGTGTGCAACGAAACCGGCTTCCGGGTTGCCACGGCCGCAGCCTACCGGACCGGACCCACGCAGGACCGGACGCTGCAGACCTGGTTTCTGGTCGATCCGGGCGAATGCCTGGATGGCGGGCTGAACGGTGTGACGGGCGAGAGTGTGGATCTGCATGTGATGTCGGGCGAGTGGTTCTGGCCGCGCGGCGAAGGCGATGCGGTGTGGTGCGTTCCTGCCTCGTCATCGACATCGCTCGCGACGACGGAGCCCTGTACCGCCGGACGCGTGCCGCGCGCCTTCCGCTCGACCCCGATCGGGATTACCGGCCAGCGCGGCCCCGGCGGCCGCAATGTCGGACGCGTGCAATGGCGGATCGCCTGTGACGGGCTGGCAGCAGAGGACGCAACCCTGTGTCCCGGCGCGCCGGTGGATTCGCAGGGCCTGGCCCGGCCGGTCCGGACGCTGGAAGTGTGCAATCTTGTCAGCCGCGACATCGAGGTCGCCGTGCTGGATGCCATGCCGGACGGGAATTTCGCGCTGGACGGCCTGCATACCGTGCCGGCGGAGGGATGCGCGGATGTCTATCGCGGCTTTCCGCAAACCGACACGCTGATGGTGGCCGAGATCGGTGTCTTTCACGAACGCCAGGAGGGGCAGTTCTGTCTGCCGGTCCCCGATGACGGGGTCGAGCGCATGATGTCGGATCAGTGCGCAGCGGGCGAGGCGCCGGTCGGGTATCGCCTGCACGGTTTCGGAGAGCGCACGGCCCGCTATACCGCCTATATCGGCCGCTGAGCGGGCCGGTATTCGCGCCTCGGGCGTAGGCGCTTGCGGGGCGTGTCCGGCTTGGGCATGGTCCGTCCGGCAGGATTTCCGGGGGGAAAGATGGACAGCGCCGGCGCAGCCGCCAATGCGGAACGCTTCATGCCCGACTGGCTGGTCGGCGGTCTCCTGCGCCTGGCGCTGGTACCGGGCCTGTGGCTGTGGGGGCGGGCGCATGCTGCCGCCTGGCCCGGCGTCGACCCGGCCCTGATCCATGCCGCCGAAATCTGGTCAGTCCCGGTGATCTCCGCGGCACACCTGGCCCAGATCGCCGTCTGGGGGACGCAGATCTGCGCCGGCCTGCTGCTGATCGGCTTCCTGACGCGTCTGGCGGGACTGGTGCTGCTGGCAGCCGCCGGCGTCTATGCGGCCTGGATCGCGCCTGAGGCCTGGCCGGCGGCGGCCGTCTTTGCGGCGGCGGCCTTCTACCTGTTTGCCCGGGGCGGCGGCGCCCTGTCGGTCGACGGGGCCATCGTGGCGACGACACGCTAGAGCAACCCCGTTGAAGCCGGACTGGTCTTTCGAACAGCAGAGCCGGCTCACGCGTCTGCGGAAAGCATCCGAATTCATAACTTATGCGTGCCGGGTGTGCGGTAAGCCGCGGCTAACCCAGCGCCCGCTAGACCTTGTTCTGCATTTGAATCAAAGGCCCCGCAAATCCTTCGGAGTTTCGTGAAGCATGCTGGCTAGCATCGGAATGTTTCCGTACCGCTCTTTCGAGCCTTGGGAGAACCGCAGCACAGGTCGCCGCCATGGATGTCGAAACGATGAAACGCCTGAAGACCGCGCTCGCCGGGCGTGCTTCGGTCGATATCGGGCATTTCCAGTGGATCAATCTCGATATGGTTCGCGCCGAAGCCGCCGAACAATGGGACAATCTGCGCGAAAAGGTCTACAGCGCCGCGGCGCATTTCATCGAGAAACGGCTCGGGCCGAACGATGTGATGCTGCGCTGCCGCGGCGGTTTCATCATCATCTTTGCAGACTATACCGGCGATGACGCGGCGGCGCAGACGGAGGTGATCTCGCAGGAGCTGAACTGCTTCTTCCTGGGCGACCGCATCCTGCAGCGCCTGGAAATCTCCTCGAAGAGCCAGACCGTCTCGATGGCCGAACTGGCGGACATGGTTGCAGGGGGCTCGGCCGAGGACGACAAGGCGGCCTCAGCCGCCCGCCGCAAGCCGGTGCGCAAGGACGCAAAAAAATCCAGGAGTGTCGGGCACTGGCAGGCGCTCAAGCACGAGAAGGCCGCCGGGACCGCCGTGTCCTCGTCGATCGGCCACTGGCGCGGCGATCTGGCCGGGCTCTACAGCGACGCGCCGGACGATTCCATTCTGGCGCTCTCGGGCGCCGATTCCGCCGATTTCGATGTTGCCGCCAAGCGGTGGTCGCACTCGACCGCCGATCTCTTCTCCGATCTCGACAAGACCTGGGACGACATTGTCTTCATGCCGTCCTGGGATGTGCGCTTCGGCTATATCACTGCCAATTTCTGCCTGGCCCGCCGCAAGTATCGTGGCCGCATGCTGTTCGGGCGCGATACGCTGCTGGGCAATGCGGCGCCGGACCTGCACCGGCTGCTCGACCATTCCGTCGCGATCGCCGCCCAGCGCGGCTTCATGCGGCGCTATGTAGAGGGGATGAAGTGCGCCATCGCCATCCCGGTCAATTACGACACGATTATCGGCCCGTCGGACCGGGTGCGCTATTTCTCCATCCTGCAATGCATGCCCCAGAAGGTCCGCAAGTATTTCTACCTGCGGGTCGACAACATCCCGGACGGTGCGCCCCAGGGCCAGATGGAGGAATTGTTCCGCGCCATGCGCTGTTTCGGCTCGAACATCCTGGCCAAGATCCCCGTCGGGACTATCCAGCTCGGCCGGTTCGAGAATTGCGGCATTACCCTGTTTTCCTCCGAGCTGCCGGCGCCGGATGCGAGCGGGCATATCAAGGAAAACGTGCTCAAGCAGTTGACCGCCGAGGCGGTGTCGATCGAGCGCTTCGGTGCCCGCGGCTGCCTGACCAATGTGGCGACGTTCGAACAGCTCGACGCCGGCCTGAATGCCGGTTTCCAGGTGTTCATCGGCGATGCGGTCGGCGAGGCCTCGACCCTGCCGGTGCCGCTGCAGCCCTGCCTGCTCGACGATCTGCGCGACAGGGCCAGCGACGCGGCCTGACGCGGGCCACGGCCGGCTTACCGATTGGCAAGACCTTGCAGGCTAGCCTCGCGGCGCGGGATCGGGTCCCCGGGGAAGTGCTGCCATGTCGCCGGAACTCAAGAACAAGCTGAAGACCGTGCTGGCGGGGCGCGGCTCTGTCGATATGGGGCAGTTCCGGTTCCTCAATCTCGACCGGGTTCGCGAGGAGGCCGGCGAGGACTGGCCACGCCTGCGCGACAAGATCTACGAGGTCGCGGCCCACTTCATCGAGAAGCGTATCGATGCGGCCGATGTGGTGATCCGCTGCCGCGGCGGTTTCATGATCGTGTTCGCGATCCTCGATCCGGATGCGGCCGAGGCTCGCGTCACCGGCATCGCCGCCGAGCTGGAGCGCTTCTTCCTCGGCGACCGGCGGCTGGAGATGATCGAACTGGTCGCCGATGCACGCAGCGTGACCACGGCCGAACTGCTGGAGATTGTCGCCCAGGCGCAGGACGAGTCCCGTGCCGCTGCCGGGCCTGCGCCGGAGGACAAGACCGGGGCAGCGCGAGAGACAGCGCCGCGCTGGCAGGCCGTCGAGGCGGGTACGAAGAAATCCGCCGGTGCCGCTGTCCGGCCCGCGCCCCCGGCTGCCGGCAGGCTGCCCTGGGACAGTATCGTCTTCCGGCCGGTCTGGGATGCGCGGCGTGGTGCGCTGATCCACAATGTCTGCATCGCCCGCCGGGTGGTGAACGGGTTTGCGGTCCACGGCCGCGACACGCTGATGGGGCGCGACGAGCCGGAATTGCACCACATGCTGGACAGGGCCGTCGCCCGCGCCGCCCAGCGCGGCTTCCAGAAGGCCCGGACGGCCGGCGGTCCCTGCGCCGTGGTGATCCCGGTGCACCATGCCACGCTGGTCTCCGTGTCGCGGCGTCTGGACTATATCGGCGTATTGCAGTCGGTTCCCGCACCGATGCGCCGCTTCTTCCGGCTGCGGATCGAGGGCGTACCTGCCGGCGCGCCGATCGGCCGCACCCAGGAAATCTTCCGCTCGCTGAAACCGCTGGCCGCCGAACTGATGGTCAAGCTGCCCTTCGGCGATATCGATCTGCAGCGTTTCGAAGGCTGCGGGGTCGGTGTGTTCGATGCGGATACGCCATCGCGCATCAATGAGGGCGGACCTGACGATGCGCAGGTCGCGGCGCTGACCGACTGGACCGCTTCGGCCCGGGCCATGAAGGCGGAAACGGCGCTGGCCGAGGTCGGGAATACCGGCTTTCTGCAGGTCGCGATTGCTGCCGGCGTGCGGTATTTTTCCGGCGCCGCGATTGCTCCGGATGCGGAATTGCCCCGCCCGCCCATGACCCTGCCGCTGGCCCGGATCGTCGAAAACGCCGGCGATCAGGACCGCCGTCCGGCCTAGTCAGGTGCGGCGCAGGCGAATGCGTTGCGCTTGGCCGGGCCAGTGTTATAAGGCGGGTCCTGTCTGGCCATTTCTTCGCTTTTATCCTCCCGCGAGGCCCCATCTATGAATATTCATGAACATCAGGCGAAAGCCGTCCTGAAGACCTTCGGTGCACCGGTTGCCGAGGGCGTTGCCATCTTCTCCGCCGACGAGGCCGCTGCTGCGGCCGACAAGCTGCCCGGACCGCTCTGGGTGGTGAAGTCGCAGATCCATGCCGGCGGTCGCGGCAAGGGCAAGTTCAAGGAACTTGGCCCGGATGCCAAAGGCGGTGTGCGCCTGGCCTTTTCCAAGGACGAGGTGATCGCCCACGCCAGGGAAATGCTCGGCAATACGCTGGTGACGCACCAGACGGGCCCCGAGGGCAAGCAGGTCAACCGCCTCTACATCGAGGACGGTGCCGACATCGCCCGCGAGCTGTACTGCTCGCTGCTGGTGAATCGCGAGACCGGCAAGGTCGCCTTCGTGGTGTCCACCGAGGGCGGCATGGATATCGAGCAGGTCGCGCACGATACGCCGGAAAAGATCCACACGATCGACATCGATCCGGAATACGGCGTCACCCAGGGCGATGCGGTGCGGATCGCCGAAGCGCTGCACCTGCATGACGTCGCCCGCGACGACATGATGGAACTGGCCCCGACGCTCTACAAGGCCTTCACCGAGAAGGATATGAGCCTGCTGGAGATCAACCCGCTGATCGTGATGGAGAACCATCACCTGCGCGTGCTCGACGCCAAGGTCTCCTTCGACGGCAATGCGCTGTTCCGTCATCCGGACATCATGGAATTGCGCGACACGACCGAAGAGGACGCCAAGGAAATCGAGGCTTCCAAGTACGATCTCGCCTATGTGGCGCTGGACGGCAATATCGGCTGCATGGTCAACGGCGCGGGCCTGGCCATGGCGACGATGGACATCATCAAGCTCTACGGCGCCGAGCCGGCGAACTTCCTCGATGTCGGGGGCGGCGCGTCCAAGGAGAAGGTCACCGCGGCCTTCAAGATCATCACCGCCGACAAGAATGTGAAGGGCATCCTGGTCAACATCTTCGGCGGCATCATGCGCTGCGACGTGATCGCGGAAGGCGTGGTTGCGGCCGTCAAGGACGTGGGCCTGCAGGTGCCGCTGGTCGTGCGCCTGGAAGGCACGAATGTCGAAAAAGGCAAGCAGATCATCAATGAAAGCGGTCTCAACGTGATCGCCGCCGACGATCTCGACGATGCCGCCCAGAAGATTGTCGCCGCCGTGAAGGAGGCCGAATAATGTCGATCATCGTAGACAAGAACACCAAGGTCATCGTCCAGGGCCTGACCGGCAAGACGGGCACCTTCCACACCGAACAGGCGCTGCAATACTACGGCACCCAGATGGTGGCCGGCGTGCACCCGAAGAAGGGCGGCGAAAGCTGGACCTCGGGTCTCGATGCCTCCGCGGAACTGCCGATTTTCGCCACTGTGGGCGAGGCGAAGGAAGCCACTGGCGCCGACGCGTCCGTGATCTATGTGCCGCCGGCCGGTGCCGGTGCCGCGATCATCGAGGCGATCGATGCGGAAATCCCGTTCATCGTCTGCATCACCGAAGGCATTCCGGTGATGGACATGGTCAAGGTCAAGGCCAAGCTGGACAAGTCCAAGTCGATGCTGCTGGGCCCGAACTGCCCGGGCATCCTGACGCCGGAAGAGTGCAAGATCGGCATCATGCCGGGCCAGATCTTCAAGAAGGGTTCGGTGGGCGTCGTCTCGCGTTCGGGCACGCTGACCTATGAAGCCGTGTTCCAGACCTCCCAGGTCGGCCTCGGCCAGACCACGGCGGTGGGCATTGGCGGCGACCCGGTGAAGGGTACCGAATTCATCGACGTACTGGAAAAATTCCTGGCCGACGACGAGACCCGGTCGATCATCATGATCGGCGAGATCGGTGGTTCTGCCGAGGAAGACGCTGCGCAATTCCTGGCCGACGAAGCCAAGAAGGGCCGCAAGAAGCCGACCGTCGGCTTCATCGCCGGCCGCACGGCGCCTCCGGGCCGCACGATGGGCCATGCCGGTGCCATCGTCTCCGGCGGCAAGGGCGGCGCGGAAGACAAGATCGCAGCCATGGAAGCGGCCGGCATCAAGGTTTCGCCGTCCCCGGCCCGCCTCGGCACCACGCTGGCGGAGCTGCTGAAGGGCTAGTCTCTTCTCGCATCGCGACCTCAGAAGACCCCGCTCCGGGAAACCGGGGCGGGGTTTTTCGTGCGCTCCGATGTTTTGCCCTGAGGCACGCCTCCCTCTCCCCTGGGAGCAGGGGGGTACCGGCTCGTCCCTGCAAACCCCACTGTCACCAAGTTGTCAGCAGACCGGGGGAAAACGGTACTGTTCGTTGGACATCCGTCCTAGATGATTGCTTAACCGTCCTTGTGTAGCGACGCATACAGACACACTCCTGACTCAGGCCCTTTCCCCCAATGTCTGACCAAAGCCGATCCCCCGAAAACCAGTCCTTCCTGGACACGTCATTCCTGCAGGGCGCCAACGCCGTCTATCTCGAACAGATGGCCGCCGCCTATGCCAGGGACCCTGGCTCGGTGCCGCCGAGCTGGAAAGCCTTCTTCGACGCCATGGGCGATGCCCCGGCCGATGCAAGCCATGCGGCGCGCGGTCCGGCGTGGAAACGGCCCGGCTGGCCGAAGGCGGCCAATGGCGATCTGGTCTCGGCACTGGGCGATATCGGTCCGGACGAGGCGGCGATGGTCGACAAGGTCGCCGAGCATGTCGCCGCGACCAGCCCGGGCGCCGACGCGGCAGAAATCCGCCGTGCGACCCAGAATTCCATCCGCGCCATCATGATGATCCGCGCCTATCGCATGCGCGGCCATCTGGCGGCCGACCTCGACCCGCTGGGGCTGACCGATTTCGGCTACCAGGCCGAGCTGGACCCGGCGACCTACGGCTTTACCGGGGCGGCGCTGGACGAGGAAATCTTCATCGACGGCTATCTCGGCCTTGAGACCGCCACGCCGCGCCAGATGCTCGACATCCTCAAGCGCACCTATTGCGGCCCGATCGGTGTCGAGTTCATGCACATCTCCAACCCGGAAGAGAAAGCCTGGCTGCAGGCCCGCTTCGAGGGGCCGGACAAGGACATCTCCTTCACGCCCGAGGGCAAGGTGGCGATCCTGTCCAAGCTGATCGAGACCGAGCGCTTCGAGCAGTTCCTGCACAAGCGCTATCCGGGCACCAAGCGTTTCGGTGCCGATGGCGGCGAGGCGATGGTTCCGGCGCTGGAACAGATCATCAAGCGCGGCGGCGCGATGGGTGTCGAGGACATCATCATCGGCATGCCGCACCGCGGCCGCCTGAACATCCTGGCCGCCGTGATGGGCAAGCCCTATCACCAGATCTTCCACGAATTCCAGGGCGGCAATACCCAGGGCGAGGAAGAGTTCGGCTCCGGCGACGTGAAATACCATCTCGGCGCCTCCTCGGACCGCGAGTTCGACGGCAACAAGGTGCACCTGTCGCTGACCGCCAACCCGTCCCACCTCGAGGCGGTCGATCCGGTTGTGCTGGGCAAGGCCCGCGCCAAGCAGGAAGAGAATTGCCGCAAGGCACCGGGCACGCCGCGCTCCTCCGTGCTGCCGCTGCTGCTGCACGGCGATGCGGCCTTTGCCGGCCAGGGCATGGTAGCCGAGTGTTTCGGCCTCTCCGGCCTGCGCGGCCACCGTACGGGTGGCGCGATCCACTTCATCGTCAACAACCAGATCGGCTTCACCACCGACCCGAAGGACAGCCGGTCCAGCCCCTATCCGTCGGATGTGGCGCTGATGGTCCAGGCGCCGATCTTCCACGTGAATGGCGACGATCCGGAAGCCGTCACCCACGCCACCAAGATCGCCACGGAATACCGCCAGCTGTTCGGCAAGGACGTGGTGATCGACATGATCTGCTACCGCCGCTACGGCCACAATGAGGGCGACGACCCGACCTTCACCCAGCCCATCATGTACCGCATCATCAAGGACATGCCGCCGGTGCGGAAGAAATACCAGGACCGGCTGATGGAAGAGGGCGTTCTCACCGCGGCCGAGGCCGAGGCGATCGAGAACGAGTTCGACACCTTCCTGGAAAACGAGTTCAACGCCGGCAAGGATTTCGAGCCGAAGAAGGCCGACTGGCTGGACGGCCGCTGGTCGGGCCTGGGCCTGCCCGAGGATGACGAGCGCCGCGGCGAGACTTCGGCCACGATCGAGCGCCTCAAGGCGGTCGGCGATGCGATGACCCGCATCCCGAACGATATCAATATCCATCGCACGCTGAAGCGGGTCATCAACGGCCGGCGCGAGGCGATCGAGCAGGGTGAGGGCATTGACTGGGCGACGGCCGAGCATCTGGCTTTCGGCACGCTGCTGACGGAAGGCTTCCCGGTTCGCCTGTCCGGTCAGGATTCCGGCCGCGGCACCTTCTCGCAGCGTCACTCGCACATAATCGACCAGGAAACGGCCGAGCGTTACACGCCGCTGAACAATCTGGCGCCCGAGCAGAAGAAATACGAAGTCATCGACTCGATGCTGTCCGAAGAGGCGGTGCTGGGCTTCGAATACGGCTACTCGCTTTCGGCCCCGAACACGCTGGTGATGTGGGAGGCCCAGTTCGGCGATTTCGTGAACGGCGCCCAGGTGATCATCGACCAGTTCATTTCGTCCGGCGAGCGCAAATGGCTGCGCATGTCCGGCCTCGTGATGCTGCTGCCGCACGGCTATGAGGGCCAGGGTCCCGAGCACTCCTCGGCACGCCCCGAGCGTTTCCTGCAGCTGTGCGCGGAAGACAATATGCAGGTCGCCAACTGCTCGACGCCTGCGAACTATTTCCACATCCTGCGCCGGCAGATCCACCGCAATTTCCGCTCGCCGCTGGTGATCATGACGCCGAAAAGCCTGCTGCGTCACAAGCGCTGCGTGTCGACGCTGGCCGCGATGGGGCCGGGCTCCTCCTTCCACCGCGTCCTGTGGGACGATGCCGACGAGAAGCGGCCGGAAGGCGAGATCCGCCAGACCTCGATCAAGCTGCAGGCCGACGAGAAGATCCGCCGCGTCGTGATGTGCACGGGCAAGGTGTATTACGATCTGCTGGAGACCCGTGAGGAGCGCGGCATCGACGACATCTACCTGATGCGGGTGGAGCAGCTCTATCCCTTCCCGTACAAGGCGGCGATGGCCGAGCTGGCGCGTTTCCCGAACGCCGAGGTCGTGTGGTGCCAGGAAGAGCCGCGCAATATGGGCTACTGGACCTTCGTCGAGCCCAATATCGAATACGTCCTCGGCAAGATCGAGGGCAAGGCGGAGCGGCCGCGCTATGTCGGCCGTGCGCCGACCGCCTCGACGGCGACCGGCATCGCCGCCAAGCACAAGCAGCAACAGGAAGCTCTGGTCGACGAAGCCCTCGCCTAGGGCGCGCGATCATTCTCTTTGACAGAGGAAGAACCGACATGACCGATATCACCGTTCCGCAGCTCGGCGAGAGTGTCACCGAAGCCACGGTGGGCAGCTGGCAGGTGAAGACCGGCGATGCCGTCTCCAGGGACGATGTCCTGGTCGAGCTGGAAACCGACAAGGTCGCCGTCGAGGTCCGCGCCGAGGAAGACGGCGTGATGGGCGAAATCTCCGCCCAGGAAGGCGACACGGTCGAGATCGGCGCCAAGCTGGGCGTGCTCGATGCCGGTGGCAAGGCTGCCACCAGGGGCGGCGACAAGGATAGCGCCAAGGCTGAGGAGAAGCCGGCCGAGTCTGATGCCGGTAAGAAGGCCGCCAAGCCGAAGTCCGATGACAAGCCGGCCGATGGCGGCAAGGGCGGCGAGACGGTCGAGGCGACCGTTCCGCAAATGGGTGAAAGCGTCACCGAGGGCACGATCGGCTCCTGGCTGGTCAAGGTCGGCGACACGGTCGAGATCGACCAGGCGCTGGTCGAGATCGAGACCGACAAGGTGGCCGTCGAAGTGCCGTCGCCGGTGGCCGGCAAGGTCGCCGAACTGCTGGTCGGCGAGGGCGATACCGTATCTCCGGGCGATGCCGTCGCGAAGATCGCGGAAGGTGCCGGCGGCTCGGCAGCGGCCTCTTCGGACAGCCAGGACGACAGCAAGGCTGAAACCGCTTCGGGCGGCGACAAGAAAGCCATGCCGTCGGCCTCGCGCGTGATCGAGGAGAACAAGCTGGATGCCGGTTCCATCGAAGGCTCCGGCAAGGATGGCCGCATCACCAAGGGCGATGCGCTGAAGGCCGCGGAAGCCGCCAGCAAGGCCTCGACCTCCGCTCCGGCCCCGGCGCCGTCGGCTCCGGCCCCGTCTGCCGCGCCGCGCGAAACCGGTCCGCGTGAGGAACGCGTCCGCATGACGCGTCTGCGCCAGACGATCGCGAAGCGCCTGAAGGATGCCCAGAATTCCGCGGCGATCCTGACCACCTATAACGAGGCCGACATGTCGGCCATCATGGCCGCCCGCAAGGCCCACCAGGAAGCCTTCGTCGCCAAGCACGACGTGAAGCTCGGCTTCATGAGCTTCTTCATCAAGGCCTGTGTCTCGGCGCTGAAGGAGATCCCGGCGGTCAATGCCGAGATCGACGGCACCGACATCATCTACAAGAATTATTACGACATGGGCGTGGCGGTCGGCACCGACCGGGGTCTCGTCGTGCCGGTCGTGCGCGATGCCGACCAGATGTCGCTGGCCGAGATCGAGAAGGAAATCATCCGTCTGGGCAAGCGTGCCCGCGACGGCAAGCTGTCGATCGAGGAGATGCAGGGCGCGACCTTCACGCTCTCCAATGGCGGCGTCTACGGCTCGCTGATGTCGATGCCGATCCTCAACGCCCCGCAATCGGGCATTCTGGGCATGCACAAGATCCAGGAGCGCCCGGTCGCCGAGAACGGCCAGGTCGTGATCAAGCCGATGATGTATCTCGCGCTGAGCTATGACCACCGCATCGTCGACGGCAAGGAAGCCGTCACCTTCCTCGTCCGCGTGAAGGAAAACCTGGAAGACCCGCAACGCATGCTGTTCGACCTCTAGGCCGGCAAGGTCCTCACCGCCCGAAATTTCTTTATTCCCAGAGCTCCCGCCGGATTGGGTTAAGCCTTCCGGCGGGAGTTTTTCATGCGTGCAACCACTGCGTTCTCGACGGTATTCAAGGGCCTGGTCGTGCTCCGGGTCAGCTATGCAGTGCTGCTGTTCAGCGGCACAATGGCCTACCGGCTCAGCGGAGACGGTCCGTTCGCCATCGACGAGCATGTGGCGACTATGCTGCAAAGTTTTCCGCTGTGGTACTTCCTGGTGTGGGGCGGTTTTGTCGGCGGCTATGCGCTTGCGGCGCTGATGCTCCTCCTGCGCTCATGGCTGGCCCTGCCCGTGTATGCGATCGCCTTCACGGTCGACTTCCTCCTCTCGCTCTACTGGTTCCAGCAGCCGGGCATGGACCGTGCCTATTCCGGCAGCGCCAATCTGGTCGAATGGGGGCTCAACGCCTTCGACCTCACCGTCATCGCCGTGCTCGTGCTGGCCGGATCCGTTTTCACGCGGGATCCTGACTGATCCGTGCATGCCTGCCTTGCGCGCGAAGCTGCCAATCGGGGCAGATCGGGCCTTACTTTTGCGCACGATCATGGGCATATAGGCTGCAAGTCCGACCGATCATTCCAGCTCTTGCGAGGCGACCATGTCCGAACCCTACGACGTCGTGATCATCGGGGGTGGCCCCGGTGGCTATAACTGTGCCATCCGTGCCGGCCAGCTGGGCCTCAAGGTGGCCATCGTGGAAAAGCGCGGACGCCTCGGCGGCACCTGCCTGAATGTCGGCTGCATCCCCTCGAAAGCCCTGCTGCACGCGTCCGAGCTGTATGAAGCGGCGGACAAGGAATTTGCCGGCCTGGGCATCAGGACCGGCGGTCTGGAACTCGACCTGCCGCAAATGCTCAAGCAGAAGGACGAGGCCGTCGATGGCCTGACCAAGGGCATCGAATTCCTGATGAAGAAGAACAAGGTCGACTATCTCGTCGGCAAGGGCCGCATCGCCGGTGCGGGCAAGGTCGAGGTGGAGACCGAAGAGGGCAAGCAGACGCTCGACACCAAGCATATCGTGATTGCGACCGGCTCCGAGGTGACTCCGCTGCCGGGTGTCGAGATCGACGAGAAGCGGGTCGTGTCGTCCACCGGTGCGCTGTCGCTGGAGAAAGTCCCCGGCAAGCTGGTGCTGATCGGCGCCGGTGTGATCGGCCTGGAACTGGGCTCGGTCTGGCGCCGTCTGGGCGCGGATGTGACGGTCGTCGAGTATCTCGACCGTATCCTGCCGGGCATGGATGGCGAGCTGGCCAAGAACGCCCAGCGCATCTTTGCCAAGCAGGGCATGGAATTCCATCTCTCCACCAAGGTCACGGGCGTCGATGCCTCCGATGCCGACACCCTGAAAGTGACGATCGAGCCGGCCGAAGGCGGTGAGGCCAGGACGCTGGAAGCCGACACGGTTCTGGTCTGCATCGGCCGCCGTCCCTATACCGAAGGTCTGGGCCTGGAGAATGTCGGCATCGAGACCGACAAGCGCGGCGTGATCGCCAATGACCACTTCCGTACGTCTGCGGAAAATGTCTGGGTGATCGGCGACTGTACCAGCGGCCCGATGCTGGCCCACAAGGCCGAGGATGAAGGCACGGCCTGCGCGGAACGCATCGCCGGCAAGGCCGGTCATGTGAATTACGGCGTCATCCCGGGCGTGGTTTACACCGCGCCGGAAATCGCCGCGGTCGGCAAGACCGAAGAAGAGCTCAAGGCGGAAGGCCGCAAGTACAAGAAGGGCAAATTCCCCTTCCAGGCCAATTCCCGGGCGCGCACCAATCACCAGACCGAAGGCTTCGTGAAGATCCTGGCCGATGCCGGGACCGACGAAATCCTGGGGGCCCACATGATCGGGGCCAATGTCGGCGAGATGATTGCCGAGATCTGCCTGGCCATGGAATTCCAGGCGGCGTCCGAAGATATCGCCCGCACCTGCCATCCGCACCCCACCCTGACCGAGGCGATCCGCCAGGCGGCGATGGGTGTGGAAGGCTGGACCATGCAGGCCTGACGCTGTCGCAAAGCCCCCGGCGCTGTCGCAAAGCCGACGTGAAGCCCGCCTAGACTCTGCGTGATTCGCCTGTGCCGCAGGCGGCGGGCTGCGATACAGCTGCGATACGGGCGCCGGCCGGATTTCCGGCGGACAAGCGGGCCCGTTTCGGGCACAATCAGGATGGACGTTCCGGGCGGCAGCTGCGGCTGTCCGGACGCAAGGCCGGGACATGGACCAAGCGCTGATGCCGACACAGATCGAAATCGCTTCGCCGCGCCTGCGGCTGGTCGCGCTGGACCCGCGTCTGGCGGCCCTGCAGGTCGATGACCGCCAGGCCTTCTTCGACGCGCTCGAGGTCGAGCCCGAACCGTCCTGGCCACCGGAGCTGACCGATGAGACGGCGATGCGCCGGCTCCGCGAGACACTGGACGCTCACCCCGAGCAAACCGGCTGGCGGGCCTGGGTCTTCATCTCGCCCGTCATGCACCGCCTGCTCGGCAGTGGCGGTTTCATGGGCGCGCCGGATGCCGAGGGCGTGGTGGAGATCGGCTATTCCATGCTGACCTCCTGGCGCGAGCAGGGGCTGGCGACCGAGGCGGTCAACACACTCCTGCAATGGGCCTATTCCCACGACACGGTGAAACAGGTGGTGGCCCGCACACCCGACGATCGCGATGCCGCTCACCGGGTGCTGGAAAAGGCGGGCTTCGTGCAGGCGGGTCATGAGGGCGATGTGATCGCCTGGACCCATGAGCGCAGCCGGCTGGCGGCCTGAGCGGCTTCAGTTTCCAGGCGTGTCGCCGAGCAGTGTCCGCAGCTGGTCGAGATAGGCCAGCCAGGCCTTTCGACCCGCTTCTGTCAGCGCGGCGCGGGTCTGGGGTTTGCGGTCGACAAAGCTTTTCTCGACCGACACATACCCCGCATCTTCCAGCTTTCTCAGATGAACCGAGAGATTGCCGTCGCTGGCACCGGTCTTCTGCTTGATCTCGGCAAAGGTGGCGCTGCTTGCCGCCGAAAGCAGCGCCATGATGCCCAGGCGCAGGCGGCCATGGATCGTCTCGTCGATCCGGGAGGCGTCGAATTCGGCGCCCATCTACGCCGCCTCGCCGGCCGGTTCCCCGCGCAGCAGGATGACGCCGGGCGCGATGGCCAGGATTGCCACCGCGGCGGCGCTGAACAGGTAAAGCTCCGGCGTGCCGGCCAGGCTCATACCGCCGCCGCAGGCCAGCCACGCGATCAAGGACATCGGCCGCATCCAGCGCGGTCCGCCCAGGCTGGCGGACACCCAGAAGGAGACGCCATAGCCGCCGAAGGCGACCAGCGGGATGGTGTCGAACAGGATCATGTCACCCCGTCCCAGCACCAGCGCGACAACGGCGCCGATCGCATAGGCGGCGACCAGCCACATCACCCCGTTCCACACCGCGCTCTCGCCGCGATTATTGATCGCACCCATACCGGGCTTGTTGCGCAGGGCGCGGCCGAGAAAAGCGGTGCCCGTCATGCCGATCAGCCCGTAGGCCATCCAGACAAAGCCCACGAGGTTCGGCTCGATCCCGGCCTGGCCGGTGATGATGAACCAGTGCGCCAGAAGCGCCGGCGCGGCGAGCCCGCCCCACCAGATGAAGAAACGCCCGGCGAGGGACGGTGCTTGCTGGCCGGCTTCAGCCACAGAGCGCAGATAGGCAAGATCGGCATCGTTCGACATGATGTCCTCCAAGAACTTTACAAATTAAAGTACAGCGTTTTCGGAGACGTGCAAGCGCGGGTTTTCGGGGCGGGTTGTTGTGGGTTGGTGCGGGCTGGGGCGGAGAGAAGGGGCGGAGAGATGAGGTGGGCGTTTGTCTGTCTGGGGCTGTTTTTGTCCACTCTCTCCGCTCGCTCCACTTCCCCCGGCCTTGTGCCGGGGCCCGGCTGAGCCTGCTTCTGAAACGCCGCCAGACCCCGGAATAAATCCGGGGAAAGCGTCACTCTCTCTTTCTTCCCCACCTCGTGGGGAAGTGGGCCGCGGCGTTAGCCGCGGGTCGAAGGGGCCGGCGCCGAGCGCCGGGAGGCGGTGGAGCTTGTCGCTGACACATCGCCGCTGGCGCGGCGCCCCTCCGTCTCGCCGCCTTGCGGCGATCCACCTCCCCATAAAA